>JBBPID010000050.1:0-37537 GCA_038040505.1 Acidobacteriota bacterium | reverse complement strand
GACCTCGAATTCGTGACGCTGCCGGAAACGACCAGAGACGAGATGCTCGCCTACTGGGAGAAAGGCTGGGCGTGCGTCTTCAACGCGATCGAGCCACTGCAACCGGACGATCTCATGCGCACCGTCATGATTCGCGGCCAGGACCATACGGTTATCCAGGCGATTAATCGACAGATCGCGCATTATGCCTATCACGTGGGACAGATCGTTTTTCTGGCGAAGCATTTCAAATCGAGCGAGTGGCAAAGCTTGAGCGTCCCCCGCAACCGATCTGCTGAATTCAACGCCTACCTGGAAGATAAGAAGGCCTCGTCAAAGGCGTCGAGAGCCGAGCGCTTGGACGAGGTGATGGATTTCGAAAAGAAGTAAGTTTCGTGTCGGGACGCGGAGAAGAAAATGTTTCTGGGATTAAGGACCGCAAGTTATCGGGTCGACGACATCGAAAAAGGAAAAGCCTGGTACAGCAAAGTATTCGGCCTGGAACCTTACTTTGACGAAGCCTTCTATGTGGGCTTTAACGTCGCCGGTTACGAGTTGGGACTGCAACCAGGGCCCGGCACAGCCGAAGACAAAGCCGACGGCACCGCGGCCTACTGGGGAGTAGAGGATGCCGCGACCGCCTACGCGCGCCTGCTGGAACTGGGCGCCAGTGAGCACGAAGCGGTCCAGGACGTTGGCGAAGGAATCAAAGTCGCAACCGTGAGAGATCCGTTCGGGAACCTCTTTGGCATTATTGAGAATCCGCATTTCAAACTTCCATGACGGTTAAGGCACTTCATCATGTAAATGTGACGGTCCCTTCGCAGCTGGAAGCGGCGGCGAAGGAATTTTACGGATCGGTGCTCGGCCTGGAACAAGTGCCGAAGCCTCCGGCGGCACGCCAGAGCGGTGCCTGGTATCAAATCGGAAGCAACCAACTTCATCTGTCCGTCGAAGACGAAGCAGCCGAGTTGAGCTCGCGTCACATCTGCTTTACGGTTTCTGACTTGAAAGAGGCTGAGCAAAAGTTTCGCGAAGCCGGCGTGGAAGTCATTCCCGACCCGCGACCACTTCCCGGCTCATTACGCTTTTACGTGCGCGACCCGGGCGGAAATCAGCTGGAGATTGTTCAAGCCTCTGTGTAATCTCGCTGCGAATAAAGATGGGCTTCACTTACATCAATCCTGAATTACTCGGCGCTCCGTCCGGATATGCCAACGGTGTGTTGACTGAAGCCTCTGGACGTCTGCTGTTCGTCGCCGGGCAGATCGGTTGGGATCGAAATCACAAAATCGTCAGCACGGATCTCGTCGAGCAATTCGATACCGCCCTCGCCAACGTCAATACAGTGGTGACGGAAGCCGGTGGGACAGCCGAACAGATCGCGCGCCTGGTCATCTATGTCATCGATAAGAACGAATACAAAGAGCGCCTGAAAGAAATTGGCGAGCGTTATCGTGCCCGCATGGGCAAACATTTTCCGGCCATGGTCCTGGTTGAAGTTAAAAGCCTGCTGGAAGACGCTGCGAAGATCGAGATTGAGGCCACCGCGGTTCTTTAGTTTTTTAGTGTCACGCCATGAGAACGCCTGAACCACGAGTTTCTGCTTTGCCGGCAATCGCTTTGCTGGTCTGCTCAGGATTAGCCTGCTCGTATCTCCGTCCGAAACCTAAGCTCACCTGGCACCTGACTCTGCAGCTCGACGCTGCTACTGATCGCGCCGCCGCGACACAGCAAGCCATTACCATAATCGAAAGACGTTTGACCGCGGCCGGCGTTTCGAACTTTGAAGTAAAGCCCGATGGGGATCCCGGGAACGGCCGAATTCTGGTCAACCTGCCAACGACTAACGATCAGAATCGATTGACAAAGTTGATTACCGATCAGGGCAAGCTTGAGCTGGTCGCTCTGGTAAGCCCTCCCAGTCCGGCGCCGGTCCAAACCTACATCACCAAAGAAGAAGCCGTCACTTCGTTGAGCAGTGACGGAACGATTCCGGCCAATCGTCGCGTTTTGCCTTATGCTGAGCGTCAGGAGCCCTCTGATACGGTGGCTCAACCATCGAACAAAAAATGGGTAGTGGTTGAGTCGCCGGCGATCGTCGATGGCAGCGACCTTCGAGATGCGTCGGCGGAGCGCTCTCGCGGCGGTGGCGCTGAGTATGATATTCGGTTTTCACTGGGTAAGAACGGCGCCGACAAGTTTGGCACGTGGACTGGCTCGCATATCAATCAATACCTTGGCGTCGTCCGGAACGATGAAGTGAAATCGATCGCTTTCATCAAGTCCCAGATCTTTGATCAGGGCGAAATCACCGGCCGGTTTACCAAACAGAGCGCTGAAGATCTCGCCCTCGTGCTTAAATCTGGAAGCCTGCCCGGGCGCGTTGTTGTGATCGACGAAAAGATTGATCCGGCTAAATGAAGTGACGAGATGAAAACTCCAGAGACCTTTCTTTACGAGCAGAGCGACGGCGTCGGGACCATCACGCTTAATCGCCCCGAGCGTCTGAATGCGATCACGTTTGAAGTCTATCGCGAACTGACGGACTTCATCGCCGCGCTGCGCGAAGAACCGGGGCTGCGGGTCGTCGTGATTACGGGCGCCGGCCGCGCGTTCTGCTCGGGCGGCGACGTGCGTGACATCATCGGCGCGCTCCAGGGTCGCGACGCCGAAGGTTTGCTGGATTTCACGAGGCTGACCTGTGAACTGATTCATAATATGCGCGCGCTCCCGAAGCCAATCATCACCAGTCTGAATGGGACCACGGCCGGTGCGGGCGCGTGTATCGCGCTGGCATCAGATATCCGGATCGCCGCCAAAGAAGCGAAAATCGCTTTCATTTTCGTGAAGGTTGGCCTCGCCGGGACTGACATGGGCGCAACCTATTTATTGCCGCGCGTGGTCGGTCTAGCTAAAGCGACTGAGCTATTGATGACCGGCGAGTTCATTTCCGCCGACGAAGCTGAGCGAATTGGTCTCTACAATCGCGTCGTGCCTCGCGATCAACTGGAAACCGCCACCCGTGAGTTTGCTGAAAAGTTAGCTCACGGACCCGCTTTGGGTTTGGCCAAGACCAAAGAGATGCTGAATCGCGAACTGCATATGGGATTTGAGAGCGCGTTGGAAGCCGAGGCCCTGGCCCAGGCGTTGTGCATGCAGACACCCGACTTTCGTGAAGCTCACGCGGCGTTCCTGGAGAAGCGGCCGGCAAAATTCGAATAATATGGGTTGCGCATTACTGCTATGGATTACTTTATTTCCACAACTCCATTCTTCTCCGCCGATCATCGCGCGCTGGCCGCGCGAGCAGCTGAGTTTGCCGAGCGCGAGATCGAAGTTCGGGCCGGTGACGACGAGCAGGACGTTGATGAGGCGCTGCGCAGCTACGTCATGCTTCTGTTCGAAGCTGACCTGTTGCGGTATGCCGTGCCCACTCCGGGCGAGCCTTTCGATCTGCTCAGCTTCTGCATTATTCGCGAAACCCTTTCGTATTCATCGTCGCTGGCGGATCTCGCGTTTGTGATGCAGGGCCTCGGGACCTATGCGATCAGCCTGTCAGCGACCGAACACGTTCGTGATTTCTGGCTGGCCCGAGCTGTAAACGGCAAAGCCATCGCGGCTTTCGCCCTGACCGAGCCGGACGCCGGCTCTGACGTCGCCGCGCTTAAGACCGTGGCGCGCCGCGAAGGCGACTCGTACGTCATAAATGGCCGGAAGCGCTTTATCTCAAATGCCGGCGTAGCTGACTTCTACACAGTCTTTGCCCGCACGGGCACCCGCGAAGACGGGCGCGCGGAGATTTCCGCGTTTGTGGTGTCCGCGCGGATGCCCGGTTTTAGCGTGGCGGAACGGACGGAAATGATTGCTCCGCATCCGATCGGCGAACTGGAATTCAAAGACTGCAAAGTCCCGGTCGAAGACATGATTGGCTCGCCCGGAGATGGGCTGCGACTTAGCCTGCAAACGCTCGACCTGTTTCGCGCCAGCGTCGGTGCGGCCGCGTGTGGCATGGCGCGGCGTGCTTTGGATGAAAGCCTTTTGCACGCCAAGTCGCGTGAACAATTTGGCCGCCCGCTTTCGGGCCATCAGTTAATTCAGGAAAAGCTCGCCGACATGGCAACTCAATTGGACGCGGCCCGCCTTCTGGTTGGCCGCGCCGCGTACTTGAAAGACACGAGTGCCGAAGGCTCGACCCGCGCGGCCAGCGAGGCAAAGCTGTTCGCCACCGAAGCTGCCGGGCAAATCATCGATCAGGCCGTTCAGATTCATGGCGGCAGCGGGCTGGTGCGCGGCACGGTGGTTGAGCGGCTTTATCGCGACGCGCGCGCGCTGCGAATTTACGAAGGCACTTCCGAAATTCAAAAGCTGGTGATCGCGAATCAACTCTTGAAAGAGTGAGCCTCGAACGAACGAGTTCGGAGCTGTAATTCTTAAATTCATGCAAGATCTACACACGGATACGAGCCCTGAAGCGGAAGCTGTTCTGCTCGAATTGCTTCGCCACGCTCCGGTTTGGAAGCGTCTGCAGATGGTGGATCAAATATATGAGACGCTGCGACTGTTAACGATTGCCGACCTGCGACGTTGTTATCCGACTGCCGACGAAAACGAAATTAGACGCCGCCTCGCTGCGCGGGTGCTTAGCCGCACTGAGGTAATCGGCGCTTACGGCTGGGACCCGGAGATTGAAGGATACTAAATCGAATGCGATGAGCTAATGGCAACGCCTACTGATGTCTTGATTGAAGTAGTTCGCGTTCTTGAAGATCTTCAGATCTCCTACGTAGTTGTGGGCTCGTTCGCCAGTTCTGCCCGTGGGGTGCGGAGAGCGACGGTCGATGCCGATATCGTTGCGGAACTCACCGCCGATCACCTCGACGGCATCGTTGAACAACTCTCGTCGAAGGACTTCTACGTTGATGACCTGGCGGTGCGACGGGCCATAGCCTCAGGACGGGCGTTCAATGCTATCCACCGCGAATCAATGTTCAAGGTTAACGTGTATGCTTCGCAAGATGACTTTTCGAAGAAAGAAATCGAAAGGAAACTGCCGGAAAGAATCCAGCCAAACTCTGAAACAATTGTTTACATTGCGACCTCCGAGGATACGGTAATGGCGAAACTGGCTTGGTTTCGAAAAGGTGGTGAAGTTTCCGACCGGCAGTGGTCAGATGTGCTGGGAGTACTAAAGGTGCAGAAAGCGAGACTCGATTATGAATATATGCGAGAGTGGTCTGAACGACTCGGTATCCGCGACCTCCTCGATAAAGCGATTGCCGCAGCCGCATAATCGAAAACAACCTGCTTAGATCATGTGAATATCAAATTGCATACCGATCCCGGAACAGATTCACAGAACCCACACCTGGCCCGGCGTCTGGGCCTGTTCGATGCCACGATGATTGTGATGGGCGGGATCATCGGCGCGGGTATCTTCACCAATCCCTACGTAGTCGCAAAGCAAGTACACACGCCGTTTTTAATTCTGGGAGCCTGGGCTGTCGGCGGCCTGATCGCGCTGGCCGGCGCCTTTATTTATGCGGAACTGTCCTCTCAACGTCCGGCGTCCGGCGGCCAGTACGTTTATCTCCGCGATGCGTTGCATCCTTCAATCGCCTTTGTCTACGGCTGGAGTTTGCTGTTTGTGATTCAGACGGGTGGGATGGCCGCGGTCGCGCTCATCTTTGCCAAACACGTCTTTGAATTGTTCGGCAAACAAGTCACGGACTTTCGGGCGGCGCTGCTCGCTTCAATCGCTCTGGCCTTGCTCACGATCATCAATTGTATTGGACTGCGCGCCGGCAGCATGACCCAGAACGTGTTCATGGTGCTGAAGCTGATTGCGATTGCCGCCCTGGTCGGCTTTGGCATGACGGTGGTTGCGGCGCCGGGAACCGCAGGAGTTTCAGTCGTCGCCGGCTCGTCTACCACGATTCTGCATTCGCTAATCGCCTTTGGCGCAGCTTTGATTCCGGCGCAATTTGCTTACGGAGGGTGGCAAACCGCCTGCTTTGTTGCCGGCGAAGTTCGCGAGCCGCGCCGGAACTTGCCGCGGGGTCTGCTCTTTGGCGTGCTGGGGGTAATTGCGGTTTACCTGGCCGTGAATTTCGTTTGCGTCTATGCCCTGGGACCGGAAAAACTGGCGCAAACCGAAACTCCGGCTTCCGCAGTAATGCGTTTGGCGTTGGGAGAAAGAGGCGCGCGCTTTCTCGCCGCCGGCATCGCCATTTCCACCCTCGGCTTTTTGAGTCAGAGCATGCTGACCGCGCCGCGAGTCTATTTCGCGATGGCCGAGGATGGACTCTTTTTCAAAAGGCTGGCGTGGTTGAATCGCGCCCGGGTTCCGGCTTTTGCGATAGCGCTGCAGGGCGTCCTGGCAATTGTGATCACGCTGGTCGCCAGCCGTTTCGAGAAAATTCTGAGTTATGTCGTGTCAGTGGACGTGATTTTCTTTGGCCTGACCGCGGTTTGCGTGTTCGTGTTTCGGTTCCGGCGGAGCAAGAGCGGTGCGAATGACTTCTTTCGCATTCCGGCTCATCCATTCACTACGATCTTCTTTATCGCCGCGTGCTGCGTGATTACGTTTAGTGTGATTTACTCGGAGCCACGCAACAGCGTCATAAGTTTCGGTATCATGCTGTTAGGACTGCCGGCGTATGCAGTTTGGGCCAGGCTGCGAGAACGGCGCCGCCGAGCTGATCGCTAAGAACTGAAAGCGTGACCGTCAGTCTGAAGTTGCCGAATTAGATTCAGCATTCCAGACCAGGTTTCAGAATCAACATGAACACTCAATCCACCTATATGCAATGGGCCAAGACGCGTCCGAAAGTGAAATACGATCTCGCGTTGAGCGGAATACTTAGCCTTCCGTTCGCGGACCTGGACGCCAGCCTTGAGGATCTGGATCTGAATGGTGATAACGCCTATGGCTACGGTCCGCTGATCGAGGGGCTGGCTTCGCATTGCGGCGTACCGGTGGAACAGGTGGTCACCATTTCCGGTGGCACATCGATGGCGAACCACCTGGCCATGGCGGCCGCGCTCGAACACGGCGATGAAGTCCTGATCGAGCAACCAACCTATGAACCGATTCTGGCGGTAGCCAAATACTTCAGCGCGACGATCAAACGTTTTTCGCGATCGTTTGAAAATGATTTTCGCGTCGATGTCGACGAGATTGCCCGGCGGATTACTCCCCGCACTCGTCTGATTGTGCTGACCAACCTGCACAATCCCACCAGCGCTTTGGTAGATGAACAAACCTTGCGGGAAATCGGCCGACTGGCCGATACGGTCGGGGCGCGTGTCCTGGTTGACGAGGTCTATCTGGAAGCAATGTTCGAAGCTGCGCCGCGATCTTCGGTTCATCTGGGTCCACAGTTCATAGCCACCAGCAGCTTGACGAAAGGTTATGGTTTGAGCGGTTTGCGCTGCGGGTGGGTACTCGCAGAGACGGGATTGGCGCAGCAGATGCGACTACTAAATGATCTGTTTGGAGCGGTGGGCCCTCAACCTGCCGAAAGGCTGAGTGTGGTTGCTCTTGCTAAGCTGCCGAAGTTCATTGCTCGCGCGAAAAACATTCTCGAGAGCAATCGCGCCGTGCTCAATGAATTTCTGGACTCGCGCGAAGAATTGAAAGTTGTGCGAACTTCCGCCGGGACCACATCCTTTCCTTTGTTGATGAAGGGACTAGTCGAAGATCTCTGCACACTGCTTCACGAAAAGCATGACACTGCCGTCGTGCCGGGACATTTTTTCGAATCTCCGCAACACTTTCGCATCGGGATGTGCGCCGAACCGGCACTCTTCAAAGCCGGCGTCGAAAGATTGGGCGCCGCTTTGGATGAAATGCGAGCATGAAAATCAACATCATCGGGGGCGGGCCGGCGGGCATGTACTTTGCCATCCTCATGAAGCAGGCTGACGCCTCACATCAAATTACGATCTATGAACGCAACGGGCCGGACGATACCTTTGGCTGGGGAGTAGTTTTTTCCGGAAAGACGCTGGCGACCCTGCGCCAGGCGGATGAGCCCTCGCACGCTGAAATCACCCGTGACTTTGAAGCCTGGGACAATGTCGACGTAGTGCATCGCGATCAGAAGATATCGATTCACGGCAATAGCTTTTCCGGGATTGCCCGGCTGCGGCTGCTGAAAATTCTGCAAAGACGATGTGAACAATTGGGAATCGTGATTAATTTCCATCACGAGATCGCTGATGTCGATGCAGTCAAAACAGAGTCAGACCTGCTTATCGGCGCGGACGGCGTTAACAGTCTGGTTCGCGAACGGTTCAAACAAAACTTTCAGACTGAGCTCAGCTCGCGCCCGAACCGTTACATCTGGTTTGGCACGAACCAGCTTTTTCATGGATTGACGCTTACGTTTCGCGAAAGTCCCGCTGGTGTGTTCGCCGCTCACTCTTACAAGTTCGATCAGCATACGAGCACCTTTATTATCGAATGTGATCCCCAGACCTGGAGTAACGCCGGGTTTGCCGAGAAATCGGCTGAAGAGACTCGCGCCTATCTGGCCGAGGTCTTTGCCGTCGATTTGCAGACCCGGCCTCTGCTTTCAAACAATTCAAAGTGGATTAACTTTATGCTTGTGAAAAACCGGAGCTGGAAGTTCGAAAACGTCGTCTTGCTGGGCGATGCCTTGCACACCGCACACTTCTCAATCGGCTCGGGGACAAAGCTGGCGATGGAAGATGCCATCGCACTTAAACAGGCTTTCGAGCAAACACCGAACCTAAGCGAGGCGTTGAGCAATTTCGAAGAACTGCGCCGGCCAGTGATCGAAGATTATCAGGCGGCCGCTTACGAGAGCATGGTCTGGTTCGAGAATGCGAAGGAATACATGCACCTTGATCCGCTGGCGTTGGCGTACAGCCTGATGACTCGCAGCAAACGAATTGATTACGAAACCTTGAAGCGGAGAGATCCGGCGTTCATCGCAGCTTATGAAAGATCCGCGGTGGGCCAACCTTAATCGCGGTGTTGAGTTAATCAACGCTCGCGTCTTCGAGTTTAGCCGCCTGAGACGCGCGTGATTCGACGGCCACAAATTTACGGTCCCACCATTTCTCAGTCGCAAACCAAATTACTCCCGGCAAAAGGAAGAACACGCCCACGCCGGCAGTGACCCACCGCGGCGAGAATCCAAAGCGATCCATCAGTTCGCCGACCAAATAATTCGAAGCGGCCATAGTCAGCGTCAGCAGTGCCAATTCGGCCGCGAAGACGCGCCCGCGAAACCGATCCTCGACCTCTCGCTGCAACAGCACAGTGGAAAATACCCAGAGGATGCTGCCGCCGGTATGGGCAATCGCGAGAAACAAAAGGGCGAGCGGGAAATTTCGCGATACACCAAAAGCGATATAGAAGGCGCCGCCAATGAGAAACGCTATTCCAATCGCAATCTGCATTTGTTTGCGAGTTTCGCCGGCCCAACGCCTGGCCACGATTGGACCTACCGCGGTCCCAATGCCTCTTGCGGTAAACAATACGCCAATGCCGGTGGCCGCCTTGCCCGCGACGGGAAAAATTCGCTCGCCGAAAACGGCTAGCAGGGTCAGGATGCCTCCACCCAATCCCCAGGCTGGTTTCACAAGCAGATAGGCAAAGACCCGCGACCGGTCCCTCACATAGCGAGCGCCCTCGATCGTGTCGGTAATGCCCAGGGCCTTCCCGATTGTTAGTTTCGCTTTGACGCGCGCGGGCCGCTTGGGAAAGCGAACCATCGCGATCAGCAGGGCGGAGGCGACGAACGTCAGAGAGTCCAGGATGAAAGCGACGTTAGTCCCAAATGCGCCGGCGACCAATCCGCCAATCGCAGCGCCGATAGTGAGCATTGCCGACCATGTAACCGAGGCGATCGCGTTGGCTGAGACTAACTCGCGATCTGACACGATTGAGGGAATAGCGGCGGTCTTGGCCGGCTCGAAAAAAGCTGCAAACGCCAACTGGAAAACGGTCAGCACATAGACCAGCCACATTTGATCGGGCCGGCGCACCAGCAGGAAACCCAGCACCACCAACGCCCGGAGCAGATCCGCGGTGATCATGATCGAGCGACGGCTGAATCGGTCTGCCACGACTCCGGACAACGGCCCCATGATCACGCTGGGCAGAAAGCGCGCCACCATAATCAAAGCTACCGAGCGGCTTGACCCTGTCAACTGCAACGCAATCGTATAAACCGCGATAGTGTCAAACCAATCGCCCATCTGGCTGACCACCTGGCCCAACCACAGATAGCGAAATTCGCGATTGCCGCGCAGCAAGGCAAGGTACCCGGTGTCGGGTGGCCGTTCGGGCCTGGTGGAAATCACTTTGCTCACAAATCACCGATGCCTGAGTTTTGAGAAAAGTGCACTTTGGAAACAGACCTTGTCAACTTTCCGCCTACATACAAACCCGAATTGCTTCCTGCGATCGATCCAGGTTTGCGTACCTTCCGAGATGATTTCTGACTGAACCTTCAGTTTGACCTGTCACATTGAGAACGGATGTGCGTTTACGGCCAACGCTCGCGAACGAACCCGCGATAACTAAAGGCATTCCAGAAAATCACTCGGTCATCATGTCCCGGCACGAGCCTTGTAATGAGAAGCCCGCGGCTAGGAAGCGTTCGCGCTGCTGGGCTCACCGCACTGGGCCCGCTAGCCGCATAAAGATTAATGAGAATTGAAAGCACAAATCGAGATCGGTCGCTGTACTTGAGAACACCCCAGAAGGCGGATGCGTGCCAGCAGGCCGCCAACTTGCCCGTCTCGCGTTGAGAGCGAAAGTCCGAGTTGCCCGGATTCGCTCTCAGCGCGGACTAAAAATCGACCACCACACCAGGAGAGAATTGATGAAGTATTGATGATCAGGGCAGAAGGTTTCGCTGATCCCGCAACGGTGAGACGAACAAAATGAAACTGATCGAAATGTCTGATTACAACCGCCCGGCAAAGACCTATTGGATAGTGATGGTCTGTGCCGGAGCAGCTGTGTTTGCCTGGGCCCTACGACACACCTTCTCTCTCTCTCCGGTTCAGAGCGCCGAGTTTCTGGGCCTTCTTGGGCTGGTGGTTCTCGCCGGCTCAAATCCGATTCGCATCCCTAATACGAACTCAAGCTTTACCGCGGGCGACGCTTTCACATTCCTGAGTGCGCTTTTTTTGGGCGTGCCGGCCGCGGTCCTGATCGGAATAGCAGACTCGTTTGTGAGTGCCCGGCGCACTTCAAAACGCATGTCGAGCTGGATTGGCGCGCCGGCGATGATGGCCGTAACCGTCTTCTTTTCCGCCAATGCGTTTTATCTCATCTTCAATCGCTTCTCCGCTATACAGACAAATCCGTTGGGCACTTCTCCGGTCCAGTTCGAGCACTTGCTGGCGGCGTTGGCTGTGATGGCCATGCTGCATTACTTCATTAACGGTTTCACCGTTTCCACCATCTACGCGCTTAGAAGCCGGCAGCCAATCCTTAGATTCTGGCGCGACAGTTATTTGTGGACGTGGTGGTCATTCTTCGCTTCGGCAGTCGCGACCGCGGTTATCTATGCGGCCGTGACGCGCTACGGATTCGTTTACGTACTACTAAGTCTGCCGGTACTTGCCGTCACTTTTTGGACTTACAAGATCTATTTTGAGCGCGTTAACGCGAAGACCCGGGAGACAGAAGAACTCAGCCGGCTTCACCTCGCCACAGTCGAGGCTCTGGCCACGGCTATCGACGCTAAGGACCAAACCACGCATTGTCACGTGCGCCGGGTTCAGATCTACGCGGAAGGGCTCGGCAAGCTGCTTAAGCTTTCGCCAGCTGAATTGGGCGCGTTGAACGCGGGAGCCTTATTGCACGACATCGGAAAACTTGCGGTGCCGGATCACATTCTCAACAAGCCGGGTACTTTGACTCCTGCTGAATTCGAGAAAACAAAAATTCATACGACGGTGGGCGCGGAAATTCTCAGTCGCGTCAACTTTCCGTATCCGGTCGTGCCTATCGTGAAACATCATCATGAAAGGTGGGATGGACGCGGCTACCCCGACGGTTTAAGAGGCGAACAGATTCCGATTACCGCGCGGATCATGTCGGTGGTTGATTGCTTTGACTCAGTTCGCGAAGATCGCCCGTTCCGGAACGGTATGAATTCCGAGGCGGCCATCGAACTGCTACGAAAGGGCGCCCACTCTCACTTTGATCCGAAAGTGGTCGAATTATTCATCCAGCACCTGCCGGAATTCGAAGGCGAGATATCAGTTCACGGTTTAGCCGATCCGATTCATACCAGTGCGCCGCCTCATCCACTTGCTCCGGCTGAAGACGAAGTGGCGCGCGCCCGCGAAAATATGTCGCTTGCGGCTTACGACCAAATTCGCAACGCACATCGCGAAGTTTATGCCCTCTATGAAATCGCGCGAAAATTTGGATCGTCGCTGGAAATTGAAAATACTCTTTCGGTGCTGGTGGACAAGGTTGGACACATCGTGCCTTTCGACACCTGCGCAGTTTACCTGTACGACAATGAAAAAGGTTACGCTACGGCCGCGCTCGCCGTGGGGTTGAATGCCGATGATTTACGTGGGCGCTGTGTCGCTCACGGCGAAGGTGTCACCGGCTTTGCTCTCGCGAACCGCAGATCCGTAAACAGAATTCACCCGAGCCTGGATTTTGTCGATACGAAATTCAGCAGCGATCACCAATACAGTGCGATGGCTTCCCTGCCCTTGTTCAAGGATGAAATATTGCTGGGAGCGCTTTCGGTTTATTCAACCACCTTGCGGGAGTACAGCGACGATCAGATTCGACTGTTGGAAACCGTGACTCGACTGGCTTCGGATGCTCTGGGCAACGCCATGCATCACGCCCGAGCTGAATCAAACGCGCTGACAGATCCTCTGACAGGCCTGCCCAATGCGCGCAGTCTGCATGTTCGTTTTGAGGAAGAAGTATCTCGCGCTCAACGCAACGGTCGGCCTTTCCAGGTAATCATGCTTGACCTCGATGATTTCAAACTTGTCAACGATACTTTTGGACACAAGATCGGTGATCGCATGCTGCGCGAAGTGGCAGCTCTGGTGCACGAACAGTTGCGCGAGTACGATTTCCTGGCGCGGTATGCGGGGGATGAGTTCGTGGCTATCGTTCCCGACCTGAACGGTCCGCAGGTGGATGAACTCCGCGAGCGCATTGAAAGGGCCGTATCCGACTTTTCGATCAACGTGCGTTCCCAAGGCAAGGCCCAGGTCGGTATCAGCGTGGGCGCATCGATCTATGGCGTCGACGGAGAAACTTTGGACCAGCTTCTGGTAGCTGCCGATCAAGCGATGTATCGCGCCAAATCCAAACATAAGACCGCCCTCTTGCCTGCCGCGAAACCCCAGACAGTCGCGGCTAAACCGAGCGAAAGCCCTGTCGAAGGATCACTCATCACGACGGCAATTAACTAATCCGGGGGCCCTTCGGACCGCTCGCCCTGGTCCGAGTGTTTGCCAACGGTTCCCGCTGATCGACCTTATCTACCCAAAAAACCTAATAAACTCTTGACAACGCGACCCTCGACCAGTCAAATTGGAAGAGTGGTTGCGCGGACCACACTCTATCTAACCCGCGCTCCGGACGGTATTCCAACTGACCGGCTGAACCCGAAGCTATTACTGGATATGCTCACCGCCTACCGAGCGGTTCTGTCACTTACCCCTTCCTCAATCTCCAGCGATGCCCGTCAATGCCGATAGTGCGATGAACACGGGTCGAGGGCCTGTGCGATCAGGAATGTCAGTTTCTCTAACTCAGTCAACAACCGGCGCTACTTTACTCATCGTCGATGACGATGCATTGGCGCGTGAAAACCTGCGCACTGTATTTGAAGGCGCCGGTCACCGAACAATTTCAGTTGAAGACGCGCCGTCCGCGCTGCGGCTATTGCGTAAACAGCCGTGCGATCTGGTGATGCTCGATGTTGAGCTGCCCGATGTGGACGGTCTCGCTCTTTGTCGCTTGCTGAGAGCACAGCCCGCCATGCAGCAGTTGCCGGTGGTGGTGTTTTCAGCAAGTGACAGCGAAGACCGAAAAGTCGCGGCGTTCGATGCGGGCGTCGATGACTACATCGTCAAACCTTCGACGCCCCGCGAATTGCTCTCGCGCGTTAACTCTCATCTGAACATCGCGCAACGCGAATCGGATTTACTCGGCAGCAATCGCGAACTAAGCTTTCTCGCCGATCTAGGACGTGGGTTGTTGCGCACACTTTATCCCGAGCAGGTTGCGCGTCGCGTGGCGGGATCCATTTTCGAAGCAACCAATGCCGCGCTTAGCGCCTGCGCCGTGAAGAACAATGGCCACGGTTTGGCAGTTTGCGTTTTCGATCGAGAAGGCAGTGCCGAGAATGCTGAACTTCTCAATCTCGTTAACCTGGAAAAGCGATTGACCTCGCTGAGCTCGGCCAGGGCAGCTAATATCACCAACCCGCGTGAGTTCCTGATTCGTGACCAGCAACACCAAGCCGAGTATCTGGCGCCGATTCAATTCGAAGGAAAAGTTTTTGGGGCCCTGGTGGTTGCCTTCAGTGCCGTGGCTGACTGCACCGCGAATGAGTGCCGGCTGATTGACGCGGCGGCCCAACAAGCAGCCCTGGCAGCCCACATCTCATCGCTTTACCTTGGGGCACGAGAGTCCGCGGCGACGCTGGCGGAGGAAGTCGATCGACGCACGGCCGAATCAGAAATGCACCAGCGATTTACTGAGGCGATTATCGACACGTTGCCTCTGTCGCTTTACGCAATCGACTGTGATTACCAAATCGTTGCCTGGAACCGTAACCGCGAGCTCGGCGAACTGGGTCTCCCGCGCGGCGAGGTTCTGGGCCGCAACATCTTCGACGTGCTGACAAAACAAAGCCGCGACTTGCTGGAGGGAGAGTTCGGAAACGTTTTCTCCACCGGTGAAATCCACCGCGTCGAGCAGGAAAGCGTTAACAACGCGGGTGATACGAATCACTGGCTGATTAGCAAGATTCCCATGCGGGCAGATGGTGGCGAGGAAGTCACTCACGTCATAACCGTCGGTGAAAACATCACCGCTCGTGTTAAAGCGCATCGCGCCGTGGCCCGCGCCGAGAAACTGGCAGCAGTCGGCCGGCTGGCGGCGGGAGTTGTGCACGAGATTAACAATCCTCTGGCCACGATAGCCGCCTGCGCCGAGTCACTGGAAAAGCGAATCGAAGAAGGCGCCTTCAGCTCGTCGCCTGAGGAAGCAGACCTACGCGAGTATCTCGGTCTGATCCGAGATGAGACCTTCCGATGCAAGAACATTACAAACGGACTGCTTGATTTCAGCCGTTTACGCGCCGGACAGAGAGTGCCCATAGATATGGCCGAAATCATTAAGGCGGCCGCGCGCCTCGTAACCCATCAACAACGCGGCGACAATATTCAGATCGACGTAGAGTCGGTCGCCGATCTTCCCAAAGTCTCGGGCGACGTCGGCCAGTTGCAGCAGGCGGTAGTGGCGTTGGCCACGAACGCCATCGATGCCATGCCCGACGGTGGAACGCTAACGTTGCGGGCGAGCCGCTCCGGAGCTCGCGTGCTGGTTCAGGTGAGCGACTCCGGCGTCGGTATCGCACCTGAAAATATGACGAGGATTTTTGATCCCTTCTTTACTACCAAAGACGTGGGCCGCGGCACCGGGCTGGGACTGGCGGTCTGTTATGGTATTTTATCTGATCATGGCGGCAAGCTGGATGTTAGATCCAGTCTGGGAGCGGGAACGACGTTTACC
This sequence comes from Acidobacteriota bacterium, assembly GCA_038040505.1. GTDB lineage: Bacteria > Acidobacteriota > Blastocatellia > Pyrinomonadales > Pyrinomonadaceae > UBA11740. The sequence goes on along the minus strand of JBBPID010000050.1, from coordinate 21,780 downwards.
ATCACGCTCCCGGTGGCCGACTAATCAAACTAACCTTCCCCAAGTGCGGAGCAAAAAGTGGTGAACGAGCAGCGAGATGCAAGACTGTTGATTGCCGAAGACGAAGCCAATCTCAGATTGGTTTTGCAGAAAGAGCTGCAACGTTTGGGTTATCGCGTGCACGCGGCACCCGACGGCGAAGCGGCCCTGCGCAAACTTGAAGAAAGCAATGTGGATGTCATGCTTTGCGACATCAACATGCCGCGCATGGACGGCATGGAGCTTTTGCGGAGAGTTCATGAACGCCCGAACCCGCCCGAAGTGATCATGCTGACTGGCCAGGGAACAATCGAAACCGCGGTCGAAGCTATGAAGCGAGGCGCCTACGATTACCTGACCAAGCCCTACAGCATCACCGAACTCGACGTCCGCGTTCGGCAAGCCGCGGAAAAACGGCGGCTCCGCGTAGACAATCAAAGACTGCGAGCTCAGATCGAAAGGCAATCCGGTTTGCCGGAGATTGTTGGCCAGTCGCAAGCAATGAACGAAGCGATTCGTCTGGTCGAGCGTGTCGCTCCTTCAGAAGCTTCGGTTTTGATTACCGGCGAGTCGGGGACGGGCAAAGAGTTGATCGCGCAAGCTATTCATCGCCTTTCGAATCGCGCCAATGGTTCTTTCATTGATCTAAACTGCGCGGCGTTCCAGGAATCGTTGCTGGAATCTGAGTTGTTCGGCTATGAAGCGGGAGCGTTTTCCGGAGCGAAGGCGCGCAAACTTGGATTGATCGAACTTGCCGATGGCGGAACCCTCTTCCTGGATGAAGTTACTGAATTGCCGGCCAGCCTGCAGGCAAAGCTGCTGCGGGCGATTGAGACCCGCACATTCTTCCGCGTAGGTGGAGTTCGCAAAGTGGAAGTTAACGTGCGCATCGTCGCGGCGACTAACCGGAATCTTGACTCAGTCGTCGGTGACGGCACATTCCGCGCCGACCTCCTCTATCGAATAAATAGTTTCCAGATTCACCTGGCGCCGTTGCGCGAGCGCACCGATGACATCGAACCACTCATGCATCACATGCTCAAGCAACTGGGTGGCGCCAATCCTCCCGAAGTCAACGCCGATGCGCTCGCCAGACTGCGCGCTTACAACTGGCCGGGCAACGTGCGACAACTTCGCAATTGCCTGGAGCGCGCGATCCTGTTGTCGAATGAAGGGCGCATCACACCGGCCGAGCTCCCGCCTGAAGTGGCGCGGAGCGTGAACGGCGCGATGCCTTACTTAACGATGCCTTCGGTTGCCTCAGTTCCCGTCGCCGGCGCACCGGCATCCGCACCCATGGAGTCCGGTGTCCTGGCTGGTTCCGGTTCATTGCGAGACGTTGAGAAGCAGCAAATCATTGCTGCTTTGGAACAGACGGGATGGCATCGCGGCAAGGCTGCCGAAATGTTGGGCATTTCACCCTCGACACTTTATCGGCGGCTGCGCGATTACAATCTGGAAGGACGCTTGCGTTAGCTTAGCATCCGCAGAAACACGAGCAACCTCAAAAAAATAGGAAGCCGCAGGCAGCAACGCTGTCTGCGGCTTTTATGATCTGCTTGGTGCGAAGGAGAGTTTCAGTTCGCCAACTGCGCCTTTTGCTTCTGGCGACGGCGGCGATAGTAGAGACCGGCAAGGCCGGAACCCAGCAAAGCGAGTGTGGTCGGTTCCGGAACCGCATTTGGGGTTGTGGTGAACGAGAAGTTTATTCCGTTGTTCCAGAAGTGGCAGTCCGGATCGAAACCAAAACCGATGTCGCCGCCATTCAAGAAGTATGAGCTCAGCACCTTAAGTTGATCGGCCGTGAAGGTGTAGACGAAATCTCCGGCCGTCGTGGTAAATGACCGCTGGGTCAGAAAAGTGTTGGCGGTGCCGGCGTTCACCAGAGGATTGTTCAGGTACCGGGTTCCGGCAAAGTCGTCGTTGATATCAGTCACAGGCGCCTGGTCGAATGGCGCATCCTGAAATGATCTAACGCCCGAGTTCTTGGCTGAATCCAGCAAGTGAACAAACAGCATGTTGGGATTGCGGTCCCAGTTGCTGATGTTGCGAATGGTGAGCGTTGCGCTGGTGATGCTCTTTCCGGCAAGATTCACGCCGCCAATACGCCACGTATACGCCATGTGATGATCCAAATCGAATTGATTCGGCCCGCCACTGCCCTGATTCGGAGCGGTTGCCGGCGCCTGAAATGTGACTACATCGGCTGAGGCAACGGTTGGCAAAGCCAGGAGGACGACAGCCGCAAGTAGAAGAAGTAGCTTTTGCACGTGATATCTTTCCTTTCCCATTAAGTCTTTCCGACTCTGGTAAAGGAAACGGTTAGTAAGTATACATTTCCAAAGAAAGATGCACTTTGCTGCCTTTTCAGAGAGATTTTGGGGTGATGAGCGATACCGAAAAGGCCGTTATCTTAGGAGAGATGCTGCTTCAGGAGCTTTCGGTCGAGCTTGCCGCGGTCATTCTTAGGGAGGTTCGAAACGAACTCGATCCAGCGAGGATACTTGTACAGGGCGATTCTTGATTTTACAAACTGCTTGATCTCATCGGCGAGCGCTTCACCTGGCTCGTTACCATCGCGCGCGACGACAAACGCTTTCGGCTTTACCAGACCATCGCCTTCTTCATGGCCAACCACCGCACACTCCATCACTGCAGGATGTTGTAAGAGGCAGTTTTCGATTTCTGAGGGCGCCACGAAAACGCCGCCCACCTTCAGCATGTCGTCGGTGCGTCCGTGATACCAGTAATAACCATCCGTATCCGCATGAAATTGATCGCCGGTGGTGCACCAATCGCCGGCAAAAGTTTCCTTTGATTTCTCATGCGCATTCCAATAGCACAATGCGGCTGAGTCACCCTTGATTCGCAGAGTGCCCATCTCGCCGGTGGACACTTCGTCACCTTCAGCGTTTACAATCTTCGCCTCGTAACCCGGAACGATGCGGCCGAGACTGGCGGGTTTCACATCGCCGGGGCGGTTCGTGATGTAGATGTGGAACATCTCGGCTGAGCCTATGCCGTCGCAAATCTCGACGCCGAACTTTTCCTTCCACCGATGATAGAGTTCAACGGGCAGGGCTTCACCCGCCGAATAGCAGAAGCGAATGCTGGACAAGTCGTGGCTGCCCGCGTCGTCGGCATTAAGCATGGCATTGATCATCGTCGGCACGGTCGTCAGGATCGTGGGACGATAGTGATCGATCACTTCGAACATCTTCTCGGGCGTCGATCGCTCAGCGAACAACGCCGTAGCGCCGCCGACGGCAAACGGAAACAGCAGATTTGTTCCCGTCGCATAGCCAAAAAACAACTTTGGAACTGAGACGGTCAGATCGTCTTCATTCACACCCATCGTCTGTTTGGCAAAAACCTCAGTGTTGTAAGGAAGGTCGTGTTGCAGGTGCACTGCGCCCTTGGGATGACCGGTCGAACCTGAGGTGAATAACCAAATCGCGATGTCGTCGCGTTGAGTTTCCGCTGCCCGGCAGATTCCCGGCTGTGACGAAACAATCTCGGAAAACGAGAAGAACTTCACGCCAGAGGATCTCGGCGCAATTATTTCTTCGTCAACGCCTTCCTGATTACGGACCACCAGGACTGATCGCAGGTATCTAAAGTCGACGACGGCTTCAACGAACGGTTTGAGAAACGCCTCGTGCACCACGGCCGCGCGGGCGCGCGTGTACTCCAGGTAATATCGATAATCCTCAGCCGGCAGCAGCGGATTGACCATGGTGATCACGGCGCCGATGCGAGCCGCACCAAACCAGGTCCAGACAAACTCGGGACAATCAGGCAGGACGATTAGCACCCTATCCTCAACCTCGACTCCTGCTTCGCGCAGCGCGTTGCCGGTGCGATTCGACATGCGGGCCGCTTCGCCGTAATTAAAGGTCTGGTCCTGATAATAGAGACAGACTTTATTTTCGCGGCCTTCCTCTAAATTGTGATAGAGGAAGTAATCCGCCATGTTAAAGCGTTCCGGGAACTCGAGGGACATGAATTTTTAGTCTGTCGCCAGGTCGGGCTCTTAGGTTTTCGCAAACGGACATCCCGCGTCGTCGTGTTTGGCACTCAGGTAGGTACGGGCCTCCCACAACTCCGGAAAAAACTTTTTGTCGAGGGTCTTGCGCAGGTAACCGACGCCTTCCGATCCGCCGGTGCCGCGTTTGGCGCCCACCATGCGCTCAACCATCTTGATGTGATGAGAGCGCCAGAGCGAGAAGTACTCGTCGTGCTCGAGCAGCATCTCGGCCAATTGATATTCCTGGTAGAACTCCTCATGAGTTAAGACTTCGACCAAAGCGCGTTGACGCTTGCCGTAATTGCTGCGACGTTCTTTCGAGTCACGAGGAGCGTCAATCGCGGGTGTGTCGAATCCTCGGCGGCGGAGCAGAGCAAAAAAGGCTTCGGATAACGAGGGCGCTTTCATGCGCGCCTCGAGGCGCTGGTGGGCAAAGTCATCATGGACGAACTCGCGCAAAATAGCCTCATCCTTAAGACCTGAAGAGAATTCAATTTCGCGAAATTGCATTGACTGAAAACCGCTGGCCGGGTTGAGCTCGTCGCGGAAACCGAGGAAGCGCACCGGCGACATGGTCTCGAGGATGTGAATCTGCGCGATCAGAAGTTTTTCGATTTCGACGATGCGACGCAATGACTGATTGGCCTGGTTCGCCTGGTCCTCTTTCATGAACGCGATGGCGGCGTCAATCTCGTGCAGGATCTGCTTGAACCAGAGCTCGTAGGCTTGATGCACGGTGATAAAAAGTAGTTCATCGTGATGCGCCGGCGAGGAAAGGCAGGTTTGCAACTCGATCAGCTCGGGAACTCTAAGGTACTTGTTATAAGAAAGCAGAGTGTTTTTGCCGTAGTCGTTTGCCATAGCTGTTTGCTTGCCGGGTTAACTCGGGAATCCCGCCGCTTCTCGCACTCGCCGGGCTTGCGCGAGGTGACGCTGTTCATGAACTACCGTGATCACGAGGGCGTCGGCCAGACTGTATCTTATTAAGGCTGTGACGGGCGACCTCAGGCGAGTTTTATTGTAGTCGAGACCGGCGGTTTGTTTGGTAAAGTCCAAAAACGTGTCTTGCTGTTCGAGAAAGCGACGCAGCGCGTTCGTGATCCGCGAGACTGAGGGCCGAAAAATCTTCGGCGCTGGAAGCTTCTTTGACGGTTCGATGAGTTGCCTGGCCAGCCATCCCCCCATCCATGTCGGACGATATTGCGGAGGTGAATTCACCGGCCATTTGGCCCGGCCACGCGCGATGGCGTCAGTTAGATAGGTACGAAAACCCGCGCAGGATAAAGTCAGGTGATCCAGGCATTCAGCAATGCTCCATTTATCCGGCGCCGGTTTCCAATTCAATTGTTCGTCGCTGAGATTAGCCGTTAGTTGGCGGGCGTCCTGGCTGACCGCCTCAGCCGCGCGCCTGATAGTTTCAAGCAAATCCGATGATTCAAGAAATCGCTTCATGAGCGTGGTTCCCAGTCCAGCAATCGGAAGCAGTCAGACTCGATAATTAGAAAGCGGCTCCAACGGCGTCCGAAGTGAACGCGCGCGTCTCGCGAATCTTTTTCATCTCGGCGATCACAAGTTCCAGCTCTTCATCTTTAGTATAGAAGTGCGGCGAGATGCGCACGCCGGCGCCCGGGCGGTAGTCGACGATAAATTCGCGTCGCACCAACTCTCTCGTGATCGCTGCCGCGTTGTCGTCCCAGACCGTGATCGTTCCCCCACGCTGCTCTGGATTCCTGGGACTGGTAACGCGAAAACCGGCGGCTTCCGCTAACTCAATCAAAGACTGACTCTGCCGCGTGCTCTTTGCGCGAATCGCTTTGAGCCCAATCTCATTGATTATTTTGTAACCGCTCTCTGCTGCGTACATCGCCGGAATCGCCGGAGATCCATGCAAAAACCGATTAATGTTCGGAGCGTAATGCATCTCGCTCGCAAACGCGAAAGGTTCTTCGTGAGCCATCCAACCTGTGGTTTTTGGCTCGAGCTGATCGATCAAGTCGGGCCGCACGTAAAGATATCCGGCGCCAGGCCCGCCGCACAGCCACTTAACTGAGCCGCCGGTGGCAAAGTCGACCTTCAGGTCCTTTACGCTGAACGGCACTGTGCCCGCGGATTGATAAGTGTCGAGCACAACTCGGGCGCCCACCTGGTGCGCGCGCTCAGTAATCGCTCGGGCGTCTTGCAGAAAAGCGCTCTTGTACAGCACGTGCGAAATCGGCACCAGCAATGTCTCTTCATCAATTGCCGAGAGCATCCGCTCCAGAGATACCGTCATTCCATCGTCAGACTTCACCTTCTCAATGTGCAGTCCGTGTGCGCGCGCATGCGCCTCGTACACGTACATCACCGAAGGAAAATTGAGCTCTGAATAGACAATCTTCCGGCGCTTTGAATTCTCGGGCAGGGGCAGAAAGCAGGAGAGTATCAGCGACTGGCAAATCGACACGTTCTGATGCATGACGACCGTGCCTGCATCAGCGCCGATGATGCGCCCGAGCTCGTTCCCCATCCTTGAAGGCATCTCCCACCAACCCTCGGCCCACGCGCGCACGCCGCGCGTAGCCCAGATGTCGGCGTATTCATGCAGGCGATCGTAGGTAGCGCGCGGCATCGCGCCCAGACTGTGTGAGATCAGATAGACCGCCTGGTCCAGGATGGGAAACTCAGAACGCCATTTAAGCAGGTCGTCAGTCAATCGGTTCTCCGTTTGGTCGGTAATTTACCACAATTGTAGCAATGTGGACGGGTGGAGGCGCCCGCGAAGTCCGAGCAATATGGAGTGCGCTGACTAGTCAGCGCTTTGGAAAGCGGCGACTAGTCGCCGCACTCCAAAAACTATCTCCGTGTTAAAGTGATCGCTTCAATGTGGAAGTTTGCGAACCCAATTAAGCATCCGATCCCTGAGACTCGTTGGCCGAATGCGATCGAGGCGGCGCGCGCCCAACTCTTTCAACCAATTCAGATCGGTCCGATTTCAATTGAGAGCCGCACCTGGGTCCCGGCCATGGTGCCCTGGCGCGCAACTGTAGATGGTTTCGTCACCCCGGACAATCTTGATTGGTATCGACGCTTCGCGGAAGGACAACCTGGGGCTCTGGTGGTGGAAGCCACCGGAGTGCGCGATATCCCCAGCGGACCATTGCTGCGAATCGGTCACGATCGGTTTCTTCCCGGTCTCAAACAACTGGTTGAGGTCGTCCGCGAGGCCAGCCAGGGCCACACCAAACTCTTCATTCAAATCATCGACTTTCTCGCAGTTAAGCGCCGGCCTGACCAGGGAAAGTATTTTCAGCGCTTTCTTGAGATCCACGATCGTCACCGGCGCGCCCTAGCCGAAGTTACCGAAGATTTGAGTTGGAATCACGCCGACGAAACCAGGGTTCGCGACTTTCTTCAAAACGCACCGGACACGATTGTGGATCGCACACTTAACGAACGCGAGCTTGAAGCGCTGCGTTTTGGTTACCGTGAACGCGTAACCGACACGCAACTGCCGCACATACGCGACCTGCCGTTAGTTCTGCCGGGAATATTTGCCGAAGCCGCAGGGCGAGCTCGCGAGGCAGGTTTCGATGGCGTCGAACTGCATTACGCGCACGCCTACACGATGGCTGGTTTCCTGAGCGCGCTGAATGATCGCAATGACGGTTATGGCGGTGCGAGAGATCAGCGCGCGCGTTTGCCTTTGGAGGTTTATTGCGCGGTGCGTGAAAGCGTGGGCCATGATTTCGTCGTGGGCGTGCGCTTTCTGGGCGACGAAGTAATCGCCGGCGGCAATCGCATCGACGACGCAGTTTATTTTGGAGTCGAGTTCGCGAAGGCCGGGATGGACTATCTCTCGATCTCGAAAGGCGGCAAGTTTGAAGATGCCGAACAACCAAAAGTCGGTCAGGCTGTCTATCCGTATACCGGCCAGAGCGGTTATGAATGCATGCCGACGACTTTGTCGGATGAACGCGGCCCCTTCGGAAGATCGGTGCCTTTGGTGGCAGCGATCAAGCGGGCGGTGACGGCGGCCGGTTTTTCCACGCCGGTTGTCGCTACCGGCGGCATCACCACCTTTGAGCAGGCGGAAGCGATTCTTCAAAGTGGTGCCGCGGACATTGCTGGTCTGGCCCGGCAAGCCCTCGCCGATCCGGATTGGTTTGTGAAAGTAAAAAGGGGTCACGGCACAGAAGTGCGCCGCTGCACTTATACAAACTATTGCGAAGCTTTGGATCAGGCGCACCGGCAAGTGACCTGTAAGCTCTGGGACCGCCATCAGCTTGATGAACCAGGAGTAGCGATGGCCACCGATGGACGCCGGCGTTTGCTCGCTCCGCACTGGAATATCACCGATAAGACATGAAGACTAGGGTCGGCATCATGGGATCGGCGGAAGAACCGCCGGCGGCCGGTTTGCGAGAGCAGGCAGTTGCTCTTGGTAAAATCATTGCCGCTCGCGATGTGATCCTATTGACCGGCGCCACTACTGGTCTGATTTACGCAGCCGGCAAAGCTGCTCACGAGGCCGGCGCGCTTCACATCGGTGTCTCGCCCGCTGGTGATCAGACCGAACACGTTGAACGCTACAGCCTCCCGACCGACGCCTGCGACGCGATCATCTACACCGGATTTGGCCTGAAAGGCCGCAACGTGGTTTTGGTGCGTTCGTGCGAGGTGGTGCTGTTCTTTTCAGGCTCGATTGGATCGCTGAATGAATTCACGATCGCTTACGACGAAGGCAAATTTATCGGCTGCTTGACGGGAACCGGCGGAGTTGCTGATGAAGTCGAACGGATCGTTGCGACCTTCAAGAAAGAAACGAAAGCGCGCCTTTTCTACGATGATGATCCCGGAAAGCTGCTGGATAAATGTCTCGCGGCATTGCCGTAAGATGTGTACTGCAAGAGCGCCTTCGTATATCACCGGAGTGACACTGAAGGTTTATGGCGGCTTGTTGTGATTAAGGGCCAGCGATGCGCGGTTGGGTCGAAGAGTTAGCCGAGCGACCGAGTTGTGCGCCAGATTGCCAACAACGCACCTAACCCAATTAATATGATCGCCAGGAAGAATAGACTCGTTTTTGCCGCCGTGAATGTGGCTGCCCCGCGAGCAACGGGTGAGGCTTGACCGTCGAATTGCGACGCCAGATAAACCGTCGTCGCGTTTTCCAGTAGATCGGCCGCGACGGTTAACAATGGGACCAGCACCAGGATCTTTGCATTCTCACGAGCATAAATATGAATGATTAATGCTGCGAACAAAGTCCCATATATCAGTGGGAACACAATGTCGAGAGTCAATTGGGTTGCGACATAAATCCGCCGACCGGACTCCCCTATGTTCTGGAAAAAGTCACGAGCTTCACCAGGAGAGTACCAGAAGCGACTATCAAGACCGGGGTTTTCATAACCCAGGATTTTGCGCCGCCACTCGAAGCCCTGGGCGCAAAGAAGGAATAGGACGAACAGAAGCGCAACGACGGGCCAGGTCGCGTATCGTTCAAGGAGACTAAAGAACGAATCCCACATAAAGGAGCCCCTTCCGTGCAATTCGGTTAATGCCCGGCGATTATGATAGAACAACCTGGCGCCCGACGAAAGAATCAGTCTCACCTAAATGAGTTTCAATAGAGTGGATGGATAATCTGTAATGATTCCGTCGACACCCAAAGATATTAACCGCCCCATTTCTTCCGGTTCGTTAACGGTCCAACCGTGAACTTTAAGACCACGATTGTGAGCTTTATCAACATAATCCTGAGTGATGAAGTGCAGCGGACCCGCCCTGGAACTTATCTGTAGCGCATCGGCATTGGGCGTATACCCGATATTTTTTAGAGCGCGAAAAGCAGCCATCTCAAGTACTGATGCGGAGGTCGCGACTTCCGGGCACACCGAACGGAAGAAATGCAGATTCATGGGCGAGCCTGAAGCGACCAGCACCTTATCGATCATTTCATACTCGCGTAATAGTCCGCAGAATTTCTTGATCAGCCGAATCGGAAAGGAAAATGGCTTGATCTCTATATTCATACGCAGGCCGCGAAACCTACGGAAAACATCTTCGAGCCGGGGCACCGTTAGTTCAGCTCCTGGTGGTGGCATCTTGTCCCCCTGGCGCCACCAATAGGCCGCATCAGGCTGCTGAATATCTTTGGACTTCAGATCCTGAACGCGCTTATCGACATTCGTCGTTGCCTTGAGGTTCGCATTGTGCATTAGCACCAGATCGTCGTTCGCGGTGTAGCGGATATCCATTTCCAAAACATCAACACCTATCTTGACAGCCTCTTCGAAGGCGAAAATGGTTTCGCCCGGCCATTCTCCCGCACCGCCACGGTGCGCGATTACCTCGATAGCTCTTTTGCCCTGCTTGAAAAAGGGATGGTTGACGCCACGGTTTCCTTTAACCATTTGTATGTCTCCTGTTCAAAGCTGTCGCGGGCGCCCCACCTCTGAAACCCGCGCATTATGCACCGGCGACGCGCACACTGACCCGCGCAGGCTCAAGACTTTGACCTTGACCTGTGACGAACGTATAGTTTTTTCTGTTCTTGAGTAAAGCCCCGGCGTAAGTTCTCGGCTGAGTTTCTAATAAGTCAGAGACTCTTTCTGCTGTATGTTGGTGCGAGCGGTTCCGCGAACGTCCTGGTATCAGACAAATCTCTAATGAGAAAAGGAGACCTATGAGAACGAACAGATTGAATCTGGCAATTGCTTCCGGCCTGCTAACGATTGCCATGCTCGCGTGTAACTTTTCGACGGCAAACATCAGCAGCCTAAAAATTGGTAAGGACAAGACAGTAAGTAAGGAGTTCTCAACCTTTGCGGCCACCGATCAGATCTTCGCAGTAGCCACAATTTCGAATGCTCCCGGCAAGGTTAAAGTCAAAGGCGTACTCGCCTTCGACGACGTACCGGGTCAGCAGACCGGGCCCGTGCCGGGATTTGAGAAGACGTTGGAGTTGGACGGCAGCGGCACCGCCACTTTTACCCTCACGCCGCCCCCGGACGGCTGGGCACCCGGCAAGTACAAAGTGGAAGTTATTATGATGAACGAATCCGGTGAGCAAAAGGATCAGAAGACGGTCACGTTCACTGTCTCTTAGTCGAATCCGCAGATTACACAGATAAGAACATCGAAAAGCAGAGCCAAAAAGGCTCTTGTGTTTTTGTTCCTTCTGTACTGCTTAATCTGCGTAATCTGTGGATTCTCTTCTTCCGTCTAAACCGCTCAAAATCTTTCGTTGAGCCTCACTTGATAAAGCCAGTAGGTCCGCATGTGGTAAATAACTACCAGCAGGACCAGGACCAGTTCCATCACTATCAGAAAAACCGCGGGCGACCACTTTAGTTTCGCTCTCATGAACCGAGGTAGAGGTACGAGCGAAGCTACTAACAGGATTACCGCGCCAATTACCGCCAACGTCAGGGTCAACAACAAACATACGGTTATCTGATTGGCGACAACGCCGATGCCCTCCTGAATACGTCCTACGAGCACTTCGACCAGAAGGGATTGGGCTTGCCAGAGCGTGACCACCGGCGCTAAACCAATTATTCCGGTAACCAGATAGAACCAGCCCGCCGGCGAGGCGGTACTGGTACGCGTGAAAGCCCGAACCAGGCCGATGATGACTCCAGCCAGTCCGAACAATAGCGCAATGTAGAAGGTGGCGATGATGGCCACGTTGGCCTCGGCCATGCCGCCGGCCACCGCGGCGATTCCGGCCGACTCGGCATTTTTCATTGCCTGCATCACACCCATGAAGAGGTACGCGCTCAGCGCCGCCCCGAACGCGGGCAGCCCGTAGGAAATCAGCGGGATGATTCGCGCGACTATGCTCACTCGCGTCGGCGCCATCTGCTCGGTTGGCGTCATTCCATTCTCCTTCTGCTTTGGTCGAGCTGACTGAATTTTTACCTGGCCACGCCGCTACTCAACGTCTTCCCCGGGATCCATAAAGCATGTAAACGAAGATCGAAAGGAAAATTAACACCGCAAACAGACCGAGAGTAACGAACACAAAGATGGTCGCCGCGCGCAGCCGCCGCGCGATTTTTCCCTCGCTAATCGGCGCCGTTATCGTCGTACTGACTCCCTGCACGGCGGTTTCAAAGTTTTCCTTGATCTCAAAAGCGACCCAACGCTTTTCGCCCAGGAACTCGGTGAGAAATCCGAGGCGGCGACTGGCGGCGTCGACCACAACGCTTTCAGATTTTTCCAGATCGATCGTAACCTGCCGGCGGCGAATGTAAATAAAGAGGATGTACCAGAGCAGCCAGCCCGGTCCGACGCACGTTCCCATGGCCTGAGCCAGCAAGACGACAATGATAAGAGTACCGAGCGCGGCCAACAGGGCTCGCCAACCGCTGCCCGGAGGATCGTAACGAGCCGAGAGGTCAATCTTTCCGGCATCCGAGATGTGAAAGTCGCCGGGACTAACCAGCAGCAGCGCCTTATTTGATCCGACGCGAAAACCACCCCACAGATTTCCCAGACGGGCGTTCCAGGTTCCGGCCATTTTCTGTTCCTCCGTGGTTTCGGGTCCAGAATGTTTTGTTTGCCGGCGACTTTGATACCGGCATTGCGCCGCTATCTATGAAACCTATTGAGCGACGAAAGTGTCGCGCGTAACGGCGCCGGATAATCCGCCGTCGGCTGAAAACCTGAATTCGCGGAGCAGATAAGTTCGGCCGCGAGTCCTGCCGGCGGGCTGGCGTATCCACAAAGTGACGATCGTTTCATCCCGTTGCGAGGCGGCTTTGGGTGGATGAAAAGCGTGATCGGTAAAGTCGCCGTTCGTCTCAGACAACACATTAAAGAATGCCAGCAAGCCATTTTCTACCCATGACTCCGCCATCTGTTCGCGTTGCTCTTGACCAGCAGTTTTCCAACCCAAAGAGTTGAGCGCGGCCTGAGACATTCCCGGAGAGTCTTTTCCGAAATAATGCTTGTCGACGAAGACTCCTGCGAACCGGCAACCCCGGTCGTAGGCAAAGTCACCCACTACCGCGATCCCAGTTAACGCTTTTTCAAATCTAACGCAGTTGCTGCTGCGGTTATCGAGCTTCCGGCCGCCGATTGCCTCGCGAGCGGCGTTGACGCCTTCCCTGGTCGTGAGATCGAATTGGGAAAGATCCGGTGTCTGCGCCGTGGACCTGCGCGCGCCAGTACCAAACACAAAACAAATTACAATTGCAGCCGGCAATAGAAACTTCACGTTAGTCTCCGCATGGGAATAGAGCGGCCCGGAACGCGCAGAATCTAGCAGCGTTCAAACAGCGACGCAAGAGAATCCTTACCAGAATCAGTTCGTGGTTATTCGTGTGGGTTGGTGGATCTTTTGGCCGGGCCTCTTTTGTTAGCAACCGGCGGGACAGATCGAGTTATACTCTGGCCATGGCTCGCGGATGGGAAAGCAAGTCGGTCGAAGATCAGATCGGGGACGCTCAGGCGGAGAAAGAGGCCCAAGCCAAGCGTCAAACGTCACCTCGTGAACGCGAAGAACAGGGACGGCGAGAGTCTCTATTGCTCTCGCGGGCGCAAATCCTCGGCCGTCTGAAGCTGGCCAACAACGCCCGCTACCGCGCGCAACTCGAAGCCGCCTTGAAACACATCGACGCGCAGCTGCTGGAAGGCGATTCAAGCGGGAAGTGATTTGAACTAAAACACCCGCCTCACGGATTTGACGGTTTCGGGGCCGCCGGTTTGTTGAATTTCGAATCGTCAACCGGAACGTTGAATTTGATTTCAGTAAAGGTGCGCGTGGACATCGTGTTGTTGGAATCCACCGAAGACAGCTTCACAATGAAAGGCATCTTCAAGCCGTCAACATCGCGATAGTCGTCGAAATCCGTCTGCTCGGGAATGATCCCGATCATGGTCTCGGTGTAGATGATGCGCCGCAAGAGCAAACCGGTCTCAGCATCAAAAAACAGCCGTTCCCGTTTTTTGTCCGGCGTGGTCCCGGTAATTACATATACGTCGCGCTCGCCAATCTTGCTCCGGCCACCCATTCGAACGCTGGTGTATTGCTCTTTGATCCGCAGGTTGCGGAACAATAGCAGCGAGAGCTTGACGTCGCTCAACTGCTGGCCGGTAAGGTCCCGCAATCCCTGAGGACCTTTCTCCCAGCCCATATTGCCGTTAACTGCGCGCTCCATAGTTCCACGCTGCGAGACAAAAACTTCATAAGCTCTGTCCGGGGCCGCCTGCTGGATTTCATAAGTAAGCGTCAGCCCATTCGCCGTGCTGATGTTGCCCTTCGTAACGCTGGTCTTCAGTTTGTCAATCGCCGCCTGGCCGCCGATTGCGGTCACATATTTGTTGATGATCTCATCCGCCGTGGGCGGCGACGGACGCGGACTCGGGGAAGCAGCCGGTGCGGCGGGCGATGGCCTCGGCGACGGCGCTGGCAACGGCAGTTGCGGGATGCTTGCCGGATGAGATAGACCCCGGTGACAGGTGTAACAAGAGACTTCCATGCCTCCTTTGAAAGTGGTCTTGTTGATGTTCATTACCATCTTGATCATTTCCCGGGCCGTCTCTTTCTCAGGCTTTTCGTCAGAGTCGAACGCCCACGTGCCGTTGTTATTCACGTGACAGAAGGTACAGCGCACTCCCAAAGAAACGGCGAAGTAATTCATGACCGGGATTAATTGCGATTGAGGCAGACCGGTGAGCACCTTGATGTTCTTCTGGACTTGTTCGGTCGGTTTATCCTGCTGGGCCGCGGTCACGGCGGGCGTTTGCGCTGGAACAGGCACGCCCAGACTGGCCAGGGTTGCAGCTTGCTGACGGGCCGGGTTCTGAGCTCCCGCTTTGGTAAACACCATGGCGGCGCTGACACAACACAGCGTCACGACCAGAAGTCTGAGAATATTTAGTTTCATCACTTTGCTCCATCAACAGATGCGGCGACAAAAGCCGCCGCACGGTCTGCGTCTAAGTCCGGGTAAAAAAAGCGGCGACCGTTCGCCGCATTCTCAAGCAGGGGTGACCTGTTATAGACCGAAATGATCTATCGATGCAAACGGCTCGGGATAGAATTATGATGGCTCAGCGCTCCTCAACCACACCGATCGTTTGCCGGCTTCTTCTTTGACGTAAACCACAAACACCCGGCCACCGATCGCGACGGCCGCGGGAAGTTCACCATCGCCTATCTTCGCCGCAGCGCCGGTAAACCGAGCAGTTAAGATTTGCGATTTGCTACCCTCGCCGTCCTGCCACATTCCCACCAGAGCGTTGTCGCTTTGCCGAAGCAATGCCGGCGTGCCGTGCGCCGCAGACTCGGCCACAAGTTGCCTCGCACTAAACGTTTTGCCGCCATCGCGCGATTCCGACCAGTAGATGCCCCGCTGGCCTTTCTCACCACCGGCGTACCAAAGCACGCGCAGAGTTCCGTCCGCGTCTGCGGCCAGGGCGCCGCCGGAAACGGGACAACCTTTCAAAACCCATTCGTCATTACTAACGATCGTCGCCGCGGCAAATGTCTTTCCTTGATCAGTTGAAGACGAGACCGCG
Source organism: Acidobacteriota bacterium (assembly GCA_038040505.1). Taxonomy (GTDB): domain Bacteria; phylum Acidobacteriota; class Blastocatellia; order Pyrinomonadales; family Pyrinomonadaceae; genus UBA11740. The sequence goes on along the minus strand of JBBPID010000050.1, from coordinate 6,224 downwards.
ATGTGGCGATAGTCGCCGGGCAAGACCTGTCGCCAACTGACATAGATTCGCCCGTCGGGGCCAACAGCGAGACTGGTCTTGCAACACGGGCAGACATCCGAAGCGACGCGTTGGTTAGGCGAAAACGAACGGCCGCCATCGCTGGAACTGGAAAGGAATACTTCGCGGTTACTCTCCATATGATGGCCGCTGCTGGCGCCTTTCATCTTCATGTCTTCCATCGGTTCGACCGCGACGTTACGCTCATCCAGCCAGGACACGTAAACCCGGCCATCGGCGGCAACCGCCAACGAATGCATGCCGTGGTCGTTAGGTTTTGAATCGTCATTGACTTTCACTGGAGGAGAGAAACTCTGGCCGCTGTCGCGTGAGGTCGAAAGGTAAATGTCCGGTGAAGTTCCCGAGGCAGGATCGGCCCGCCCGGTCCAGCCCACGAACAGCGCACCATCCGGAGCCACGGCCACCGTCGGCTGATCGCCGCGCCACGCCGTTGCTTGTCCGGCTTGAGGATTCACTCTGATAGCCGCGCCGAGTGATTGACCGTCACTATTGAAACGTTGGAGCATCACATCGGCCTCTTTGCCGCGATGCTCAACCCAGACAACGTAAGCGGCGCCGTCTTTAGTGGCGGCTATTGCCGGCTCTGAGGCATTCGCCTCAGCAGAAGAAATGCGTTGAGGAGAATTGGGTTGATTTTTGGATGCAGTTGGGGTTTTGGTGCAGCCAGCCCCGAGAGCAAGAGAGAGACCGAATAAAACCAGCAGCCCTTTTTTCTTCATAGAATCTATTTCGAAGATCAGAAACTCAACTTCATTCCAAACTGAAATTGTCTTGGGTCGAAGGCCGCCGTGGGCTGACCGAATGTCGACAACGGCGTGACGCCGGTTCCAAAAGTATTATTCGGTACCGAGTAATTGGCGCGATTGAAAAGATTGAACCCCTCAGCCAGAATCCGCAAGCTGACCCGATCGCTCAAGTGGAAATCACGACCAACGCGAAGATCGAGAGATGCAAAGTCAAAACCGCGTCCGGCATTTCGAGCCACGCCTACCGGCCGATCGTTGTTGTTGGTGTCAAAGTTACGATCGCTTCCCGTGAGGATGTTGAAAGGCAAGCGAGACGCGTAAGTGAAAATGTAGCTCAACTGAAATCCACGCAGCGCATGCCGGAGTCCTCTGTCATGCTTGCCCTTAGGCGCTTCCAACGTGCCGCTGAAGACCAGGCGATGCCGCTGGTCGTTATCGGCCAGTCCGCGATCGTCGCGCAGGTTGAAGTTGTCCTGTGGCGTAGAGAAAAAGAAGTTGCCCGCGTCGTCGATTGCTTTCGAGAGGGTGTATGAAACGCGCAGGCTCGCCCAACGCTGGGCGCGTTTATTAAACGAAACGACCATCCCGTTATAGTAAGAGTCTCCGGAACTTTCATAGCGAGAGATATTGCCCCAGTTCGGATCGGGCCGCCCCAGGTTAGGTACTCCGGCCAACGCCGGGAACCGCGGCACATTCACATTTCGCGACAGAATCAAATGCAGACCACGCAGATGCAGGTAACCGATTGAGACCGAAGCGTCGCCGGGCAACTCGCGTTCAATTTGAAAGTTCGCCTGTTCGCTGTAACTGCTCACGAGGTTGGGATCGATGCGCGTGATGTTCGGTTTTGTCGGCAAGCTTGTGGGCTGCGTCGCGAGAATATTCGGAAATACCGGGGCGGCGGCTTGCGTCGGCGAAAGCTGAACTACAACGTATTTTGAGCCGTCTCGTTGCAACGCATTCGAAGTTGCCCGCAGCGGAATCCGGTCAAAGTAAATTCCGAAGCCGGCCCTGATCACTGTCTTCCGATCGCCTGGTGAATAGGCGAATCCCAACCGTGGCGCAAAATTATTGCTATCCGTCTTAATCGGATTAGGTAGAAACTGTGCGTCATACCGCAGCCCGGCGTTAATGGTGAAATCAGAGCGAGGACGCCACTCATCCTGGACAAAAAACCCGGCGTTGGGATTTGACTGCAATTGGCTCGGCGCGCCAAAGGCCTGTTGAAAGTTCAGGTAGTTGCCGGTGAGAAAATTGTTTAGCGAAGTGAAATTGTAAACACCTTGCACCGCGCCGGGGAAAACGATGTTAACGCGATTGTAGAGAAAGTCGACACCACCTTTTAGCGAGTGTGCTCCCCGCTGGACCGAGACGTTATCCACGGCTTCGAAGAGATCGATGTCACGAGCCAGCGGTGAAACAGTCGCCGTGCCAAAGTTCGCCACTCCTGAAATCCCCACCGAGGGTCCGACATTATCGTTGATCGGCGCGCTCAAACGGCTGTGCGTGTATTGAAAGCGCGCTTCGTTGAGTGCTCGACTGCCGATGGTGGTGACATTGTTAACTTGAATTGTCTGGTCAGTGTCGTCGAGGGCTGAGCCGCGGCTGATCGCATTCAGTCCGCCGACCGTACGCGAGTTGACCGCGGTGATGTGATAAAGGCTGTAGCGCGCGCTGAGTTGATTTCGTTGGTTGAGCTGGTGGTCGAGCCGAAGGAAGACGTTGGTGGTATCAAAGCTGGCCGGCACCGTTCCTGTTTCGATGCGCGGACCGCGATAGCCGACAGCGTCCAGGCGGCTATTGATTGCCGTCACTGCGGACGGTGCGATTGTGATTACCGTCGAATAGTTTCTTCGAGTCTGCTCAAAGTTAGCAAAAAAGAAAGTGCGGTCGCGACGGATCGGGCCCGAGATAGTTCCGCCGTATTGCGATTGTGTCAGCAGATCTTTTTTCGCGGCCAGCGGATTGCGCGCGTCGAAACGTTGATTCCGCGCAAAGCCATATAAGTTCCCGCGCCAATCGTTCGCGCCTGAGCGAGTAATAATATTCACGATCCCACTCGAAGCTCGGCCGAACTCGGCAATGCCGCCAGACGTTATGACCTGAAACTCTCGAATGACTTCCTCGCTGAAATAGGTCCCGGTCAAATCCGCGGCATCATCGTTGGCGGAAACGCCGTCGACGATAAAGCTGTTGTTGAGATTCCTCTGTCCGGCTACAGAAATTCCCTGCCCGGGCACCGCAGACGTTTCCGCAAAACGTTGGTTGCTGCCGGTGTTTGTGGGCGAAACGCCGGGCACGAGCATCGCCAGATCAAGATAGTTGCGGCCATTGAGTGGCAGCTGATCGATTTCGGCGGGACGAATGGTTTCAGTCAACTGCGTGCGCACTGTCTCAATCAGCGGAACGTCGGTGTTGACCGTAACGTGTTCGGCCATGCCTTTGACTTCCAACTGTAGAGATACGTCGATGGCCTGGCCCACCGTCAGCGTCAGTTGTTTGCTGAGAGGGACAAATCCTTTCGCTTCAATATGCAGTTCGTACGCGCCGACTGGCAGATAGGGAAACCTGAAGCGGCCGTCGTAATCGGTTCTGGCTTCTCGTTTCTGGTTGGTTTCCAGAGCTGTGGCGGTCAGGACGGCGCCGGTTACCAACGAGCCGCTGGCATCAGTGATGCGTCCGCTGAGCGAGGCCGAAGTCACGGTCTGTTGTGCCGGCACCGGAATGGCGCCCAACATTACAATCAGAAATAAAGAGGCCACGCCGAAACAGAAAGTGTTCAGCCTCTTGCGTGCAGAATTCATTTTCAAACTTCCCCTATGCCGGTAGCAGTGCCACGGGCGTCTCGCCCGCAAGCGACACGCAACCGTGCGGGTGTCGCCTGCTAACGCAGACACTATTTCGATTCGATTTTTGCGAAAGTTGCAGCTCGACGATGACCGCGGTTAGAACGCGCGCGTCAAAGTCTAAGAGCTGCCGCCTAATGTTGGAATCAGGAGAGAGACAACGGCGGACCTCTCGGTGCGCAGTGTTCGGAGAGAGCGTCTGGAGTTTTTGATGAAAGATAGTCACGTCGTGCGAGCCGCATCTTCGCCAGAGGTCTTACGCGCAGGCCATGACCGATCGTGGCAATATTTCGTTGACTCGAATTCGCGAAGCCGGCGATGCATCCACCGCATTCCGGCTGACAAGGCATCGTCACAGAAGCTGGGGACAACTTCGTCTGATTGATGTCAGTTGATCGATTTATGTCAGAAGTCCGACTTGTGTCAGAAGCCCGACCGTCAGGGAGGGCCCCGTTTTTTTCTCGTGAGATCTCCGAGGAAAAGTAACCCTTCGCGAAACTCTTGATTTCAAGCCCGCGTGGCACGCCGCACAATTCTTCAGTAGGCTGGCTTGTCCTGGCGCGGTGGTTCGTCGATTTGCGACGCGACGACAAAGCGGCGTGACACGACCCATGCCCGCACGAACCGGCCGCGTGCGGCGCTTTACCGGCGCAACAAGACAGCGCACAGGAGGTTGGAGACGCCGCTGCGGACGTAAGCAGCGGAACGCTGGCGGCCACAAACGCAAGCAGCAACACTCCCGCGCAGATCAGGCGCGCATAACGAATCATCTTGAAGGGATTTGACCCGAAAACTCTCACCCGAATACTCCGGCCGCGCAGCTTATCACATCCCAGTCGACCTTCTGCCATCCACTGACTTCTGCTTCCTGCCTCCTGCCTTTTGCCTACTGCCTACTGCCTTCTGCCTTCCGGGACTAGTCTCTTTGAGCAAATCGTTCCATCTCATTCTTCATCTCGGCGAGCGCCCTGGCCGCGCCCGGTCGATGAATCAGGTTCTCCATTTCATAGGGATCTGCTTTTAGATCATAGAGTTCATCCATACCTTCCAGCTCGAGATAGTGAATGTACTTCCACCTCTCGTTGCGGACAGCCTTGTAGCCCATCTGTGCCATGCGCGGAAAAACTCTATCTGAGTAGTATTCGATCAGGAACGAGTTGCGCCATGCCGGTCGCGCGCCCTTCAACAGCGGTACTAGTGAACGTCCCTGCACCCGGGCCGGCGCTGCCACGCCCGCCAGTTGTAGCAGGGTCGGCGCCAGATCGATGTTCAAGGCAAACTCGTCGCGGACCGTGCCCGCTCTGACAACTTTCGGATAACGCACCAGCAAAGGCATCCGGATGGATTCTTCATACGCCAACCGCCGTTCGACACTCAGGCCGTGTTCACCGTAAAAGTAGCCGTTGTCGCCGGCCAGAACGATGATCGTGTTGTTGAGTTGGCCGGCTGCTTTTAGGGCTTGAAGAATCTTGCCGGCGCCTTCATCAATTGCTGCCAGCGAACGTTGGCGGCCGAGAATTGTTTCGTCGCGCGTGACAGTCGCAGCTCCGAGCGGCGGTAGATCACCAATCCGGCGTTGCAAGGCAGGCTTGCCCTCCGGCGCGCGCCCGTAACTGGGGCGGCGCGGAATGGTTTTGCCGGCGTAGAGATTCCGATGACGTTCGGCAGGGATAAACACTTCGGCGTCCCCAAGATTGACGCTCCCATCATCGCGCTGCGTGACTTCGGGATGGATGGCTTTGTGCGCGAGATAAATCAGAAAGGGCTTGTCGTGCCGCCGCTTAATGAACTCCACAGCATGCCCGTTGAGAATGTCAGTGATGTAGCCGGAGGATTTCACCGACTCGCCGTCAATGTTAAAGTTCGGGTTGAGATACGAGCCTTGTCCTTTGAAACTCACCCAGCGATCAAATCCCGGCCGCGGCTTGTCGTCGTTTCCCATGTGCCACTTGCCGATGAACGCCGTTTCGTAACCCGCCTGATGCAGGAGCAGCGGAAAGGTCACCAACTGATGACTGGCGGCCGAGCGATCAACGTTATCGACAATCCCGTGGGTGTGAGCATACTGCCCGGTCAGAAAGCTTGCCCGTGACGGTGAGCAGAGCGGCGTCGTCACGAAGGCGTTGCGAAACATCGCGCCCTCTTTACCAATGCGATCGAGGTTGGGCGTCTTGATGTATGGATGCCCGGCAATGCCTAGTTCGTCCCAGCGCAGATCGTCAATGAGGATGAAGACAATGTTCGGCCGGGCGTTAACCGCCTGACCCGAAGCAGTCTGGATAATGCCTGAGAATGGAAAGGCAAGCAGGAAGCAGAGCAGAACCATCGGGAGCGACACTGCCAGTGCGCGCCGATGCCCATGACGATTCTGTGAGAATGGTTCTGTCGTTGAGTTCAAGTTACCGGATGAGTCAGGTTGAGCCGGCGCCCGATACCATTTTAAAATCTCCCTAGCCAATCATACTCGCTACTTGCTGCCCACTGCTCACTGCCTACCGCCCACCGCCTACTGCTCTAGTGCCCCCGCAGGGATTCGAACCCCGAACCAACAGATTATGAGACGGTTTGAGGG
>JBBPID010000049.1:0-37824 GCA_038040505.1 Acidobacteriota bacterium | reverse complement strand
AGCAGGATTGAGGGAATCTGTCCTTAGTACGAGAGGACCGGGATGGATCCACCTCTAGTGTACGAGTTATGGCGCCAGCCGTAGCGCTCGGTAGCTATGTGGAGCATGGATAAACGCTGAATGCATCTAAGCGTGAAGCCAGACCCAAGATTAATCCTGACCGCGAGACTCCTGGTAGACCACCAGGTTGATAGGCTGGAAATGTAAGTGCAGTAATGTGCTCAGTTGACCAGTACTAATCAGTCCCTTGGCTTGACCGTAAAATTTACTAGCAGCAACGCTTCTTGAATTTCAAATACAAAGGTTCAAGAGGAGCGAAGAACTTCAGACTTGGCACTTTGAAATTGCCTTGGTCGCTATTCGATTATGATCTTTGGACTTTGATCTTTGATTTTTCCGCCGACCCTGGTTGAATGCTTCAACCGGCGTTGGCCGTCTCAAAGACCAAAAGTCGGAGAGATCAAGGATTCCGATCTCAAATTTGAGATCTGAAATTTGAAAAAGTTTTCCGGTGGTTGTGTCGAGAGGGTCACACCCGTTCCCATCCCGAACACGGAAGTTAAGCCTCTTGGAGCCGATGGTACTGCACGGGCAACTGTGTGGGAGAGTAGGAAGCCGCCGGGATTATTAAAGAAGCCCGCGAGAGAAATCTCGCGGGCTTTTCGTTTCCTTCCCCCCGGCAGAGTGTCTAATAGCTTATGGAAGAACCTGTCCGAACGGTGCTGTCGTTGATACTCTAGAACAGATCCGCCTCACCTCGACCATCGTTGTACCGAACAAAAGTTGCTACGGCGTCACCATCGAACGGCCTTGCTTTGCCTTCTTCCATAACATACATTCGGATATCGGCTCTGGCTTCGTTTCCCGCTTCCAAGACTCCCTTAACGGTAACATTACCGCTGAAGCGCCCACTGTTAATAGCACGCTGAATCGCTCGTTGAGCGCACGCGTTGGTTAATCTGCTGCTACAGTCGGGCACCGGTGCCGATGGTTGTTCTTGAACTGGCGGAGGAGTCGATGAGGCAGTCGCCGGTGCGCTCGCTCTTTCGAACAGAAGAATCAAAGTAATGTTAGCTTTGTCGCTGGCTGTGATTGCGCCATCGCTATACGATTCGTTTGGTTTGTACCACGGTCGTGTGTAGAAATAAGAACCGAGCTCGCCATTCTGGTCGTACTTTCGACCATAACGAGCAAAATGCACGTTTCGCAGCACTCTGAGTTCGTATGCCGACAGTCCATTCAGGTCGGCGTTGGATAAGGTTTCGCCCCGGAGGATCTTACTTTCTATTTGCTGCGCCCGTTCGCTGACTACAGGACCAGACTGGCTAGGACTCGAATTCGTTGAAACAGTAGTTTGGGCACGGTATCTCCTGTAGAGGAAACCTGCTACGATCGCAATGATAATAATCAGGAGTCCTGCGACGCCTGCACCAGCAAAAACGAGAAACCTATTCCTGGAGTTTGTCCCTCGTTCATCTTGGCTCGAGGCAGCCGCATCATCTTGGTTCACACCCTTCCACAGATCGAAAGCACAGTGCTTACAGAATCGGGAATCACTGTCGACCTATTGCCGCAACTTGGGCAAGATATAGATTGAGCCGGGGTCATGCATCCTCCCCATCTTGATAATTGCTAGCAAAGAAACGCGGCTGATATTTGATGCCTCTCGATAGCGACATTATTGGTTCAGACGTGCTTTTAGATCTTCCGCCAGTTTTTTCGATTTCTCAGCATTGACTTTAGGATCGCCCCAAGGCTCGGTTTGCAAGAATTTCTTTCGCTTTTGCTCCGCTACAGACACCTTAATCGTTGTTTGGTTGTCTGAATCTTTTATCAGCGTGACATACACCCTGGTGCCGGTTTGCGAGTACCCGCCCTTGATTGTCATTGCAGTTACGATTTGACCCGTCTCTTTGCTGGCCGAATCAAGTGTGTAGTCCTGGCGCTTGAGGTAGTTCAACGAACTCTCATATGTCTTGTCATACGGAATCTCGACCTGAAAAGTGACTCCGCCAGACAGGCTTCGCGGCTTTGCTGATTCTTCGATCTTCTGTTCACGTTTTTCGGTTCTGCTCTGCGCCTCCGAAAGCGGTGCTAAAGTGAAGAGACTATGAATACCTATCGTAACGGCGACGGCAACCGTGGTGAGGAAGATCCTTTTCATGTCAGCTCCTTTGTGCGGTACGTGGTGGACGCCTCGGGATTTAAGCGGTCGCACAATATGCCAATTCATCCGAGCAGTCAATCCTTTTTCACGTAAGAATGGTTCAGTTTCAAGTCTGCACAACGGACGACGGGAGTCTAGTTTTACTTGCGACGCTTGTGCCAACTTTGTGGCTTGCGGCGATGACAATGACATCGTTTCGTGCTTCGTAGATGATGCTGTAAGGAAATCGATGAACTTGGCAGCGGCGAGTGCGCTTTGATAGTGGAGTCCAAGCGTTGGGGTAATTTCTAATGCGCTCTGCGGCCTGTCTGACATCGTCAGAAAACTCGAAACCTAGCCCAGCGCGTTGTTCGTTAGTAGTCTATGCTTCCTGGAATTCAGCATCGGCAGCGCTGAGGTAAGTGACCTTCATTTGCCGCGCTGCCGGTCGATCCGGGCGAATACTTCCTCTGCGGACACGCTGCCCAGCTCACCGCGGTCGTACGCATCTAAACGGTCTTCGGCTTCTTCCGCCCAAAGCTTATCAAGTTCCGGATCGGGAGGTTCCTGAAAGGTCGCCAGCAAACGCTCTAATATTTCCGCGCGATCTTCCGGCGGTAGGTTCAGAGCGTCTTGCAGAATCTTCTCAGCATTTGCAGACATGATGCTTTCACTTCTGGTCCGGAGTATATCACCCGCAGAATACTATCGAGAGCTGAACTGGAGTGACCACCTATGTTGTGGATCTGAGATTGGGCGCCTCGGCACCCACAGATGATAAGCAGCCGCCAATCGAGTTTTACATTGTCGCTTCTGATGCGGCGATCGCATCGTCTTGACGACTGTAAGGAATCTTGTTTTCCTCGAGCCACGCGATCGCGATTTCCTCAAGCGCGCGTCGTTTGAATTCGTACCAGGCATCGGCGACACCAATCTCGTGAATCGCGTTCTTGAATCGTCGAAAAGCGCCGCTCCCTTTTATGAGTCGATGTAGGTGTTGGCCAACCTGGCGATCTTCGAATGCCAAACAGAAGTCTTCCATAATCTGGTACTCGTTTATCTCAAATTGATCGGGGAGCGGTAGAAAGGCCTCGGAGTCTTTGAGCACTTCGCGCGCTTTCAGGATTGATTCACGCTGCCAATCGGGATACTCGGAGCTGAGTTCATCCTCTTCCGCCGCCTGCATATCTTCGCCCGTAATTAGGATGATCTCGCCAGTTCGCTTCTCGAGATAATAGGTGAGCTCCTCCGTCGCGCTTTCTAGCGCTTCGATAACGTCACTCAATTTTACGGAAATCGACATGGGCAAGTTTCCTCCGTCTCTCAACGTGACTTAGGCCGGCAGTAGCATCGGTTGCACATTCGCGCGAATTTTACTTCGCGATGCTGTTAGATACAATTGCTCGATAGCGTTTATCGAATTCAACGGTCTTGCACGTTCCGGTAGCAGCAAGCGTCTTAGTTTTGAGGAGTTTCGAGGTTCCAGCCATCGATGAGCAAAATCGGCCGAAACGATCCTTGTCCTTGCGGCAGCGGTAAGAAATATAAGAGTTGTTGCCTGACTGGCGCGACGACTTCAGACTTTCTGTATCGTCGGTTTCGGCACGTGCATTCGGAGCTTCTTCCACAGTTGACTGACTTCGCGTTTGAGACGGTCGGACCAGAGATCGTGGCAGAGGCCTGGAAGGATTTTGACGATCAGCAATCTCTTGGAAACTTTGATCCAGAATCGACAATGTATGTTTTGTTCATGCCCTGGTTCCTCTTCAGTTGGATTCTCGAGATGACACCTCATGGGAGCGATGAATTCTGCGCTACGACCATTGCCGAGTTGTTTTTGATTAATGAGCAAGGGCGCCTCAATGCAGACGAAGAACTGCTTTTGCGTAGCTCAATTCGGTCTCCCTACACTCTTGCTGAAGTTATTGGAATCAAACCCGGACAGGGCATGACGCTACTCGATCTTCTCCGTCGCACCAAGTATGAGGTTGCCGAGCGCACAGCTTCGGAGACTCTCAAGCGAGGCGAGATCATCTACTGCGCCACCTCAGATTTTGCCGGCCTCAAGACTAATGTCGGAACCGGTCCTTACGCACTCCGGCCAACGGCCAAGCGCGACGTGCTGGAATTGCGGAAATGGATGAATGACGAGATTGGCGCTGACAACATAGAAGCTGAACACCTCCACGAATTTGAGTATGACATTCGGGGTCTATACCTCCACATATTGCGTGGGATGCTCAGGCCTCCGACGCTGACAAATACTGATGGCGATCCTTTGGTGCAGCATAAGATCTATTTCGATATTGAGTCATCCGATCAGACATTTCAAGCATTGAAGGGTTTGGCAAAAGGCCGGAGCGAAAACGAGCTGTTGCGGGATGCAACGACCAGTGAAGGCTTGGTCGTGAAAGCTGAGATTTCCTGGCTCGGTGGCACCAGGGAAGCAAGAAAGCGGCTGGGCGGACCGGTTTTGCTGGGGCTGCTAAAGATTGACGAGAACCATCTCGTCGTTGAAGTAAACTCAAAGCAGCGCGCCAGTAGGATCCGACGATTAGTTGAAAAACGGCTTGGCAACAAGGCCAGGTACAGGACGACTTTGATTGAGTCGATTGAGTCGCAGGTTGAGAAAATGTGGCAGTCATCAGCGGACGACCCCTTTGGGGTGTCTGGCTGGAGTGACACGCGAACTGGCGGGGCGGCCGGCTTAAATTCTGTCGATGATTTGCAACCCGAGATGCGTGATGCGATGAAAAGGATCGCCCGACAACATTGGGCGGCATGGTTTGATTTGCCCGTTCCGGCGCTCAACGATATGACGCCACGAGAAGCGGCAAAGACTGAGGAGGGACGCGAATTACTTGAGAGTCTGCTGCTCCTTTACGAGGGCCATCAGAGTCGTGACTCGGATAATCTCATGGCCCCTGATATCTCTTACTTGCGGCGTGAACTCGGAATGGATCAACAAAGGAAATAGTTTCTAACTGCATTTCCGACCGCGATATGGAAGAGATGGATACTACTTGGATTGTTTCAGATTAAGTTACGCTCGCATGATCCTCGAGCGGGCTCTCTTGATCACAAACCTGGGTCTGGTCTTAGTCTCAACTGTCTCATACGTGTAATCCAGGGATTCACTCGCCAATAGAGCAGCTTGCTTCAGTTCCGGATTTTGGATCCACGGTTTGCCTGACACGAACGAGACCTTATCGTAGACCAGCACGATCGTTTCCACCGGAAGCAACTTGCTCATTTCCCGAGCAGCGAACATCGGGACGCGAATGCAGCCATGACTGGCCGGCCGGGCCGGGACGTTAGGGCTACCGTGAATCGCCACGCCGCCGCTGATGTAACTTGAGTAATACATCGCTCCCAGCGCGCCCTTCTCCCAACCGGCGACTTTGTCGTAAACCAGAAAGCGGCCGCGGGGTGTGTAGGCAATACTCGTTTGACCCTCTTCCTGAAACGGCTGGTCGCTGCCCGTTGAGACCGGAAGAATTCTCACCTCACCCTGGTCGTTGATTAGCAAAAGCACCTGGCGATCTACATCGACTTCAACGTGCGCGTAGCCAGGTTCCCTGGCTTTAGGTGAAGCGCTGGCGCGAATCACCTCCAGCTCTTCGAGCGTTAGCTTGCCCGTTGTAGGGCGACTCTCCCATTTCTGGAAGGCGATCAATGCCGACTGACTCGCAGGATCAAAAAGTCCGTCGACCGGGCCGGTCCAGTAGCCCAGGTTAGCGAGTAGGCGTTCAGCTTCTTTCGTTTGGGTCCGCGTCAGGATCTCCCGCTTTCCGCTCTGCCCTGCGCTCGCGGTTGACGAGATTGAAATCAGAAGTAAACAGCCGACGAAAAGAAATCTCATGGTGGCTTCCTAAATAAGTCGTTGTAGCAAAATATGACGGCCACGACTCATAGTCAATACCAGGTTTCAGGCGTATAGAGTACCAACTTTAGTTGGGTTCTTAGTTTTGACAGGCAAAAGCCCCACTAAAGTCGGTACTCTGAACACCGCTTTTTCTAATGGGCAGTATCCTCAAAAGAGAATTGTCTGGCGGGCTTTCGGCTGATTTGCTAAGATTTCCCCCTTGCCTCTTCCAATCCTCAAGAAGTCCGTTTAAGCGAAGGCCCAAATCAAGACCTCTTCAGTAAAAGAGAGCTGGTGAACCTCTATGTGGTGTCCCCGGTGCAAGAGTTCCCGAATTCAGCGCGGTTACAGCAATTCGCTGGGAGTTCTCCGGATAGCCGGACTGCATGAACTGCTTTGTAATAACTGCGGCCTGGAATTCAAAGGTTTCGATCCGTTGCGTAAATTGACTCGCGCTCCGGTGAAGCGGGAAAAGTTCGCCCCCAACCAACGCCGCTTCCCGCGCTACAAGGTCCATCTGCCGGCCACGATCTCTCTGGTTGAGCGCAACGTGCTGACCTGGGACGTCGCCTACACGCAAAGCTCTCGCGGCCATTGCGAGACCATCAGCCAGATTGGCATGGCCCTGTCTTTTGTCGGCAGCAGATTTTCCGAAGCCCAACTGACCCGCCCGGGTTGCTCCCTTTATGTCACGGTCAATCTGCCGGACGGCGCCATCGCCGCGGTGGTTTCAATCGTTAGTTGGGAGAAGCCAGCCGGCAAGGGCCGAAACGGCTGGTTCGTCGGGGCCACAATTTCGCAAATGAGTGACCGGGATGCGGCCCGTCTCGCGGCTTATATTCAAAAGCAAGCCCAGACGGATCTCTGTCTCGCGCTGGAATGAAAATCGGTCGAGATTATTCAAACTGAAGCCCGCCCTGGGTAAACCTTGAGCATGTCGCGCCCAAGGATAATTTCTCTGTCGCTGCCGCTTCTCTATAGGTAAGGTGAGGCGGGTAATAGGAGTATTCCGCCTCTGCCCAGTCTCACTCAATCACTTGGTTTTCTTGGACAAGTGGTTTCTGGAGCAACTTACTTTCGTTAGCTTGGAGATGTCGCCCACCACCAGAGACTCGTTGTCACATACCAGCGACTTGTCTGTGTTCCCCGTAATGGTGTCGATGGCCTCAAACTTGAAGACCGACAAATTGTTCACCTCGATGCCGTGCACGGTGTTGTTTTTGATGGTGTTGCTACCCAGGCTGTTCAGCAACGAACTCAGATCAACCAGGATCCCGGTGCCGGTATTGCCGGAGATGTCGATCCCCCCGTCAATATAAGCGTCGGAATGGTCGGTGATCTCGATACCCCCGCCGCCGTTGCTGTTAATCTGGGTGGCACCACTCCATTCGCAATGGCTGGTCTCACCGCAACGCACGCCGATCCCGGTATTGTTATTGATGATCCCATCAGACATGATTAGGTTGCTAGTGTGGATCACCAGGAGTCCATACAATCCGCCGTTATTGGTGATCCGGTTGTCGCCATTGATATCGGCTACGGCGCCGTTGGCAACGCTCACACCCGAGCCCGTATTGTTCCTAATGACATTTTCGGTTCCCGGTGTGCCGTCGCCGCCATTCAGTCTTAGCCGGGCCGTGGTGACGGCGATTCCGCTCCGCGCATTCCCGGAAACCGTGACCCCACTATCCACGTCCAACGTGCCGCCATTGATATTGATTCCGGCCCGGGCGTTGTTCGCGACTGTGCTGTTAGAGATGTGCACGTGGGAGTCGTTAATGGCCAAGCCCACATTCCCGCTATTTTGGACAGTGATGCTATCGAAATCTGCGCGCGAATGTTCGTTGACCACGATCCCGAAGCTGCCATCGAACGTAATGCCCGTGACCGAGATCCTCTGTGAATCAAGGATGCGCAGCAGACGCGCATTGGGATTTCCAAATTGAACCGTTGCGGTCGGGTTGCCAAAGATTATCAGGTCGGTTCGGTTTATGATCGAAACACTTTCCGAGCAGGTGCCTTTGACAGAAATGGAATTGGGTCCGGCGTTCGGCAAGGTGGCCAAAGCCGCGGTGATGCTGGTAAACGCTCCGGGCGTTGCGCCCGAACAATCAACTGCCGCGCTGGCGCCGTAAGCCGCGGCGGGCAGGACCACGAAACACAGAATTGGGGCAAGCAGTTTGAGCCCTGAAGCACAAGATTTGATCATTGGTATCTCCTTTTTGAGATGGAAGTCGTTCTGAAGTTGGGCTTAGCCTGTTGTTTGTACAACCAGTGTAAACCCCGGACGTAGTTGTGAGAAAAACCTTTTGCTGCGAGAGACTATAACGCGCGTTAGCCTTGTTGTCGATCTTTTAAGACCTCGGGTCGTGATCGAAGAAGTAGATCACGATCAGACCTCGCTTCAGAAACAAGCTAGAGCAAATAGAAAACCGCGACCGGTAGCGACCGGATCAGGACGCGCGATTGAGATTACGCAAAGAGCGGGCACGATAAACCTCAACTTGTGTGGTCGATCCGGTCGCTACCGCTCCGGGTTCTGACACACCGCTCCGTCACAAAAGACTCCAAAGCCATAGCGTCACAAATAAACCGTAGAACAAGGCGAGGGCCACCAACGCCACGCGTCGCCACATTGGCGGTCGCAATGCCACCGGCAGCAGGCGCGTGTTCACATACAGCAAATGCAGAGAGCTGATGATGAAGACGATGCCGGCCATGTTAGCGCTCAGGGCCAATAGCACGATCGGCTGTGTCAGGCGTAGTGCGACGACGCCCCAAAGCGAAACTACTACGAGCACGCCGTAATAAACCACGCGCACATCGCCGCCGCGCCAGGTGCGAATGCGTTGGCTGCCGGTCCAGAGGATGTCTGTGACCGCGCGGGTCATTCCTTCCAGGATGTCGAGCTGTGTCTTGAACAGAATCCACACGCCGAGAATTGCAATCATGCCGCCGAAGATCGCACCCTTTTGGGTCGCGACCGCCTGTGCCAACGCCGCCGCAATCCCCAGCCCGCGAATGTCGCTGCGCGCCGGAACGAACGTAACGTAAAGGAGCGCCGGAAGAGTCATACCGAGGATCGCGCCGGTGAAGTAAATCACCCACTGATCCACGCGTATGATTCGCCACCAACCTTTCCAGCGTTCAAGTGCCGGCCCGGTGGGTTGGAAGGTGCTGCCCGTGTGCGCCAGCGCGACTCTCTTTCCGCCGACTGCCGCGGGAATGTATCCAACCGCGCTGCTCATGCCATACCCCTTGTCGCGCGCCCAATTGCTCAACGTGAGATTGATTACTCCACCAGCCCCGGCGTACGCGGCGAAGGCGCCGAGCAGGAAAAAGTCTGCACCCGCCGGGATGAACTGAAACGACCCGCTGCGACTATCGAAACCAACAAATCCGGCCAGCGCTGCGCCCCAGGTAGAAGCCGGAACAAAAAACAACGCCAGCGATCCGAACCCACCGATGATGAGCGCGACCATAATCCAGTTCAGAAACTCAAGAGTGCGCTCGATGCGCCGGCCCACCAGCAGGATTAATCCGCAAATCAAAAAAAGGGCGATGCCAATTCCATAGACAGTGCCGGCATCGTCCGCAACGGGCAGCCTTTTCGCAAACAGGAAAAACACCGCACCCGCTGCTGCGCCCGCCCAACCGGGCCAACCCATCTGTAAGAAGAATAGGATTGAATAAAACCAGGCCCAGAACGTCGCATGTGGCCGCGTGCGCATAAAGCCGGTGAACACGGGCTCGCCGGTGGCCATCGTGTAGCGCATCAGCTCTACATTCAGCAGCGTCTGCAGCAAAGCAGCGACACCTACAATCCAGAGCAGCGAGAGCCCATACTTGACGAACGCGGCCGGGCCCAGCAGGAATTCACCGCTGCCGATTGAAGCGCCCAGCACGATCACGCCTGGCCCAACCGCACTGAACCAACCAAGGCCACGCGGCCTTGGGGGCGCCGGCAGTTCGGCGATTCTCCAGGGGTCGAGCCCGGAGCGCGCTTCTGGTTTCGCAGTGGTTGAGTCGACCTTAGGGGACGTTTTCATTCTTAGAAAGCGGACACTAATCGAAGGGGCGTATGGTATCAGATAGCCGGAATGGACGCCGAGAATACGATCCACCAACTCACACGAACGATTGCGCTCTGCTTAGAGGACCTACTCGATCACGTAATGGTCCATGGCGAATCGAGCCTGGGAATCTCATCTCAAAGAGGCGAACACCCTGCGCCGCAGGCGCAGCACATGGCGGTAAGCCTCCGGCTTACCGTCAGGCTCTTTTTTGATTAGTTCGCCTGAGGCTCAGCCTCAGGCGAAGGGAAAGAGGAAGTTTCTTCGGAAAGCCATAGGCTTTCCGCCGTGTGCTGCGCCGCAGGCGCGGAGAAGCAGATTGATCGGGCAAGAAGTTCAACTTCCCACCACCCTAACTTCATGAATGGAGCAAAGCTCGGTTAGACTTGATCCTCAACCGATCAATGAATTTCGACACCTACTTCCGGCTTACTTCTTACGCCACCATTGCCGCGGCGGCGCTGGCCTTGTTGGTGGGCGGCGGCGTGAGCATCTGGCTGGCGGGCGCGTTCGCCGCGGTGCTGCTGGTCTCATGGAAGCTGGAAGGGACGAAATGGCAGTTCTCTGAACGGCTGGCCCTGATTGTGATCCTGGTGTCGCTCCCGTTCTTCTATTTCGACTGGCGCATTCTCACGCCTTACCTGCAGATTGAGTTTTTGGAAAGCGGCCGGCGCGCCAATGCCGAGGTCACAGTGCTGGCGCATATGATTCTTTTCCTGTCGGCGGTTAAGCTTTTGCAACGCAAAGCCGACCGGGACTGGTTCTTCCTGTATCTGATCTCTTTCTTCGAAGTACTGCTGGCGGCCGGTCTGAGCGTAAGTCCCGCATTCATCATCACGCTTACAACTTACCTTCTGTGTGCATTGTCGACCGTGGTCGCGTTTGAGATTCAAAAGGCGCGCCGCAAAGTCACTCCCGTCCAGACCAAACTCCTCGTTCCGCCTGATCGGACGCTTTTCCGAAAAGTACCGATGCGACTCTGGCGCCGGCGTTATCTGGAGACCCGGCGGTTGCCTTTAGTATCGGTCGGTTTGCTTGTCCTGATCATTCTGCTGGCGTTGCCTTTCTTTCTGATTGCGCCGCGCACGGGCGCGAGCGCGTTGAAACGCAGCGGCGGCGGGCTGGCCGGGTTCATCGGGTTTTCCGACAACGTCACTCTGGGAGAGATTGGCCGGCTCAAAGGGAGCGACGAAATCTTCATGCACGTCCGGATTGATAATGCCAACGGCCCGCTGGCCGGGCTTCGTTGGCGCGGCGTGGCCCTCGATGAATTTACCGGCCGCGCGTGGAAGAAATCCGCAGTGGCTGAGCGCTTCGAAAAGAAAGAAAGCGATCGCGGGTTCTTTCAATTGGGCACCACGATCGATGTGCAAAGGTTAACCGGGCAGACATTTTTTCTCGAGGGTGTCGATACTCCGGTGCTGTTTGGCGCGCCGCGAGTGGTGGCCGTGCAGGGGCGGCTGCCGTTTGTTCGGGTCGATTCCGAGGGTTCGCTGCAGACTCGCTCGCACGATCAGGAGCGATTGGTTTACAAAGTCTATTCTGACACTGCTGAACCAGGCCCAGAGGTCCTCAGGGCCGACGCCCTCGAATACTACACGCCCGCCGCGCGCTATCTGGAACTGCCAGGCAATCTGGATCCGCGCATCGCTGTGCTGACCCGGCGCGTGGTCGAGGCCAAAGGCGCTCGTAATGGTTATGATGAAGCGCGCGCACTTGAATCTTATCTGCGCGAGAGCTACGGCTACACGCTGGATTTGAAAGCCGGCGGCCCCGACCCGCTGGCCGACTTTCTCTTTCGCGTGGGCGCCGGTCACTGCGAATACTTCGCGACCGCTCTGGCGGTGATGTTGCGGACGCGGGGCATCGCTTCACGGATGGTGAATGGGTTTCTGCCCGGCGAATACAACGAGGCGGCTGAGGCTTACACCGTCCGGCAGAGTGACGCTCACTCGTGGGTTGAGGTCTACTTTCCCGCGACAAACTCTTGGGTGACTTTCGATCCGACGCCACCAGCGGGTCGAGTGGCCCAGACGCGAACCGGCCTGGCGGGGCGGCTGAGCAAGTACTCGGAAGCGCTCGAGCTGATGTGGTTTCAATATGTTGTCGGCTATGACAAGCAGGAACAGCATTCGCTCGCGACTTCGTTGCGCAACCGTCTGATTGAATCCCGCCGGAGTTGGGCTGAGCGTTGGCAGAACATGCGCGCTGCCCTGCCTACGGTTTTGCCATATGTTCTGCCACTGGCGCTCGCGTTGGGTGCGAGCTTACTGGCGGTCTTGCTAACGACCCGCGTGCGACAGATGGGTTGGCGGCGCGGCCTCAGCGTCTGGCGAAGGAGCGCTGGGTTTGAAAGTTCCCGCGTCGATTTTTACGAGCGGCTGATAAGGCTCCTGGAGAAGCGAGGCATTCGCCGTGACTCGCATCAAACCCCGCTCGAGTTTGCGTCGAGCGTCGGCCTGGACGAGGCGGCTGCAATTACAAAAGCTTACAACCGGGTGCGATACGGCGAGCAGAAGTTGTCGTCCGCGGAACGAAAACAGATTGACTCGTTGCTGTCACAACTTGAACGAAAGCGGAACTAATTTTGGAGTGCGGTGGCAATCCCGATTCATCGGGAGACACCGCTTTGGATCTATTACCAGAGCCGATCATACAAAGCGCCGTCGATCCTGACGCGTCGGGACTCTGCCGGCGCACTCCATATATCGATTCATGACTAAAGTTGGATTTATCAGTCTTGGCTGTCCCAAAAACCTCGTCGATAGCGAGGTGATGATGGGACAACTCAAGCAAAAAGGTTTTGAGATTACCGCGGACGCCGAAGACGCCGACACCGTGGTAGTTAATACTTGCGGTTTTATCGACTCGGCGAAGAAGGAATCAATCGAAGCAATCCTGGAAGCGGCGCGGCTGAAAACTGAAGGGAAAGCCAAGCGGCTGGTGGTGGCTGGTTGCCTGGTTGAGCGGTATCGCGATCAGCTGAAGGCTGAGATGCCCGAAGTAGACGCCTTTATCGGCACCAGTCAGATTAACGACATCCTGGCAGTTTGCGATCCCGCCACCAACGGGCGATCGCTACCGGTTATTCCGCTGGGTAATCAGAGCGCGACTTATCTTTATGATGAATCTACGCCGCGGGTGCTGGCGACGCCTTCCCACTACGCGTTCATAAAAATCGCCGAAGGCTGTGATCGGCCGTGCGCGTTCTGCTTCATTCCGCAGATGCGCGGTCATTTTCGCAGCCGCCGCTTTGGGTCGATCGTGGCTGAGGCCCATCAACTGGCTGAAGAGGGCGTCAGGGAATTGATTCTGGTGGCGCAGGATTCGTCGCGCTATGGCGAAGATCTGGGCAAGCAGGACGCGCTGGCCCACCTGCTGCGCGAGCTCTCTCACACGGACGGAATCGAGTGGGTGCGGGTGATGTACACGTACCCCACGCATATCAGCGACGAGTTTCTCGAAGTTATGGCGACTGAGCCAAAGGCCGTCAAGTACCTGGACATCCCGTTGCAACATGCCTCACAAAACGTCTTAAAGCTAATGAAGCGAGGTGGTAATCGGGCCAGTCTTGAGCGGTTAATTCAGCGCGTTCGCGACCGTGTGCCGGGCATAGGTGTGCGCACCACTTTCATCACAGGGTTTCCCGGCGAGACGGAGAGTGATTTCGAAGAGTTGCTGGCGTTCGTCAAGAACGTCGAATTCGATCGGGTCGGCGTCTTTACCTACTCTGACGAAGAAGGCACGCCCGCGTTCGACTTGCCGGACAAAGTAGATCCGAAGATTGCTAAGAAGCGACGCGATCGTTTGATGAAAGAACAAGCGAAGGTTGCCAAACGGAAACACAAAGCGATGATCGGACAAACTGTCCGCGCGATGTTCGAGGGCGAGTCAAGTGAGAGTGAATTACTTTGGCAGGGGCGTATGGAAACCCAGGCGCCGGACATCGATGGATGCGTTTTGATTAACGATGTGCCGGAAGGCTTCGTTCCGAGAGCAGGCGAACTCGTGAACGTTCTGGTTACCGAAGCTCAGGAATACGACCTGGTCGGCCGAATCGTCTGATCAAACGATGGCGCGACACCCGGGAGTTCTATTGATTCTATGGTACCTGAAGCGGCGTCGGCACCGAGACGGACGGCCTCACGAAAGGTTTAAAGTCCTTCATCTCTTTCCGTAAGTCTTCCATGCGTTTCTGGTCCTCAGGACGGATCGCGCTATACGGTTGCGGTGTCGGCGTCGGCGCGCCGGGTGGCGGGATGGTGTTGACGTCGTGACCGGCGTAGTCGTTTTGCCGCCCGTAAAACTCGGCCTTTGCCTTCAGCTCTTTGTCACTCTCAGTTTTGTATTTGTAAGCCCAGACCCCGAAACCCACCAGCAGCAGAACGAAGAGGAAGAGATAGACCGTCGACTTCGTGAATTTTCTTCCGGGCTGCTCCGAGATCGGTTGTGGCGCATCGAGGTCTGCCTGGCATCGCCGACAGTCGACATCGCCGCCAAAATTGACGAGACCACACTTGTGGCACTTCTTCGAGGTTCTCATGATTCTCCTTTGCGAGGTGTTGTCCGGACTGGCTGGAATTCTTACCGGAAGCGGCTGGAGCGGGGGCTCCTTGTTTGAAACTAGCACGGTGGGTTAAAACCGCGCAATCATAATTTCAGGCTGTTTCGTCCACGCGCGAGAACAAGGGGAGTGGCTTAATTTGAGTCTTCCGGCCTCCTTTTCTTTGACTTACTGAAAGACGATCCACGAAATAACACGAAATTCCACGAAGAAGACCTTCGTGTTGTTTCGTGTGATTTAGTGGATCGTTCGCTTGTCTTCCAAAAATTAGGCCTATATCGGACCAAAGGTTAGCTCGACGCGGATCCAGTGCCCTGTTACCATAACGCTTCTTCTATCCACGAGAGAATCAGAACAAAGCCCGCGCCGAATCATGGCCATCAAAGAGTCCAGTGATGAACTTAATCCGCCGGTGGCGGTCGTGTCGGACAAGGTCGTTCCAAACAAGCACCGCACGGCTGGCGACTACTTCGCTTTGGCGATTGCAACCTGCGGAGTTGGCTATTTTCCGATCGCGCCCGGAACGGTGGGGTCGCTCGTTGGAGTGGGACTCTATCTCAGTATCTGGGCCGGCGTTGATCAGTTACTGACGTCGAATGCTCTGGCGAAGCGCCTCACGGCCTTGTATGTCTTCACTCCGCAACTGGCTTTCATGCTGGTGGCAATCTTTCTGGTGACCATGGCCGGCATTTGGGCGGCCACGCGGGTGGAAAGAGCGCTGCGGAAAAAAGATCCTTCAGTGGTGGTAATCGATGAAGTTTCAGGTCAGATGATTGCTTTGCTGTCAGGGCCATTCTGGCTGCACACCTGGTGGAGCATCATCAGCGCCTTTGTTTTCTTCCGGCTGTTCGACATCTGGAAACCGTATCCGATTCGCCGGCTGGAACGGCTGGAGTCCGGTTTGGGAATAATGGCGGACGATGTTCTGGCCGGAGTGTACGCGCTAATCGCCAATTCGGTGGTGATTTCTGTGTATCTCTTGTTATTTCCGTCCCCTGGTTAAGCAGGTCGTTATTAAGACAGAAAGATCCACGAAATAACACGAATCGGAAGTGTTTGTTGGAGCCGTTTCGTGTGATTGGGTGGATCGTTCAAGTCATGAGGCTAGCGGCGTTACCCGCTCTTGCCCGTTACTTATTCGCGATCTTTTTTTTTCCGCTGCCGATCCATCCGCGCAGCCAGAACACTGTCAGCATGCCGACCGCCACCACAAGCATGATTCCCCAAACGACGAAGTAACCGTACCTTGTACTCAGCTCGGGCATGTGTTCAAAGTTCATTCCGTAGACTCCGGCAATGAAAGTTAACGGCAACATGATGGCCGAGAAAATTGTCAACACTTTCATGATCTCGTTCATCCGGTTGGAAACCACCGAGAGGTAAGCTTCCATCGCTCCGCTGATCAAATCGCGATAATTTTCTGCCAGGTCGGTCACGCGGCCGATATGATCGTGGATGTCACGGAAAAAAGGCAGGATGTTTGCCTCAATCAAGGGAAATTCGCCGCGACTCATCCGCAGGATGACCTCCTTCTGCTTGGCAGATATGCGACGCAGCCGCAACACCCCGCGTTTCAGATCCATAATCTCCTCGAGAATCGTTTTGGTCGGTCGCTCCAGGGTGAAGATGTCATCCTCGAGCCGGTCAATACGCTCATCAAAGTCGTCCAGCACCGGCGAGTAATAATCGACAATCTGATCGAGAATCTGATACAGCAAAAACGCTGGGCCACGCTGGCAGGCGGTGGGGCTGGTTTGCAAAAGCTGCTTCACATTGTCGATGCTGCGAAACTTCTCATGGTGATAGGTAATCACATAGTTCTTTCCCAGAAAGCCATCGAGCTCGATTGTGTTGAAGTGGTCCGGACTGGTGTCCGCGCGCACGCCGTGCACGACGAAGTAAAGGTAGGCTGGGAACTCTTCAACCTTGGGAGAGTTGCGCGTCTCTCGACAATCTTCGATAGTCAACGGATGGAAGTGAAAGACATCCAGCAGAAGGTGATCCTCGACTTCCGTCGGTTCATGCATGTCTATCCAGGTAACCGTCGTGTCTTCTTTCAATAGCTCGGGAAGCTGGTCGGCAGTGAAACCGGTTTCCACCTTCTCCGCCCCCTGGCGATAGACCAAAATCTCCATAATCTCTCCTCGTTTTTGCCGGCTAAACTCGACGCAATTTGAACAGCCTGTTACCATAACACCTTTTCGCAGACAAGAATAAAGCAATCAACCGATAGCCTGATGCCTACGAACCAGACCAGAGTTTTTGTGGCGGACGGCGTCAGCGACAGTGGCTTACAACCGCTGCGCGACGCCGGCTTTGTGGTGGACAAAAAGACCGGTCTCGCCGGCGATGCATTGCGCGCAGAGCTGGCGGACTGCGACGGCCTGGTCGTGAGGAGCGAAACCAAAGTCACCGCTGAAGTAATGGACGCCGCCAAAAAACTTCGCGTCATTGGTCGGGCCGGAGTCGGCGTGGACAACATCGACGTGCCGGCGGCCACTACGCGCGGCATCGTCGTAATGAATGCGCCCGACGGCAACACGATCACGACCGCCGAACATACAATGGCCCTTTTGATCGCGCTGGCTCGAAACGTGCCCCAGGCTGACATCAGCATCAAGGCAGGGAAGTGGGAGCGTAAGCATTTCATCGGCGTTGAATTGCAGGGAAAGGTCCTCGGTGTGATCGGACTGGGCCGCATCGGCCGCGCCGTTTCCGCCCGGGCCAGGGCCTTCGGCATGAAGATCGTCGCTCACGATCCATTCATCTCGCCCGAAGAGGCCAGGGACCTGGAAATCGATTCGGTGTCGCTGGATGAAGTTTTCTCCCGATCCGACTTTCTGACGGTGCACACGCCTTTGACTTCTGAGACGCGGGGAATCATCGGCGCAGCTGCTTTCGCGAAGATGAAAAATGGCGCGCGGATAATTAACTGCGCTCGCGGCGGACTGGTTGACGAGGCGGCGCTCTATGAAGCGATCAAATCTGGCGCAGTCGCGGGCGCAGCGCTTGATG
The DNA here is from genome assembly GCA_038040505.1 of Acidobacteriota bacterium. Classification (GTDB taxonomy): domain Bacteria; phylum Acidobacteriota; class Blastocatellia; order Pyrinomonadales; family Pyrinomonadaceae; genus UBA11740. The sequence goes on along the minus strand of JBBPID010000049.1, from coordinate 20,161 downwards.
TGTTTGAACAAGAGCCACCGCCACCCGATCATCCTTTGCTGGCCCTCGACGAAGTTATCGCTACGCCGCACCTGGGCGCTTCAACCACAGAAGCGCAGGAGGGCGTAGCCTTCACCGTCGCCGAGCAAATGCGAGACTATCTCCTGAGCGGCGCCTTGCGCGGAGCCGTTAATGTTCCAGCTCTGGGAGCCAGGGAATTAGGACTCTTGCAACCGTACCTGGCTTTGGCAGAGAGCCTGGGGCGGTTTCAGGCGCAACTGGTGGACAGCCCCGTGCGCGAGGTGCGAATAGACTTTGCCGGGGAAATGATCGAACTCGACGCGGCGCCGGTCACACGAGCATTTCTGGCCGGCTTGTTGCGCGATGTGAGCGCCCGCGTCAACGTCGTTAATGCTTTTCTCATCGCGGAAGAACGACGCATAGCGGTGACTACTTCTTATGTGCGCGGCGTCAATGTGGCTCCCGCGATTCGCACACATGTGCTATCAGAAAAGGGCGAGCAGACGGTGGCGGGTACGGTGTTCGGCGTTGCGGGCGGCCGGCGCGAGGGTCGCATCACTGAGATAAACGGGTTTCGCATTGAAGCCACGCCACAGGGCCGAATTCTGGTCATGCACAATCGCGATGTCCCGGGCGTAATTGGTCGCGTTGGTACCATCCTGGGCGAGCAGGGAATTAACATTAGCGCATTCCACCTGGGCCGGCGCGAGTTGGGCGCAGAAGCAATGGCAGTTATCGAAATAGACACACCGGTTGAGCACGACACCATTGCCGCCCTGCGATCCCTGGCGGAAATTCTGTCGGTTCGCGAAGTTGAACTCTCTTAATGAGTAGCTTTGGTCCAGGCGTTCTCAGTCATCAGAATCTTAATAGGTGAATCGATGAGCAGCGATTCGGATCGAGCAAGAGTTGCAGTCGGCGCGGAAACGAGTCCCGCTGTCAGGTTTCGCATCGACTCGATTGACGTGCTCCGCGGCATCGTGATGGTCATCATGATGCTGGATCACACGCGAGACTTTGTGCACAGCCAGGGCCTGTTCGGCGATCCGACCAATCTGCAAACAACCACCCCACTTTTGTTCCTGACGCGCTGGATTACACATTTCTGCGCGCCGGTGTTTATCTTTCTGGCAGGCACCGGAGCTTACCTGCAATGGTCGCGGCGCAAGAACAAAGCTGCCCTCTCGAAATTCCTGCTGACCCGCGGCTTGTGGCTAATCTTTCTGGAATGCACGGCGGTAAAACTCGGCGCCTTCTTCACGCTCGACTACAGATTCATCGGCTTCTTTCAAGTCATCTGGGCGATTGGCGTCTCGATGATCGTGCTGGCCGGATTGGTCCATCTTCCCTTGAGTGTAATCGCGGCCTTCGGACTGGCCATGATCGGCTTGCACAACTTTCTGGATCGAATTCACGTTCCGGTATGGTTTGGACCGCCGGCGCCTTCGCCCGGTTGGAAACAAGCGCTTTGGATGCTCTTGCATCAGCAGGGCGGATTTCAGCTTTTTGGTTCGGGCCCTTTCATCGCCGTGGTTTATCCACTCATTCCCTGGATCGGCGTGATGGCGGTGGGTTACGCCTTTGGCGCGCTCTATCAACTGGAAGCCAAGCGCCGGAGACGTTTGCTCCTGATTCTGGGTGGTGTCGTGACCGGTTTATTCGTGTTGGTTCGTTTCATCAATCGTTACGGTGATCCTTCGCATTGGCGTACCCAAAAGAGCGGACTTTTCACCGTGCTTTCTTTTCTGAACACCACCAAGTATCCGCCATCCTTGTTATTTCTTTTGATGACACTGGGCCCGGCTTTGCTGGCGCTGGCCTGGTTTGAATTCGGCGCGCCGGCCGCAGGTTCCTCGTCACTGGGCGGTAAAGTGCGCAATATTTTTGTCACCTACGGCCGCGTGCCGCTTTTCTTCTACCTGCTGCAATGGCCGACTGCTCACTTAATTTCGGTGCTACTTCATCTCATCGCCGGAAAACCGGTGCGGTGGCTATTCATGAGTCCGCTGGATTTGTTTAGCAATCCTCCACCGCAGGGAATTGGATTTAACCTCGGCATAGTCTACGTTGCCTGGTTAATTGGTGTAGTATTACTTTATCCCCTCTGCAAATGGTTTGCTGGAGTTAAGGCGCGCCGTCGCGACTGGTGGCTCTCGTACTTATAGCAGTTTGAACTGGGCAATCTCTTATTAGCACCGTGGCTTTAGCCCGGTGATCAGCGATTGGGATCGGAAGGGAAACCGTTTAAACGGTTTCCGATTTGTGTCGTGCACGTCGGTTCACCGCGCTAAAGCGACGGTGCTAATGAAACAGGACGACAAACTGCACCGCTAGCTATCCTTTAAAATGGTAACGAGTTTCAGAGTGCCGACTTAGTCCGGTTTTGCACCTCAATTTGAAAGGAAGTAACAATGCGAAGTTACCTAACCGTGGTTCTTTTAATTCTGGCGGCGCTGATGTTTAGCTGCGCGGATCCGGCGGCCAATAAACCAAAGGCCACGGTCGGAAATGCCGAGTCGGAAAACGCGGCTAACCCGGCTGCTGCTGAAAAACTCGTCATCTCGCCGGACAACTCGAAGGTGGAGTTTGTCGGAGCCAAAGTTACTCGAAGCCATAACGGATCGTTCAAACAATTCACCGGCTCGATTGAACTCGCAAACAACAGCATCGAAAGCAGCCGCGTGTCGATCGAGATCGACACCGCCTCAATCGTTGCCGATGACGATCAGTTGACTGCTCACTTGAAGACACCGGATTTCTTTGACGTCGCTAAATATCCCAAGGCAACGTTTGTCTCGACGAAAATCACCCCGGCGGCAAAACCCGGCGCGAGTCACGAGGTGACCGGTAACTTTGATCTGCATGGGGTGAAAAAGTCGGTTACGTTCCCGGCCATGATTCAAGTCACGCCTGAGAGCGTGTCGGTTAACGCTGAGTTTTCGATTAATCGCAAGGACTTTGGAATCGTCTACGCGGGCAAGGCCGACGATCTCGTTCGCGACGGAGTGGTAATCAAGCTGACCGTGAAAGCGCCGCGTTCGAAATAGTTAATGAGTCAGTACCGGGAGCGGTTTTCTCCTCTCCCTCTGGGAGAGGTTGGGTGAGGGTCCCGACAAGTCGGGATAGCCACCGGGTCGTCAGGTCGCTTGGACAACCGATTTTCCAATTCATTCGAACGAGTTCGAATCGACTGTGTTATCTTAGTCCGGCTTTTCCATCTCAAATAAACCTATTAGCCGCTTATGTTGAGCGAAGCTGTCGCTCTCTATCACGATCTACTGGCCGATGACGAACTGGCGCGGACTTCGCTCGCGCTGCTCGATGAAGGCCTGGAACGCTCGAAACTGATTTTTGGCGGCCGCCGCCTGTCACCATATCTCCGCCCACATTTTGTTTCGGAACCGGATTTCGCGCGAGTGCGCGATGTTTGCGAGACGGTTTGGAGCGCCATTGAAAAAGTTAAAGACGCCGCGGTCGATGACGCGACACTGTTGAGCGAGCTCGGCCTGAGTGAGACAGAACGCGAGCTGGTAAAGATCGATCCCGGGTATCGGGCTGTGTCGCCGACCGCCCGTCTGGATTCCTTCCTTACGGAAAACGCCTACAGCTTTGTCGAGCTGAACGGCGAAAGTCCGGCGGGCATTGCTTACGCCGATGCCGCCTTTGAAATCTTTGCCGAGCTTCCGGTGATGAAAGAATTCGCGAAAACGTACAAGTTAGGGCGATTCGAAGGCCGGCCATTGATGCTGAAACTACTGGTCGATTGTTACCAGGAGTTTCTCGGCCGCCGGCCGGACCGCGCCCCCCAAATCGCCATCGTCGATCTGAAGGGGATGCCGACGCTCAAAGAATTCGAGTTGTTCCGGGAATACTTTGAAGCCGAAGGTTACCCGTCCATCATTGCCGCGCCTGAAGATCTGGAGTTTAGCAATGGACGTTTGCGCGCCGGCGATTTTGAGATCGACATCGTTTACAAGCGCCTGTTGGTCAATGAGTACCTGCCAATCATGGCGGACCAACCAGCGTTGCTGGACGCCTATCGGGCCCGCGCCATTTGTATGGTCAACAGTTTTCGTTCCAAGCTGATCCACAAAAAGGCCCTCTTCTCAGTGCTGACTGACGGGCGCTATGCGAAGCTGTTCAGCGACGACGAACGCGCGAAGATTAGCGCGCATGTTCCCTGGACGCGGCGAGTCAGCGTGGGAAAGAGCGACTACTTCGGTGAAGAGATCGACCTGCTCGAGTTTATTTCCGCGCGACGGGACCGTCTGGTGCTGAAACCCAATGATGATTACGGCGGCCACGGGATTTACATTGGTTGGAACACCGATGAGATAGCCTGGGACGAAGCCATGCACAACGCCCTGGGGAACGGAGATTACCTGGTGCAGGAACGAGTGCCGACCGCGCGTGAAGTTTTTCCGGCAATAACAAACGAAGGAACCATTGAGTTCACCGAACAACTGGTCGATCTCGATCCCTTACTCTTCAACGGCAAAGTTGGCTCGGCTTTCACCCGCCTGTCTTCGAACGAGTTGGCAAACGTCAGTTCCGGCGGCGGTATGGTCCCGACTTTTATCATCAGCAAGCGATAGCCGGCCAAAACTCCAACTCAAGGAGGCCATCAAGTGAAACAACCCACTAAAAAAGCCTTACTAATTTTGGCGGTTGGGTTTCTCATGACTCACGCGCAAGACGCGAGCGCGCAGCCAAAAGACCTGGGTGCTGCGCAGCGCATTACCAAGGCGCGGGTAGACAGGGCAGAGAACGCAATGACCGGGTCTGTTTACGCGACCATTGGTGGCACCGAGAAGAAGATCTCCGAAGTAGGGATTGAGGTACTGGTGATTGAGGGTGGGCGCCGAATGGTTTATTCGGGCCTTGATGGATCGGGTGGATTCGAGAATGAAGGGCAGTCGTTGTACGTCTACGACCCGCGCACCGACAAGAAGCGAAAGGTTATGTCCGAATACTTCATCGTGAACAAGCTCACCGAAGTGACAACCAGCCGAAACAAGACGGCGCTGCTGGTTGATCTTACGGATGGTGGTCTCGGCGCTTCGTACCAGGCGGTCGTCGATCCAAACCGCGGGGAAGTGTTCTTTCGGCGCTGGTCAAAAGTCCTTTCCCGCCGCGGCGATATCATTGTTCTGGGCCGGTACAAAGAGGATGACTGGGAAAAGTTCGTGGAGAACGAAAACGCAAAGGTGCGCCCCTACCGGACCGAGAGATACAACCTCAATACGCTTTTACGGCGTAAGGTAATCGTCAACAAGCGTGACAACAACTAAGACGGTTTCCGAAAAGACACGACCGGGAATCAATTGAATATCGATTTTTGGTTTGTTTTCGTGGATCGTTAGCCCGATCCTGGTTTTGATAAGCGGTGTTCAGAGTACCGACTTTAGTCGGGCTTTTGTTAAGCAGGAAAGAACCGAACTAAAGTTAGTACTCTAAACGCGCTAAATGAGGAACCAGCCTTTTTCAAGACCTCATTGACACCACCCTCGTCGCCGCGCTAAGGTGTAACCCCGTGGATCCCACGGTTTCAAATTCCCAACAAATTGCAGTCGCCGTCATTCCCGCTCGCTACGATTCTGTTCGTTTGCCAGGCAAGCCCCTGCTGACGCTGGCCGGGAAACCACTGGTCGTCTGGGTAGCCGAAAGGGCCTCGGCAGCGCGAACGGTTTCGCGGGTAATTGTGGCGACGGACGATGAGCGAATCAGGGACGCAGTCACGGCCGCGGGCTTTGAGGCAAAGATGACGCGGGCCGATCACGCCAGTGGCAGCGATCGGGTGGCTGAAGTTGCGCGCGACCTCGACGCTGAAATCATCGTGAACGTGCAGGGCGATGAACCTTTGATTGAGCCCGAAACAATCGATCGGGCAGTTGACGCGCTGCGTTCTGACCGCGAGGCAATGATGGCAACTACCTGCGAAATGATCGACAAGGCGGCGGACGTCTTGAGCCGGTCGGTGGTTAAGGTCGAGGTAGATGATCGAAATCGCGCGCTAGCCTTTTCCAGAAATCCGATTCCGTTTCCGAATCAGGCCGTCAACCGACACGGCTCGATCGAAGCAGCGCTCGCGAACGAACCGGCGCTGCTTTTTTCTTTTAGAAAGCACACGGGCTTATATGCATATCGCCGTGAATTTTTGCTGGAGTTCAGCAGTTGGCCGGCCACTGCTTCAGAAAAGACGGAATCGCTCGAGCAGCTGCGCGCGCTGGAACGCGGCGTGACTATCAAGGTTGTTGAAGCTGCGGCGCCCTCAATCGGCGTAGATACGATTGAGGATCTTGAACGGGTGCGTGAGATTGTGGGGCGAGGCGCGCCGGTGGGAGTCTAATCTGAGCCGGTGAATCGAGAGTGTTATGAGAGGTATAGACTGGATTGGCTTAGGAATTATCGTAGTCCTGATCGTGGGCGGTTTGATTCTGCTCAATCACATCACCAAACCGTACGATGTGAAGGACGAAGACGAATTTGAGCGGCGCCGGAAACAAAGCGCCGGCATGATGGTTGCCGGGTTAAAGGGGTTGCAGCAGATGCTCGACCCGTCAGCAAAAAAAGCGGCTGAAGTCCAACAGGACCTCGTCCGGGGAATTTATGACGATGAAGAAGAGCCTGACGATCCGCCGGAAGCTGGAAGAAAAAAATAGGTCCTATAGGGCCTATCCGACCTATTAGATTCGAGGAGTGAACAATGCCTAAATACATTTTCGTGACTGGTGGGGTAGTTTCGAGCCTGGGTAAAGGTCTTGCTGCGTCTTCAATTGGCTGTCTGTTGGAAGCCCGTGGGTTGCGCGTGACGCTGATCAAGCTCGATCCCTACATCAATGTCGACCCAGGCACGATGTCGCCGTTTCAGCATGGCGAAGTCTTCGTGACCGACGATGGCGCTGAGACTGATCTCGACCTCGGCCATTACGAACGATTTACCCACGCGCATCTCTCGCAGGCAAACAACTGGACGACCGGGCGCATTTATCTTTCAGTGATCGAAAAAGAACGCCGCGGCGATTACCTGGGCAAGACCATTCAGGTGATTCCGCACATTACCAACGAGATTAAGGAAGCCATTCGCGCCGTCACGCCCGACGGAGAAGCGGATGTGGTGATTGTCGAGATTGGCGGCACGGTCGGCGATATCGAATCGCTGCCGTTTCTCGAAGCGATTCGCCAGATGGGCAATGAGGAAGGCCGCGAAAATGCCCTCTTCATTCACGTGACCCTCGTGCCGTTCATAGCCGCGTCAGGCGAACTTAAGACGAAGCCAACGCAACACTCAGTGCGTGAGTTACGCGAGATTGGAATCGTGCCTGAGATTCTGCTCTGCCGATCTGAACGACCCATTCCGCATGACCTACGAGAAAAGATTGCTCTGTTCTGCAATGTTAAAGAGTCGGCAGTTATTACTGCCCAGGACGTTGATACGATTTACGACGTGCCGCTCGCGCTTCACGATCAGGGACTGGATGATCTAATCGTAAACAGCCTGCAGCTCGGTGAAGTGGCCAGCCAGGGAGATTTGGCTGATTGGCGGCGGCTGGTCTCGACAGTTCGCGAACCCTCCGCCGGCGAGACTTCAATCGCCATCGTGGGGAAATATGTCGAGCTGGAAGATTCCTATAAATCTCTGCGCGAAGCGCTCACACATGGGGGCGTGGCGAACAATGTGCGCGTCAATGTGCGCTGGATCGAGTCGGAAGAGTTAATGGACGACACCTACGAGTCTCGTCTGCGGGACTTTGACGCGATCCTGGTGCCGGGCGGTTTCGGCAAACGCGGCGTCGAGGGGATGATTCGCGCTATCTCGTACGCGCGCCGGACGCGCACGCCTTACTTCGGAATCTGCCTCGGCATGCAAACCTCTTGTATCGAGTTCGCTCGCAATGCCTGCGACCTCAAAGATGCCGATTCTACCGAGTTCAATGTCGAGACACCGCACCCGGTGATATTCAAACTGCGGGACCTGATAGATGTCGAAGCCTACGGCGGTACGATGCGGCTGGGCGCCTGCCCGTGCGAACTGGCCGAAGGTTCGCTGGCCCGCGAAATTTACGGTGGTGCGGAAGAGATTAGCGAACGGCATCGTCACCGTTACGAATTCAATCCGGCATTTCGATCAACGCTTGAGAAGGGCGGCCTGGTATTCAGCGGCGTTTCGCCGGACCAGAAGTTTGTTGAAATCGTCGAGCTCTCGCGCGACGACCATCCGTGGTTTCTCGCCTGTCAGTTTCATCCCGAATTCAAATCGAAACCGCTTTCTCCGCATCCCTTGTTCGCATCGTTTGTGCACGCGGCGTTTCAGAACCGCCTGCAGACTGAGACGTCGCTGGAAAAGCCCGTCGATTCAGAGACGTCAGCGATTGAGCGGGCCGCGACCGCCGGCGAGAATTAGCAGCTATTTCTGGAGATCCAATCGCCGCAAGATCCGCGACCTGAAACCCGTTTGCGGATTGAAGATGGCTTTCCGCGGCGCGATTACATTTCCGTGCTCAAGTCTCAGTAGTGGATCTCCCCGGCCCGAATCAGGACGATCCACTAAGTCACACGAAATAACACCAACAAATCCTTCAGAGGCATCCGCAAAGGCACGATGAGTCCGCACTTTTGACCCACCACCCGACATTTCAGCGGCTAACACTCGCCCTTCCGTTTAGGCGATAATGCCGGAACGCTCTCTCGACCAGAATCAATCATGCTTCAGTGCCCAAGATGCAGCCGGCAGTATCCTGACGACGTGCACGTGTGCCCGCATGATTTCACCCCGCTGCGAGCCGACGAGACGATCGCGGATGTGCCGCTGGATCCGCTTATCGACCGCGTCTTTGAAGGAAAATACCGGTTGGACGAGCGCCTCGGGGGCGGCGGTATGGGCACGGTCTATCGCGCGACCCACCTCCTGATCGAGCGGCCGGTGGCGGTCAAGGTCCTGAGCCAGCGATTTGTCGGCGACGAGACGGCGCAACAGCGCTTTCGTCGCGAAGCCCGCGCGGCCGGACGGATGCAGCATCCGAACGCCGTCATGGTCAACGACTTTGGGGCCACCAGTGACGGCTATCTCTACATCGTGATGGAATTGTTGGAGGGCCTCACGCTGCGCGACCTGCTGGCGCGCGAAGGTCCGCTGGATCCGGCCCGGGCGGTCTCGATCATGTTGCAGGCGAGCGCAGCCGTCGGCGCCGCGCACGACGCCAAACTAATCCATCGCGATCTCAAGCCGGCGAATATCTTCATCGAACAACGGGCGAACATGGCCTCGGTCGTTAAGGTGCTTGATTTTGGAGTCGCGAAGTTTATCGTCGAAGAGCACGACGACGATGACTTCAATACCCTGACTCAGGTTGGCGCCGTGATCGGCACGCCGCGTTACATGTCTCCGGAGCAATGCTCCGGCATCGCGCATCTGACGCCCGCGTCCGATGTTTATAGCCTCGGCATTATTCTTTACGAGATGCTCTCTGGCGCGGTGCCCTTCATTGCCGACACACCACTGGCGCTGGCCCTGAAGCATGTTTCCGAAGCGCCGCGAAATCTGCGCGAGACGGCTCCGGGAGTTCCGGATGATCTCGAACGGGTGGTCACCCACGCGCTGACAAAGAATCCAACTGATCGGCCCGCGGATGCGAACGAGTTTCGCACGGAATTGCATGAGACGGCGGAGCGGCTGGGGTTGGAACATTCCGACAGCACGCTGGCGCCAAGCCTGGAAGCCTTGCGCCATGCCGGCACGGAAAGTCCATCAGGCAGATTGGTGATTGACCTGGCGACGCTGCGACAGGTGCAGGCAGCTACCAGCGGTGATAGTCTGAGATTGCCAACTTCAGTTAAGGAAGCTGCTCAAACCAATCCCACGCGGCCTATTTTCGACCGGCTAAACATCTCGATACTGAAACAAGCGCCGGGCGATGTTTCCGTGCGCGCGCGCGTGGCCGTCGCGGTAATGATCGTCCTGATTGTTTTGGTAACCGGGGCGGCGGTTGTTTCGCGATGGTGGAATTCCGGCGCCACTGCGGGTACTTCTAATGCGGCAAATGCCAATACCGCTGCCGCTGCCGCGAGTCCCAGTCCCTCGCCGTCTCCCGCGCCGTCGCCGTCGCCTTCGCCGGTAGCCAGGCCGAACAAAACCCCGGACCGTAAGAAGCCCGAGAAGCCGTCCAGGATCAAAAAGCTGGTTAACAGAGTGAAGGGCATATTCAAGAGAAACTGATCGGGAAGGAAGGATAAAAACGTGCGTAATCTCGTAATAGGTTTTTTGGCAGCCGTAGTCTTTGGGTTGGGCTTCGCAGCTGAAGCCAAAGCCCAGCAGGATCGAACGAACGCGGCGCCGCGGCCGCTTCGCCCGGTGCATACTTTCTCGATCGTGGCCCGCGATCCGGCTACCGGCGAGTTGGGTGTAGCGGTACAGTCGCACTGGTTTTCCGTCGGCCCGATCGTGCCGTGGGCTGAAGCGGGCGTAGGCGCGGTCGCCACTCAATCATTTGTCGATCCCTCATATGGACCGTTGGGATTGTCATTGATGCGCGCCGGGCGCAGCGCGCCGGATGCACTAAAAGCTTTACTGGCCGGAGACGAGGGGCGTGAAGTGCGGCAGGTCGCCATGATCGACTCGCAGGGACGCGTTGACGCCTGGACCGGCAAGAACGACATTCAAGCCGCCGGGCATCATATCGGCAAAGACTATTCGGTCCAGGCGAACCTGATGCTCAACGACAAGATCTGGCCGGCGATGGCGGCAGCGTTTGAAGGCGCCAAAGGCGATTTGGCCGAACGCATGCTGGCGGCGCTGGATGCCGCGCAGGCAGCCGGCGGTGACATTCGCGGGCGGCAGTCCGCAGCCATTATTATCGTGAGCGGCAAACCAACCGGGCAGTCATGGAAGGATCGCCTTTTTGATCTGCGCGTGGACGATAGTCCGGAGCCTTTGAAGGAACTACGGCGACTGGTCACGCTGCAACGCGCTTACAATCACATGAACGCCGGCGACCTCGCGGTCGAGAAGAAAGACAACGAAGGCGCGTTGCGAGAATATGGAGCGGCCGAAAAGCTGGTTCCCGACAACGCCGAGATGATCTACTGGCACGCCGTGGCTCTGGTGAACATGGGTCGCGTGGAAGAATCGTTGCCGCTCTTCAAACGCGTCTTCGCGATGGATCGGAACTGGGTCGAGCTGACGCCGCGTCTACCCAGGTCAGGTCTGTTGCCAAACGATCCTAAGATTATCGAGCGGATAGTGTCAGTCGCGGCGAAGTAGGTTCGAGCGTTCGCTGAAGTAAATCGATTAGTCCGCGCAGCGGACGAATGAAAATAGCCCAGCGATTTATCGCTGGGATCAATCGTGAGTTACATTGCAGTCCGCAAAGCGGACGGCTGAGATTTCAGTCGCCCGTTTCACGGGCTCTCGGTTTTCATAATATGATGCTTAACCCAGCACTGAAGTGCTGGGCTATTTTCAGCCGTCCGCTGCGCGGACGTGATTACTTGCATGCAATCAGGCTCACAAGCTAAGGCATTTCAAGTCGGCTCAGCCACATTCGGCGACGGACGCCTGACCATAATTGCCGGGCCCTGCGTTATTGAGTCAGATGAGCACGCCATGATGATGGCCCGCGAGTGTAACTCGCGCGCGCGCAGCGCCGGGCTCGATCTTGTTTTCAAGTCTTCTTTTGACAAAGCAAATCGTTCCTCGATCAAGAGCTTTCGCGGAGTGGGAATGGAAGCAGGGCTGGAAATCCTGCAGCACATAAAGGACGAACTCAAGGTGCCGGTATTGACCGACGTTCACGACGTTTCTCATATCGATCAGGTCGCGAAGGTTGCCGACGTGCTTCAGATTCCCGCGTTTCTTTGCCGGCAGACCGATCTGATTCTGGCGGCGGCGCGGTCCGGACGGGCGGTTAACGTTAAGAAGGGCCAGTTCCTGGCGCCTGAGGATGCGCGCAATATTGTCGACAAAGCACGCGCCGCCGGTTGCGAACGATTGATGCTGACTGAGCGCGGTGTCAGTTTCGGCTACAACAATTTGGTAGTTGACATGCGCTCGTTCCCGATCATGAGCGAGTTCGGCGTCCCGATTGTTTTCGATGTGACGCACTCGCTGCAGCTCCCGGGCGGACTCGGCAATGCAACCGGTGGTTTGTCTCAGTACATCGAACCAATCGCCCGTGCCGGAGTAGCCTGTGGAGTTGATGCGGTGTTTATGGAAGTCCACGACGCGCCCGAGCGAGCGCCCTCAGACGGGCCGAACATGTTGCCCCTGGCGCGAATGGGCGCTCTACTCGAAAGCCTGCGGGATATTCATCAGTTAGTTTCGAACGGCGCGCGCGAATCACTTAGCAGGGAAGTAAACTCATGATGCGCAAATTGGTCCCGGCACTGTTGCTCGTTATTTTCGCGGCGGGGCTGGTTTATGGCTTTAATCATGATCCGTCCGGGCAATCGCCGGAGAAATCTTCCCGACCGTCGTATGCCTCGCTGCTTGAACGAGCAAAGAAGAGCGATGCCACGCTCGATTTCAAAGAACTGCGGATGGCCTACACCGAGACCTCCGACTACAACCCTTATGGCGCCGACCGGGATTCTCGTCAAAAGATGTTCGCCGCCGTCGAGGCCAGTGAATTTACTCAGGCGCTCGAGTTCGCCGAGAAACTTCTGGCAAAGAATTTTGTGGATATGAACGGTCAATTCGGCGCCTATGTGTCGAATCGCGAGTTAGGCCACGCTGACAAAGCAACTTTCCATAAATTCATGTTTGATGGCTTGATAAAGTCGATCACCGCATCCGGCGACGGTAAGACAGCGGAGACGGCATTCGTCGTCATCTCTACCGACGAGGAATACGTGCTTTTCAATTTCCTCGGCCTCCGGCCGACTGGCCAATCACTGGTGCATCAAAACGGCCACGATTATGATCGAATCACAGCCCTCAATCCTGAGACGAAAGAAACCGTGACCTATTTCTTCAACATCGATAAGCCCTTCAACTGGCTTGGTCAGAGTCTGAAAAAATGATCGCTGTCGGTTTCGTAAATCGCACTGACAACCTTATGTTCAAACGAAGAGTTTCAGCGTTCGCTCTGGTAATTCTGATCGGCGCGTTATCAAACGGGCGGGCCCAGGATGAGGCTCGCGCAGCCTGGCAGGTAACCAAATTTGATATCACAGTCAATAACCCGGTCGAGCGCTCGCTGAATGCTCGGGCCGTGGTATCGCTGCTCAACGTCGGTCGAGGCGCCGGCTCGACCCTGAGTCTTCGGATAAATTCCAAGGCCGAAGTGAAATCGGTCACGATCGGCGCTGCCACCGCTGCTTTTCGTTCGACTCCCGAGACGCGCGGCGGCGCCCAACGTTTCACCATTACCTTGCCGGCGTCGATCGCACCAAACGGGACCGTTAGTGCGACTGTCGATTACAGTCTGCCGGTGGCTGAGAACACCGGGCTCGCGGCTCTCTCGCCGGTCTCTTCTCAGTTTCTGCCCTCGTCGTTGTGGTATCCGTCACCAAATACACCCTTCGCCGTGCGCGGCGCCGATTATGCTCCGTTTCGCTTGACCGTGAGCGGCGCTACCGCGATTTCGTCGGGAGTTGAAAGCAGCGCCGGCGGTAATAGTGTTTTTGTTCAGTCGCTCAACGGACAGCCTTTCTTTGTAACCGGAACCTGGGACCGGGTTGACGGCGGCGCCAACGCGAAGGGAATCAGTGCTTACCTGCCGAAGGGCGCCGGCGCTGATGAGCACAAACAAGCTGAAGCCCTGATTGCGTTAACGAATGACGCGCGGACTTTCTTTGCTAGTCTGTTTGGACCTGCTCCCGACGTGCCGGTGCGCCTGGTTGCGGTCACGCGCGGCGCTGGCTTCGATGATGCCGGCGCCATCCTGCTGGGTGAGGGCGCATTTCGTCGCAAAAAGATCGATGCTGTCACTGCCCTCGGTATCACTGAAGCAGTCGCCAGGCTTTGGCTCGGCGCCGAATCACCTGTCAAAGGCGAAGGCTACGGAGTCTTGCGCGAGGGATTGACGAGATTCGTAACGTCGCTTTTCATTGAGAAGCAGTTTGGCGCTGAAGCGGCGGAGGCGGAACGGGCCCGACAGCGTCAGGCGTATGCGGCGATCGCCAAACGTGACGGCGCCCTGTCGCGCACAACTCCGTTCGACGCCACCTATTTCAGTTCCGTATCAAATAAGGGGGCTATGGTCTGGCGGCTGGTCGATCACCTTTTGGGCCGAGACGTTTTTGTGGCGACTGTGCGCGGATTGCTGGCGAACGCTAAGACTGATCCTGAAGGATTATCACTGGCACGCGCGCGCGTGGTTTTTGTCGAGCGCGGGGGCGCGCCGCTGAAGAGTATTCTCGATTTGGAGCTCGATCAGCCCACGGACATGGATCTGATGGCAGGTTTGCCGCACCTCGAGGGCGGACAGTGGATTGCGGCGTTGCGGAATCTGGGCTCAATCGAGGCGACCGTCAACGTGGCCGCGACTACCGATACGGGTCAGAAGCTCACCGGGCAGGGAACGATTCCGCCACACGACTTTGGCCAGATTACCTTCAAGAACACCGGCAAGATTGTGCGCGTCGAAGTCGATCCGGAAAAGTTTTACCCTCAGCTCGACTATGACAATGATGCCGCGCCGCATACCATCGACCAGAGCACGGCCCTGGGCGAAGCAAACAGATTGTTCGGCGCGCAGGAATTCGCGAAGGCCGAAGCCCTGGCCCGGCAACTGCTCGGCTTATCATCGCAAATGCAGGAGGCGCGTATTGTCCTGGCCCGGGCGCTGCTTGCGGAAAACAGACTTGAAGATGCCGAGCGCGAATTTCGTCAGCTCGCCAACGACCGATTGCCCACGCCGGCCGCGCTGGCCTGGTCGAGCATCGGCCTGGGAGAGATCGCTCTCAAGCGAAATCAGAGCGCAGAGGCGGCTCGGTCTTTCAGCGAAGGAGTGCGAGCAGACGCCGAGTACGCTTCGACTCTGGCGGCGCGAGCCGGTCGCATTCGCGCGGAAACGGCGGCGAATTCTGCGCCGGCGCCTGACGAATCAGTCCGAGCCTTCATTGGGCAGCTGGACACAGCGATTCGCAGTGGCAGGCAGGCTGACATAGTTCCCCTGATCGTTCCCGGTGAATTGATTGGATTCGTACGGGGGGTGGTTGGCACTCAACCGGAAGCGTGGCAAACTCGCATTCTGCGAAGCGAATCATTGGACGTAAACCGTGTAGTGCTGGATGTTGCCCTGAACAGCAAACAATTGGGAGCCGAACATTCCGGCACCGCTGTCTTTGTCTTAACTCGGATGGGCGGATCGTGGAGGCTGAATGCCATCGAGTTTTTTGAAGTGAAGTGAGTGGAAGTGGGCGAAGGGCGAAGGCGATAGGTAAGTGGTTAAGATTTTGCGAAAGGATTTAGCCCTCTCCCTTTGGGAGAGGGTTGGGTGAGGGATTTAGGAACGAGAGACTACCTTTGTTCGTCCCTGTCCGTCACGCTTCGCGCCCTCTCCCCTGGCCCCTCTCCCAATGGGAGAGGGGATGAAAACGAAGGCATTTCTGAAAGATTAAGTGGACGAACTAAACACGAAACTTGATTTGCTGCGACAGAACATCGTTCGCGTCGAGTCATGCGCGGTGGCATTTTCTGGCGGAGTGGATTCCACTCTGGTCATGCGCGTCGCTCATGACGTGCTTGGTGAGCGCGCGATTGCGGTGACGGCGCTCAGTGAATCGCTGCCCACCGGCGAGCTCGAGGAAGCAAAGGACCTGGCGCGCGGCCTGGGGGTGCGGCATGTTGTGCTGCGCACATTTGAAACTCAGGACCCGAATTACTTGGCGAATGCCCCCAACCGGTGTTACTTCTGCAAGACCGAAATGTACGCGCGGATCGCTGAGTTTGCGCGCGCTGAAGGTCTTAACGCGGTGCTGGACGGTTTGAATCGCGATGACCTGTCAGATCGGCGTCCGGGCCGTGCCGCCGCAATCGAGCACGGCGTGATTTCGCCGCTAGTGGACGCAAATCTCGATAAGGAAGAAGTCCGGGCCTTGTCGCAACAGTTTGGGCTGCCGACCTGGGACAAGCCCGCGCTTGCCTGTCTCTCTTCGCGAATTCCGCACGGCACCCCGATAACTTTGCAGGCCCTGACGCAAGTCGATCGGGCGGAAACATTTCTACGTAAGCTCGGAGTGCGGCAAGTGCGTGTGCGTCATCTGGGGACCGCGGCTCGGATTGAAGTAGAGCCGCGCGACTTTGATCTCATTCGCAATCACGAGTCAGAGATCGGCGCCCATCTAAACAAGCTCGGTTTTGCAGAGGTCGTGCTTGATCCCGAAGGCTATCGTCCGGGAAGTCTTCACTCAATTTCAGCCGGAGCGTGATGCAAGCTGAAGCACTCCGCGATCTTTTGAATCAGGTGCGAGCGGGTTCGACTACGGTCGAAGCCGCCATCGAGCACCTTCGTGACCTGCCTTTCGAGAACCTTGGTCATGCGCGTTTGGATCATCATCGCGCCCTGCGCACCGGATTTCCCGAGGTCGTGTTTTGTGAAGGGAAGAGCATCGAGCAGATCGTAGAGATCCTGCAGCGACTTTCGCAAAAACATTCTCCGGTGCTGGCCACCCGTGCTTCCCGTGAAGTTTTTGAGGCAGTAGTTTCGCATCTGCCGCAGGCCCAATACTTTTCCGACTCAAGAATTATTCAGTTAGGAGTTAACGGGGCTGAGCCGACGCGCACGACTGTGCTGGTCGTCTGTGCCGGCACCGCTGACGTGCCGGTCGCAGAAGAAGCCGCCGTCACGGCCAGCGCCCTGGGAAGTACGGTCGAAAAACTCTATGACGTAGGAGTCGCGGGCGTGCATCGCTTGTTAGCCGCGCGTGAACAGTTGAATGCGGCCCACGTGATTGTGGTAGTGGCCGGGATGGACGGCGTGTTGCCGACCATCGTTGGGGGACTGGTGGCCGCGCCGGTAATCGCCGTGCCCACGAGTATTGGTTATGGGACCGGGCTGGGCGGCACCGCCGCCTTGATGACGATGCTGAACGCGTGCGCGCCCGGCATTGCGGTCGTTAATATCGACAACGGCTTTGGCGCGGGCTACATGGCGCATCTAATCAATTCGCGTAGCGCTAAGTCCGAAATCCCGACTGTCGGCGTAGCGGGCGGTTAAGTGTGAGAACTTCGTTCTGCTGTGGAACTCGAAACTCGAAACTCAAAACTCGAGACTGACGATCTCGCCAGTCGCGCCAAACGCATCAAGCTGCTCTTGATGGATTGCGATGGTGTGCTCACGGACGGACAGCTGGAATTGCTCGAGAACGGTGATGAGCAGAAAACTTTCCATGCTCGCGATGGGCAGGGCATCTCTCTTTTTCAACGCGCCGGGTGGAAAACGGGGATCATTTCCGGCCGCACCTCGAGCGCCGTTGAGCGGCGCGCCCAGGATCTTAAGATGGCTTACGTGCGGCAGTATGCAAAAGACAAGATCGCAGCGCTCGAAGACATCCTGGCGCTGGCCGGAGTTTCCGTAGATGAGTGTGCCTACATCGGTGATGACGTTGGTGATGTTCCGGTGATGCGACGCGTCGGGTTCGCGGTGGCCGTCGCTGACGCCGTCAAGGAAACAAAGGAGGCAGCTCATTACGTAACTGAATTAAAGGGCGGCCGTGGCGCAGTGCGTGAAGTTTGCGACTTAATTCTGAAGGCACAGGGCCGCTGGGACGAAGTGATGGAGCGATTCCGTTGAAGTCGATCCACGAAATCACACGAAACGGCACTAATAAAACTTGATTCGTGTTGATTCATGTGGTCTCGTGGATCGCTTTGCGTGCTCATTAAAAGAAAACAGCATCATCACCGGCTGATTGACAGGACCGGTTTTCATCCTTCATGCTTCTCCCTTCATAGTTCCTCTCTGAGCGGGCGTAACTCAATGGTAGAGTGTCAGCTTCCCAAGCTGGATGTTGCGGGTTCGATCCCCGTCGCCCGCTCCAAATTTTTCCCAGAACAGTTTTACTAAGCTGATTCCCGCCTTGGCTTGGCGGTAAAGAATCGCAGGCCTGACTCTGATCGGTTACTGATTTGTGCCTCTATCTCCCTTCTCCGCTGGGAGAAGGGTCGGAGATGAGGGCTTACGGAGCAATCCAAAATTGAATCATTGAATCATTGAATCATTGAATCAATGGATCAATCTTCGCTGATGCCAGCGCATACACGCCTTGCCTGAGGCGCACCGCATATCCTTCATCTACCAGTTGATGGTTTCCGGAACCCGCTTCAACGCGGCTCAAACCCGAAGCGCGCGCGGTCTCGCCGAGTAACGTCATCCCGGCGCCCGCCAGATATGCCCGAGCGATCTCTCGCAGTGCCGTCTTGCGCCTGGCGGCCACGCCTGATGCGTTGCCACGTTTTCTCAGCTCTTCCCCGAAACGGTCTTCGGCCAGCATCCAGATATATGAAAACGTCGGTTGATAGATGACGTCCTGAGGGATCACTTTCATCTGGCGTTGTAACTCATCGAGGGCGCGTGTAAATGCCGCACGTTCGGTGACTCCGCTTTCCGCACGCAGGTCGGCGGTGGCCAGTTCGTGTTCGCGCCGGAGCACTTTCAGAACATGCTGGGCTGCGTCTGACAAAACTGCAGGCTCGTCTTTCCGCCGTGGCATCCAGATGGCGGCAAAATGGCTTATCAAACGCGGCGCGACAAACATCGAGCGACCGCCCGCGAGTTTCGCGTAGTAAACGCGACCGCGGCGCATCACTTCGTCCTTGAGGTACCAGGTGAGACGCGACTCTTCGTCCTTCTGGATGTTGCGAGGCAAACTAACATCGCGGCGACCGCACACGGCGATGTACAACGACGGTCCCGCGCGACGGGTGTCTGTCAGCGTATTGGCAAAGCCTACGTCTTCGATGAAACGTTCGGCGTCCGGAGCGCTTTCAATGCGGAGGTCTTCGTCGCGGCGCCACCTGCGGTCGCGATGGAGTTCGATCTGTTCGGGGAGGGGCGGAGCAGTCATTGGGTGTGTACTCTAGCAAATTTCGTGTTTCGTGTGACTTCGTGGTGACAAAACGAATCTTAACCAACGAACCAACACGAACAGGTGTCAGGCTGGCGATTTGCGATTCTCTGTCACTCGCCACTGTTGTATTGTTGCTATAGCGTTTAGCAATAACTTAAAGGAGAAGTGTTATGCGTTTTCGATTTCTTGTTCACCTCACCTTATTCATTTGTGTTTCGTTTACGAGTTCTCAAAACGTTTTCAGCCAGGACTTTAATCGTCCGCGAAATTCCGATTATCCGAACCTACCTAAATCCGGCAAGAGCATTAATGATTTTGTTCCGAAGGATTGGGAAACCGTTGGGAAGGCTCAAGGAGACTTGAACGGAGATAAGATTGAAGACTGCGCTCTGGTGATTAAAGCGAATCTCGGCAAGTTTCTGAACAAGAATGACGGGCTTGGCTCTGACCCGTTTGATACTAACCCTCGAATCCTGGTTATTTTATTCAAGGACAAAGATGGCTACAGAATCGCAAAACAGAGCAATACATTCATTGTGCCTCCGGAATCGCCGACGGAGGAAGAGCCTTTTCAGGAGGTGAGCATCAAAAAAGGTGTCTTAGAACTTAGCTTCAAATTATTCTCAAGCGCCGGGTCATGGTCAACGACTTCATCCCTTTACAGGTTTGAGTTTCTCAAAGGTGAATTTGTGCTGGTTGGTGCAGACAAAACCGACTCAATGAGAAATTCGGGTGAAATGAAATCCAGAAGTTACAATTTTCTGACGAGCAGACTGAAGGTAACAACCGGAAATTTTTCATCCGATCTGGAAAAGGTTCGTTGGAGAACTTATAGGCTTAAGAAACTAAAGACGCTTGATACTTTCAAAGCGCCGTTTAGCTGGAAGATTGAAGCCGATTACTATTTGTAATTGGAAAAGCACTCACCGAGCTGCGAAGCAGCGGACGTAGTTAAGCCCAAGGCGAGGCTTTGCGAGCCTTGGGTAATGAGCGTAATGAATTCCGGTGCACTAATCACTCACCGAGCTGCGAAACAGCGGACGTAGCTAAGCCCAAGGCGAGGCTTTGCGAGCCTTGGGTAATAATAGTTAATTAATTTGTTGGAGCCGCGGAGCAACTGTGTTGAAAGTCAACCAGAAAGTGAGCGGAC
>JBBPID010000147.1:0-5328 GCA_038040505.1 Acidobacteriota bacterium | reverse complement strand
CGGCAACTACGAATGCTTTATCACCTGAAGAAACCAGTGTTCCTTTCTCGATCGACTTTTCCAGCACGATTCCATTGAGCGGTGACCTCAGCGCGGTGTCCTGCAGCGGAATCCTCGTCTCCTGCACCACGGCCTGCGCACCGCGCGACTTGGCCTGAATGACATCGATATTCGCTTTTGCGGCATCGGCTTTGGCTTCGATCATGCTCACCTGCGAGCGTGCGGTCTGAACCTTTGCCGTGGCCTTGTCGAACTGTTCCTTTGCCGCGTCGTAATTTGCTTTGGTCAAGCTCTGCGTGGCGAACAGGTTTTGCGCGCGGTCGTAATCGAGTCTCGCTCTCACATATGCCGCCTCAGTTTCAACAAGTTGGGATTTGCTCGAGGCGATCCCGGAGAGTGCCTCCTGATATTGCGCCTTGCTCGCGTCGATACCTGATTTTGCCTCGCTGGCCTGCGATTCTGCTTCGCTAACTTTGACCCGGTAATCGCTCTGCCGAACCCGCGCCAGCACGGCGCCCGCGGAAATGCGGTCGCCTTCCTGCACATCGCGCATACTGCCTTCGACGCCACGGACTTGTTGAAGGGCATCAACATACCCGGCCACCTTGAACGCCAACTCCACTTCTGTGCGTGGGATTATCGTGGCCGAATACCGTGATCCGTTGCCGGCGGAGTTCATCTCAACCGCCGCAACTTTCACCGGCACCGCGGGTTTGTCTACTTTTTTTGATTGGCAGGCTGTTAGCAGAGGCATCAGGACGATGCTTCCATTCAAGGCAACTGCCGCAAGTGTTCTCGATTTCATGGTTTGCTCCGATCGCTTTTTCGTTTTCAGCTTTGGCTGTCCAGCAAGCTCGTTGGTCGCTCCCTACTTACTTGGCTTAGGCGGATAATTCTTAAAAAGCTTGGCCATAGCTTTTTGCAGGTTCTTGTAGTTCTTGTCCGGGTCTGTCTTGAGGTCGATGGTCTTGACGGCATCGCCGCGCCAGACCAGCTGCTTTTTCCCAACGTCATACAGGTCCATCACCAGTATCGCGACGGGAACGGTCGAAGTCTGGCCCCGTACCGTACGGTCGCCCCATCCGTCCCACCCCCCGGGGCCGGTGCCCGTGCTCCACAAGTCCACGCTCTTTTCCAGGTTGATCACAACCTGGTAACCAACGTACAGGTCCGCGTTCTCTTCGACCCTGGTGAGACCTTTTTGTGCGAGCTGTTCGTCGGCTGCCTGCTTGATGGCCAGGTCGATCAGCCGGTCCGGCACCGCGCCGCCCGGGATGTCGACCCATTGGTAGGTTTTGTATGCCGCGAAATTGGCGCTTCGATCATAGTTGTAGTGAACATCCTGGCCGTAGGCGCAAACCGCCGTTAACAAGAATGCCGCCAGGAATGTCACCTGCTTGGTGTGCCTCATCGTAGCTCTCTCCTCTCGCTCGACAGTAAAATGACCCGCCCCCGTTTTCAGCGTTCTCAGTTTCATTTGTCGGCCCCGATTGCCTTTTCGTAGTCGGATCTGGCCGTCCAGTAAGCCAGCAGCGCCTGTTGATATTGGTAGTCCGCGTCGGCCAGTGCGGCCTGCGTCTGTAACGCGTCCGAGAGCAGCGCCGCCTGCAACCTGTATTTGGTGGTCGAAACGCGCATGTTCTCACGCGCCGTCTCCTGCGTGAGTTGCGCGACGACCAGAGCCTGGCGTGTCTGCTGGAACTTGCGGAACTTATCGCCGACCTCGATCAGGACGAGGCTCTCGGCTTCGCGCAGATCGTTCCTTGCCTGCTCGCTGGCCCTGCCTTTTTCCGCGAGCTGGTTCTTCTTTCTCCCCCAATCAAAGACTTCCCACTTCACCGCGACGCTCAGGCTGGCAGAGTTCTTCGGAATCGCCTCGTTGTCGAAATTACGCATTGACATGTAGGTGAAACCGAGGCTCACGTCGGGGATGTACTCGGACTTCTTGATGCGCCGTTCGACGTCGGCCTGCCTGACCTTCAGCCGCGCTTCACGCAGTTCGGGCCGCTGGTCGAGCGCGCGACTTCTCGCGAGGGCGAGGTCGGTTTCGAAGCCGCCGGCGTCGGGGACCGCGGCCACCCTGAACTCGACGCGCACGTCGCGCCCCAGCAGGTTGTTGAGCTGCTCCTTCTCGGTGGCCATTTGATTCGTCAGGTTAAGCGCCTCGTACTCTGCCTTCGCCAGGCGCGTCTTGACCTCCAGGCTGTCGCCTTTCAAAGAGACCTGTTGGGTGACATTATCGACCGTCACGCGATCCAGTTCGCGGTAGTACCCGATGACCTCCCGCAGACTGTCGAGGGCGCTCTGTGTTTGCAGAATCCCGTAGTAGGTCTGCCTGACTTGATTAACTGTGGTCTGCTGGGACTGGCGCAGTTTCTCGCCCTCCACCTCGCGCGCCAACCCGGCCTGCTCGATGCCCAGGCGGATGCGGTATTGCTGCGACAGCGGCTGGAGAATCTGCCCGGCGAAGATCGCCGTCGGCCTGCGCGCGGTGCCGATTGAAAAGAACGGGCCGACGCCGGGAACGACGTTTGTGCCGGAGCTGTCGCTGCCGGCGTCGTGCTTCAATAACTGCTGTGACACGAGCGAGTAGACATACATCGAAGGCAACCGGAGGGTGCGCGCGGCGGCTACCTCGTCTCCGGCTTTTCCGACTGACAGTTGTGCGTTCTTGACCTGGCGATTCTCGCGCAGGGCCAGGGAGACCGCCTCATCCAGCGTCAGAACTTCTCCCGGAGCCCCCGCCCCCTGTTGCGCCGCAACGATCAATGGGCTTGCCATGACCAGGATGATTGCCAGTAATTGAAGACTGCGTGTATTCATTTTGCTTCCCTTCCTTACACCGTTAACAGCCGGACGCGATCTCTTCTCGCTTGGTTTCCCCTGCTTCAATGTCGGCGACGATAGCGTCGATAAGGACTCCGTGTGATGACAGCCTGACGCCCTGATGTCGCATCTGTTTCAGCAGCGCTCTCCCGTCGCGATCAACGAACGTGACGGCCGCCAAATCGACCAGCACCGGAGTGGAAGGATCATCAGTCACCGCGTCTTGCCAGCACTGCTTTAATTCTTTAACCCAGGGGCCGACCAGCTTTCCCTCGAGGACGAAGCTCGTCATTGGCGCGCGATCGTGAATCGTAATTCTGAGCATCAGTGTTCTCCTCTTCGCTACAGGCATGGCAACGGGTGTGCCGAATGAAGGCAGGCAAGGATCGGTGGATTTTTCTCAGGTATTGAGGTGATCGCGAGGTTATGTCCCTGTCGAAACTGTTGAAAGAGTTGAAAGTGTCATCGTCACTCTCAACAGCACGCGGAAGGATCATTAACAGCGGAAAGACGCACTGAGATTTCGATCGCGGCCAATTGCTGTGCGCACGATGATAGCGAAATGACCGTCCTTGTGGATGTTAGTCGCTCTCCCGGATTCGGAACCGAGTCTTCGCCTTCAACTATTCAATTGTGAATGAATTGGTCGCAAGGTCGTGGAATGCCTCTTGCACTGCGCCAGTGAACAGAGAGTGAAACGACGGAGCAACTTGGTAAGTGTTCGGTCGCAAGGGTCGATTGGAGTAATGACATGGAAAAACTGGAACGCGTGCAAAGAATGACGTATCGGCGGATGGGGCAGGTAGACAGCGAACTCGAACGGTTCGAAGAGCGACCTGAGCTCGACAGTCGTGGGCGATACGGTTCATTGCGCAAAAGATTCGAGGAACTCGAAAAGCTCTATTACCATCTCCGGCGCAAAGAAGCGCCTGGTCCGTATCGTTTGGTCGAACGGATTTTGGCAGAGCAGTCAACCCGAATGATTATGCAGCCCGAAGCTGTTAATCGGGGCGGTGCTTCAGGATCGCGCGCGACGAGCCGCGAACTGGTGACGCCTGAGTCCCACGGCATTCTTCCGCTGTACGGGGCGTAACAAAGGTTTGGCGCCGCCATCAGAACGAAAGCATCACGACTGTGGTCTTAGCTCGACGAGCTGCGTACGAGGCACTACTCCCAAGTTATTAGCCTTTCGCGTCTAACAGTAAATCTTTATAATTACGCCACCACGCCAACGTTTGATTAAGGAGATACTTTCGCCCCGATGCGCGATGACCTACGGCCCCCGCCGGCGATTGGCGGGCGGCGGCACGAGACGCCTCTGGCGAACGCCGAAGCCGAGCGCGACCGCTACCAACTGCTGCTCGACATCAACAATGCCGTGGTTACGCAGTTGGGTCTCGCGAACGTTCTGCACGCGACCTGCCAGGCGCTCCGCAAAGTCATCCGACATGATGCCGCTTCCATCACGCTTCACGACGCACCGACCGGAGAACTGCGACTTCACAGTTTTGATCTGCAATACGCGTCCGACCTCGAAAAAGGCGCATTGTTTCCGCTGGAAGGCAGTCCCCAGGGGGTAGCGTTTACTTCTCGCAGACCGGTTCTGATAACCAAGCTCGATCTGAACGAGTTTGGCGCGCCGCAGATTAGGCACGCATACAATGATGGGCTCAGGTCTGGCTGCATTATTCCTCTCATCGCGCATGACCGCGTACTGGGCACGCTCGACATCGCGAGCCGCACTGAAGGCGCGTTTACCGAAGACGACGTAGAACTGCTCACGCACATTGCAGATCAAATTGCCATTGCGGTAGAAAACGCCCTCGCATATCGCGAAATTTCCGAACTCAAAGACAAGCTCGCTCAGGAGAAACTCTATCTCGAAGAAGAGTTACGGAGCGAGATGAACTTCGATCAGATCGTTGGCGACAGCGCGGCGCTCAAACACGTCCTGGAACTGGTTGAGACGGTCGCTCCGAGCGATTCGACGGTGCTGCTCCTCGGCGAAACCGGAACGGGAAAGGAACTGATCGCGCGCGCCCTTCACGATCACAGCCGGCGCAAAGACCGCACGTTTGTGAAGCTGAACTGTGCAGCCATTCCCACGGGTCTATTCGAGAGCGAACTGTTCGGACATGAGAAAGGAGCGTTTACGGGCGCCATCAATCAAAAGATCGGGAGGCTGGAACTCGCTCACCAGGGCACTTTGTTTCTCGACGAGGTCGGCGACGTTCCGCTGGAAATTCAACCGAAGCTCCTGCGCGCTTTGCAGGAGCGGGAATTCGAGCGCTTGGGCAGCACCCGCACCCAGCGAGTTGACGTGCGGCTGGTGGCGGCCACCAACCGGGACCTGGAAAGCATGATTGCGGCTCGCGAATTCCGCAGCGACCTCTATTACCGGTTGAACGTCTTTCCGATTCGGCTTCCTCCTTTACGTCAGCGCCGGGAAGATATCCCGCTGCTGGTCCGCTACTTTGCCCAGAAGTTCGCCCGGCAAATGGA
>JBBPID010000146.1:0-5346 GCA_038040505.1 Acidobacteriota bacterium | reverse complement strand
ACCTCCCACCGCGCGCGTACCGCTTCCGGGTGATGGCGTGCAACAACAGCGGCGTCTGCAACGAGGAAGGTGAGTTCCTTGATTTCTCGATCGCTCCTGCCTTTTACCAAAGAACCTCGTTCTACGTGTTGTGCGTCGTCGCGTTCCTGGCCTTGCTTTTTGTCGGCTATCGACTCCGGATGCGTCAGCTCGCGCTCCAGTTGAACCGGACCCTGGAAGCGCGGGTGAGTGAGCGCACCCGTATTGCGCGCGATCTGCACGATACGCTGCTGCAAAGCTATCAGGGCCTGCTGCTCCGGTTCCAGTCGGCCTCAAAGCTTCTTCCCGAGCGTCCAGTTGAAGCGAAAGACAGGCTTGATAACGCGATCGATCAGGCAGCTGCGGCGATTACCGAAGGCCGTGATGCAGTGCAGGGCTTGCGTTCGTCCGCCTTTGAGACCAATGATCTTGCCAACGGAATAACTGCGATTGCCGAGGAACTCACAAGCGGTGCATCAACCGTGGATTCTCCAACGATTGATGTCGAAGTTGAAGGCACGCCGCGTAAGCTGAACCCCGTCGTGCGGGATGAAGCATGCCGCATTGCCGGTGAGGCGTTGCGCAATGCCTTTCGACACGCGCGGGCACGGCGAATCAGAGTGGAAATCCAGTACGAGAAGCGACGCTTTCGTCTGCAGATTCGCGACGATGGAAAGGGCTTCGAGGAGGATACAATTCGTCCCGCAGCCGGTCACTTCGGTTTGCCAGGCATGCGCGAACGCGCCGAGGTCGTAGGCGGACGGCTGGAGGTCTGGAGCAGGTCCGGCTTGGGCACACAGGTCGACCTGAGTATTCCTGGTGCCGTTGCTTACGAGGGGTCCAGGCGTAAGTCGAAAACCAGCACCCGGAAAGGGTCGACGCACCGCGAACAAGTGCCATGAGTTTTTCGGCTTTGCACAAGAACTAGAATCCCACCACTGCATTTGCGTTCGGCTCTAACGCGCGCCACAGCCCTTCCCGAAAGGGCGTCTCTCGCGACTCAAAAGAGATCGCTAACCCTGCCAATTTTGTCGATCCGCTCACACTTTCGGCGTTGTCAGTAAACGAAGCCAGGCGGAGAATCTGTCGCAAGGTACGAAAACTAACGACGGATGAAACCCTTGGTTTGATTTACAAAAGGAGAGACGTCATGGTTCCCGAAAAACAAACACAGCAAGTAGCAAACAACTCGTTCTTCCTCGATCCCAAAGTCAAATGTGCGCAGGCTCAGGAATTCGACGAACGGCTTTCGGCGCTCATTATCGGCCAGGAAAACGCGGTTCACGACATGGGCAATCTGTATCAGCTGTTCCTTGCGGGAATGAACCAGAGCAACAAACCTCTGGGAACCCTGCTCTTCCTGGGGCCGACTGGTTCCGGGAAAACCCGCGTGGTCGAAGCCGCAGCGGAAATTCTCTTTGGAGACCCGAATGCCGTTATCAAGATCGATTGCGCGGAGTTTCAGCACTCGCACGAGATCGCTAAGTTGGTCGGCTCTCCCCCAGGATATCTGGGCCACCGGGAAACTTCGCCACTTCTGACTCAAGAGAACCTCGACCGTTTCAAAACGGAAGACACTCCGCTTTCGCTGGTTCTATTTGACGAAATCGAGAAGGCGTCGGATTCGTTGTGGCAACTGCTGCTCGGCATCCTTGATAAGGCGACATTGACCCTGGGTGATAACCGGCGCGTCGATTTTTCGCGGTCTTTGATCATCATGACCTCGAACCTGGGCGCGAGGGAGATGTCCGAATTAATCGAAGGCCGGATCGGTTTTACCGCACAGGAACCGAAGAACCTCGATAAGTGCCAGATTGCTATTGACGAGAAGATCCAACGCACGGCCGTTCAAGCGGCCAGCCGGAACTTCTCTCCTGAGTTCATGAACCGGATAGACAAAGTAGTGGTCTTCCACTCATTGAACGAAGGGCATCTGCGGCAAATTCTCGATCTTGAACTTCGCTCCCTCCAGGAGCGGATCGTGCTCTCGGCCAGGACGAAGTTTTTCTTTAACTGCTCTGATTCAGTGAAGGAACTGTTGTTACGTGAAGGTATGGATAGCAGATATGGCGCGCGCCACTTGAAGCGATCGATTGAACGACTGCTTGTCATGCCCATGTCAAATTTGGTGGCGAGTGGCCAGGTACATTTAGGTGACTCGATTTATGCCGATTTGGACCACAGTGGTTTCGAAATTTCGTTCGCGAGACGTTCGGGGCCAATGATGATTAACGATTCGTTTCTCACCGAATCGTCGATAGCGGAATTTGGCGCGCCGTTGGGTGCTGCGCTGCGGAGTCAGCGAACAGTAGCTGCTGCGTACTCCCGGTGAAGTCATGACGGATGAGCAATCAAAGTCGTGTGTTGCGCTACTGGCGCTCTTATCACTCGTGGTGTTCCTGGGTGCGTGCTTGGACGTCGCGGGGCAAACGCCGACTCAGGCACAGGCACAGCGACGACCGCGACTCGTGGGCTCCGTGCCCTCAACGGCTGTAATGGCGAGTGCAACCTCTTCCGGCGGCGAGGAGGTGGACGAGAACGATGTGGTACGCGTGGACACGCAACTCATAACTGTGCCCGTCGTGGTGCGCGACCAACAGGGGCGACGCATGACGGGACTGACGGCCTCCGCCTTTCAGCTTTACGAAGACGACCTCCCGCAGCGCGTCGCGACCTTTGCGGCGTCGGATACGCCTTTCGAGATCGCTCTCTTTTTAGACACCTCCGGTTCGACCCGTGCCGATATCGCGCTCATTCGCGGCGCCGCCTACGCTTTCATCGAATCTTTGCGCCCCGGCGACCGCGTCGCCATCCTCTCCTTTACTACAAACGAAGACGGCCGCGAAAAAATCGCGACAGTAGCGGTGCAAAGCTACCTGACTGCTGATCGCCAGGCGTTACGCGAAGCCCTTGAGAATATTCGTTCGAGCAACGGCACCCCTTATTACGACGCGGTCGAACGGATGGTAAAAGACATCTTCCACGACCCGCCGACGCCGGAGTCGCGGGGCCGGCGCGCGCTCGTCGCACTGACTGACGGCGTGGACTCCTCGAGCCTCTCGGATTTTTCGTCGATGCGGGCACATTTCCTGGAGGCAGGTCTGCTCGCCTACTTCGTAGAGATCGACACCGAGAACTACGTGGAGGATCGACTGCTCGCAGACTGCGATGACAACCGCACGTTACGCCTGTCACACGCGCAGCTCGAACGCTACCGCCGTATCTTCGATCCGCGCGCTGACGGCGCCGACTACGCCGACTTCTGCCGCCTGGGATCCTTCCAGCGTATTGGGATCAATCGCTCACTTTACAACCTCGCCCGTGAGGAGATGGGACAGCTCGCGCGCGACACTGGCGGCCGGACCTTTCGGGCAACCGGTTTGGACGCCGCGCGCGACGCGTTTGCAGAGGTCGCCGCCGAAATCGGCCGACAGTACAGCATCGGCTATTACTCCACCAACCCGTCGACTGACGGCCGCTTCCGCAAGATCCGTGTCGACCTGCGTGGAATAACCGGCGCGCAGGTGAGCGCGCGAGAAGGTTATAAGACAATTCAACATTAGGTCGCTGAAACCAGGCCTCTGAAGGCAACTCGAAACAAAGAAATTGCCTCGCGGCTCTCGCTCACCGAAGATGCCGTCAAGGGTCAAGTCAGGAATATCCTTTCCAAGTTGGTAAGCCAACGATCGCACTCACGCCGCGATAATCGGGATTCAACGCGGGATCATTGAAGTCTAGCTCACCCGAAATAGCCGTAAGAAATACCATTTAGGGTTTGCCGCTCGCTTGGGTAGCTCGTAACCTTAATCGTTATGCGACGTCTGTTCTTCACGTTCGCGGATGGGTTACCTGGTCTCGGGCTTCTGCTGGTGCGTATCGCTGTCGGGAGCGCGCTCGTGGTGCGTTGCGTGCGGCCCGACCACGGCGCACTGCCACACACGATTTTGCACGTGATTGCAGCTAGCGCGGGCCTGTTCCTTCTTTTTGGCGCATGGACGCCTTTTGCGGCAGTAATTGTGGTGATCAGTGAATTGTGGATTGCCTTATCCCACCCTCATGATCCGTGGATCGGGGTTCTGCTTGCGAGCTTCGCCACTTCCCTGGCGTTGCTGGGCCCCGGGTCCTGGTCGGTGGACGCCAGACGTTTCGGATGGAAGCGGATTGAGATTCGGCGCCCCGACGAGTAAGTAAGTCTAATCACCCGCAACTGATTTCCTAAACATAGATCGAACCTTCAGGGTCATGAGAGGACCCCTGTCTCTTAGTATTCCTCCATTCTTGTCAGCGAGTATTCTGTTAATTCTGTACCTTGAAGTTTGCCGCGTCCTAAAGAGCCTTTGCCACGACTCCAAAGAGATCCCTAAGCCTGCCGTTTTTGTGCAACCCGTCACCCTTTCGGCGTTGTCGCTGAACGAACCTTTCCGCACAATCGACCACGACCACGAAAGGATTGACAAAAAATGAGGACAGCTACGGCCAGCGTTTCCGACATAACTAATTTTCGTTCGCAGCAGCGCCAATTTCCAATCCGCCCCAAAGTGGTGTCCATTCGAGACCGTCGCGGACAATCTTTGATGGCCGATGAGAGTGACGGCGCCGATGTGGAGACGCGCTGCGAAGACAGCGCTTTGGCGTTCCGCGAAATTTCCGAACTCAAAGACAAACTCGCCCAGGAGAAGCTCTATCTCGAACAAGAGCTACGAAGCGAGATGAACTTCGATCAGATCGT
Source organism: Acidobacteriota bacterium (assembly GCA_038040505.1). GTDB lineage: Bacteria > Acidobacteriota > Blastocatellia > Pyrinomonadales > Pyrinomonadaceae > UBA11740. Next base: position 599 of record JBBPID010000146.1, on the reverse strand, counting down.
TGGCGACAGCGCGGCGCTCAAACACGTCCTGGAACTGGTTGAGACGGTCGCTCCGAGCGATTCGACGGTGCTGCTCCTCGGCGAAACCGGAACGGGAAAAGAACTCATCGCCCGCGCCATTCATGACCACAGTCGGCGGAAAGACCGCACGTTCGTGAAGCTGAACTGTGCAGCAATTCCCACCGGCCTGTTCGAGAGTGAATTGTTTGGCCATGAAAAAGGAGCGTTCACCGGCGCCATCAGTCAGAAAATGGGACGGTTGGAGCTCGCCGACCAGGGCACCCTATTTCTCGACGAGGTAGGCGACGTCCCGCTGGAGATCCAGCCGAAGCTCTTGCGCGCTTTGCAGGAACGCGAATTCGAGCGCTTGGGCAGCACCCGCACCAAGAAAGTAAATGTGCGGATGGTAGCGGCAACAAATCGCGATTTGGAGGGTATGATCTCAGCCCGTGAATTTCGCAGTGATCTCTATTACCGGCTGAACGTTTTTCCGATTCGCATTCCGCCATTGCATGAACGTGAGGAAGACATCCCGCTGCTGGTTCGCTACTTTGCCCAGAAGTTCGCCCGGCAAATGGAAAAGCGGATCGAAACCATTC
>JBBPID010000004.1:0-142974 GCA_038040505.1 Acidobacteriota bacterium | reverse complement strand
TCTTACTTGACATGGATCAAACATACAAGCGGCGACCAACCACTCAACGGGGCAGCGCGTTGGTTCTGACTGGAAACGCGAGACTTTGAACTCGAGACTGAGATGTCGCCCGCTTCGCAGGCTCCGTGATCAAAACGGATATGGTTTCCCAAGGCTCGCAAAGCCTCGCCTTGGGCTTAGCTAAGACCGCTGCTTCGCAGCTCGAAGAGTTTGTTCGCTCGCACGCCTGGCTTTTTGGGCAAAGCTGCCTAAAAACGAATCTCTCTGCGCAACCTTTGCGTACTTTGCGCCTCTGCGGTGAATATTTTCTGGGTTGGTTTCACCGCGGAGACGCCGAGTTCGCAGAGACTATGCAGAGGAAACTCAATGAAATTTATCGTTGCGCCGGATAAGACGATCCACGAATCGACACGAATCACGTGGTTTGTTCGTGCAGTTTCGTGTGATTTCGGGATTGTCTTGTCGTTTCATGTAATCTGCGTAATCTGCGGGGACCTACTCTCTCACCACTTCGCGGGCGGGTTTGTCGTGACGGATGCCGAGAAGTCTCGGGTGGCGCAGCTTGTTGTACTTAGTCCATTGAATGAAACCAACCTGGACTACGATCTGCGGTTGCACCCAGTGAGCGCGGAGGCGTGGTAAGCCGACGGCCTTCGTAAACAGCGGCTTCGCGATTTCGATTTGATCGAGTTGCGCGCGCAGGTCCAGCAGCAGCTGGGTATTAAACCCGGTGCCAATCTTGCCGGCAAAAACCAAATCATCGCTTTCATAATAGCCAACCAGCAACGCTCCCAAGCCGACGCGTTTACCCTGAGGGTCGGTGAAGCCGCCGACAACGAATTCCTGGGCCAGCTCGCATTTCATCTTCAGCCAATGCGGCGAGCGGCGCTGCTCGTAAACTGAGCCGCGACGTTTTGCAATCACACCTTCCCAGCCTTCTTTTTGCGCACGCTCCCACGGTGCTTCATCCGTCAGGGTTTTCACTCTGTGCAATGGTGCGGAAAGCGGTAGGTCTTTCAATAGCGCGCGGCGTTCTTCGATTGGCAAAGTCGTCACGTCGCCATCGAGCCACATGACGTCGAACACGTGGTAAGCGGTGGGGCCGTGCCAGTCGATTTCACCGTCCAGGATCAATTCGCGTGGCGGAAGTTTAGCGATTGCTTTCGCGAGCGCAGGCATGACTTGCGGCAAATGATTGCGCGAGAATAGCTGGACGTTGGCGCCTTTCTTGTATGCGAGCAGACGGATGCCGTCGAACTTCCTTTCAAAGATCCATTCCGGCCCGGCGAAACGCTCCTGCGTGAGGGTCGCGGCCATTGGCTGAATCCAGTCGGGAAAGGATTTCCTCGGCATGCAGAAAACTATAACTCATCAGTGAGCAGTGAGCAGTGAGCAGTGGGCAGTGGGCAGTGGGCAGTGGGCAGTGAGCAGTGAGCAGTGAGCAGTGGGCAGTGGGCAGTGGGCGGTGAGCAGTGGGCAGTGAGCGGGACATCCGCGCTTCCAGCATATCTGCGTAATCTGCGGATGCCTTATTCCCGGTAGCGGTCGGCGCGAAAGCGAAGGAGTCTGACCTTGTCGTCGGGTTTGATTCCGGCTTTGCGCGAAGCGATCTCGACCTGCCGCTCGGCAGTGACAATGCCTTCGAGATGCGGAAGTAACAAACCGCGGCGGCCGGTGTCGTCCTCCACAATTACGCCGTACACGTTAGGATCGAGGCCGGCGATGGTCGTCGGTTCGGGCGGCGCCAGGACGTCGACTGAGTATTTCAGTTGCGGCAATTCATCCGCGCGGACTGGCGCGAAACGCGGGTCACGCCTCGCGGCGCTAATTGCGTTGGCAATCAGTTCCTCGGCCAGCGTATCTTTCACGGGCTCGATCGTGCCGATGCAACCGCGCAGATCTCCGTCGTGGGTTTTGATGGAAACAAAACAGGCCGCGCGCTGACTAAGAAAGTCTGAAGGGCTTTTGGGAGCGGTCATGACCTCGCCCGTCTTGACGAAAGTCTCGACCACCAGGCGAGCGAGCGCCGGAAGTTGGTTCCCTGCTTCGCTGGCGGCAGGCGGCTCTGACCGAAACAACTGGGCTACCAGGTAACCGACCCCAAAGGGCGCTTCATAGCTGAAGATCTCGCAGGATTGAGCAAAGCCTTCGGCCACGCCTAACGCCACCAGCATTGAACGATAGCCACACTCGCCGGCCAGGCGGCGCAGCTCCTGATCCAAATCAACGATGCGACTGGTTCGGCAGCTCTTAATCGCATCGACAATCTCCTCATCAAACAGATGCGCTTCGGGGTTGTAACCGGCAGGGGCCTCCGGCTTCAGACGATGGCTGAGATCACCACTGGCAATAAAAGCCACCGGTCTTCCGGTTCGATCGATCGCCCGGCGAATGCATTGACCAAAGCGAACGTGATCCCCGTTCGAAAGGAAACTGTAACCGAGCGCGACGACGCGTCCGTGCCAGCCGTTGCGCTGGAGAAAATAGAGCGGCACCGCGGTGCCGTGATCGAGTTCGAAACCCCGGATTCTGAGGGTCATCAAGTTTTCTTCAGCGGCCGCGCGCGTGATCTCGGTCAGTAATTCATCATCCAGCTCGGCCTGCACAGCGGCGGCCGGGGCCCGAAAGTTTCCAAAGTCGCCATAGAGCTGCGGGCCGTCGTAAGCGACGAAGGACTGAGACTCAAGTGGAGCGTGCGGTGAGATTAGGATGACAGTTTCAGCGCCACTGGCGATGACGCACTCAGTCAACTCGGCCATGGCGTCGATCGAACTGCGCACGTCGGCGATGGCCTCGCGCCCCACCTCTGGAACCATAATCGGCGGGTGCGGGGCGATCCCGGCAAAAACGACTGAACTCGTGTGGGCCATAAGATCACCACCGAGGTCTGAAGGATAAGCGAGGGGATTTGAAACGGCGCTATCTTAGCACCGACTCGAAGGTGTCAGAAGCCCGCGCGTTAGCAAGGGCGCGTGTCGGTGGGTGAACCCGGCATGAGTGCTTGTTGAGGTGGCCCTCCCTTACGGTCGGGCTTCTGACACTTCCACCCATTACCGCGGATGGAACTCAACTCAGCATCGACGAAGTCAGCGTAATCTTTGGATTATCCTCGCCTGCTTCTAACACCGGGGGAAGAGGTTTATGATGGCTCCTTCATGGGGCGATTTGATGTCTTGATCGTGGGCGCCGGTCCCGCCGGCTCCTTTGCTGCTGAACGTCTCGCGCGCGGCGGCGTGCGCGTCGCGCTATTCGACGGGCGGCCACCGGGCGAGCCGAAAGCCTGCGGCGGTGGAGTTACTTCGAAAGCCCTGAAAGCCTGGCCGCATTTGCTCGAGGCGGTTGGTCGCACCATTAGCGAGCTCGACATGTACTCGCCTTCGGGCAAACATCTTCATCTCAACCTCGATGAGCCTTTCGCCGTTTACTCGCGCATCGCGTTCGATACTTTTCTGCGCGAACGCGCCCGTCAGGCCGGCGCACACGTCTTCGCAGAGAAAGTTTCTGCGCGCGGCTTCAAACAAACCGGCGACAGTTGGACAGTTCGAACGCAAAGCGGTGAAGAGTTTAGTTGTGACTGGCTGGTGGGGGCTGACGGCGCGAACAGCGCGATTGGGAAGAAACTTGCCGGGTCTTTGCCGCCGGCGGAAATGGAAGTTGCTTTTGGATATCGCGCCCCGCTGCCGGACAGAGGCGATGCGGCCACGGTAGTGGCTTTTCTGCCCAAGTGGGTTGGTTACGCCTGGGCGTTTCCGCGTATCGATCATATTTCTTTCGGCATCGCGACAACTCAGGATGCTTTCGATCATGAGTCGCTCGACAGACTGCTGTGGGATTTCATGGTGAGCTATTACCATGGATACCGAAGCCCGCGAGAGCCGGTGCGCAACAGCAAGGCTGCCATCCGAATTTGGAAAGACAGTCCCGGCGACGAGACCGAACCGATTCGAAAGGAACTCAAGCGGACTGCTGAACGCTATGCCGCCCGGATCCCTGGTCTCGAGCCGCGCACCTGGGACACGAGGCGAGCGTGTGGGGACCAATGGGCGCTGTTGGGCGACGCAGCCGGCTTTGCCGATCCTGTCACCGGCGAAGGAATTTACTATGCACTGCGTTCCGCTGAACTTTTTGCTGAAACTTATCTGGCCGGGGCACCTTTGGACTATGAAGCGCGTTGGCGTTCAGACTTTGGCCGGGAATTGCTAAGGGCTTCGCAGATGCGGCGCAAGTTTTATGGAAACTTCTGGGGCGCGCCGTTCACGGAAAGAATGATCGAATTCGCCCGCGGCCATCGCGGCATCCGCAAAGTTCTGGGCGAGCTGGTCGCCGGCGACCAGGGCTATACTGACTTGAAGAAGAAACTGGCCCGCAGCGCTTTGAAGCCGCTTTGAATGGAACTGCCCTGAGGCACTCGCTGAATTATGATCAATCCGCGGCGACAATTTGGACTAATACAGGACGGCATCCACGGTTGGCACTTGAATCTTTACCGTCGAAAAATGTAGTCTCTTAAAGCCTTGAAGTATTTGGTCTCAGTTCAATCTGCCCCGCGTTTCAAGCTCAACAACCTCGGGTTTACTTCTCCGAAGCCGCGAAAGAAATAGTCCTGAATGGGAATCAACGGGAATCTGCGCACGATGAGTATCGCCGACCTGCTCCAGTTTCTGGCGGTCGGGCGCAAGACCGGCACGCTCAAGCTGGGCCGCGGCAGCATCGTCAAACAGATTTATCTCGAGCAGGGATTGATCGTCGGTTCGACTTCGAACGATCCGCGCGAACTGCTGGGACAGGTCCTGCTGCATTACGGAAAAATTCAAGAAGCTCAGCTACAGACGGCGATGGACATTCAGCGCCAGTCAGGCGGCAAGCTGGGAGTGATTCTGGCTGAGCGCGGCTTTGTCAACCCGGACGACGTGATCGAAGTGCTGCGCACACGCACCCTGGAAATCATTTACGATCTCTTCATTTGGGAAGAAGCCGAGTTTGAATTCTTCGATAATGAACCCGTTCCTGCCGATCTAATTCGCATCCAGGTAAATGTCACGTCCGTAATCATGGACGGGATCTATCGCATCGACGAGTGGACGCGTTACCGCCGAGTCATTCCTTCCGAACGCGCTTTCTTTGAGCTCAACTCGGGCTGGACGCAATCGCTGCACGACAGCAGCAAAGAAGTGCGTGAAGTTCTCTATCTCGTCGAGAAGCGCATGACGGCGGCCGAGATTTGCTACAACATGCACACGTCCTTGTTCCACGCGAGCGCTTTGCTGTTCGATCTGATCGACAAGAACGTCATCAAGGTAGCGGGCGAAGCCGCGGCGCCGGTAGAAACCGCTGACTTATCTGCGCTGAAACTCCCGCAGACCGTGCCGGAGTTGTTGACGCTGGCTCAGGCAGAGTTGAAAGAAGACCACGCCGAGAATGCCCTGGCAATCATTCACAGCGCGCTCGAGCAGGAAGCCCAGAATCCCGAGGCCCACCGTTTACAGGCAGAGGCGGAAAAGAAATTCGTCGCCCAGGTTTACCAGAACGGATTGTCGCCGCGCGCGGTCGCCAGGATGCTGGTGTCGCCGGAAAAACTTGAACACGAAAGACTGGGCCCGCAGGAAGGCTTTGTCCTTTCGCGAATCAACGGGGAAGCGGATATTGAATCAATCCTCTCAGTCTGTCCCTTTCGCGAAGCCGATTGCCTGCGCATGATCAAGAAACTCCTGGATGCGGGCATTATCGGAATCAATAGCTAAGTTCTTATCTTTTGTCACCTTCATATTGATAGATCCCGTCGTTTGCTATTAACCACCCTTTCTCGGCACTTAGAGCAAACAGATCTATGAAAGTCCCTCGCTCGGCAACATTCGCCCACGTTACACCGCCGTCAAGTGTTTCCTGAAGGCCACCCTCGCTATCCAGAGCAATTCCCTGTCCATCTTGATCAATAAAGAATTTGGAAAAAAAAGGAGGATCGTACCGCGGGCCTTCCTCCACGCATCGCGCGATGTCGATCCATGTACGGCCGCCATCGATTGTTCGCCCGAAGTAACCGTTGGTATTTGAGAGATAGCCGTGTAGCTTGTCGGTAAATTGGAAATTGACAGGGCAGTAAGTTGGGAGCCCTGTTTCCATTTGCAGGCAGTATTCGCCGGGTGTTTCTTCGGGATTTTCCAGTTCTGGACCCGTGTAATCTGCGTCAAGCCATCTTCCGTTTCGATAACGGAATGTTCCAGCTTGCCCGATCGCAAACCCGTGGGTAGCATCGCGCATCTGAATGTAGCCGATATCGCCAAACCGACGGGAGACTGATTGTCTTTGCCACGTCTGGCCTCCATCACGAGTAATGAATACCGCGGCAACGTCCCCATCAGTTCTGTTTGGTCCACAGTAGAAACGGTTCGCCGTCCCTTCATCTTGGCGCATTGGCTCACAGACAGTCCCGGCTAGCCAACCGACCTTCCCATCCGGCAGAAAGTCGAAGGTTTCTAAAAAATCTGCCTTGGGCGTCCGGAGCGAGCGCCAGGTGTCCCCTCCATCGTCAGTGCGAAAGAGTTTTTCATTAACCATCATCCAGCCAGTTTCCGCACTTACAAATTTAAGATGATCGATGTACTCCGGCTCGAAACGATTGGCTTTTCCTCTTGAGTAAACCAACTTCCAGCTCGAACCCCCATCAGTCGTGCGCCAGAGTTTCGCTCCGTTAGCGAGCCAACCGACCGTTTCGTTAACGAACTCACAATTGAAGCCGTTCGTTTCGTCTTCGTCGTGGCTGGGCAGGCTACCAAGCCTGACGAAACGTTCTGAGAACTGTGATACGCCGACAAGGCGTGCTTCCAAATGCGAGAGTATTAGCTTCCTATGTAATTTGCGCCACGCTCCCGCGAGCGCGATACCCATTGAGAAAGACAACGCGGATATTACTAAGGGTGATACGCACCGTTTCATAGTGGCCGCCGACCGACGAAGGCTGGACTAACATTGGGATCATTAATCAGGTCGGGAACATTTCTTTAGGTGGAGAGCCCCTGCTAGTTAGCGTGATCGCCACAATCTATCGATGTGGGCAGCGCAACTACAGGAAGACTTTGAACTTGATTTGAGAAAATTCGTTCCAGGAGGGCCGGAGCAGCAAACAATTTCAGTGTCTCTTCAGCGTAACGTCAAATCTTTGTTTACTAAATATCCTTAAAGGATTTACCATCTACGAACATGTCAGACCAGCAAATCGACAAGAACGTCGTCGTCACCTTATTGAACGAAATTCTGGAAGAGGAACTCGCCGGGATTGTCCGCTACACGCACTACTCGCTGATGGTTTTTGGCCACAGCCGCATTCCCATCGTGAGTTGGTTGCGCAATGAAGCAGCGACCTGTCTGGCGCATGCGAACGCGGCCGGCGAAATGGTTACCCATCTCGGCGAGCATCCCTCGCTCAAGATTGGCGCTTTGCTCGAGACCCAAAAGCACGGCATCAACGACATTTTGCTCGAGTCGATGGAAGCTGAAAAGACAGGCCTCGCCCTCTACCGAAAACTGTTAGAAGCCGTCCGCGACCGCTCAGTATTCCTTGAAGAGTATGCGCGCAAAATGATCGCCGAAGAGGAAGCCCACCTTGGCGAGGTCAACAAGATGCTGCGCAAACCTGGCGAGATAGCGCGCTTTGGCGCGGCCTGATTCTCTTCGAACTCACAATTAGCTGGCGCAAGAACAGTGATTCGCTCAGAGAATCAATGACTCTTCCGGGCACAACTCTCTAAACCTGCACCAGAGACTTACTGTTGATTACGGTCGCGATCGTCGAAATCACTTGATCAAAATCGAAGGGTTTGCCGATGATGCCAGTGACCAAATTCGCCTCTCCGGAAGGCGGCTGGGCGGTGGCGCCATAGCCGGTAACCAGCACCACGGGCAATTCGGGATGGCTCTTGCGGATCTCGCGGGCTATTTCCCATCCGTCCATTTCGGGCATGGCTAAATCGGTGAACACGAGATCAAAATTGTGTTGGGCGATTTTTTCCAGCGCCTGTCGACCACCCTCAACCGTCACCACTTTGTGATTCAAATCGGTGAGCATCTCGGCGAGAGTCTCGCGCACAAAGTCCTCATCATCAATCACCAGAATTGAAAGCGGTACTGTCTGTGCGTCGCTCGAGCTCTTTTCCGTCGTCTGATCGCCGGAAGCGGCCACCGGCAAGTCTATGAAGAAAGTTGTTCCCTGGCCAAGTTTTGACTCGACACTGATCGAACCCTCATGCCGCTCAATGATTCCGTAGCTGACCGCCAGACCCAGTCCGGTGCCTTGCACTCCCTTGGTGGTATAGAAAGGCTCAAAGACACGCTCGCGCACCTCTTCATTCATACCGGATCCCGTGTCGGCAAAACGGATTCGCAAACGGTCGGCTCGTTGCTGGGCGCAAATCGTCAGACTTCCACCTTCAGGCATCGCATCGACGGCGTTGACGATCAGGTTGACGAAAACTTCGCGCAACTCAGAAGCGATGCCCCGCGTGAAGCAGACTTGCTCGGCATTCAAGGTCACGTCGACGTTGAGTCCCTTCGCCTGGGCTTCGTTTTGCCAGCGAGTGCGCGTGATCTCGATTGCGTCGCGCAACAGTCCGGCCACGTCGAGCAATTCCAATTCGGTGGCCACTGACTTGCGCGCAAATGTTTGAATGCGACGCACGGTCGCGGCAGCGTCCTCGGCCGAGGTGACAATGATGCCCAGACTGCGGATCAATTCCTCGTCCTTAACCCGCCGCAGGATCAATTGGGCCCGGCCCAGAATCGCGGCCAGCGAGTTGTTGAAATCGTGCGCCACGCCTGAAGCCAGCTGACCCAGGGCCCGCAGTTTGTCAGCTCGCGCGGCCCGCTCGCGTTCCTGTTTCTGTTCGGTGATGTCGTGCGCGATTCCCAGGACGCCGGTGGTCTGGCCATCGACAATGATGGGCGCGCTGTTGAGAGCGGCATAGCGAACGGTTCCATCACTGGCGATATAGCGCGACTCGAGTCTTTGTGGCTCGCCATGCAGGGCCTGGGCAAAACGCTCGGAACGCATCTCTCGATCGTCTTCATGAGTCCGCTCGAGAAAGTGATGCCCGATGATCTGATCGAGTTCATACCCGGTCATTTCAAGCATGGCCTGGTTGCACCACTTGTAATTGCCTTCCGTGTCCAGGGCGTAGATCGCTTCGCGCGCGCTTTCCAGAATGTTCTTTAAGAGCGATTGCCGCTCGCGCGCGACTGCCTCGACCTTGCGCAGTTCGGAAAGGTCCCGGGCGGTGCAGACGGCGCCGACGGTTTGACCGCGCTCGTCGAACACCGGCTCAACTGTTACCAGCACCGGCCGGTTCAGATGATGCGGCACGATCTCGACGTTGATTCTTTCCGGTTGCCGCAGAGCTTGCTCGACAATACAAACCGCATCGTCAGAGCTGGCCAGCAAAATATCGCAACACTTTCGACCCAGCAGCGACTCAGGCGGGGCGTTGTCCATGGCGGCGCCGGCCCGGTTAACCCGACTCAGCGTTCCGGTGCTATCGAAAATAAAAATGCCATCCGACATCGCGTCAAAGGTGGATTCCCATTCCTTCTTTGCGCGAGCTACCATTTCGAACAGCTCGGCCTGGGCGATACCAGTGGCCAATTGGGCCGCGACCAATTCAACCAGAAGGACCTCATCTTCGGCCCACAAGTGAATGGCTTCCGACTGACTAATCGAGATCACGCCGCGAAACTCTCCATTTACGGTCAGTGGATAATCAATCTGAGAGCAGACTCCGGCGCCGGCGGCGTGTGCGCGCAAGCGCTCGCTGAATTCAGCCGGCCCGTCCAGGTACTGCCGAGCGTCATTGATCACCAGCGGCGCCAGCGAAGTCATAAAGTGCTGCCGCAATAGTTCGTCATAGTCTTTATCGGACGACTCGACCGGCTTGCTGCCAGCCGCCAGGAACTCGCGCCGCGCGGTCGATTGATCGCCGGAAGGATCGTAAAGGTGCACTTGTACGCGCGAAGCTGAGAGCGCCTGACCTAGTTCGCGGGCGGCCGTGTCGAGCACGTCTGTCAGACTCAGCGAAGCGCGAATGGCGACACTAAGTTTGTTGACCAGCGCTTCGCGCATTGAAGTGGTTTCCGCCTTTTGATACAGGCGCGCCTGCCGGATCGCAATACCGGTTTGATCGGCCGCGGACTTAGCTACTTGAATGTCAGCTTCGCTCCAGTGACGAAGGTGCTTGGTCGTCGACAGCCCAAATGCGCCGATCAGCTCCTGGCCCACGGTCACCCCTACATACATGATGGACTTGACGTCCATCGGCTTCAGTATTTTCTGGTACAACTCGCGAATGCGTTCATCGTTGGCGACGTCATCAAATGCCATGACACCGTGTTTTTCCATGGCCGCCGTCAATCCCTGGACCTGTGGCAGATCAAAGTCGCGGCCCGCGGGCACGACGTCCGGGACGTGGTACTCAGCGGCGTTGGTAATGCGGTTGGCGCGCTCGTCTTTCATAAACAGCGAGCAACGTTCGACTTCAAGGTGTTTGCCCAACTCCTTCACGGCCGTTTCAAAAACTTCGGATACGTCGAGAGTGCGACGAACTGCCTGCGAGATGCGAGTGGTGAGCGCGGCCCGTTCGGCCTGTTGCGCGAGGGCTTCCTCGGCGAGTTTACGTTGGGTGATATCGCGATCGGCGCCGCGATAGCCGATCAAATTCCCCTGCTGATCGAACACCGGTATGCCGTTGGATTCAAGATAGCGATAGCCGCCCTGCTTATGCTTCCATCTCTGCACCAGCCCGGTCCAGCCGCACTTTTCTCGAATCACTCGCGGCAAGAGCTCTTCGACTTGACGGCGGTCATCTTCATGGAGAAAGGCGAGCGAATTCGCGCCGAACATCTCTTCGGGGGTGTAGCCGAGAATCTGCTCGATGGCCGGATTGGTGTAGGTGTGGTTGCCCTCGAGATCGATGGCCCAGATCCACTCGTTGGTGGTTTCGACGATCGATCGAAACTTCTCTTCACTGTCTTTCAAAGCTTCTTCGGCGCCTTTACGCGCGCTGATATCACGCGCGATGCCCTGAACGCCGACTGGTTTTCCTTCCGCATAAATCACCCGGCTGCTGAGCTCGAGCGGAATTCGTTTCCCGGATTTGGTAATAATTTTGAGTTCGTAAACAGTGGACACGTCAGTGTCTAATTTGCGGGCGAGCATCGTGCGAGCCAGATCTACCTGTTCAGGTACAACTACCTGCGTCAAGTTCATACTGAGCGCTTCTGCCCTGGTATACCCCGTCACACGCTCACCGGTCTGATTTAGTGATGTGAAGTTACCGGCAAGATCGATCGTATAGATGATGTCGTTGGCATTCTCAAACAGCTCGCGGTATCGCTCTTCACTCTCGTGCATGGCGACCTCAGCGCGCTTACGCTCAGTCACGTCGGTGGCGAGGACGAGCTTTGCGGGCCGGCCGCCAAACGTTAGCCGGTGCCAGGAAACCTCAGCTTCAATGAATGTGCCGTCTTTTCTTTTGTTACGCCACTGTCCGGCAAAACCGTAATCTGAATCAGTGCTTCGAACTTGTTGAAGGACTTCGGCAACTTCTTCGCGCGGGCGAATGTCCTGGACTTTCATGCTCAGGAATTCTTCACGCGAATACCCATATCGCTTGGTGGTGCACTCGTTGACCGCCAGGAACGAATAAGTCTCCTCGTCGACCACCCACATCGGATGTGGGTTGCCTTCAAACAAAAGCCGGTACTCTTCGTTGGATTTTTCCAGGGCGGCTTCCGAATGCACTCTTTCGGTTACGTCGCGAACCACGGCGGTGAAAACTCGCTTGTTATCGGCGGCAAACTCGCCCCACGAGATTTCAAGAGGAATTTCGCGCCCGGATTTATGCAGGCCCGAAGTTCTTACGGCCTCCGGACCGGCCGTGGCCTCGGAATCCGTCTCAACCGCGTGACGATGAACGTGACCCAGACAATCGGGCACCAGTGTCGTCAGTGACGACTCGACCAGCTCTGACACTTCATAACCAAAGATCTTTCCGGTGGCCGAATTGGCAAACAGGATCTTGCCTGACTCTTCAACCGTGATGATGGCGTCAGAAGCCGTCTCAGCCACGACGCGATAACGCGCTTCGCTTTCCCTGAGGGCCTTCTCTGCCAGTTGCTGTTCGGTAACATCACGCACCACGCCGCGAACTCCGAGCAATTCGCCTTTGGCGTCGCGATCAAGAGTGACGATTCCTTCCAGGTAACGCGGCTCGCCCAGAGCATTCTTCACACAATTGGTGAAACGCACCGGTTCGTAGGACTTGACGTTCTGCATCGCCGCGATATCGCGGTCGGCGGTTTCTGGACCCACCAGGGCACTGAGCGGCTGGCCGATCAACTCAAACGCAGCCTTCCCAAAGAACCGCGCGCCGGCCTCGTTGATACTGGTGATGCGGCCGTCGACATCTCTGGTGTAGATAATGTCGGCAGCCTGTTCGACTATTTCGCGGTAACGGCGTTCGACTCGATGACGCTCAGCAAGGCGCGCAACCTTAACCAGTAACTCCTCATGGCGGAAAGGAATCTCGATGTAGTCATCCGCGCCCGCGGCGAAGCCTTCGAGCATAGCGGCCTCTTCCTTGAGCACCGCGCTTACCAGAAGGACCGGAGTGTTGGCGGTCAAAGGATCTTTTTTCAGCCGCCGGCACAACTGCATCCCATTCATCTCAGGCATGACCACATCGCAGATGATGATGTCGGTTCTGATCACCGCAGTTATCTCGAGGGCGCGACGAGGGCTAAGCGCCTCCAGTACTCGATAGCCTTCAGGCTGGAGCAGGTCCTTCAACAGATCCAGCGCGACCCGATCGTCGTTAACGATCAGGACGGTGGGCGGAGTAGTTTGATGGCTATTCATCAGGAGGTTCGCGGAGATCTCCCGCAGGGCCGGGCTTGAAGTGAACGAAGAGTTAGTAGCGTCACCATAGGACGCCGATCAGCGTGGACGGGGGAAGGAAATTTGAAGTTGGCTCGGAGCGCGGCAATCCGTCCGAGGCCAACTGAGTATAGCAAAGGCCAAACCGGTTTGTCACCAGCTAAAATGGCCGAAAATCAAGGCTTTCTCGAGGTTGGAGGGTTCTGAGAGCCAGGGCTCTTGGCAAAGTATCCGGGGCGGTAATTGAGTTTGAGGTTGTCGTTACGCAGGTCAGGGTGAATCAGCTCGATCACGACCTTGCGATAGGACCCGTCGCGGGTTTTGTTTGAGGATGAATAGGCGACCAGGTACTGCTCTCGTAATTCTCTCTGGATCTGGGCGAAAGCCTCACGCAGCTCATTTTCGTCGCGGGGAAAGTAAGCGCGACCGCCCGTCGCCCCGGTTAGTTTTTTCAGTGAGCCTTCATCGATCCCGTACGTGTAACGATCGCCGATTCCAATCGCATAGATCAGAGCGTCGGCCTTCACGGCGCGGTTAATTGCCTCCTGCATACGCACCTGACTGATCGTGTCCTGGCCATCGGTCAACAAAATAATTGCGCGGCGCGTGTGCTCGGCCGATGCTGAGAGCAACTCGTTCGAGGTGGCCCAAACCGCATCCCAAATCGCGGTTGAACCGGCGAGAGCCTGTTGCGTGCCGGAAATTGGCGGCGTGCCCCCGACCACGACTCCGCCACCGATGTAACCCGAGGGCGGGACAAACTCGACCTGGTCGATTGCCCGGCGCAGGCGGGCGATGTTTCCTGTCAGCCCCTGCTCGAGAGTTACTTCGCCGGTAAATGAAACTACCGCAGCTTCATCCTTGTTCGGACGCAGGACAGACTCAAGAAAGGACCGGGCCGCCGCTTTCTCTTCGGGCAAGGTTCTTTCTTCTGAGCCGCTGCAATCGATCAGGATGGCGAGAGACAACGGCAAATCGACATTTTGCTGAAAAGTGAAGACCTCCTGGGGCACCCCGTCTTCCAGGACGCGAATGTCTTCGCGTTTAAGCGTGCTGACAAAACGCTTTTGTTTGTCGGCTGCAGTGAAGAAGATGTTGGTTAGATTAGTTTCGACGCGAACCACGTCGTCGCCGGTCAGGGTGACATCGTCTTCTTTCTTTGGTGGTGTTGGTGAAGGCTGCGGCGAGTTTTCCGTGCGGCGCGGCCGATTGCTGTTCGCGTCGTTCTGCGCGCGCGAAGTGCTTATCAGACCGATTCCGATCCCCGCGAAGATCATCATCGTGACCAGCAGGCCGGACCTCAACAAAAACCTCTGGACCGCTTGCTTCATTTGGGCGCCACACTATCAGAGACAGCCTTGTAACCGCGCTTGGTGCGCAGCTTCAGATTGTCGCGGCCACTGGCAAACTTCACTTCCACGCGGCGATAGCTGCCGTCGTAAACGTTGTTGCTTGGTTTGTAAGTAATCAGGTACTGCGAACGCAGCTCTTTCGCGATCTTGCTGAACGAGCGCTCCAGGGCAAGCATGTCGCCGGTGAAAAAAGCCATGCCGCCGGTTTCATCGCAAAGACGCTCAAGCCCTTTGTCACCTTTATCCTTAACCTGACCTGCTTCCACCCCGGGAACGGCGCCTGACAGTCCGGCTTTAGTCGAGATAGCAAAAATCGTCGTCTCAGTCCGCTGGGCGATGTCAATCGCGTCATTCATATCGGCACGACTGTAAGTGTCATCACCGTCGGTGATGATCACCAGGGCCCGGCGGCCTTGAGCGGAGCGCATTTTCTCGTCGCAAAACTGCCAGATGGCGTCATAGAGGGCTGTTTGCGAGCCGGTTGACTTGACGGCAAAGACGGCGCGATCGAGCAACTCGAGACGGTCAGTAAAGTCTTGTCGCAACGTAACCTGATCGTCAAAGGTAGCGAACAGGACGCGATCTCTGCGCGGCCGCACCACGGTCTGAATAAAGTTCATCGCCGATTCCTGCTCGAACTTTAGTTTGGCCTTGGTTGAGGGCGAAGTGTCCATCAGCACCGCCACGTACAGCGGCAGGCTGTTGTTCTCTTCACTGGTGAAGGAATCGATTTGCTGCGGAACCTTGTCTTCAAAGATTATGAAGTCACTTGCCGTGAGACCTGAAACGAACTGCCCTTTCTTATCGGTAACGGTGATCGGAAGACGAACGCGCCGGACGTTCACCACTTCTTTTTCCTGACCCTGGTCAGTGGTCGTTGGCGTCCTGGGCGGAGTCGGCTTTGGCTGCTGGCTTAGGGCCGCTGATGCGAAGAGCATTAGCATCAATGCCAGTAAGCCAGGCTGAAAATAATGAACAATCCTTTTCATAGTTGATTTTGGAATCGGAACTCTGAGGCTTGCTCGCGAATCGCCGTTTCGATGCGGCTGGGACTTGTACCCGTTGCCTTTTTCGGGGTTCCCCGCCAAACAGTATACTGCCAGGTCAAACTTTGTCGATTTTCGCCGCGAGTACGAAATCGCTTTCGGTCAGGCCGTCAATCTTATGGGTCCAGATGGTAATTTCTGCTTTTCCCCAGCCAAAGCAGATGTCCGGGTGATGGCCCTGCTCTTCGGCTAGTTTACCGACGCGGTTGACGAAGTCGAGAGTTTCGGCAAAGTTCTTGAATTGATAAGCCTTCCGCAGGTGATGCTCGTTCACGACCTGCCATGCCGGTAGTTGCGCAGACAGGCTTTTGATTTCGTCCCCTTTCATCGGCGGGACGCCGCCGCGGCAGGGCACGCATTCACGTTGAGCGAGATCAGCCATCACGCCTCCTGGAAAATTCGAAAGCTCTTCGCTACCCGCATTTTTCCACTCTTGATTACCGAGCCTATCACAAATTACACGGCTGCGCGTCTCGCCGGGAACAACTGAGGCGTTGGGTGGCTGACTTCTGATAACTCGTCTGCGATAATGCCTGCGCATTCTAAATCGCATCCCCAAATTACCTGAAGCCCGATGAGTGAAGCTTTGGACAAAGTACGCGGCATTCGCGAACTGCCGTTGTTCCCCCTGCCGGTGGTTCTGTTTCCCGGCATGCCGATGCCGCTGCACATCTTCGAGCCGCGTTATCGCAAAATGCTCGCCGACATCCGCGCCGGCGACAACCTGTTCGGGCTCTCTTACTTTGACCAGGCCGCTTCAGAGAAGGAAGTGCCGCCGGCCGGCCACATTGGCTGCGTCGCCGAAGTCACCGAAACCCAGGCGTTGCCCGATGGACGCTCGAACGTGCTGGCTGTAGGTGTGGTTCGTTACCGGGCTGACGGTTACGTCGAACGAGGCGATCCTTATCTGGTCGCGCGGACCAATTATTTTGAAGACGAGGAAGAGAACGACGCGACGCTCGAGTCAAAATCAAAAGACGTCGCGGCCACGTTCATGCGAGTAGCCAACGCCATTCGGCTGATAAACGATGAGCGCGGAAATTTGCCGGACATCAGTGACACCGATCCGCAGAAGCTCTCGTTCCTGGTGGCCGCCGCCATGGAGATTGAAGTGGAAACCAAGCAGGAGCTGCTCGAGTTACGTTCGACTTCCGAGCGTTTGACTCGTCTGCGTGATTTGCTGGCTCGGGTGGTCAAGGGCTACGAAGAACGCGCCCGGCTGCACACGATTGCCAAACGAAACGGACACGGTGGAAAAAAGATCGAGGTTGAGTAATGCACGTCCTGATAGCAGATAAATTCGAACAGTCCGGCCGAGACGGATTGCAGTCGATCGGATGTGAGATTTCCTTTCAACCGGATCTGAAAGACGACGCCCTGGTGGCCGCAATCGGAAGCCTGAAACCCGATGTGCTGGTGGTGCGCGGAACGAAAGTGACTGAGCCGATGCTCGCGGCGGGACCATTGAAACTTATCGTGCGCGCCGGCGCCGGTTACAACACGATCGATGTGGCCGGAGCGTCGCGCCGCGGGATCTATGTTTCAAATTGTCCGGGAAAGAACTCGATCGCCGTCGCCGAGTTGGCCTTTGCTTTGATTCTCGCGCTTGATCGCCGGATCGCCGACAACGTGATCGCTCTCCGGGCCGGTCAGTGGAACAAGAAAGAGTTTTCAAAGGCCCGCGGTTTGTTTGGCCGCACTCTCGGCTTAGTCGGTTTGGGAAAGATTGGTCAGGAAATGATTCCGCGCGCCCGCGCTTTCGGAATGCCGGTGGTGGCCTGGAGCCGAAGCCTGACCGAAGAAAAGGCCGCCGAGTTGGGCGTGCAAAAAATGGATTCACAGCTCGAGGTCGCCGCCGGGGCCGATATTGTCAGTGTCCACGTCGCTTTGAAGCACGATACCCGAATGCTGATTAACGCGGACTTTTTCCGCATCATGCGCGAGGGCGCGTATTTCATCAATACAGCGCGCGGTGAAGTGGTGGATCAAACGGCGCTGGCAGAAGCGATTCACACGAAAGGAATTCGGGCCGGCCTTGATGTGTTTGCGATCGAACCGACTTCGGCGGTTGCCGAGTTTACGGATCCGATCGCGGATGAAGCGAGCGTCTATGGCACTCATCACGTTGGCGCTTCAACCGATCAGGCCCAGGAAGCCATCGCCGCGGAAACCGTCCGCATCATTCAATCGTTCAAAGAAACCGGCCAGGTTCCCAACGTGGTGAACCTCGCGCAGCGCACGCCGGCGACGCATCGCCTGGTGGTGCGCCATCGCGATCGTCCGGGAGTTCTGGCGCAGGTGCTCGAGGCCCTTAAAGCTGAACACATCAACGTGCAGGAGATGGAGAACATCGTCTTTGAAGGCGCCGAGGCAGCGGTAGCGCGAATCAATCTTGATCAGGCTCCATCAACCGCGACGCTGGAACGTTTGCGCGCAGGCAACGTGGACATCATGGAGTTGGATGTTCTGGAAATCAGTTGAGTCCTTTTTGGAGTGCGGTCCCGACGTGTCGGGATCGCCGCTTTTTGACTGACAAGTCAACGCATCTCAAACGAAGTAAGACTAAGGCAGAAGCATGGCAAAGAAAGGAGCCACCGGCGCGTCTTCAGGAATCGGCGCCACAAGGTATTTGCTGCCAGCAGTTGCGGTGTTATTGGCCGCATTCGCTCACGCGACGCTGGCGCAACCATCGACTAATCCGGCCCAGGGTTCTCAAAAGAGTTGCCAGCAGATTCTGGTAGTGGGAGCAGTGCGAAAAGCAGGTCGGCTTGATTTTCGCCAGGGTTGGCGACTGGTCGACGCGCTCGCGATGGCGGGGGGTCTGACAGACCGAGCCGGTAAAACCATTCGTGTTATCCACACCTGTAAATGTTCGGCGTGTGACAAGCCGGTAACAATGCCGGGAGATGTCGAGGAATACCAATTGGTAGAGGTTCTGCGGCACGACCAAAAGGTACACACGCAGGTTCAAGGGGGCGACGTTGTGGTCGTCTCGAGCGCGGACCTGGTTGCCGTGATCGGAAATGTGAGGAAAACTGAAATTGTCTTGGTAGACGGGTTAACTATGATGCGAGCCCTTGAGTTGGCCGGTGGCGTTGGCAGGAACAGCGCGAGAGTGATGGGACGAATCCATCGAGCCCCAGTCGCTGGACTCCGGCGTGAGGCAATCACAGTTAGTCTGAAGGCAATCAGAGAACGCCGTATCGAAGATGTACCCTTGCGGCCCTGGGACGTAGTTGAAGTTTCAGACGAGTTCGGACAATTTCAATTCCTCAAATCGAATCCCATTTGGGATCCGCCGCTGATCCCGCGCAAGGACAGCTCTTATTCATGAACACGACCCTCATCACCGGCGCGTCTTCAGGAATTGGCGAGGCTTTTGCTCGCAAGCTCGCCGCCCGTGGTCATAACCTGGTGCTGGTGGCGCGTTCGGAAGATAAGCTGATCAACCTTTGTAATGAGCTGGGCCGCGCCGGCAGTATTCGTGCTGAGTATGTGGCGATTGATTTGTCTGAGCCGGAAGCGCCTGAGCGCTTGATCGCCGAAACGAACAAGCGCGACCTGCAAGTCGATCTGCTCATCAACAATGCCGGATTTGGATCGCTGGGGGACTTTGCCAAACTCGAACTCGCGCATGAGCTGAAAATGATCGACCTTAACGTGCGCGCCCTGGTCGAGTTAACCCATCGCTTTTTGGCGCCCATGAGGGAGAGAAAAGGGGGAGCCATCATCAACGTGGCTTCCACCGCTGGTTTTCAGCCGGTGCCGTTTATGGGAACTTACGCCGCGACCAAGGCTTTTGTGCTTTCGTTTTCCGAAGCGCTGTGGGAAGAGAACCGGCCGCTGGGCATAAAAGTGATGGCGCTGTGCCCAGGCGTAACCGACACAAACTTTTTCGAAGCCTCGCGGATGCAAAGACCTCCGGGCCGCGTCTCGCTCACGCCTGAACAAGTCGTAGACGTGGCGCTGCGTGGTTTGGCCCGCGGCAAGAGCTCGGTGATTTCAGGTTGGACCAACTTCCTGGTGGTTGAAGCCCAACGCGCCGTTCCTCGTTCACTTGTTTTGCGCGGGGCCGGAGCAGTCTTGCGGTCGCATACAGAAGGAAGAAAATAACGCTGCCGCCAGGGCGAACGAAGAGACCACCAATATCAAAGACTAAAGATCTAAGACCAAATCTATGACTGAACGAATTTTCAACTTTAGTGCCGGTCCAGCGGTTATGCCCGTGCCGGTTTTGGAAGAAGCCCAGAGAGACCTGCTGGGCCTGCCCGGCGTCGGGATGTCGGTGATGGAGATTAGCCATCGCTCGAAAACTTTCGACGAGATCATTCAGGGCGCCGAGGCCGGCCTGCGCGACTTGCTCGCCATTCCCAGTGATTATCAAGTGCTGTTTCTGCAGGGCGGGGCCAGTTTGCAATTCGCGATGGTGCCGATGAATTTTCTCTCGCTGGACGGCAGCGCTGACTATGTCGTCACCGGAAGTTGGGGCAAAAAAGCCGTCAAAGAAGCGCAGAAATTCGGCACCGTCGACGTCGCCGCGAACCTGGCGGACGGCGGCTTTACCCGGGTGCCCGGCCAGGACGAGTTGCAACTCAATCCCTCCGCCGCTTATGTGCACATCACTTCGAATGAAACTATCGAGGGCGTCGAATGGAAGACCGAGCCTGAGGTGGGCGAAGTGCCGCTGGTTTCCGATGCTTCGTCGAATATCCTGGCGCGGCCGATTCCCATCGAGAAGTACGGGCTCATCTATGCGGGGGCGCAAAAAAATATGGGACCCAGCGGCGTGACGCTGGTGATCATTCGTGAGGATCTGCTGCCACGGATTCGTGACGGCCTCGCTTTGATGCTCGACTATCGCACGCACGTAAAAGACAAGTCGCTGCACAACACGCCGAACACCTGGGGCATCTACATCATTGATTTGGTTTGCAAGTGGCTGAAAGACAAAGGCGGCCTGGCCGCGATGCAACAGGAAAATGAAGAGAAAGCCAAGCTGCTTTACGACGCCATCGACGCGACCGACTTTTATCGCGGCCATGCAGATTCGGATTCACGCTCGATCATGAACGTGACGTTTCGACTGCCTTCGGAGGATTTGGAAAAGAAGTTTGCCAACGAAGCGACGGCGGCGGGACTCGATGGTTTGAAGGGCCATCGCTCAGTAGGCGGCATTCGGGCCTCGATTTACAATGCCTTTCCCAGAGAAGGCTGTGCGGCCCTGGTTGAGTTCATGAAAGAGTTTGAGAAGAAAAATGGCTAGATTGAACCTCAAAAGTTACGCCTGGCAAAGTCTCGTCATTTGGAACGTGCTCTTCGTCTGCGGTTCGGCCGCCGCTCAGGATTACAGCGCGCGCATCCGGAACTTACCGACTGATCGCGCCTATCAAAAACTCTTACATGCAACCATATTCAATCTTGGCGGGGTAGGGTTCGCGATGCAGATCACGCCGGAAGAAGAGGCCTTCAAAGAACTTTTTGAGTCCGGAAATTCGATTAAAGAATTCCAACGCTTACTTAATCAAGCCAATCCCGAAGGTCAGCTGTATGCCCTATTCGGTTTGCACCTCAAGGCCCCGGACATCTTCCGAAAAGAATCTGAAAAACTTAAAGTGGATGACGGCCCTCCTAAGCGCGCGGAGAAATTTATATTTATCGAGAAAGGCCAGGTTCGAATCGCCGATGGCTGTATGATCTACACGCAAGATAGACGAAAGGTAATCGACCAGATTGCGAAAGGCGAATTCGATACGCGCTTCAAGTCGAGCCCTCGCATAGTGACACATTGATACTGCAAGCTCGTAATATCTTTGATCCAAACTGCACCAAATAAACTAATGATGAAATCTTTACTTGTTCTCGTTTTACTCCTGTCTTCGTTCATCGCTCTCAGCAATGAGAGCGCTTCCACTCAAACTTCAAATCTTGCCCTGCCGCAGGAAAAACATCTGCGGAATATTCGGCAGTTAACTTTTGCCGGTGAGAACGCAGAGGCTTATTTCTCCGGCGATGGCCGGAAGCTGATTTTTCAATCGACGCGTGATGGCCGTGAGTGTGATCAGATTTACACGATGAACATCGACGGCTCGGACGTGAAGATGATCTCGACCGGCGAAGGCCGCACCACCTGTTCGTACTTTTTTCCCGGCGACAAAAAGATTCTGTATTCGTCGACGCATCTGGGCGCCAAACAATGTCCGCCGCGCCCGGACTTTTCGCAGGGTTACGTGTGGGCCGTCTACGAAACCTTCGATATCTTCACGGCAAACCCGGACGGATCTAATTTGAAACAACTGACCACGGCGCCGGGCTATGATGCCGAGACGACAATCTCGCGTCAGGGAAAACTGGTCTTTACTTCAATGCGCGACGGTGACTTGGACATCTACACAATGGATCGAAATGGTAAGCACGTGAAGCGGTTGACCAACGAACTTGGTTACGATGGCGGCCCGTTCTGGTCCTATGACGGCAAACAGATTGTTTATCGCGCTTATCACCCGCAGACCGAAAAAGAGAAGGCCGATTACACGGCACTCTTGAAGCAGAACCTGATTAGGCCGACGGTGCTGGACATCTGGGTGATGAACGCGGATGGATCGAACAAGCGGCAAGTGACGCATTTGAACAAAGCGAGCTTTGCGCCGTACTTTTTTCCCGACGGAAAGCGCATAATCTTTTCTTCGAACTTCGCCGATCCGAAAGGCCGCGATTTCGATCTCTACACGATCAAAACCGACGGCACCGGAATGGAACGAATTACTTTTAACGACACCTTCGACGGCTTTCCAATGTTTTCGCCCGATGGGAAGAAACTGGTGTTTGCGTCGAACCGCAACGTGAAGGTCCGCGGCGAAACCAATATTTTTATTGCGGATTGGGTGGATTGAGCCATGAATCTTCTTCGTGGACTAAAAGTTGGGCCACTCGTGTTCGCGTTTGCCGTCGGCGTCGCGGGATGGACGCCACCACCGACTTCCGGGCCTTTTGACTCATTCGGGGACATCAATTGCGAAGACGAGATGGCACATTTGGACAACTTTGCGGTTAGTTTGCAGAACTGGCCACAAGCCAGAGGCGCAATTATTTTCTATGGCGGCAAAACCTTCAGAGGTAAGCTACCGCGACTCGGTGAGGCCGCTGCGCGCGCAGCTCGAATACAAAGTTACCTGGTGAAAAGACGCGGCATCCCCGCGAACCAGCTGATCGTAATCGACGGGGGATATCATAAAGAATTCCAGGTACAGCTTTGGATTGTTCCGCCGGGAGCTGGTCTGCCCCTTCGCGAACCAACGGTTCCGACTCAAGAAATCAAGTTTCGCAAAGGCAAGGCCACTCCGCGCGAGTATCGGTGTGAAATTTAGGAAAGAGAAATATGTTTACCACTAGACGAAAACTTCAAAGCTTACTGCTCGCGGTCGCGCTCTTTGGAACTGCGCTCGCGCAGCAGCCGACCTCAACCACCGCCAGTCCGGATCGACTGCGCCAGGTTGTCGAGTATCTTGCCTCTGATGCGCTCGAGGGACGTCGCACCGGAACTCCGGGAGCAAATGATGCGGCGCATTACATTGCCGGCGAATTCAATCGCTTCGGTTTGCGACCGGGGATGCAAATGGCGCGGCCGGCGCGCACGCGCGGCGAAAACCAGTCGCGTTACCTGCAGCCGTTTCCGTACGTGTCCCAGGTTGAGCTGGGTCAGAACAATTTGTTTTATGTGAACCCGGGAAAGGCCGACGACATCGCGCAGTTTCGGGTCCGCGAGGATTGGATGCCGCTGGGCTTTTCTTCCAATGCTTCAGTCCGAGGCGCCGAGTTCGCGTTTGCCGGTTATGGCATTTCTTCAGCCGAGCTGAAATACGATGACTACGCCGTCTCGGCGACGAAAGATCGGGTAGCGATCATTTTCGCCGGTACGCCCGACGGCGACAATCCACACGGCCAGTTCGCGCGCGCCGGTGAAATCAGATTCAAAGTTGCGGCGGCACGAGCCGCGGGTGTGCGGGCGCTCTTGATCATCGCGAATGAAGAGAAGCTGAACGAGGATCGTCTTTCGCGACTCTCTTATGACAACGCGGGAGAAGCCGGGATCCCGGTAATCGTAATTTCGCGGAGGCTGGCGGCAAAGATTCTGGGCGCGGCCGATGGAAACCTCGCAGACTACCTGAAATTTGCCGACGCGCGGCTCGCGGTACCAAAGCCCGATCCTGATGGCTTGAGTACTCGGGTTGATCCAGGCCGCCGCTACCGGCTTCCCATAACGGGATTGAAGCTGGATCTTTCCACCAACGTGACCCGTCGCGAGTCGCCTTCCTTCAACGTTGTCGGGATCCTGCCGGGCAGCGATCCAAAATTAAAAGATGAAGCGGTTGTCATTGGCGCGCACTACGATCATCTCGGCCGCGGAGGCGAAGGTAGTCTCGCGGCCCGCGAAGGCCAGATTCATCATGGCGCCGACGATAACGCTTCGGGAGTCGCGGGTTTAATTGAGCTAGCACGGATGTTTTCATCTCAAAACCCTAAACCGAGACGCACGATTGTGTTTATCGCTTTTAGCGGAGAAGAGGAGGGGCTGATCGGATCAAGTTACTACGTCAATCACCCGGTTGTGCCACTCGCTAGTACGGTGGCGATGATCAATATGGACATGATCGGGCGTTTGAAAGATGAAAAGCTGATAGTTGGCGGCGTGGGCACGGCGTCGGAGTGGCGCGCGATGATTGATCAAAAAAATACGCAAAACCTCGCTGTCGCATCGACGACCGGGATGAAAGGGGCGGGTCGGTTCTCTTTAACCCTCAACGAAGACGGTTACGGTCCCAGCGACCATTCATCTTTTTATTCAAAGCAGGTGCCCGTGCTTTTCTTCTGGACCGGCACTCACGAGGATTATCACAAGCCTTCGGACAGCTCGGACAAGATCAACTATCAAGGCGAAGCCCGTGTGGTCTCGTTTGCCGCCAACATCGTTCGCGACATAGACAAAAGTGACAAACGACCGACTTACACCGTCGCCAAAAGCGATTCACAGGGACGCTCCTCAGGATTTCGCGTCTATCTGGGTACGATTCCGAATTACGCTGATTCGAATGACGGTTTGAAGCTCGACGGCGTACGCGACGATTCTCCGGCTGCAAAGGCCGGAATCAAAGCCGGCGATAAGATCGTGAAGATGGCCGGCCACGACGTGAAGAACGTCTACGACTACACCTATGCGCTCGGCGAGATGAAAGCTGGCCAGGAATACGAAGTCGAAATCCTGCGTGGAACCGAAAGGTTAACGCTGAAGATCACGCCGGCGGCAAGGAAGTAAAAAGTAAAAAGGTAAAAGTAAGAACCAGGATTCAGTCCAAGAGTTAAGTGTCGCCCCACAAAGCAAAAAGGCAAAAGTCGAAACAGGTGCAGATGCACCGCTTCACTTTTGCCTTTTTACTTTTACTTTTTCCTTAGAGTTACCAGCGTGGTTCGCGATCGTTCCGGCCGCCGCCACCACCACCGCCGCCGCGACCACCGCGGTCTCGGTCGCGACCTCGACCACCGCCATAACCACCACCACCGCCGCCGCCGTAGCCTCCGCGGTTGCCGCCGCCGCCATAGTTACCTGGTCCGCGATCGGTGCGCGGACGAGCTTCGTTCACGGTCAGGTTTCGGCCCGCAAAATCCTTGCCGTTAAGTTGCTCAATTGCCGCCGCCGCTTCCTCGGGAGTGGCCATCTCGACGAAACCAAAACCGCGCGAGCGGCCGGTCATGCGATCCTCGACGACCGAAGCTGATTCCACCGTTCCGGCCTGGGCGAAGTGATCTCGCAGATCTTCACTCGTGGTCTGGAACGACAGGTTCCCTACGTAAAGTTTTGTAGCCATTTCTTTCTCTAATCCTCTGATGCTAATGGAAGCGCGGGCTGGTTTCTCGATCGCAGATGTAAGGCAAGACCTTATGCGCTGAAACGCGACGCACCCGGTGCTCTGGCTTCGGCGAGAGCGGCTCCTAACAAGTTGACAACTAACCTCACTCTCTCTTCAGCCGAACGTCGTCGCTTCGTGACACGGACCGGCGCCACCATCAGTGCAGCGCGAGAGCAGGAACTTAACGGCGCCAAGTATGACCGTAATCTTCCTGAAGCGCAAGTACCTTTGGTCCAGGCCCTCGGGAGGGTCAAAACCTCGAAAAACCCGCGAAATGTTGAGGGATTCTTAGAACCGGCGGCGCCGGCGCTCTTTCCGCCGCATGGCCGCAGCGAACAAATTAGCGACGCTCAGCACGGTAATTTCCTGGCCTCCATAGCGGGCGATTCCCAGCGCTACCCGGGCCGGATCCTCATCATCATTTTCGGGGGCCGGTGGCTCAATGTCAGCCGCGGAGATTGTGATCGTGTCCAGCCGCTCGCCGGCGGCCAGCGCCAGTTGCTCGTCACCCGTCAGGGCAATGACGTTTGGCAGGACTGCCGGCCACGAGTTAGTTTCACCGGTTAGCAAAGCAGAAGGATCGAGAACGGTCAGCATGCGGCCTCGCACGCAAACCACACCCAGAACCCCGGGTGGGGATTGCGGCAACGGCGCCGGAAGTTTGGCTTCGGCGGTGCTGTCTACCTGATCGGCAAAGACGGCAAAGACCCTCTCGCCGGCCGTAAACGGAACGAGATCGTAGAGTTGGGGATCGGGGGAAACTTCACGCACGCTTGCTAACGCTCCGCCTGATTTTCGCGTGGGACTCTCGCTCGTCTTTCCGTCCTGGCTCGCGCGTCAAAACAACAGACCTCAAAATGAAAACACGGTGGTCTGGGACTGTCAATAAATCTTCCTCTGAAGCAGGTTTAAGGGTCTGAGTCGCGAAGCCCCCAGCTGTGCTACATTTCCAGTGAACGAGACAAACCAAGACGGCGGCTACGAACGTAGTTTATCGAAAGGATTTACTCTGATGGACGAATTTGATCAGTATCGCGCCGAGATGAACGAAAAGCTTCTCGGTAGCGGCCACCTGGGCCTTAAGAGGTTCTTTAACCTCGACACGCAGGCCTATGAAGACGGAGCGCTGGACAAGAAGACCAAGGAGTTGATGGGACTGGTCGGCTCGATCGTGTTGCGTTGTGACGATTGCATTACGTATCACATCAAACAGTGCGCCGGTTGCGGAGTCACCCGCGATCAATTCATGGACGCCTTCAATGTCGCCCTGGTAGTTGGCGGATCGATTACGATTCCGCATCTAAGAAGAGCGGCGGAGCGTCTTGATCAGGTATTAAGAGAAGAAAAATGAAACCTCGCGACGCAAATGACCGCGGCTCGGCCGCAGCACATTGCGGAAAGGCTTTGCCTTTCCGTAACTCGTCGTCTTTTCAGAGCGAGGCTGCGCCTCGCACCCGAGGCATAGCCTCCATTTTATTCCAGACGGCAGCCGGTAAGGCAGAGCCTTACCGCAATGTGCTGCGGCACAGCCGCTATGCGTGGTTTCTCATTGGTTTATTTCTGATTTCTTCGCTGCCGAATTTGTCGAACGTTCAATCTGGATCAAACAATTCAGCGAAAGGTTTGGAAATGCCTGTACAGGAACGCGCCCGGATCCGCGCGCCCGAACTGAAGGGTGATCGCGGTTGGCTTAACACCGATAAGCCGCTGTCAATTGCGGGTCTGAGAGGCAAAGTCGTGTTGCTGGACTTTTGGACATACGGCTGCATCAACTGCATTCATATCATTCCCGATCTCAAGAGGCTGGAAAAGAAATATCCGAACGAGCTGGTCGTCATCGGCGTCCACTCAGCCAAGTTCCAAAATGAAAAAGATCTCGAGAATATTCGTCGCATAATTCTGCGTTACGAGATCGAACATCCGATTGTCAACGATGCCGACTTTAATATCTGGCGGTCGTACGCGGTGGACGCGTGGCCGACGCGCTATCTTATCGACCCGGCGGGTTACATCCTCGGCCGTCTGTCGGGAGAAGGCGGTTACGAAGCCCTGGATAAGGCCATTGGCGACTCGATCGCTGAGTTTCGCCAGCGCGGCGAGCTAAACGAAACGCCTCTGAAGCTGGCCCTGGAGCGCGCCAAGGTGGGTGATTTACCGCTGGCGTTTCCGGGTAAGATTCTCGCCGACGAGAAGAGCGGCCGGTTGTTCATAGCCGATTCAGATCACGACCGCGTCGTCGTAGCTAAACTCGACGGTACTCTGCTGGAGACAATTGGCACCGGAACCCATGGCGCCGATGACGGCACCTACGATCGCGCAACTTTCTTTCGCCCGCAGGGCCTGGCCCTCGACGGCGAGAATCTTTACGTCGCCGACACCGAAAACCATCTGATTCGTCAGGTCGATCTGAAGTCAAAGACAGTGACGACCATCGCGGGCACCGGTCAGCAATCGCGACAGCTTGATCACATTGGAATGGCCCGGACCATCGCTTTGAATTCGCCGTGGGATTTGCAGCTGCTAGGGCGGACGCTTTACATCGCCATGGCCGGACCTCATCAGATTTGGCAACTCGATCTCACGCTGCGAGAGGTCTCTGACTTTGCCGGTTCGGGACGCGAGGCCCGGATTGATGGCCCGCGGAAAGAAGCGGGATTTGCCCAGCCATCGGGATTAGCAACAGATGGTAAGACATTGTACGTTTCGGACGCAGAAGCAAACATCATTCGCGCGCTCGATCTCGGTCCGAACGGTGAAGTGCGCACTCTGGTTGGCGGCGACCTGTTTGATTTTGGCGACGTCGACGGATCCGGCAACGACGTGCGATTACAGCATCCGCTGGGTCTGGCGCGCTGGAATGACAAGCTGCTGATTGCCGATACCTACAATCACAAGATCAAAGTGTTGGATCCGGGCGCGCGCTCAGTGAAGAGTTTCGCCGGAGCCGGCAAGCCGGGACAGGCCGACGGCGCTCGCCCGTCTTTCTACGAACCGGGAGGTCTCGCTGTCGCCGGCGACAAACTCTATGTTGCCGACACCAACAATCACGCAGTGCGGGTGGTGGACTTAAAAACCAAAGAGACGCGAACGCTGCAAATCAAGGGTCTGCAACCGCCGGTTACGAATCAAAGCAGCGCTGAAGTCGCTCCGAATGCCGAAGAGATCAAATTGGCGCCGCAGAAGATTCGCACTGGCCAGAATCTCATCCTGATCAATGTTGAGTTACCGTCCGGCTATCATCTGAATCCTTCGGCGCCGCAGCGTTACAAAGTGTCAGTTGAGCAAGGCGGCCCGGCGCTGACGCTCGATCCACAGCAAGCGTCCGGCAATGCGAAGGGGCTGCCACTGCCGATCAGAATTCCGTTCGCAGCTCCGGCGGCCGGTGCCCTGGAATTGCGCGCTTCGTTTACTTTCGTCTATTGCCGCGAAGATAACACCGGCACCTGCCGGATCAAGTCGCTGCTATGGCGCGCTCCGGTCGAGGTTGTTTCTGATGCGTCTGCGCCGACCGAAATCAAACTGAGTGCGCGAGTCGGCGCTGATTGATCCGCGAGGCAGCAAGAATCAGGAACAGCTCCTAGTGCTGTTTCGTGTGTTCTTGCACCCTCTTGTATGTAGTGTTTCAATTTGATAAGTGGTGTTTAGAGTACCGACTTTAGTCGGGCTTTGTCCGAACGAAGAGAAGAACCCAACTAAAGTTGGTACTCTATACGCCCTTAATTAAGAGACAAGTTATCCGGACCCTCGCTTGCTCTCGTCTGCTTCTAGCCTTAATATCTTCCTTCCCCAAAATTCATAAACTCTAAGGAGTCACACCGTGGCTAATCAACCATTTCTGACTGATATCAAGACTTTGCGCGAACGTGCGCGCAAACACATCGAACAGGGCGCGGTAACCGCAGGCTATAGCGCTGATCGCGAAACCGTGATTAAGGTCCTTAACGAAGCGCTGGCAACGGAAATCGTCTGTGTTCTGCGCTACCGGCGCCATTACTTTATGGCGTCAGGAATTAACGCTGAAGGCGTAGCCGCCGAATTCCTGCAGCACTCTAACGACGAACAGGGCCATGCCGATCAGATCGCGCAGCGAATTGTCCAATTGCACGGTGAACCTAATTTCAATCCGGAAGGCTTGCTGACGCGCAGCCACGCCGAATACGTCGAAGGCGAAACGCTTAACGATATGATCAAGGAAGATCTGGTGGCTGAGCGTATCGCGATCGATAGTTATCGCGACATCATTCAGTTTCTCGGTAACGACGATCCCACGACCCGCCGCATGATGGAAACAATCCTCGCCGTTGAAGAAGAGCACGCTGACGATCTGGTCAACCTGCTGGATGGACTGGGGAAATAGCCGGCGCCGTTCGTCGTCACCATCTTGCCTAACGATAAGCAAAAATATCCCGGGCGGCCCAGCATCTGTCGCAATTGCAGCGCGTTGGTTGGCGCGGCAGAGTCCAGTTGTCATGTCTGCGGCGCGCCCGTGACACCGGCCGCGGCCCCGGCCATCCCTTTACATGAGCGCTATGCGATGAGCTATGCGCGCGCGGTGCTCTCGCGGCCTTACATTTTCACGATCGTGTTTCTGATCGCGAACCTGTTCGTCTTTATGCTGATGTGGGAATCCAGTGGCATGGCTTCGAGAGTTCTCTGGGTCGGCTTTGACGAACAGGTACTGCTGGCTTACGGCGCTAAAATGAACTATTGGATCTACCACCAGCATCAGTGGTGGCGCTTTGTGACGCCGGTGTTCATTCACGTCAGCTTGCCGCACGTGCTGATCAATATGTACAGCCTTTGGGTGATTGGCCCATGGGTTGAGAAACTTTACGGTTCAGCCAAGTTCGTGGTGTTTTGGGTGGTCACCGGCATCGCCGGTGTGGCCTTGAGTTACTTCACGGTATTTCCCGGCTCGCGCCCGGGGTTGATTGGGAGCTTTCTGATCAAATCGGAAGACGTACCTTCGGCCGGTGCCTCCGGCGCGCTGTTCGGACTGGTCGGCGTGTTGTTTGTCTTCGGCATCAAGTACCGGCACGAACTGCCTGAGGGTTTCAAGCGCGCTTTCGGTACCGGAATGTTGCCGGTAATCCTCCTTAACCTGGGGATTGGATTTATTGGCCGCGGGTTGATCGACAACGCCGCGCACATGGGTGGACTTTTGTCCGGCGCGGCCCTGGCCACGGTCGTGAGTTATAAGCGGCCCGGAGCTTCAGCCGGAATGACCATCGCCTGGCGCGTGCTGCAAGTCGTGGCGCTGCTGCTGGTGTTGGTGTGCTTCGTGATGGTGAAACGACATTTTAACGAGTGATCCACAGATTACACAGATTCCAAAAACCAAGCTGAGCCGTCCTGGGCATTCGGTTAGCGACTTTTGATTCTGTGTCATCTGTGGATTTATTTAAGGAGACTTGAGATGGAGATCAAAAAAGTAGGCGTGCTCGGTTGCGGGCTGATGGGCGCCGGCATCGCGCAGACTGCCGCCAGTGCCGGGTTTGATACAACGGTGCGCGAAGTTTCTGACGAGTTTTTGCAGAAAGGCTTCGCCGGAATCGAGAAGTCGCTGGAAAGGTTCGCCGCCAAGGGCACGATCACCGCTGAAGATCAAAAAGCCACGCGCGACCGGCTCTCAGGCACGACTTCGTTCGACGATCTGGCCGACTGCGACATCATCATCGAAGCCATCATTGAAAACCTGGAAGAAAAGCAAAACACGTATCGCCAGCTCGACGCGATTTGCAAGCCGGAAACCATCTTCGCTTCGAACACCTCTTCGCTTTCGGTTACGCAGATGATGAGCGCGACCTCTGCGGCGCGCCAACAGCGCTTCATCGGCATGCATTTTTTCAATCCGGTCCCGATCATGAAACTGGTCGAAGTTGTCCGTACGATCCTCACCGATGCCGGGGTGTATGAACAAGCGGTTGAGTTTGGGAAAAAGCTGGGTAAGGTCCCGGTGCGCGCGTCCGACAAGACCGGTTTCATTGTGAACCGGCTGCTGGTGCCTTACATGCTCGATTCGATCCGGGCGCTGGAGGAAGGCGTGGGATCAATTGTGGACATCGACAACGCGATGAAGCTGGGCTGCGGCTATCCGATGGGTCCGCTTACGCTCGGTGATTTCGTGGGGCTGGATACGACCTACTACATCGCGGAAATCATGTTCAACGAGTTTCGTGAGAAGCGCTTTGCTCCGCCGCCGCTTTTGAAGCGCATGGTCATGGCCGGGCTCTATGGCCGCAAATCCGGTCGCGGCTTTTACGATTACACAAAAGATCCGAAAAACCCGACGCCAATGAGTCTGGTGTAGGCGAGGACCAGCCACAGATAAACACAGATGGTCACTGATCCGAACAGTCAGAAATCCTAACAAGCTGGACAAGTGATACATCGATTTGTTGAATCCGTGTTTATCCGTGTGAATCTGTGGCAGTTTACTTAGCCTGCTGAACAAAGTCCCTGGTCCGCGGATCGACGGGCGAGCGCAGAATCTGCTCAGTTTCTCCAAACTCGACTACTTCTCCGCCTTCCAGGTAGAGCAATTGATCTGCCAGTCCATCCAGAAAACTGATCGAGTGCGAAACGATCACCATCGTGTGCCCACGCGTCACGAACCCGCGCAGCAATGAACGCAAGCCCGCGCTGCGTTTGGGATCGAGGGCGCTGGTTGGTTCGTCGAACATTAACAGAGCCGGATGCATCGCCAGCGCGCGCGCGATCGCCACCCGTTGTTGCTCGCCGCCGGAAAGCGATTCCGGATAGCGGCGCGCTTTTTCTTTCAAGCCTACCGATTCCAACAGTTCGTAAGCTTCACTTTCAGCTTCGCGGCGCGGCACGCGCAGCACGTGGACGGGCGCTTCGATAATGTTACCGAGGACGGTCAGGTGCGGAAATAAGTAGAGGTGCTGAAAGACAGTGCCGGCTTTGCGCCGCAGTTCTTTAACCCGGCGCGTGTACTCGTGCGGCGAAAGGTTCGTCTCGAGCCGGATGGAGTCACACTCAATCACCCCGCCGTCGATTCTCTCTAGCCCGTTGAGGCAACGGAGCAGGGTGGTCTTGCCGCTGCCGGACGCGCCGATCACGCCGAGCACGGATTGGGGCGCTACGGTGAAAGAGACGCCGCGCAGAATGCGGGTGCCGTTGGCCTGTTTGATTAGGTCTTTGACTCGAATCATGGATTTTTAACTACATCTCCCAGAGGGAGAGGTGAATAGCGAAGTCATGCTTCTGATCTGACTTCAACCTCCGCTCCTCTCCGCTGCAGTCTTCGCTCCAGCCGTCGCGCTATATGGGCCATCGGCAAACTCATCGCCAGATAGAAGATTGAGACGACGACTCCTAACAACAGAAATTGACCCGATGCGTTGGCAAGCTCGCGGTACGCCGTCGCCAATTCCCACACCGAAATCGCATAAGCGACCGATGTGTCTTTGAATAACGAAACGAAATCGTTGGTCATCGGCGGCAAAGCGATCCGAAACGACTGCGGCAGAATTATCCGGCGAAACGCGAGCAGCGGATTCATGCCGAGCAGGTAAGCTGCTTCCCATTGTCCGCGCGGAATCGCTTCCAGCGCAGCGCGATAGACCTGCGACTCGTAGGCGGCGTAATTCAGTCCCAGTCCCACGAGTGCGGTCAGCCATCCCGGCATGGCCAGGCCGATTGTCGGCAGACCAAAGTAAAGAAAGAGCAGTTGCACCAGCACCGGGGTGCCGCGGAAAAATTCGATGTAAATGGTGCACAACCACTGCACCCAGCGCGGCCCTTTTGATTGGCCGATGGCCAGCGGCATTCCCAGGACCACTGCGATGATCATCGCGCCGAACGCAACCAGCACCGTGACCAAAGCCGCGCGCGCCAGTCGCCACAAGGCCTCGCGCCAGTTGAACGTCGACGAAGTCAGGTCGTTCGCCGGGGCCACCTGTTCTCCGGATTTTATTTGAGTTTGCAGTTCAACCTGAGCGTCGTTCCACAGGCCCCACTTGCGCAGAATTTGTTCAAGCGTACCGTCGCGAATGATTTTGTCGATGCCGGCGTCTACTTCGGCCTTCAAAGCATCGTCGCCAAGACGCAGTCCAATGTTGTAAGTGCCGCGGAAGAAAGGTTCGCCGGCGCGCTTCAACGTGGCGCTCTTGCTGACATAGAAAACTTCAGCCGGGACATCCATTAAGACGGCGTCGATGCGCTTCAATTCCAGGTCGCGATAGGCGGCCACAGGATCGGCATAGCCGCGCATCGGGATGCCCTCTTTCTGAAGCAAGCGCGAGGCTGCCGTATTGCCAAGAGTGCCCACCACGCGCTTGCGACAATCGGCAAGGGACTTAATCTGCTGCTCATCGTTTCTGACCGTCAACGCGAGTTGGAAAATGTAGTACGGCTTACTGAATTGGATTTGCTTGACGCGATCGGCGGTGGGTTCCAGGCCGTTAACGATCACGTCAAACGAGCGGCGTCGCAATGCCGACACAAGGGTTTCCCAATCCGAGGGAACAAACTCAGCCCGGCGGCCCATGGCTGTAGCCAGGGCGTCGACCATCTCTTTTTCGTAGCCGATGTATTGATCCGGATGCCCGGGATCATTGTAAACGTAGGGCGCGCCGCCGCTGGGATCGGCGCCCCAGCGCAGTGGCTGCTGGGCTGTGACAGCGGTAACGCAAAGCAGCGATCCCAACAACATTAGAACAACAAAGCTGCTTCGTTTGAGTAAACTCTTCTGAATCACTCGTCCTACTCCTAAACCCCGACCAACGCCTAAGCGAGGCATTGTAGCTTGATATAGAAAAATTGAGAGCGCTAAAAAGAGCACCTGCGGCAGAGCCGCGAAAACCCATGAGTTGAATCTTGTTGATGCGTGCACGCATCGTGTAGCATGGCGCTGCTCTGAGCAAACTTTCGCGCTTCGTCACTCAAACTCGGACAGGACAGTCCGTGCTCGAAAACCATGTGCACTGATAGAAGAGATTTCTTGAAACTGTCTGCCGGCATTGCCGGCGCGACCCTGCTCGGCAGCCAGGTTTCTTTCGCCGACACCGATGACCTCGATCGCTTTCAGGAACGCCAGGACACGCCCGACCTGATTCAGCGCTTGCGCCGCATGACCGCCGGCATCGTGCCGATCACGGTCGAAGAAAGACACGCGCGCATCGCCAAAGCGCAGCAGTTGATGGGTGAGCAAAAAATCGACGCCATCTATGTCGAGCCGGGCTCGAGCATGTTCTATTTCACCGGCATGCGTTGGGGTACCAGCGAACGCATGTTGGCGCTGGTCATTCCGCAGCGCGGTGAACTGGCCTGGGTTTGTCCGAAGTTTGAAGAAGAGCGAGCCCGCGAATTGATCAAGTTCGGGACGGACATCCGCACCTGGGAAGAAGACGAGAGCCCTTATCGTCGCGTTGCGCAAATCATCCGCGATCGAGGCATTCGCTCGGGCCGGATCGGAATGGAAGAGCGGGTGCGCTTTTTCCTCTTCGACGGAATTCGTCAGGAAGCGCCCAAGCTTGAGTTTGTCAGCGCCACTCCGATCACTGCCGGATGTCGTATGTTCAAGTCGCCGGCGGAGCTGGCTTTAATGCAGCGCGCCAACGACATTACGATTGTTGCTTACCGGGCGACCTGGAACACGATGCGTGAGGGCATGCCGCAGGATGAGTTCGCGCGCAATTGCGCCACTGCTTTTCGCAACCTTGGGGTGCAGGGCGGAGTCTTTTGCAGCTTTGGCAAATACACCGCGTTCCCGCACGGCAGCAGCACGCCCCAGGTCCTGAACGAAGGCGACGTGGTATTGATGGATGGCGGCTGCAGCGTGGAAGGTTATCAATCAGACATCACTCGCACTTTTATTTTTGGCAAGCCCACGCAACGGCAGCGAGACATCTGGAACCTCGAGCGGAGATCGCAGGACGCCGGGTTTGCTGCTGCGAAAGTAGGAGCGCCCTGCGAGGCCGTCGACGCCGCGGCCCGCAAAGTGATCACCGACGCGGGATTTGGCCCGGGTTACAAGGTCCCTGGTTTGCCACATCGGACCGGCCACGGTATCGGTTTGGACGGTCATGAATGGACTAACTTTGTGAAGGGTAACAAGACCCCGCTTCAACCAGGAATGTGTTTCAGCGACGAACCCACGGTGGTGATTTACGGCGAGTTTGGAATTCGCCTGGAAGATTGTCTTTACATTACTGATAGCGGCCCCAAATTCTTTACCAGTCAAAGCCCGTCTATCGACAAGCCATTCGGTTAAGGCGTAGGCGCTGCCGGCGCTCGCAAATTTGGCCGCAGGGCGCGGGTGGCAAACCCGCCAGGCCTCCGTTTCCTCCCGTCCCATCCGGGCCCTCAATTTTCTCGACCAACTCGGCCCTTACTTCTGGGAACACAGCCGCTTTAAGGCTTTCTACTCCACAAGACGACCCATATTGCCGCCCGTGCGGTAGCCCAGAACGGGTTGACGAATCACCGCGAAAATTCATCAAGGAGACCGTAGTTACATGAAACTCTTGTCCAAAATTTCACTCGCAATTGCAGCGCTCGCTTTCATTGGAATTGCCAGCGGCAGCGCGTACGCCGACGCCATTGTGCTGGTCAGCCCCGATATTCAAAAAGTGGTGCCACCCTTGGCTGCCTTAAACCTTCAACATTCCGGAAACAGCTCCAAGGAATCAGGCAAAGTGAGTTGGAATGGGACTATAGACCTTAGTGTTGGCGACATCAGCGCCGGCCCCCATCAACACACCGTGTCGTTCACCGAACTGGGTGTGGCGCGGGCGAGCGACCTGCGGGTCCTGATCAATATTAACGAGGCGAATGGTGGAAACGGAAACAAGTCGCCCATCACCATCGATAATCTGGTCCTGACCGCTTATGATCAAAACGGCACTTCGGTATTTAGCGCCTCGCTGGTTGGACCGGTGACTCTGGAGCAGTTTAAGAAAGCGCAGGGATCAACCTCAGACTTTGTCCTTGGCCTCGACGCCGAAGCGGCAGGCCGTTTGCAGGCGGCACTTGACCAGAACCCCGCTCTGCGACTGGGATTGGAAGCGTCGCTGAGCAACGTCGATGGCGGTCCTGAACGATTCCGTTATGCCGGGACTACTGGTCCGGTGCCGGAACCAGCTACGATCGTCCTGTTTGGAACCAGCCTCGCCGGCCTGGCGGGTGCAGTTCGACGCCGTCGCAAAGCCGCGGCCGCGCTACTGGCCAGTCAACAGGAAACCGAATAAGACTTCGGAACCGGAGTTTCCCAAACTACATTAAAGAGCCGAGGCGCCAAGCGCGCTTCGGCTCTTTTTCTGTTTTAGAAAGAGAAAGGCGAAAGAATCGTTGTCGAGTCAGCGTGACTAATGATATATAGCGATTCCGCGCACCATGAATTCACCTGCTTATTACCTGCTGCAGCAGTTTGCCTATGTGAGTCCCCAGATTCTCGTCTATCTGGCCGGCGTGGCCCTGGGAATATTCTTCATCAAGAAATACGGTACTTCCGCGATGTTGGTGCTGGGCGGCAGCGGGGTCTTGCTGATTACCACGATTGGTCAAACTCTCTTGCAGGTTTATCTCTTTCGCGTTCGGATCAATTATGGCTGGTCGGCGGCAGATTATGCGCGGGTGCTATCCATGGTGGCCGTGCTCGCCAGTCTGCTGCGGGCTTTGGGTTTGGCTCTTTGGTTGATTGCGGTATTCATCGGGCGGAAAACTAAAACCACGACCCAGCCATGATCAAGCTCAATTGCTGAAGATACTTCATGACACGTGAGGAACCAGAAACCCGCGCGTAAGCAAACACAACTTCGCTGCTTCACTTACAGTCGGATTTCCCGCGCTGCTGTCTTAATCCGGCGATTCAGCGTATAGTGAAGACATGGAAAATGAATCGCCAACCAGCATCGTAGGCCAGTTTTGCCTCACTTCGGACGGCCAACGAGTAATCGTGGAAAAAGTAGGCGCCGAGTTAGACTCATCAGCGCGCGCCATTGTTCGGCGGGTCGAAGGACCGAAAGCCGGAACTCGTTCCACTTGTTTTGTCTCCAGCTTGAAGCCACTAGGTTTTGACATCCCCCTCGAGTAGGGCTTCCTCAAATTCCGCTAAGATTAAGCGAATCAAGATCTCCCGCGCCAACGTGGAGCTGAATAGGTTTTCGAATTACGACCTGGCGCGATGGTCGGCAATCCGCGCCTCAAGCAACTTAGCCCTCCCTCACGATCGGGCTTTCGGAAACTTGCCCATAGTTGATATATCCTCATGAAACATATTCAACTGACGTGGTCATAGGTAAGGATGCTCAACTTTGCCATTCAAACTGCGCGTGATGCCGGTAGCTTGCTGGCGGAACGTTTCGGTCGCACGCTCAAAGTAACCAACAAAAGCGAATTGGATCTGGTGACCGAATCGGATCTGGCTTCCGAGCGACTGATTATCGACCGGATCAAGACTCACTATCCGCGTCACGCAATTCTCGCCGAAGAATCAGGAGCCACCGCACCGGCCGATCGCGAAGTCCAGAGCGAGTGGCGCTGGATTATTGATCCGCTGGACGGCACCACTAATTATGCGCACGGCTATCCCTGCTTCTGCGTTTCGATAGGACTGGAACACCAGGGGAGAATGGAAATCGGGGTCATCTATGATCCGCTGCGTGACGAAATGTTCACCGCTGAACGTGGAGCCGGCGCGTCGCTTAACGGTCGCCGCATGCAGGTTTCTGCCGTCAGAAATTTGTCGGGCGCACTTCTGTGCACCGGCTTTCCCTACGACGTGCGCGAGCGCAGCGAATTCGCGCGGCACTTTGCAAACTTCATCATGAACGCGCAAGCAGTCCGGCGTGATGGAGCGGCGGCGCTCGATCTGGCTTATGTGGCCTGTGGCCGGTTCGATGGATTCTGGGAAGAGGGTCTCAAGCCCTGGGATGTTGCCGCTGGTGGCTTAATGGTTGAGGAAGCCGGGGGCCGGGTTTCCAATTACGCGGGCGAGCCCTTGAACATTTTCGTTCCGCCCATTCTGGCGAGCAATGGTCTGGTGCACGAACAGATGATGCACGTGCTAAGCATTTGAAATCCTCAGATCTCAAAATCCGAAAGTGTCAGAGGGCGGACTTCACGATCTCAGCCAATTTCTCAGACGCGCGACGCGCGCACTCGCGCGTCTCTTCATTTTCTCCCGGCTCGATCACAAAGAGTGGATGGTAAATAATCTCGACGGCGCCGAGCCGGGGAAGGCGATGGTGAGGTGGCCAGACGAGATGTCCGCCGCGAATTGTCACCGGCAAGATTGGCACTCCAGTCTCCAGCGCCATCCGCACCGCCCCCGCTTTGAATTTCCTCATCGTGCCGTCGGGGTTACCGCGCCCGCCTTCCGGAAAAATCACCACCGCGCCGCCTTCGCGTATCCATTGCAGTGAGCGTCGAATGGGCGCCGGATCACTGCCCTCGAGTTGAAGTGGCCAGCATCCGAACAGGCGCAACATGGTGCCGACAAAGGGCCAGTTGAAAGCAGCGTCCCACGCCAGGTAGCGAGTCGGCCGGCGCACCGGACATGAAATCCAGAATGGATCGGCGTAAGTCTGGTGATTCGAGGCGATGATCAACCCGCCGCTCTGCGGGATGTGCTGTGTATTTTGCCACCGCAACCGCCAAATAAGCCTGCAAAACACACGCACAACTGGACGTATCAAATCGAGCGCCCATTGGGGCAGCATGGGCGGATACGGGCGCGCTCCGTTGCGCCCGTTCCGGTGTTCAATGGTGGTGCTGGTTTGAACCAAACTAAATTAATCAGGCCAGAGAAATACAAGCCGGCGCGACTGCCTGTCGAGACTAAGCCGGGTCAGCCTGAGATTCCCAGCCCTCCGGCAGCTCAAGCGGGTTCAGGCGATCGTCATTCCACCGCTCACATTGGAAGCATTCGAATCCACGGTACTCAATTGCTTCTTGTTTCGTCAAACCGATCTGATTTCCGGTAGTGGTACAGTTTGGCAAACTGTACCACTACCTGATTTCCGGTAGTACATTCGGGAAAAGCACAGCGGCGGTCGATTTTCATTAGCAGAGTCGTCCGCGGAAAATAAAAGTCTTTATGGGACTTTCTTTCGACCATTTCAACGCCTTTTCCGTGGTAAACCCAGGTGGGTGATTCAAGCCGGACCGTGATTAGCCCTAGAGCGGCCACTCGCTGCCGACGAACTCCAGGTGCAGACGCGCAATTCCGTCGGGACCGACGCGCCGGCCGCGGACCACCGCCAGCGCTCGGACACCATGTTGCTCGCTGCTTATTTTGACAAATTGACCTGGCGCAATGTCCAGGCTGGTAAATACCGCCGCGCCCTGACGGCTGATGTTTTCCGTAACGGTCTTCTCGCTCGCCGCCGACTCTGCTTTGTCATCAAACACTTCGATCAGCACCTCGACGGGGATAGTGTGCCGGGTTTCTTTCCGCCTATCGCTCCCCGAAACTTGAGACAGGACTTGCCGGGCTTCTTCGCGGACATTCCACATTGCTGCTTCGGTACTGGATTCAGCGATTTCAAACCGGCGGCCGGGATCAAGTTCAAAACTGCGTGGCGGACGTTTGCCGACAAAGGCCACACCGATTTCCACGAGGGCCGCGCCGGATGTCTGGGCATCCAGCAGCTTGACGTTTCGCACCAGGGACCAGACCTTATATTGATCCTCCACATGATCAAAGCAGCGGAGTTGTCGCGGCATCGCCATGGTCAGCAACAACAGTCGCCCTATCTCCGTCGGTCGCTTGATTCTGAGGCGCGCGCCGAACGGAGTCACGTCAACCAGTCGCGACATCTCCGTCCAACTGTGTTCAAGCGACTCGCGACAATACACCTTGACCGGAAGCGTCAGGGCAATTCGCTCGCGCAACCGGCGAGACTTTTCTTTTCTATTCGCCGCCTTTTCAGTCAAGAAAATCTTTCCAACTGAACTAGTTCACCGACGGGGCGAGAGCGACCGGTGAATTGAATTGTCTCTGGGGCCCGATGGCCTTATTTTATGGGGCTTTTGTACCTTTTTGAGCTTGGCCCAGCCGGCGGTTTCGGGTTAGAATAAGCATGCATTCCGCAACCGCATGAATCACCGCTGCCGCGAGTCTCAATTTACCAAGCAACTGAAATTCGTGCCGGAAAAAGTCAGGCCCTCAGGCCGCGCAATTGTCCTTTGCCAGTTGTGCCGCGCGGATTGTATCGGAAAGGTTTGATGAATGGAAACAGCAGAACGACAACACATAAGCATTGAAGACGAGATGCGCCGTTCGTATCTCGATTATGCGATGTCCGTAATCATCGGGCGCGCGCTACCGGACATTCGCGATGGTCTGAAGCCGGTCCATCGCCGCGTGCTGTGGGCGATGCATGAACTGGGCAACGCCTACAACAAGGCTTACAAGAAGAGCGCGCGCGTGGTCGGCGACGTCATTGGTAAATACCACCCTCATGGGGACACCGCGGTCTATGACACCATTGTCCGCCTGGCGCAGGACTTTTCCATGCGCTATCCGTTGGTGGATGGCCAGGGCAACTTCGGTTCAGTAGATGGCGACGCACCCGCGGCGATGCGCTACACCGAAGTGCGCATGTCGAAACTGGCAAACGAACTGCTGGCCGATATCGAGAAAGAGACAGTTACATTTCAACCGAACTATGACGAAAGCCTGAGCGAACCAACGGTCCTGCCGGCGCGGATTCCCAGCCTCTTGATTAACGGTTCGGACGGAATCGCCGTCGGCATGGCGACCAAGATCGCCCCTCACAATTTGACCGAAATCGTCGACGCGACCATCGCGGTTTTGGGCGATCCGGAGATCGACATCGAAGACCTGCTCAAGATCGTCAAAGGTCCGGACTTTCCTACGGGCGGCTTTATCTGTGGCCGCGAGGAGATTAAAGAGTCTTATCGCACGGGTCGCGGCATTCTCCAGATGCGCGCCCGGGCTTCGATTGATCGAATCGGCCGCGGCACGCAGGAACGCGATGCGGTGATTATTTCTGAAATTCCTTTCCAGGTTAATAAAGCTCGTTTGATCGAACGCATTGCCGAACTGGCTAATGAAAAGAAGCTGGAAGGCATCGCCGAGGTACGTGACGAGTCCGATCGCCAGGGAATGCGGATCGTGGTCGAGTTGAAGCGCGACGCGGTGCCGCAAGTCGTCCTGAACAAGTTGTTCAAGCTGACGCCTATGCAATCGTCCTTCGGGGTGATCAATCTGGCCATCGTCAACGGCCAGCCGCGGGTGCTGAAGCTGAAAGAGATCCTGGAAGCCTTCATCGACTTTCGGCGTGAAGTTGTCCGCCGTCGTACCGAGTACGAGCTGCGCAAAGCGAAGGCCCGCGCGCACATCCTCGAAGGACTAACCAAAGCAATCGATGCGCTCGATTACATCGTGACGCTGATTCGAAACTCGCGTTCAGTCGACGAAGCGCGGCTGTGGCTGACGGCTGAATTGAAAACGACCAGCGAAGTTAAGACCTGGAAGGGCGTGCCGTCAGGCGAGCCGCTTAACAAATATCTGCCCAAGCTGAAAAAGGCGATGGAGCGGCTGGCGTTTTCCGAGATTCAGGCGCAAGCGATTCTTGATCTGCAGCTGCGGCGGTTATCAGCGCTCGAGCGGCAAAAGATCATCGATGAATACGAATCGATCATTAAGCTAATCGCCGAGCTGGAAGAGATTCTGGCCAACGAAAAATCCCTGCGCCGGGTGATCATCAACGAACTCGAAGACGTCAAGAAGGAGTTTGGCGACGCGCGCCGGACGGAAATCACCGATGCCGGAACCGACTATTCGATTGAAGATCTGATCGCCGATGAAGAGGTAGCCATCACGGTCACCAAGAGCGGCTACATCAAGCGCACTCCGGTAACCACCTATTCTCGTCAGGGCCGTGGGGGTAAAGGACGTTTTGGCGCCATGGCCAAGAACGAAGACTACATCGAGCACCTGTTCATCGCGTCAACGCATGCCTACCTGATGGTCTTTACCGACGACGGCCTGGTTTACAAGATGAAGGTCCATGAAGTTCCGGACGCCGCGGCCGCTTCGCGTGGAAAGGCAGTTGTGAATCTCATTCAAATTCCCACGGAACGAAAACTTGCGGGCGTGGTGCCGGTGCGTGAATTCTCAGAAGGGCGTTACGTCTTGATGGTCACCAAGAAAGGCGTGATCAAAAAGACGGCGCTGTCTGATTTTCAGAACATTCGCTCGAATGGGATCATCGCCATCAACATCGACGAAGGCGACGAGTTGCTGGACGTGGTAACCACTGACGGCAACAAGCGCATCTTTATCGCCACGCACAACGGGTATGCGATTCGGTTCGACGAAAAGAACGCGCGGCCGATGGGCCGGGCCACGCGCGGCACGCGCGGGATCGATTTGCGCAAAGATGATTTTGTAGTTTCGCTCTGCGCAGTCTCATCGGACGATTCGGAAAAGATGCTTTCAGTTTCCGAACGCGGGTACGGTAAACAGACGCCGATCTCGACCTATCGTTTGCAGTCGCGCGGTGGCAAGGGCGTCATCAATATGAAGACGACCGAAAAGACCGGCAAGGTGGTGGCGGTATTTCCCGTCGACGCGGATTCCGAGATCATGATTATTACTCAGCAGGCCAAGCTGATTCGCCTGGAAGCGGATGCTATACGCAAGACCGGGCGGAGCGCTCAGGGCGTGCGTCTGATCAAGACGGACGAAGGCGATATGGTGACCAGCGCATCTCTGGTTCAGGCTGCTGCTGAGGAGGAAACCGAGGAAGTTTCTTCTTAGGTGTTCTGAAATCCGCAGATTACGCAGATTTGCTTAGAAGGCAGCGAGGGTTGTTTGATGTGCTTAGCTGAGTGCTAAGCGTTGTCAGGTTTTTCTTTTGCAAAATCTGTGTAATCTGCGGATTCAAATGCGGATGCGCCCTCGCCTTCCACCCAGACCTCGCCGTCAGCAAAGACTTCTTTCTTCCAAATCGGCACTGTGCGTTTGAGTTCGCGGATGGCCCATTCGCAAGCGGCAAATGCGGCGCGGCGGTGTGGCGCGCTGACCGCGATCACTACGCTGGTCTCGCCAATCTCCAGCCGCCCGGTGCGATGCACGATCCCAAGATGCGCTATCTCGAACTTCTCATGGACCTGCTTGCCTAATCTTTTCATCTCGCTCAAAGCCATGGGCTGATAGGCCTGGTAAACCAGATGGAGTGTTTGCCGGCCGCGCGTCCACTCGCGCGCATAGCCGTCGAGCGTCACAGTCGCCCCGCATGCGGGCAGGACAACGCGACGGGCGACCGCGCCGACGTCGATTGGATCCGTGGTTAATTCGAAGAAATCGTTTTCGGATTGTAGTGCGGCCGAGACGTCCGCGTTTCCAGCATCCGCGCCTTTTTCTTCAGCTTCGTCTTCTCTGTGACTTGGTGTCTTGGTGGCAGGTTGTTCTCCTGAGCCACCGCTGACCGGCGGAAAGACGGCCAGTTCGTCGCCGTCAAAGACTTGTCGATCAGGCTGTGCATATTCCTGGTTGAC
Source organism: Acidobacteriota bacterium (assembly GCA_038040505.1). Lineage (GTDB taxonomy): Bacteria > Acidobacteriota > Blastocatellia > Pyrinomonadales > Pyrinomonadaceae > UBA11740. The sequence continues at coordinate 99,263 of JBBPID010000004.1, read as the reverse complement.
GGCAAACAGCAGAGACTTTCCAAAGCGTTGGAGATTGGGAAAAGCGAGCAAGAGTTGGTTGAAAGCGCTCGCTGCATCATGGGGCGGCTGAAGCTGTAGCTCGGCTTCCTCACTCGCAGCGGCATCGCGGGCCGCACCGAAGAAAAGCACCCGAACAGTGATGGTGGCTTTGTTTTCAGTTCCTTGCATGGCAGGCTTTCTCCCCTCCCTTTGGGAGGGGCTGGGGGAGGGGCGCAGCTAGGGCGACAACCCAGCCACGCACTGCGGGCGGGGCTGAGCCCGCCCGCGAGCTTACTTCTTTAGAGCTTCAGTAACTACGTCCCTCCCCTAACCCCTCCCAAAGGGAGGGGAATCTGGACACCCCTCAGTCCTGATCGAACACTTGCAGCAGATCGTCGGGCTGCGATAGAGGAAGACCGGCCAGTTCCAGATTCTCTTCCACGTGCGCCACAGTGCTCATTCCCACCAGGGCCGTCGTGATTCCGGGAGCCGAACGAGCGAATTGAATACCTGTTTGCGCATCAGTTCCAAGCGACCCCAAAGGTCCGCGAATCGCCTCCGGTAATCCGCGCGCTACCTGGCCCTGCAGAATCGCCGCGCTGCCCATCACCGTGACGCCCAGCGAGCTCGCCCCCTCGAGCGCGCTCACATATTCGTCTCCAAGTTTTTGATTCTGAAAGAACAAAGCTTCCGGCATTGCCAGGTTGAACGGCATCTGCACAAAAGCAAAATGGTGACCCTGACCGCCAACTTCGCGCGCAGTTTCAACCATTCGTTCGAGCGAATGATACCCTCCGGAATCAGGCTCTGAGCGAAACCCATTCCAGGTCGCGACTCCGTACTTTTTCAACCTCCCGTCAGCGGCTAACTGCTCGAGCGTTTCGAAAGCGGCGCGCAGGCGCTGCCAAAACTCGACTTCGGATACGCCCGCCAGTTGAGATTCGGGATTGTGAACATAATAGACGTCGACGCATTCGACGCCCATATTTCGCAGCGACTGCTCCAACTGATTCCGGAGATATAGCGGCGTCATACAATGCGAGCCGCGGGCGATGTCTGCGAAAGTAGCGATGCCCGGTTTCACGAAATTGTCTTCGATGTATTGCCGCACGTCGCGTGGCGGCGCGCCGTCAAACGGTAGATAGCCGCCTTTAGTGCAGATCACCAATTCCGCGCGGGCGAAACCGCGCTCGGCCAGCTCGTTCAGAGCCACGCCGATCGATCGCTCACTTCGTTGGAAGCGATAGTTCGCGGCCGTATCGATGACGTTCGCGCCCAACTCGACCGCGCGCACAATTGCCTCGGTGTAACGCCGGTCAGTTTCTTCGTCCGGGTCGCCCAGATAGGTGCCGATGCCTATGGACGACAACCAAAGGTCCTGCTGCCGGCGAAAATAATTGGGCGCCGCGCTCGGGAATCGTTCGCGATAACGCGCAGTGTCCGGCAGCGTTGCGCAACCACTAAGTGACATCCGTGCTCCTTCTGGTTCGCCTTCAAGAGACAGTTAGACTCGGAAAATAAAAAGGTCCCCAAAATGTGGCGATGTTTGCGCGAAGACTATACGCGGCAAAAAGCGCGGCCCGCAAGGCGGCTTCGATTCGCGATTCCCGATGTGTTAGCGTGTAGGAAAAATCCAACAGATGCGCGAAACGAACTATCAACATGAGATTGAGGTGGCGACTGAACTGGGGCGGGCGGCGGGCGCCGTGCTGCTGGAGCACTATCACAGCCCTTTTCTGATTGAGCAAAAGATAAACGCCCTGGACGAAATTGAAGAAGTCACCGCCGCGGATCGCGAGGCCAATGAGTTAATCGTGAGCCGGCTGCGCCAGGAGTTTCCCGGCGACGGCATTCTGGCCGAAGAATCCAGCGACAGCGAACATCGCCTGGACAAGGATCGCGTCTGGCTGATTGATCCGATGGATGGAACGAAAAACTTCATCGCCCGCGATGGAGATTTCGCGGTGCAAATCGGACTGGCCGTCGACGGCGAAAGCATCGCCGGCGTCGTCTATCAGCCGGTGCGAGACGTGCTCTATCGCGCTGTGCGCGGACAGGGTTCGTGGATTGAAGCTGCCGGCCAACCGACGACGCGCATGCTCGTTTCGAATCGAAGAGAGCCGGGTGAAATGGTTCTGGCCTCGAGCCGATCTCATCGCAGTCCGCGGATGGAGCGAGTAGTCGGCGCTTTTGGTTTTAAAGACGAGATGCGGCGTGGCTCAGTAGGAGTGAAGATTGGCCTGATTGCGGAACAGCTGGCCGATCTCTACCTGCATCTTTCGCCGAGCACCAAGCAATGGGACACCTGCGGGCCGGAGATTATCCTGGTTGAAGCCGGCGGCCTTTTGACTGATCTTTTTGGCCAGCCCATTCGTTACAACGGCATTCGCATCGACAATCGTAATGGAATCGTGGCAACCAACGCCGCTGCCCACGAGATGGTGATCGAGAATCTGGCGCCGTTGCTGAAGGAGTTCGGCCGCGAACCGGTTTAATTCATCCTTTTTGGAGTGCGGCGACTTGTCGCCGCTTTCAAAGCGCTGACAAGTCAGCGCACTCCATATCAACCCTGAGCCTTCTTTAACATTGCTATCTGACCGGCATGATAAAGGTCATGCTGGATGACTCCGTGCAGAGTCACGTAAACGGTGGACAAGCCGGGCAGAATCGGCTCGTTCAGCCGCGATTCCGCCAGACCGGCGATTGCCAGCCGTAAGGCTTCGTGCCCGCGATCGAGGGCTGCCTTAGCCTGCCCCCAGGCCGATTCGCTGGTATCGTCCGCCGGCGGCCAATCTTCCGGGGATGAGATATCAATCTCGGCGCGGTCGCCTCCCAGCCTGCGGCGGCCCACGTTTTCCCAAACCGCGATGTGATGCACCAGCTCCCAAATGCTGTGCGCGTTGGGCAGGGGACGCGCATGCGCCTGTTGCGCCGACACACCTGCGAGTACTTCGCGCACGGACGGTCCGTGCCAGGCGCCGCCTTCGTACGCGCGTTTGAGTTGGTCAAGGATTTTCTCAATTTCAGTCATGGCTGCTCCCTGAAGATTCATCAAGCTCGGCCCTGATTTGTTCACGCTCGGCATAGAGCGCCGCGAGATGCGAAGGCAACGCCACATTCTCAGCCTGCGCGGGATCAAACCCGCGTGCCCGCATCTCTCGATCAAACTCAGCCTCTAGCTCACGGAGACGCGCGCGAAGCGCCGCTATGTTTTGCTGAGCACCGTTCATGATTGCGAACATATATTACGACACTTGCGCGAGGTCTTGAATCGCCATCAATCCCAGAAGGTTCGCGGCTCTGCCGCAGCACATGGCGGTAAGCCTCCGGCCTACCGTTAACGTCGTAAGATTTTTGGGAGGCTATGCCTCCAGAATGTTGAGGCGTAGCCTCATCGAGAAAAAAAACAACTCCCTTCCGGAAAGCCAGAGGCTTTCCGCAATGTGCTGCGGCACAGCCGCGAACCTTCTAATTAATCTCGCTCTTGTTCGGAATCCTTGAGCGAATACTAACCCTGCTCCCTACTTTGCAAATAGTCCGTCCTCCCGTTAGTCTTACCGAAAGATCTGATCAATTCGAGTTTTTTCAGGAGCACGCGTGGCCACCATTCGTCCCTTCAACGCGCTTCGTCCGCACGCTGAGCGCGCGGCGCAAGTCGCCGCAGTCCCCTATGACGTCGTCAACACCGCCGAAGCCCGCGGCCTGGCGGCCGGAAACCCCTGGAGTTTCTTGCACGTGTCGCGCCCGGAGATCGACTTGCCGGACGAGACGCCGATCTACAGCGATAAGGTTTACACCAAAGCGCTCGCCAACTTTGAGAAGCTGACCAATGAGTGTCCGCTGGAGATTGAAGAGACTCAAAGTCTCTATCTCTATCGCCTGATCATGGATGACCACGAGCAGATTGGCGTCGTAGCCTGTTGCGCGGTTGATGAGTATGACGCCGACCTGATCCGCAAGCATGAACGCACGCGGCGCGATAAAGAAGACGATCGCACCCGGCACATCCTGGTGCTGCGCGCGCAGACCGGCCCGGTCTTTCTAACCTACCGCGCCCGCGATGAAATCAATTCGCTGATCCGCGAAGCGTTGGAACGGAATCCGCCGCTTTACGACTTTGTCGCAAACGATCACATCCGCCACACAATCTGGCGCGTGCCGACATATGAACCGCTGGTCAACGCCTTTGCTGAAGTTCCTTTTCTCTATATCGCCGATGGCCATCATCGTGCGGCCAGCGCCAGTCGCGCGCGTGCTGAACTGAAAGAGCAAGGCTTCAGCTTTATCGGCAGCGAAGAATACAACTTTTTTCAATGCGTCCTCTTTCCCGATAACCAATTGCAAATCCTTCCCTACAACCGCATCGTGCGCGATCTTAACGGCCTGACTCAGGAAGAATTTGTCGCCAGGATTCGGCAGAGCTTTGAATTGACCGAGGGCGCCGCTCCCAGTCCGGAGCAGCGCGGCCGCTGGAGCATGTTTCTCGCGGGCCGTTGGCATGGGCTGGCTTTGCGGAGCGATGCCGACAAACCCTCTGGCGTAGTTAATTCGCTTGATGTAAGCATCTTGCAAGAGCGGCTGTTGGATCCGATGCTGGGAATCAAGGATGTGCGGACTGATAAGCGAATTGATTTTGTGGGTGGGATTCGCGGCACCGTTGAGTTGGAAAAGCTGGTGAATGGAGGAAAAGCTGCGGTGGCTTTCTCGCTCTATCCGACGACGATTGAAGAGCTGCTGCGCGTTTCTGATGCCGGCGAAATCATGCCACCCAAATCAACCTGGTTCGAGCCCAAGCTCCGCGACGGATTGCTCAGCCATCAGATCTGAATGTCAGAAGCCCGACTGTAAGGGAGGGCTAGTTAGCAGAGGAGGCCCTCCCTGACGGTCGGGCTTCTGAAACTCACGCCAACGCTGCAAACACCTCGTTCGAAAGCAGCGCGCCCCGCGTGGTGAGCCGCAGCAGGCGGTTATCAATTTCAATCAGGCCGGCTTCGCGCAGACGCGCAAGGTTCGCTTCGTGCTCGGCGCGCAAGTCTCTTCCGAATCGCGCGCGATAACTTTCCAGATTCACTCCCCGCATCAAACGCAGGCCGAGGAATATCGATTCCGAACGCGCGTCTTCCTCTTTGAGCTCGGTGCGATCGACCACCGGCGATCTGTCTGCTTCGATCAGATTGACGTAGGCAGACGCATCGCGTTCGTTGCTCCATCTGCGCGCTCGGCCATCGAATGAATGGGCCGAGCAGCCAAAGCCATAATAAGGTTCGCCGGTCCAATATTTCGTGTTGTGCCGCGACTCGAGACCCGGACGGCAGAAATTCGAAATTTCGTAATGCTCGTAACCGGCGGCGGTAACTTCGTCAATCATCGTGCGATACATCTCGGCCGCCAGGTCGTCATCAGGTTTGGGGCGCATGCCTTTCTGAATTTGATCGGCGAGCGGCGTCCCTTCGTGCACGTCCAGCAGGTAAAGCGAGAGATGTTCAGGCCTTAACTGTAACGCCGCGGTCAGGTTTTGTTTCCAACCAGACATGGTCTGACCAGGCAATCCGGCGATCAAATCAAAGTTGATATTCTCGAAACCGGCTTTCCTTAGTTGATCAAAGGTTGAGGCGATATCGGACGAGGAATGCGTGCGTCCCAGTTGCTTCAACTCACGGTCATCGAAAGTCTGTGCGCCAAAGCTGGCACGGTTGATTCCGAGGCTTCGGAATTCACGGATGGTTTCCAGCCTGGCGGCGGCAGTTACACCGCCATCGCCTGGATTCAGCTCGAGGGTCGTCTCGGCGTCGTCTCGGACATCGAACTTTTTGCGGACAGCCGTCAGGATCCTCTCGATCTGCGTGGGCGCCAGCAACGAGGGTGTGCCCCCGCCAAGGAAAACCGTCTCCACCACCGACGGGCTGGCGACTTCGTCCCACTCCGCTATTTCCTTCACCAGGGCCCGAACATATCGCTGGGCGCTGTCGCTTTCATACATTCCGGTCGCAAAGTCGCAGTACGAACAGCGCGAACGGCAAAACGGAATGTGAATATAGACACCGGCCTGGGACATCATCCACAGATTACGCAGATTAAATGGATTCATTCAACTTCGCCAAAACGATTCCACGAAATACACGAAGCAGAAACGGTTTTGTTTGTGCCGTTTCGTCTGATTTCGTGGATCGTTCTTGCCGGAGCAGTAAGAAACACTAAACCAAACGAAGACATGCGCGCCATTATCGACTAGAGGGTGACAATCGGCGGACGGTGGCTACTTATTAATTCGTTTCGTGCTGCCCCCGCCACTGATTGAACGGCTGGTGCGGCGCGCCACTAACTCAGCCTTAGCCATTACCCGCAGCAAATTCTCGCCAAGAATCTTTCGGATGGCCTGTTCGCTATAGCCGCGCTTCAATAATTCATAAGTAATGTTCGGGAACGTCGAAACGTCGCGGGCGCCCTGGGGAAAATCATTCGCGCCGTCAAAGTCCGGACCCAGGCCGACGTGATCGATGCCGGCGACTTTAACCACGTGATCGATATGATCTATGAGTTTGGAAAGCGGCAAAGGCGGCAACGGATTTTGGGCTTCCAGCTTGTCGCCTTCCTCAGAAAGCCGTTCCGGATCGTCGCGATATTTCTGAGTCAGAGCTTCCTGTTGAGCTCTTAACTTTTGACCGCGTTCGTCGCTTTGTGGTCCCACCGTTTTCGCATCGATAAAGTAGCTATAGAAGTTTATCTGCACCACGCCGCCATTCTTCGCGATCTTGCGCAGCAAATCGTCGGGAATGTTTCGCGGCACGTTGCTGAGCGCGCGGGCCGAGGAGTGTGAAGCAATCACCGGCGCCGTCGAAACATCCAGCGCGTCACTCATCGTCTTGTCGGAAACGTGCGAAACGTCGACCAGCATGCCGAGGCGATTCATCTCGCGCACCACTTCTTTGCCAAAGTCGCTGAGGCCGTTGTGCTTCTTTTCTCCCCGGCCGGCATCGGCCCAGTCGTTGGTGTTGTTCCAGGTTAGCGTCATGTAACGCACGCCCAGCCGGTAGAACTCGCGCAGCGTCGGCAGTGAATTCTCGATCGCATGTCCGCCTTCGATGCCCATCAGGCAGGCAATCTTGCCTTCACGCTTAGCGCGGCGAATATCTGCAGCAGTCGTCGCAAGCATCAGATCCTTCGGATGGCGCTCAACCGCGCGGTAGACCGCATCGATCATGTCCAGCGTACGCCGGGCCGCGCCGCCGTGTGCGACGTACCAGGGTTTGATGTAGAGCGAAAAAAACTGGGCTGTCTGGCCGCCCTGCTTCATGCGCGCGATGTTGGTGCGATAAGGCGTCGGCGGCGTACCGCCGAGATCGAAATCATCATTCGTCATCGGCGTGGTGATGTCGTTGTGCGTGTCGACCACGATCGCGCGGCGGTGAATCGCGAGAGCTCGCTGCCAGAGAGCTTCATCGCGAGGTGGTCGAGTTGAAGGTTTCTTCGGCGCGGGTTGGATCGCGCGTTGGGCGTGGCCGGGAATAGCGAACGAAAAGAGCGAAAGAACTAATACCAAAGGAATGAATGATAAAAGCGGACGTCGTAGTTTCATGGCGTAGACATTTATCACAAAGGAAGGTTGATCAGAAACCCCGTGAGCGAGGGTGAATTCAGTTGGCCGTGGGCGTTGAACGGTGGGAGTGAGCAATGCGGCAAAGCCGCCGCACATTGCGGAAAGCCTCCGGCTTTCCGACGCACCTTGTTAGTTTGCAGCGGCTGCGCCACCGGTCTTGAGGCATAGCCTCAGGATCATTCTAGCGCTGCGACGGTAAGCCACAGGCTTACCGCTATGTGCTGCGGCAAAGCCGCCGCGACCCAAATCAACTCATTTGCCGAACATCATAGCAATCCTTCCGCCGGTGTCTCAGGCGGCGAAGCCGCAGCCGCTGGTGTGGCAAGCCACATTGAGCGTCAACGAATGCCAGGGCACTATGCCTTCGATGCTGCCTACTTGCCGACTCAACTTCCTGTTGATCCTGCTCAGTCAGGAACGATCCACGAAATCACACGAAAGTGCACGAACCAACTAGTCCTGTTTCGTGTGTTTTCGTGGATCAGGTTTACCTTGAGAGCGATAATCTTCAAAAAGGACCTCAGCCCGACAGACGCAGCCTTCTTGATTCTTGCCGTCCAAGCTTAGAATCATGGACATGTCCATCCTGATTGCCGAAGACAACGTGGCCCAGCGTGCTTACCTGCGCGAGATTCTTGAGCGGGACTTTCCCGCGCATCAGCCGGTGATTGAAGCCGGCGATGGCGAAGAAACGGTGGCGATGGCGCTCAAGAACAAGCCGGCGGTTTGCATCCTGGACATCCAGATGCCGAAGCTTTCAGGCGTGAAGGCGGCGCGCGCCATCTGGCGCGACTTTCCCACGGCGCGAATTATTTTCTGGACCCAGTTTCCGCACGAGATTTACATCAACGAGATTCGCAAAATCGTGAAGTCGGTCGATCCGCCGCCGGCCTATGGATTCATTCACAAGAACAATCCCGAATCGCGTTTCCTTCGTTTTGTCGCAGCCGTGCTCGAAGACGGCGCCGATATGATCGATCCGGCCTTCAAGGATTCCTTCAAGCGGCCGTTGCTGACTGAGTTCGAAGCCGAAGCGCTTTACTATCTGGCGCTCGGTCTTTCGAACTGGGCGATCGCTCGCAAGTGCAGCTTGAGCCTGCGTGGAGTCGAAAGCCGTCTGGCGACTCTTTACGAAAAACTTTTCGTCTCGCTGCCCGAAGGCACGCCCAACGAAGCATATGAAAAGCTCGCCTACAACGTGCGTACCCGCGCCTTCTTTGAAGCGCTGCGGCGCGGCTTGCTTAATAACGACGAGCTTGAGAAAGCGTCAGTTGAGTTAGAAGCCTGGCTCGAACGCGATCAGAAGAAGTTTATTGAAGAGCAGAAGAAAGCGCGCAAGTAACAACGACGTTCGGTGCCACGATTGTGGCACGCGCATCCTGCGCGTGGTTTCACGGGCCGGACGCCCGTGCCACTTTAGCAAACTGAACCAGCTCAAAAATGTTTGTAGAGGCCGGCGACCTCTGTCATGATGCGGCAAAAGGAGAGTGACTCCCATGCGAAGACTCCACCTAATAAAGCTGTGCCTCGGTTTTGGAATGATGATAATGATCGGTTCATGCAGCGGCTCGTGTAACCCGCCACCTTGTCCTACGCTGCCGTCAACTTGTCCATCGGCGCCGATGACGCCGATATGCAATTGGGGCGTCGCCGCTAACGCTCCGACAGTGTGGCCTGCTTCAACCCAGGTGATGATGATGCCCACGGCGATGAATTTCAGCGGCTCGTCAACGGGATCGTCGCAGGTCGCGTTCGTCAGCTTTGAAAACGCCAATGACATTAACGCCGATCAGCACGGCGTGCTTCGAATCATTGACGGGAGCTGCCACGAGATCGCCAGGTTTCCTGATACCAGCATTCCGCCGCCGGTCATCCCACCAAGTTGCCTCGCAGCGTATCCAAACCTCAACACTGTGCCCCACCTCTCGCCGGGTTCCGGGCTGGCGCTGGGCGATATTGACGGGAACCCCGCAGACGTCGAGATCGTCGGAGTGCTCGACGATCACACAACGAGAAATGGCGGAGTGATCGCATTTCATTTGGTTGGTAACTCGCTCGTACCTTTGTGGTGCAGCTCGCAGCTCCCGGTGGGTGATTTCCTTCCCAGGAGCGCCGCGCCCGCCATCGCGCAACTCGACAAGCCGCCCGCACCGCACCGTGAAATCATCCTCGACAACAAGGTCTTCGACTTCAATGGCATTCTTCGGTACTCGGGTTTCAGCGGTGGAGGAAATGATTGCGCCAGCGCCGGGGGCCCGTGCCCGCGGTCTCACACTCCGATAGTCGCCAATCTATTGGGACCGGCTTCCTTGCCGCAGGTAATCACCGGGCGCGGAATCTATTCATCTTCGACTAATTTGACCTGGACCGGACCGGCCAGCTCAGGCAATTTGCCGATTATCAATCCCAACGTATCGAACTCGTCGCCTGGGCTCACCTATCCGGCGGTTGCAGATCTTAATCTCGATGGGACCCCAGAGATCATCGTCACCGACACTATGACGAACACCATTTGGGTTCTTTCCCCGTCGGGCGCTACCTTGGCTTCGGTTCTACTTCCGGTAGCTGGCTGTCCAGGTGCCGGTTGCCCGTGTCCCGGCCCCGGTTGTCCAAAGTGCGGCGGCCCGCCCGTGATTGGAAATTTCGATGGAATCCTCGGAGCGGAGATCGGTGTCGCAAGTTGCAATAGCTTTACAGTTTTCAAGTACAACCCGAGCGGCAGCGCGCAGCTTACTCAGCTCTGGTCCGCGCCCACCAATGATCCCGGCGGTCAGACGACAGCGGCGCTTCTTAATACTCCAGTAGGTCCCAGGCTTTACTATGCTGACGCTAGAACTCTTTGGGTCTTTAACGGAAATAATGGAAACGTGCTGCAATGTGCGATAAACCCAAGCGAAACGGCCATAGAAAGTCCCATAATTGCGGCGTTATCGCCCGGACAAGGCGGCCCCGCGCGATTGATCGTGGCAGCGAATAACTATCCGAATCCGAGTTGCGGTCAACCGGGCATTCGCATTTTTGATACAGGCTTTGGGGCCCGCAGCTTTTGGAATCAACACACATATCACTGGACAAACGTCACGAACAATTCCGGAGCGATACCCGTCGTTGAGCCACCGAACTGGGTCAGCTCCGCTCCCAACACCTATCGTTCGCAGTAGCGCCATTATGGTGGCCAGCTCGGCATTGCAGATTGAGCCCCTGGATTAGCTAATTGACCTGGCAATGAGAGGCAAGGCTTCACCGAGAGGCGCGAGGGCGCACCGAACGCTGCGAAGAGAACTCCTGGCGATTCTTGTCTTCTGCATCCTGCTTATTGCCGGCTACCTCTCGCTTAATGTAACGACGCCCGCATTAACAGTCGGGCTGCTGCCCCGCGTCTTCTCGCAAGACCAAACGGCGTCACCTCAGGTTCAACCGTCGCCGTCTCCGGCGCCATCACCGTCGCCTTCGCCAACCCCGCCGCCAAATCTGCATCAGTGGGGCGCAGTGACTTCGTTTCACGGGCTGCCATCGGATCGCACGCACGCGATCGCGCAGACGGAGTTTGGAGTGACCTGGTTTGCCACCGACGGTGGGCTGGCGCGTTATGACGGCCGGCGCACGAACGCGATCAACGCTGAAGGCCTGCCACCCGGCCGAGTCCTCGCGCTGAAAGAAGATGATTCAGGCGCGCTTTGGATAGGCACGGAAAATGGCGCGGCGCGGCTTTGGAATGGCAGGTTCGCGCCGATTAAAGAAACCGCGGGCAAAGTCGTTACCGCGATCATCACGCCACAACGCGACCGGGCTTTACTGGCTACTGAGAACGGACAGATTTTCGATTGCCAGGTGCAGGTGCGACCGGGATCGCCTACGACTGTTCGCCCCGGAGAAGGAAGTCCCGATCTGGTCTTCAACGTTCGACCCATTCCCAACCAGCCGCTGGAAAGCGCGGACAAGGATCATCCCGGCCCGCTGAAGTTCACCAGCCTGGCTTTTGTCCGCGACAAACTTTATGCGGGCACCCAGAGCCGCGGCATTGTTGAAATCGAAAACGGCGAAGTGAAGGAGATTGTCAGCCGGCCGCGCAGCTACTTTATCAACGCTTTGGAAACAGATTCGAAGGGACGGCTTTGGGCGGGCGCACGCGCGCGCGCCGAAGAGGGGGGTCTGTTTGACAGCAGCGAACCGCTCAAACCTGCTAAAGCAAGCGCCTCGACCGGTCCGGTCACATCAATCACGCGTGGCGCCGGCGACGATTTATGGATTGCGACCGACGGCCGCGGCGCTTTTCTGCTTCAGAACGGAAAACTGGTCGAGCGGTTTACTTTTGAGGGCACCGGTGGCGCACTGCGTTCGGATCACATTTTCGGCGTCTTCAAAGACGCGGAAGATGTAATCTGGTTCGCCACCGACAAGGGTGTCTGCCGCTATGATCCGCACGCGATGCGCGCGGAGAACATCTCGGCTGATCCCAGCGCGAACTACGTGCGCGCGCTGCTGCGGACTTCGCGCGGCCGTTTGTTGGCGGGAACAAATTCCGGTCTTTACGCGAACGATGGAACCAGGAAAACGTGGAGTGAGATTTCAGAGCCGGGACGCCGCACCATCTATGCTTTAGGAGAGGATAAATCCGGTCGCGTGCTGGTGGCGACCGCCAATGGGTTGTTCGCGTCCACAAACAATGACTCGCAATTCGTGCGCCTGCCTACACCAGGAGATCGGCTGGCGCAGGGCGACAGTGTGCGCGCGATCGCGAATGTGGGAGGCGCGACCTATGTCGCAACTTACGGCTACGGCGTGGAAAGAGTGCAAGGCTCGCAGCGCACTCTGGTCTGGCCTGAATCTGCGGCTGAGGCTCATGTGCGCGAAGTTACCAGTCTGGGAAAAGACCCGAGCGATCGTCTCTTGATCGGCACCGCCAGCGCCGGTGTTTTCTTTTTCGACGGCAAGCAAACCACCACCGAAAACGCGCTCGACAAACTTAAAGGCCCGGCAATCTGGTCGATCCTCAACGAGGACTCGAATGTCTGGATTGCCACGGACCGCGGGCTTTACCTTTTCCAGGCCGGACAGCTGAAAGAAATTGTGTCGGAGGTTACGGCGCGCGCCCTGACCATTGTCGCTGATAACAGCACCTCGCGGCAGCTCTGGTGCGCCACTGTCGGCCAGGGTCTGTTGAAAGTCGCGCTCGATCAGCAATTCGGAGCCGTCGTGTCTCGTCTGGATGTTGAGCAGGGTTTGCCTTCGCAGCGTCTATTCGCGGTTTTGTCTGAGCGCTCTGCGGATGGATTTGAGAGTGTGATTGCGGGCACGAATCGCGGTGTGGTGCGTTACGAGCCGGGGCATGTTGCGCCGACGGTGCTGCCGGCGCGCATCATCAGCCAGCGCATACACGAACAGAGCGAGCTGCAAACTGGTTTGAAGCTCGACTATCCGCAAAACAGTTTGCTGCTGGATGTCACGGCGATCAGCAGTCGCACTTTTCCCGAGCAGTTCCAATACGCGTTTGCGCTCACTGACAGCTCCGGAAAAGTTATCAGAGAGAAACTGGCGCGCGATTCCCAGTTTGCGATGGAGAAATTGAGCCCGGGTACATACAAGGTTGTGGCGCGCGCGTTTACCCGGGACCTGACTCCGGCGACACCCCTGTCGTTTGAATTCACCGTAGCGAAAGCGCCTTTTCCGTGGACTTCGACGGCGCTGGCGATTCTTTTGATCTTCGCGTTGATTGCGCTGGCCTGGGGCTATTTTCAGAATCGGCGGATACATCGCACCAGCGCCGAGTTGGCGGGGGCGAATCGCGATCTGGCAAATGCCCGCCAACAACTGGCGAACGAAACCGAAGCCGAGCGCCGGCGCATCGCGCGTGATTTGCACGATCAGACTTTGGCCGACTTGCGGAATCTGGCTTTGCTCGTAGATCAGCTTCCCGCCGGAGATGGCGGCCGTCCCAACCGCGCCACCTCAGCGCCAACGACCTTGCGGACTGAGATTGAATCCATCTCGCAGGAGGTGCGGCGCATTTGCGAAGACCTGAGTCCTTCGGCGCTGGAAAATGTCGGCTTATCCGCCGCACTGCAGTTCGCTCTGGCCCACGCGGTGGAACATGCGGCGCCGAATTGTAAGTTCGACTACGAATTTGTTTGTGATGATGCGTTGGATGAAAAGCTGAAACTGCCGGCCAGCGTCCAGATTCAGATCTACCGGATTGCGCAAGAGGCGCTCAGCAACATCTGCCGTCATGCCGGCGCCACTCACGTTAAGATGACGGCCGCGCTGACCGGGGCCGTGTTTGAATTGGCGGTGGAAGACAATGGCCGCGGCTTTGATCGCAGCGAGCTGCGCAAGAAACCCGGCCGTGGAGTTGCCAATATTCGCGCACGGGCGAGCATGATCGAGGCCGAGGTTGAGTGGACCAAGCGCGATGGTGGCGGAACAGTATTCAGGATGAGTAAAGAAGGAGCGAGGGCAAGCCCCCTTCCTGACCTGAGAGACAATTCCTATTGAAAGATATTTCCTGGTTGAGAGGCTTTCCGGGATCAAGAAACTGATCGACTCAAAGAACCTCAAGGTCAGGAAGGGGGCTTGCCCCCGCTGCTTTGTTAATGAACAAAGACCTCTTCAAGATAAACCCTGAAGTCGAAGCGGCGCTCGCGAGCAATAAACCCGTGGTCGCACTCGAATCAACCGTGATTGCTCATGGTCTGCCCCGGCCTCAGAATCTGGAAACTGCCCGCCGCCTTCAGCAAATCGTCCGCGATGAAGGCTCGTTACCGGCGACGATCGCCGTGCTCAACGGCAAGCTGTGCGCCGGCCTCAATGAAAACCAGATCGAACTCATCGGCAACGGCGACGACATCAAAAAGATTAGCACCCGCGATCTCGCCGTAGCGGTGGCGCAGCGTTGGAACGGAGCTACCACAGTGGCTTCGACTTTGTGGATCGCCCACCGCGCGGGCATTAAGGTATTCGCAACCGGCGGCATCGGAGGAGTGCATCGCGGATCGCTGCCGGACATCTCAGCCGACCTGCCTGAACTCGCGCGCACTCCGATGATCGTAGTTTGCTCGGGCGCGAAAATAGTTCTGGATCTACCGGCCACCCGTGAATGGCTGGAAACCAACGCCGTCACCGTGGTCGGTTACGAGTGTGACGAAATGCCGGCGTTCTATGCGCGCCGCAGCGGTTTGCCGGTGGACGCACGCTGTGGTTCGCCGGAAGAGGTGGCACGACTTTTCCGAAGCCAACGTGATTTGGGAATTGAAAACGCACTGCTGGTGACCGTTCCGGTTCCAGTCGCGTCAGAAGTGCCGGAAACGATTCTGGACAAGATTCTCAACGACGCCCTCGACGACGCTGAGCAATCACACGTCGCCGGCCGCGACCTTACTCCTTTCCTGCTGGCGCGCATGGCCGAGCGCAGCGAGGGAGCCACGCTGCAAGCGAACATAGCGCTGCTGGAAAACAACGCCCGAGTCGCGGCGCAGATCGCGCGCGCGTTACCTTCAACTTGAGAAAATTCACGGCGGGGGACGACGTCTTCCTGATTACCTCTCACGAACAAGTTCTTGATTGGGTCTGCAAAATTTTCTACCGACGTTAACAACCAAGCTCGACCTTTAAAGCATCTCAGGCGACAAGTCTCGAAGTTACTCCCCAGGCTCGCGATTCGGTATTGAGCAAGCGGTTCATCGTCGAGCGCCTCCTCAGGTTCGTAACTAAAGTTCAGCAACGTTAGTGCCGGAACAATTGCTCCGGTGGGATGTCTAACTCTGCGTAACAGACACAGAGCTTCTCCCCAGGCTCTCCGATCAAAGTCAGCTATTTGAAAGGAGACAGTCGTGCCAATACGTTCTCTAGATCGGATCACGATTCCGGCACCCTGCAATGCCGATTGGGATTCAATGGCCGGCAATGATCGCGTACGTTTCTGCGAGCACTGCAATCTACATGTCACGGATCTTTCGGCGATGACGCGGCCGGCGGCGATGCGTCTGGTGGCGCGGTCGCAGGGTCGTTTGTGCGTGCGTTTTGTCCAGCGCCCCGACGGTGGGATCCTGACCAAAGCGCCGGAAAAACTTTATCGAATCGGGCGCCGCGTTTCGCGGATTGCGGCGGGTGCGTTTTCAGCGACCCTCAGCGTTTCCAGTGCCCTGGCCCAGACGAGTGTCAACGCTAGTCCCAATGAAAAAACGCTGCCGTCTATTGCCAGGCTTATTGCCGGCACCTCGCAGGGAACAGAAATCTCGGGCGTAGTGATAGATCCCAATGGCGCCCTGGTGGCCGGCGCGCTCGTGACTTTGATTAATAACAAATCCAGCGCCGGCCGGGTTTTTGTCACGGCGGATGATGGAGCTTACAGATTCTCGTTACTTGAAACCGGTTCGTACAGCGTTATCGCCGAAGCTGCCAGCTTCGACAGATCCCTTTCGTCGGAGTTGGATTTAGGGACCGATGAAAAAAAGACCGTAGATCTGGTTTTGCAGGTTCCGCAGGTGGTTGCCGAGGTTGAAGTCACCACCCGCGAACTCGTGGTTATGGGAGGCGGCGTCGTCCGAGAGCCGGACGACCCCCTGGTCAAGGCAGCTTTCAAAGATGATCTGCATGAGGTGGTAGCACTCATTCCAACCGTGGCGGACATAAATGCGAACGACAAGTTCGCAGATACAAACGCGCTGGCTTATGCGGTAGAAAACAATAATCGGGACATGGTGAATGTGCTGATTTCCGCGGGCGCAAACCCGAACAGCGAGAATAAGTATGGCCAGACGGCGTTAATGCATCTGGATGCGCAGGCCACAACTCAACTTGTGCATGACCTGATAGCAGCTGGAGCCGGTGTAAACGCTCAGGATGTTTCAGGCGAAACAGTCCTCATGCGAGCAGCCAACCACTGCAGTTTCGAAGTGATAAAGGAACTGATTGAAGCCGGCGCAAAGATCGACGCGAAGGACGATGACCGGAATACGGTCCTTATGCGCGCGGCGTTGAACGAGGATGCGCGAATCGTCAAGTTCCTGATTAAGGCAGGTCTCAGCCTCGATGCCCGGAACGAGGCCGGTGAGTCTGCGCTCTATTTTGCGGCCACTTCAGGAAAAGGTGAGAACCTCCGCGCTCTGATCGACGCCGGCGCTACGATCAGTCCTAAATCAAAAGAGATCGCCGAGGCAATGGTGGCAGCCGCCAACAATGAGGATTTCTACACCGTCAAGATCTTGCTTGATGCGGGCGCCAGCGCAAAGGCCAGCGATGGCGACAGGACGGTGCTGATGCGGGCCGCTCTAAATGGGACGCCGCAAATCATCAAGGCGCTCATCGATGCGGGCGCGGAGATCAATGCAGTCGATAATGACGGCTGGACTGCGCTAATGCACGCGAACGAGGTTGAGAATGTCCGCGCGCTGCTAAACGCCGGCGCGGACATGACCATTAGGAACAAGGAAGGTCTGACGGCACTGGCAATGGCGATTAACTCGGAACAGGAAGCAGTCGTGAAATTACTAAAATCACGCGGCGCGCCGGAATGAACTTGCTAAACGTGCTCACCCACATGACTGGGCCAGAGCCCTTCTGGCCCAGCTCCCTAAACCTTCACGCCCTCAATCACGCTGAACGGCGATTCGGTAGGCACGACCCGGGTCAGACGAAAGCCCGAGGCTTCATAAAGCGCACGGAACTCTTCCTCAGTGCGTTCCCGGCCGCCGGTTATAACCAGCATGTTGAGATCGATGAACTTGCTGAAGTGCGGTTCGTTTGTCGCCGGCACGACGGCCTCGACCAGAATCAGCTTGCCATCTTCAGGCAGTGCCCGGTGGCAGTTTTTGAGAATGGTTACGCACTGCTCATCATTCCAATCGTGAATGATCCACTTCAGGATGATCGCGTCCGCACCGGATGGCACCGACTCAAAGAAGTTGCCGCTAACCAGCCGGCATCGTTCGGCAACGCCCGCGGCGTCGACCGAAGCCCTGGCGCCGTCAATCACCTGGGGCGCGTCAAACAGAATTCCACGCATGCTGCTGTTTCGCTGCAAGATCGAGGAAATCAAAGCGCCGTGGCCGCCGCCAACATCCATCAGGGTGCCGATGCCGCCAAAGTTGTACTGGCTGAGGATTGCTTCGTTGGCCTGTGCGGTGATTCCGCTCATGGCATCGTTAAAAATTTTGGCGTTGTCCGGATGCTGGGCAAAGAATTCCCAGACGTCCACGCCAAAGGCTTTATTGAAAGCAATCTCACCGGTGCGAACGCTGTGAAGCAGCTCGCCCCAGGCCGGATAGTGTTCTTCGCCAAGTTCCGTCATCGCAAAGGCACGCAACGATCCGGGAATGTCACTGCGCAGCGTCGCTAATACGGGGGTGATCGCGAAACGATTCTCGGCATCGTGATTCAGAACGCCAACGCTGGCCAGGGCGCGCAGACAACGAAACAACGAAGGTGCATCAGTATTGGTGGCCGTGGCTAACTCATCGGCGGTCTTGGGCGCGTCTTTGATCAGATCGGCGATGCCCAGCTTGGCCATGACATAAATACAGCGCGCAATCCAAAAGCCCGAAATCAATTGCAGCATTGCGAGTGGCGGAGGCATGTCCGTCGCCAGGGCAGCTTTTTGTCCGTCCATTATTAGATCCTCCAAAAGTAAGAATTTTCGTGGTTGATGTTAACGAGCGAGCACTGGTGCTGCAACTCGGGAGCGCGATTAGTTCCGAAGGCCCGGAGGGCCGTCATGCAATAGCCGCGACCGTTAGGTCGCGGTGCACGTTCCTCTGAGGGAACGAGGCCCGAAGGGCCGACAGGAGCATCATGCCGGTCCTTCGGGCCTCATCACTTATTTCCAACTTTCTTAACCACGACCTGACGGTCGTGGCTATTCCATGTCGGCCCTTCGGGCCTCATAATCCGGTCGCTACCGCTCCCGGTTCTGTATCAAGCTTGGGCAGAGTTGGCAAAGTTGACTGCGGCTACAGTACTCACTGATCCAGCCATAACTATGCTGAGTCGAATTATGTTAAGCTCTGCACCCCGTTATTCAATTTGTTTTCAGCGGAGCCTTGAGGAGGGAATTATGGCTGACGAAGAAAAATGTAAGAACCCATCGTGCACTTGCCCGCCGCAACCCGACGGGAAGTATTGCAGCGCTTCCTGCGAAGGAACCGGCCAGACTATCGAGCTGGATTGCGATTGCGGACACGACGCGTGTCAGGGAAACTTTTAGCGTCCACAAACAACTGCCACTAAAAGGCGCAAAAAGCACAAAGGTTAAGAAGGCTTTCTAATTCCTTTCGAGCTTTTTGTGCTTTTTTGTGACCGAAGAACGGGTGGGAAATTATTTACGCCGGGCAATGACCGCGGCCAGGCGCTCGCCCATCGCGGGATCCAGACTGCGAAGTCTTTGCTGCTGCTCGCGCGCTCTTCTTAGATCTCCCAGTACGAGATAACTGAGCGCAAAGTTGAAATAGAAGGAAGGCTCCTTCGCATCCAGCCTGATAGCCTTCTCATGAAAAGGAATCGCCTCACGAGCGCGTCCCGATTTCGAGAGCGTCACCGCCAGGCTGTCGTAGGCCAGGACGAAGTCGGGAAAGTCGCGAACTAAAATACGATAGACAAACTCCGCATACTTCAGCTGCCCCAGGCGATCGTAGGTCACGCCCATGTTGTATCGCGCTTTCAGAAATCTGCTATCGAGCGCAACCGCCCGTTGAAACGCTTCCAGGGCGCGCTGAAATTGCCTGAGTTCGCCCAGCGCCTCGCCCAGGTTGTTTTGAGCCTCGGCCGAATTTGGATCCAGCGACAACGAGCGCCGGAAGGCGGTCGCCGCTTCTTCAAATTTGCCCAGGCTCATGTAGATATTGCCGGCGCTTAAATGAGCGTTCGCCGCAATGGTCGGGGACCCTTTGGCGACCACGGCAATGGTTTGATAAGCGCGGACCGCGTCGCCCAGACGGCCCTCCTGTTGGGCGACCTGGGCCACTCGGGCCAGTCGCTGGGCCTCTTTGGCATCGGAGGAAATCTGGGCCTGCACGCCCGCCAGCCCGCCGATCATGGTCAGACCAACGAACAGTACCAGACGTGACACCTGGGATAAGGATGAAGCCTGAGGCATTTGACGTTTTCGGTCCCTCGGATTAAAAAAAGGGGTAATCGCGCGAAAAGTCTGGGAAATTTTCCTGATTAGGAGTATTAATCTACCCGTAAATCTCAGTTTTCCAGCATTTGTAGAGGACAAGGAGGCGCCTCGAATGACCAGAACTTTTCTCTTGCTCCTGATCGCTTTGATTTGCGCACCCGCCGCGTTGGCGCAGAGCGACTATTCGTACTACGAATTTTACGTGGGCTATGCGCACGAGCGAGCCAATAACAACGCCGATCGGATTGATAAGAACGGCACCGCAACCTTCAACGGCGCTCCGGTAGATTTTCGTTCCAAGCGCGAGGCCTACAACGGCTTTAACGTTGAGTTCAATCAGAACGTAACCCGTCACATTGGAATCGTCACCAGCTTCTCGGGCAGCTATGCTTCGACCGGTTACTTCGATCGAAACTCAGGCCGCACTTTCAATGCAGATGTGCAGCGTTACGATTTGCTGGCAGGCCCACGTTATAACTGGCGGCCCGACGGGGTAGTGCCGTTTGCGCACGCGCTGTTTGGGGTCTCGCACATGCGCGCCAGCTTTGACGATCCTTTGCTGTCACGTCGCAAGCGCGATACGGCCTTTGCCATGGCTTTTGGCGGCGGTCTGGATATCAACGCCAGCGAACATATCGACATCCGCGCAATCCAGGTCGACTATATTCCGACGTTCTTCAACGGCAAGCGCCAGGATAACTTCCGCGCTGGGGCCGGTATCAAGATCAAGTAAACCCGCATTGATGTCAGAAGCCCGCCCGCCAGTCACGCAGCTTTCGTAGTTGTGCTCTCTGACGGCCGGGCTTTTGACGCTATTCTTTCCTGGACATCTCAATAAATTGTCCGGCGAGCCTGGGCCCGGTACCTTCGTCCTCATGCTTAAAAAAGACGAACGCGTCTTTCCATTTCTGATTCGTAACCCGCGTCAACCAGGCTGCCAGATCCGTTTCGTCGTATGAAGTGCGGCGCAGACGCAAGTATCCCCAGCCCGCCGTGCCGATGATTTCAGTCAGCGGCTTTTCGTCGGTATCTGAAACGACCAGCGCGCAATCCCGATCGCGAAGCAGGTTGAAGGTTTCGTCATCGAACCAGCTTTCGTGACGGAACTCGAAAGCTGAGCGTGTTCCGGGCGGCAAGAGTTCAAGAAAAGCTTGCAACCGGGCCGCGTCCTTTTTCATGTTTGGCGGCAGCTGAAACAGCACCACACCCAGGCGTTCTTCCAGCAACGCGGCGGTCTCGAGCAAATATTTTGTCTCGTCCGCGGCGTTGTTCAGCCGCTTGATGTGGGTGATGCGCTGGGTGGCTTTGACTGAGAAGCGAAAACTGGAAGGCACCTGGGCCTTCCAGTTCTCAATCATGTTCGGCTGTGGCAGCCGGTAGAAGGTGTTGTTGATCTCGACCGCCGGCAGTCGCCCCGCGTAATACGAGAGCATCTCTTTCGCCGGCAGGTCTTCCGGATAGAAATTACCCTTCCACTCTTTATAGCTGTAACCGCTGGTGCCGACGTGAAGTTCCATCATCAGGCAGCCGGCTACTCTTTCGACTCAGGCGAGGGAATCAGTTTCCAGGAAATCGTGACCTCCTTACCGGGCACCAGGGACTCGACCCGGAACAGAGCGTAGTGGTCCTGCTTACTGTCTTTGGTGTGGACCAAATACATGTCCCCCACGATCGCCTTCACACTCGGTTCGCGCGTCGGTCGCTCATAAGCGGGCAAGACAGGGATTTCCAACTTGTCGGTCCACTTAAGCTGACCGAGATCTTTGATCCGGCTTCGGTCGTCGCCGACCATCGTCACATCGAACGCGTCCGGCGTGGGACTGTTACCGAAAAGTAGATCCCAGTTGTTTCTCGTCACTTGCACGGCGGCGTCACCGTTAAGACCAAATTTAAAGCTAAAAGCCGCGCGGGTGTAATTGTCGTTGTTGCCGACCTGGACGCGTTTCAACAGAGAAACGTACTTCGGCGCATCGTTCTTTTGGGCGGAGATCTGTAATTGAATTCCCAGGTTAGGAAGGACTGTCAGGGAGCAGATAAAAGCAACTGAAAACAAAGCCAGTCTTTTGATCTTCATAATCACTCCTTATACGTCTTGTTCAGAGCCAGTGGCGGGGGGAGAGACGTTATTTTTAGTCCGGGGAAACAGGCACAGTCTGCGACGAAACCGGCATTTCTGGCAAGCCTTTTTTCGCCGCTTAGGAAATCAATTGGGCAATCAGAAAGGCCGCCCCGGCGGCCAGACTGCCAATCAGCGCAGTTTGCAAAGCGCTGCGGAGCGGCCGCGTCCCCGTGAAGCGTCCTTTGATAAAGCCAAAAACGAAGAGTGCGGCCAGGGTGACTGCTACTGAGAATAACAACGCAGTCTGGACGGTCATCTCTTTGATGTAACCGGCGACGATGTAAGGAGCAAGGGGGATCAGACCGCCGGCGACGTACGAGCAAGCGATGGTAAAGGCGCTGATCAGCGCTCGTTTAGGATCGGGCTTTTCCAATCCCAGCTCGAAACGCATCATAAAGTCGACCCACTTTTGCGGCTGTTTAGCGAGGGCTTCGACGATGGGCTCGCTTTCGGCGTGACTCAAACCATATGAATGAAAGACCTGGGCGACTTCCCGTTTTTCTTCGTCAGGAATCTCTTTGACTTCGCGCTTCTCGCGTTCGCGTTCCTTGGCGTAGTGTTCGGCGTCGCTCTTGGCCGCGAGATAACCACCCAAACCCATGGCGATCGACCCGGCGGCAATTTCGGCCAGGCCGGCGGTGACAATCAGTTCCGCGTGGGCAATCGCTCCGGTCAAACCGGCCGCGAGCGCAAAGGGCACGGTCAAACCATCGGCCATGCCGATGACGATGTCGCGCACGGTTGGGCCGGCGGTGAAATGTCGCTCAGTGTGACGAGTCTGTGGCATAAGTCCCGAGGTCTATGAATCAAGTTTCAAGAATCATTTTCCATTTGTCATTTATCATATTGCCATCAAAAGGATTTTTTTTCGTGCAAGTTCGTGTGACTTCGTGGATCACATGTTTTGGAGAAATCGAGGACGATCCACGAAATCGCGCCAACGCCGAACGGTACATCAAATGAAAAATGAAATGACAAATGACGAATGGAAAATGGTTCAGAACTTCCCCGTCAGCACCAGGATCCCAATCACGATAAACGCAGCCCCCGCGGCGCGCTTGATCCAGATCAGCGGCAGATAGTGGCCCAGCGCGCTGCCAACCACGATCCCGATCGCGGATACCGCCGTCAGAGCCAGCGAGGCGGCGATGAAAACTTCCCACGGCCGCTTCTTTTCTGCGGCCATGGTCAGAGCGGCGAGCTGGGTCTTGTCGCCCATCTCCGCCAAAAAAATTACGCCAAAGGTTGTCAGCAGCACTCGCCAGTCCATCTTCACTCCTTGTCCAGCTCTTCAGTGATTGATTGCGCAAATCATGTAAGGCACAATTGCGGTTCTGTCAACACATTTGCACCTCACCGTGAGGGCTGTGTGATCGAGCATTTACATGGTTGAGACAGCCAGAGAATTCACCGGGACCGAGCGGTTCACCCTGCGCCGGCGACTGGGCGCGGGCGGCATGGGCGTCGTTTACGAAGCTCACGATCGCGAAATGGACAAAGTTGTCGCGCTCAAGACACTGACCCGGGCCGAGGCCGCCCACATTTACCGCTTCAAACGCGAGTTTCGCACACTCGCCGACGTCTCGCATCCTAACCTGGCGACCCTCTATGAATTGATGTCGCATGACCGGCACTGGTTCTTTACCATGGAACTGGTCAAGGGGGTGACGTTTATTCAGTACGTCCGGCCCGAAGACGACGAGGAGTTAACCGATTCGATAGATAACACCCTCCTCCGACCACGATCGCAACCAATCTCAAATTCCGATAACGAAGCTCAAACCGTCGATTTCGACAGTTCGCACCTGGTCTACAAGTCGGGAGAAATGCCCGCTCTCGATGACTCCACTTTTCTGGCGTCACTGTCACGGCTTGATGAAAAACGCTTACGTTCAGCGTTGCGCCAATTGGCTGAAGGAGTAAATCGTCTGCATCAGATGGGCAAGCTCCATCGCGATATCAAGCCTTCGAACGTGCTGGTGTCTGACGAGGGCCGCGTCGTAATTCTCGACTTTGGACTGGTTGAAGATATCAAGCCTGAGCTGCACGAGACGCTGCTGGCCGGCACGCCCGATTACATGTCGCCTGAGCAGGGGGCGCAGCTGGCGATTTCGAAGGCCAGCGATTGGTACAGCGTCGGAGTGATTCTGTACCAGGCCCTCACGGGACGACTGCCGTTCAAAGGGCGTTTCTTTGAAGTCATGATGCGCAAGCAGACCCGCGATCCTATCCAGCCGATCGAGTTCAACCGCGAGCTGCCGCGAGATCTGAATGATCTCTGCGTGAAGTTGTTGCGGCGCGATCCCGACGCCAGACCCAGCGGCCGTGAAGTCCTGCGAGCTCTGGGGGTGCGCAGCGGCGGTTTTGTGCCGGGCACTTTCGTGACGGCCACGCCGCAAAGCGCCTTTATCGGACGCCAGGAACAGCTTACCGACTTGCACGATGCCTTTGACGCTACTCGCACCGGGAAAACGATCGCGGTTTATCTTCATGGCAATTCCGGCATGGGCAAGTCGACACTGGTGCGCGCGTTTCTTGATGAATTGAAACAGCAGGCGCCGAACGCGCTGGTTCTCGAGGGAAAATGTTACGAGCGTGAATCCGTTCCTTATAAAGCCCTCGACGGAGTTGTGGACAGCCTGAGCAAGCAGCTGTCTTCGTGGCGTCCGGCGCGGGCTGAAGCTGTGATGCCGCGGAATTCCCTGGCACTGGCTCGCGTGTTTCCGGTAATGCTTCAGGTTGATGCGATCTTCAACTCGCGGCCGGCCAGGCCGGAGACAGTCGACTTGTTCACGCTGCGAAGACAAGCGTTTGGGGTCCTGCGCGAGTTGCTTAGCCGGATTGCGGCCCACCAACCGGTCGTGATCTATATCGACGATCTGCAGTGGGCCGACGCGGATAGTATTTTTCTGCTGGAAGACTTGCTTCGGCCTCCGGATGCTCCGCCGCTGCTGCTGGTGGGAAGTTTTCGCACTGAAGACATCGACGTCAAGCCTTTCTTGAAACAGCTACTGCTGCAGACAGGAAATGAAACTTCTCGCGAGCTCTTCGTTGGTCCGTTGCCGCGTTCAGAAGCGAGGCAGTTAACGCGCTCGCTGTTCACTGTGGCCGGTCTGTCCAGCGAGCCGTTTCTTGATTCGATCGTGAGGGAAGCTGCGGGTAGTCCGTTCCTGCTGGAACAGCTGACGCATTACGGAATGATGAATGAACAGGCGGCGACCGCCGGCATCACGTTGACGACGATGCTGGAAGAGCGCATCGGCCAGCTGCCCGCCGGCTCGCGCCAGTTTTTGGACACGTTGGCGGTTGCCCGGCGGCCCGTGAATCAGGATGTGGCCTTAAGTGCCGCGGGCTTGCAGGACGATCCGTTGCAGCTTTTGAGTCCGCTCCGCGAAACGCAATTTGTTCGCAGCGGGGGCACCGGTTATGGGGTCGAGCTTTTTCACGATCGCATCGGCGAGACGCTCGTTTCTCTGCTTTCCCACGAGGAGCGTCGCCAGATTCACCGGCGCTTAGCCCAGGCGATCGAGGCCCGCGGCCTCGACGATCCGGAAGCGCTTTACGAGGACTATCTGGGCGCTGGTGAAGAAGACCGGGCGGCCCGCCACGCCCAGGCGGCGGCCCGCAAAGCGGCCAGCGCGCTGGCTTTCGATCGCGCCGCGTTGTATTACCGGCGCGCCAGTGAGTTGATGCCCGGCGCGGAAAATCTGGTGGACCTGAAAATCGGCTTGGGGGATGCGCTGGCCAATGCCGGCCGTCCTGCCGAAGCTGCGAAGGAATTTCTCGAGGCAGCGAAATCCACTGCGCCGCGGCTGGCTCTGGAATTACAACAGAGGGCCGGGGTTCAGTTATTGACCGGCGGTCACATTGATGAAGGTTTGGAAGTTTTCCGCGAAGTACTGGAAAGGGCCGGCTTCAAACTCGCGGGCGGCCCGCGGCGGGCCCTGCTGTCACTCGTGTTTCATCGCGCCTGGATTCGCTTGCGAGGATTGAAATTCACCGAGCGCGATGTCAGTACCATTCCGGAAAACGATCTGTTTCGCGTCGATATCGCCTGGGCCGTGGCGGCGGGATTAGGTGCGGTTGATCTGATTCGCGGCGCGGATTTCCAAAGCCGTCACCTGCTGCTCGCTTTACGGACCGGCGAGATCTACCGAGTCGCTCGGGCCATGGCTTTTGAAGTGGCGCAGACCGCCGCGAGAGGCGGCGCGTCTGAGGACCGCACGCGACAAATTGCCGAGCAGACCGAAGCGCTGGCCCGGCGCGCCGGCAATCCACACGCGCTCGGATTGGCTACCTGGGCGCGTGGGCTGAGCGCCTATTTGTTCGGCCATTGGAAGGAAGCAGCCGACCAATGCGAGCGGGCCGCCGAGATCCTGCGCGATCAATGCACCGGCGTCACCTGGGAACTAACCATCGCGCAACGATTCATGCTCAGCTCGCTTTTGTTTCAAGGCGAGATCGCCGAGGTTTCGCGCCGGGTGCCGCAGCTGTTGGCGACGGCCCTGGAACAGGGAAATCTCTTTGCGGTGACCGATCTGCGCACGCGCATGAATGCCATCTGGTTGGCGGCCGACGATCCCAATCGCGCGCGCGACGAAGTTATTGCTGCGCTGATCGCGTGGCCGCGCAAAGGCTTTCACTTACAGCATTACGTTTCCCTGGTGGCCCTCGCCCAGATTGAGCTGTACACGGGCGACACTGAAGTTGCCTGGCGGCACGTCGACACGCAAATGAAACCCATGGAAGAGTCCATGCTGCTGCGAATTCAAGTACTGCGAATTGAAGCTACGTACTTGCGGGCCCGCCTCGCCTTGGCCAGCGCTGCGGGAGCCCAGCGAGAAGAGCGTCTGCGAATCGCCGAAGAGCTGGCTGAAAATCTCGCCGCGGAACGGATGGGATGGTCAAATCCGATGGCCGCGGTGATTCGGGCCGGGCTGGCCAAACGGCGCGGCGACAATGCCAAGGCAGCCGTCTTGACGTCGCAAGCGATCGAAGGATTCGAAGCGGCGCACATGACCCTGTATGCCGCGGCCGCACGCTGCCGTCTGGGTGAGATTGTGGGCGGTGACCGTGGCCGCGAGTTGCTCGAACAGACCGACGAGTTGATGCGCAAGCGTCAGGTAAAGAACCCCGAGGCCTTTGCCAATCTGCTGGTCCCGGCCTTTACCGAACCGATCGCGTCGTCGCGCGCGAAATAGTAGGAACTGAATCGTAACTAAAAAGACTAAGTTGATTTCGTTCACAGGTGATAGCATATCGAGCCGGCTGTTATCTTCGCCAGCAGTAAAGTTGGCTGGTCTTATTGTCAGGAGAAGAGTTTCCAGCAGCTTTGATGAGAATTGAGGACTATGAAACAAAATGTCCTGATCTGAGCTCGTTCATCCCATGCTGCGCAACTCTCACATATGATCTTTAAGAGTCCTTACCCAGACATCAGCATTCCCGAAGTTCCTATTGCCGACTTTGTTCTGGAAAACGCCTCCCGCTTCTCCGATAAGCCTGCACTAATCGATGCGACTACAGATCGCAGTCTGACTTATCAGGAAGTAGCTGATGCTGTGAAACACGTGGCCGCAGGGTTGGCTGCGCAGGGTTTCAGGAAAGGCGATGTCCTGGCGATCCATGCTCTCAACTGTCCTGAGTACGCAATCGCTTTTCTCGGCGTCGCCAAACTCGGGGGCATATGCACGATGGCTTCGCCGCTCTTCAACGAGTCAGAGTTATCCATCCAACTAAAAGATAGCGGCGCGACTTATCTGCTCACCGATCCCCAGCTTGCCGACGTGGCTCTCGCGGCCGCCCGGACCGCGAATATCAGTAAAGTTTTTGCCCTGGGAGAAATCGAAGGCGCGATACCGTTCTCTTCGCTCTTGGAAAATTCCGGCGAGGCCCCGCCGGTTGAAATCGATCCGCGGTCAGACATTGTCACACTTCCCTATTCAAGCGGGACCACGGGTTTGCCGAAGGGCGTAATGCTGACGCATTACAATCTGGTGGCCATGCTTTCTCAGGTGGAAGCTGTGGATGTCCTCCGCAGTGGCGACACGACCATTTGCGTCATCCCTTGTTATCACTTATACGGGCTGCACATCGTCATCAACCTGGCGTTGCGCACCTGTGCGACCGCCGTCACCTTGCGCCAGTTCGACCTCGAAAAATTTCTGCGGGCGCTGGAGAAATACAAAGTGAATGTGGTTCCCGCCGTGCCGCCCATTGTGCTGGCGCTCTCGGCGAGTCCGCTGGTTGAGCGTTTTGATTTGTCGAAACTGGAAGCGCTGCATTGTGGGGCCGCGCCGCTCTCTCCTGAAGTTGCCCACGCCTGCGGCGAACGGCTCGGCGTGCGCATCAGCTATGGATACGGAATGACGGAACTGAGCTCGCTCTCTCATCTGAGCTATCGCAATGCCGCAAAACATAAGTCCGATTCGACCGGCTATTGTGTGCCGAACACCCTTTGCAAGATCATCGATGTAGAGAGCAGGCAGGATCTTAAGCCGGGTGAAAAGGGAGAAGTTTGCATCCGCGGACCGCAGGTCATGAAAGGATATCTGGGCCAGCCGGACGCAACTGCCGAAATTATAGACAGCGAAGGCTGGTTGCACACCGGCGACATCGGCTATGCCGACGAGGATGGCGCGCTGTTCATCGTCGACCGCCTGAAAGAATTAATTAAGTACAAAGGCCGGCAGGTGGCGCCGGCCGAATTGGAAGCAATATTGCTTTCGCATCCGGCGATTGCCGATGCCGCGGTAATTCCCAGCCCGGACGAAAAAGCCGGCGAGGTTCCCATCGCTTTTGTAGTGCTCAAACAAAGCGTTCTGCCGGAGGAGATAATCAATTTCGTCAGCGAACGCGTGGCCGCCCACAAGCGAATCAGGCGCGTTGAGTTTGTTGACGAGATTCCCAAGAGCCCGGCCGGCAAGATCCTGCGGCGGCTGCTCGTGCAACGCGTGCGCGAACACGTGCGGCGCGGCTGAAAATTCATCCACATTACGCCGGCTCATTCTCCGGGCGACTTTGACCTCGTCCGCTTCGCGGACGGCAGTAGCGATTCTGTGGCCTTTTATCTGGCGCGGATGCTAGTGTAATGTCTCAAAAAAGCGCCAGGACAAAGTCGCAGTCTTGAAGAGAAACCAGTTTTACAGTTCGTGAGTTTTGTGGATCTCCTTGGCGTTTGCAAAGATACGATCCACGAAAACACACGAAGGCCGGTCCAATCGTGGCCCATACAAATCGCCGTGTCTCAACCACTGCTTGCATCTCTTTTTGACGAAGCCGAACGCCGCCCCGTAAGTGTTTCTCAGCTTACGGCCGTAATTCGCGGGACGCTGGAAAAGCGCTTTGCCAACGTCTGGGTCGAAGGCGAGATTTCCAACTTTCGCGCACACAGCTCAGGCCACTGGTACTTCACGCTCAAAGACGAGTTCGCGCAACTGCGCTCAGCGTGCTATCGCAGCAGTAACAGCCGGATCAGATTTCGTCCCGAAGATGGCCTGCAAGTGCGAGCGCGCGGCCGCCTCAGCGTTTACGAAACCAAAGGCGAATATCAGTTAATCGTCGAGTCG
Source organism: Acidobacteriota bacterium (assembly GCA_038040505.1). Taxonomy (GTDB): domain Bacteria; phylum Acidobacteriota; class Blastocatellia; order Pyrinomonadales; family Pyrinomonadaceae; genus UBA11740. The sequence continues at coordinate 69,870 of JBBPID010000004.1, read as the reverse complement.
CTCGAGCCGGTCGGCGCCGGCGCCTTGCAGTTGGCGTTTGAGCAAACCAAGGCCCGGCTTCAGGCTGAAGGTCTGTTTGCCGAAGAGGTAAAGCGCGCGATTCCCTTGTTCCCACGTCGCATCGGTGTGATCACTTCACCAACCGGCGCGGCGATTCGCGACATCCTCAACGTGATTTCGCGCCGCACCCGGACCGTGCACGTGCTATTTGCGCCGGCGCGGGTGCAGGGCGAAGGCTCAGCTCAGGATGTGTCCCGCGCGATCAAATTCCTGAATGACTTTCATGCTCACGCGCTCAAGGAAGGCCGGCTCGACGGCGGCATTGACGTGATGATTGTCGGGCGCGGCGGCGGCTCGATCGAAGACCTATGGGCGTTCAATGAAGAAGCTCTGGCGCGGGCGATTCGGGCCTCGGCAATTCCCGTGATTTCAGCCGTGGGGCACGAGACAGATTTTACGATTGCGGATTTTGTCGCCGATCTGAGGGCGGCGACGCCCTCGGCGGCGGCTGAGATTGTCGCGGCGCACGAAGCTCAGTTATGCTCGCGGCTCGAATCCCTGAATGCGAACCTGGCCCGTTCGATTCGATTCCGTGTCTCAGGTTCGCGCAATGAGGTTCAGGAACTGGCGCTCTCGCCGGCGTTCGATGCCGTGATAGCGAGATTGCGCAACGCGATGACAACAGCGGATGAAGCCGAGCATCGGCTGCAGACCGCGATCTTAAGTAACCTGCAACGGGTCCAACGCCGTCTGGGCGCGGCAGCGCACAGCCTGACCCCGGCCCAGTTGCGCGCGTCCGTGACTGCGGCGCGAACCCGGTTCGCGTCGCTTATCCAGATGCGAGACGCCGGAGTCGCGATGCGGCTGAAATCCGCGCAGCAAAAGTTGGGCGTCGCGGCCACGGCTCTGGATGCCATGTCGCCATTGCGGGTCCTCGAGCGCGGCTATGCAATCGCACACGATGCCGAAGGCGGGGTGATTCGGGAAGCGAGTGCGGCTGCGGTGGGCGATCCTTTGCGAGTGCGTTTGTGGAAAGGCGCGCTCGGTTGCCGGGTTGAGTCGATAGAAAACGAATGAGATGAAGAGAAAACGAAACCGCATCGTGATCAATCTCGATCAGGGCGCCGGCGGTCCGGTCCGCAAGCGGCGGGGCGGACTTCGTCGCGTGCTGCTGATCGCCGGCCTGGTGTTGCTGCTGCTGGTGGGTGGACTGGCCACGGGCGGCTATTTCTGGTGGCGTAATTTCCAGGGCAGTCCGGCTTACACCCTGGCTGTGCTGGCGCACGCAGCCCAGCGAAAAGATACCGCTACCTGCGATAGCATTCTCAATTCCGAAAAGATCACGGATGACTTTGTGGCTCAGGTTCGCCAGCGCCTGACCGGCTCAGTGGTGGACTCTCTCTGGTCACCGAAGGCTGACTCGACATTACCCTCAGTTACGCCAAAGTTAAGAGAAACAGTCCATGACGAGATCATAAAGGAACTCGAACGTTTGACTGGACCGGCGAAAGGTAAACCGCTGATATTGATAGCGCTGGTTATAGGCCGCTTTGCCGACATCAAGCAGGAAAACAATATTGCCAGCGCACAGGTGAATATTTCCGGAGAGCAGATACGGCTGACCATGCAACCCGAAGGCAATCGCTGGCGTGTCATCGCTGTGCAGGACGACAAGCTGGCAAAAGAAATCGCCGATGGCGTGATGCGGGACTTACCCGCCAGGGGCGGCGCGCAGTTGCAGGACGAAATCCGGAAGCAACTTGAGAAGGTGAATAAGTAAAGAACGATCCCCCTCTCCGAGAAAGAGAGGGAGTCAACATCATGAGCAGCACCAAACCAAAGACTTTCGAATCGTCGCTCGAAGAGCTCGAGCGGATCGTGCGCCAGCTTGAGCAGGGAGAGCTGAGCCTCGAGAAAAGCCTGGAGCTGTTCGAGCAGGGGGTATCCCTTTCGCGCGATTGCCAGGAACGGCTGAATCAGGCAGAACGCCGGATCGAGATTCTGATGCGCGACAATCAGGGCCGCCCGTCAGTGCGCCCATTCGAACCTCTGAGTGAGTCGAACGCTGGTGATGAAGAGGTTCGGTGAGGAACTTGCACAAGACAAACGGTTGAGATTCTCATTCACACCCGGCTTGAGCCGGGTGAACTGGAGTCCGCGGAGGAGAGGTAACCGTTTAAACGGTTTCCAGATCTTATCTTGGGAGAGTCACCTGGCTAAAACCAGGTGTGAATGAGAACGGATTCGCCCGAAGAAGTCGATAGTCTTTGGTGTGTAACCAACTCTTCTTGTGCAAAGCCCCTTGAGCCTGGAAAATTATTAATCTTACGTGCAAGCCACTCCTGACAACGCAACGCTTTCAACCGGCGCCCACGAATTCCTCAACTCATGCCGAGCTTTGATTGATGCGCGACTCGACCAACTAATTCCGCGGGAAGTCGAAGAACCCGCGAGCGTCCACGCGGCGATCCGCTGGAGTTTGTTTGCCGGCGGCAAGCGCTTTCGCCCGGCCCTGTTGCTGGCCACGGGCCAGACGTTCGGCGCCGCGCCGGACGCTCTGCTGCGCACAGCCTGCGCGCTGGAGATGATTCACACCTACTCGCTGATTCACGACGATCTCCCGGCGATGGACGACGATGACTTGCGGCGCGGCCGGCCCACCTGTCATGTGAAGTTCGGCGAAGCGACTGCGATCCTGGCCGGTGATGCTTTGCAGTCGATCGCTTTTCAAACCATCGCGGAAGACAGCGCCCTGCCGCCGGCTTTGCGAGTTCAGCTAATCTCTGAAATCGCGCGGGCTGCGGGCACACCGGCGGGGATGGTTGCCGGACAGAGTCTGGATCTTGAAGCCGAATCGCGGAATGCGACCAAAGCTGAGTTGGAAGGAATTCATCATCGCAAGACAGGTGCGTTGATACGCGCCGCCGCCCGCTGCGGCGCCATCATTGCCGGCGCCGAGGAAGAACTTCCGGCGATTTCCGACTACGCCGTTAATCTCGGACTGCTGTTTCAAATCACCGACGACCTTCTGGATGTCACGGCAACTGCCGAAGACCTGGGCAAAACACCCGGCAAAGATGCGCGCTCGCGCAAAGCAACCTATCCCGCACTTTACGGGATGGAAGCCAGCCACGCTCAGTTGGAAGTCGTCTATCAAGCCACCGGCGCCGCGCTCGAACGCATTCACTCATCCACCGAGCTGCTCCGTTCAATCGCCGAATTCATTCTCGAACGGCGAGCGTGAGGGCTTTACTTGCTCAATTTGATAAGCGGTGTTTAGAGTACCGACTTTAGTCGGGTTTTGTCCTGACGAGATTCAGAACCCAACTAAGGTTGGTACTCTATACGCCCGTGGCATCGAGAGACCAATACCGCCTTTCCTATTGACACAGAAAGTTCGCGGTAATATCTTACGCGGCGTTCCTCGCTGACGCTGTATTTGGACCGGATTTTTGGTTTACTCCCATGCGAAGCTTTCCTCCCGAATTCGCAGATCTCCTTACTCGCCGTGGACTGCGCATCCTGAACGGCAAATCATCAGTAGAGCGTGAGTTGTTCACGCGCTCGAACCAATACTTCGCTAATTTTTCAAATCTTATTCGCCGCGAAAGCGCCGCGGCTTGTATGCAGCTCCTGGATCGACATCTCTACGATTCACTCTCAATCGAGCAAAGCCGAATCCCGCCAGAATCAATCACTGAGATGGAAGAGAACTACAGTGAAAGCCTGCCCAAGACGATTCACATCAAGACCGCGTTCTTCCGCAAGAAGACAGCCCGGTCTTATCGCGCAGCTGAACAGATTGGTCTGTTGCGGATGATGAAGTCGGAAAGCTTTACGCTCTTTGCCGAGACGCTTACCGGATTGAAGCTGGAAGGTGAGCTGGGTGTGCAGGTTTCCTGCTATGAACCCGGCGATTATGCCGGGCCGCATAACGATCACCATCCCGAAGACGAACTATTTAAAGACGGCTTTGTCGATTTTCATGTGATGTTCCGAAACGACGCGGTCGCGCATCAGTATCTGGTTTATGAAGAGAGGGGACACTTCTCGAAGATCGTCGATATTAATGTTCAGGGTGGCGTGTCGGTTTATCGTCTGCCGTTCTGGCATTACACGACACCGCTGGCGGCCAAACCCGGCCGTGAGAAAGAGGCGCGGCGCTGGCTGCTGTTGGGAACGTTTCAACTTGTTCAATAGGGAATTAAGAGTATTTTTTGCAGCGGCATTGTGGCACGCGCATCCTGCGCGTGAATCACGGGCGGGACGCCCGTGCCACTTCTGACCAGGAGACTCTATGACGCATAGCTGGCATAGACGCTCTTCACCTTCTCGAGAAAATCGCGGCGGTCAACCAGGTAATGAAGTTTCACCGGTTCGCTGATGATTACTTCCGGTTCCGGCAACGCCGCTTTCCCTTTTCGCGTTTTTGAGGATTTCTTTGAAGACTTTTTAGCCGCAACCCGGTCGCTACCGCTCCCGGTACCGACCTTCTTCTTCGTACCAGCTCGCTTGCTTTCAGGAGCCGCCGGAGCAGTGACGTTCCATTCATGAGTCGAGGCCAGGTGATCGATCAATTTCTCGAAGACTTCTCCCGGGTCGCGTTCAGTAATTCCCAGCGCGTCGAGGTAGCCGCTATAACGCAGGCGCCGGATCATCTCCATTAAAGTCAGCCGGCCTTCGAGCGTTAAGCCGCCATGCGCGTGCGAGCGGCTGACGAGATACTGAATTAAGAGCGCTTCGCTATAGAGTTGCGGCGCCAGAAACAAACGGTCCCGATCGCGCTCCCAGCCTTCGGCCAGCCGGCTGGAGCGGCGCACGGCACGCAAATTCTCGAACACTTCAGTCCAGTTAGTTTTTCGTTCGCGCCGCGCCAGATACATGCGGGTCGCGTCAATCAGCCAACTGTCATCGTTCAGGTCCAGATTGCCGCCCAAAGTGTCCAGCCAGTCAAAAAATACAGCGCGCGAATCGGACTTCTTTTCAATGATCAGGAACTGGTCATCGGCCTTGGGAAGTTTTCGGATTAAGGCGCGGCGGGCCGCGTCCGTCGTTTTGCTGCCTTCGATACAGTAGGTGTCAAAGCGGGCCAGCCAACGTTTGGCGGATCCGCAGTAAGGGCAGTGCGGGTTCTTCTCGTCGCTATCAAAATACGGGCGCATTGCCTGGCGGCGGGTTAATTCTTCGACCGTCGGCGCGTGACGTTTGACTTCCGAGAATGCTGTGCGTGGCGCCAGCCCGAGTTGTTTGGTGAAGATGTCAAAGATGCAGGCAAGACAGACGAGGGTCGTGTACTCAGTGACTGTGCCGGGTGGGAATTCACTCAGGTCGAGCTCGCGCTTTTTCCTCGTCGCCACGCGCGGGTTTTACCACAAAGACACAAAGACACAAAGACTCGAATTTCAGAATTCGATTAAACAGGAATAGCTTTGTGCACTTTGTGTCTTTGTGGTGAAACTTGATTAAGCGATCGCCACCAATGCCGGCTCAGTGTCCGTGTGACCGAGCGCCAGATCGAGTTCGGCTTCAACATCGCCGGATCCGGCTGAGAGTTTTTTGAAGTCAAAGAGGTTCGGATCCAAAAGGTGCGAAGGTACGGTTCTGCCCAGGGCGGTCAGGAGCGAGGCGCGCACGTGCGGTATCTCCTTTTCCAGATCTTCGATCAATCGGTTGATGCGCGCGCGCTTCAGGTTTGACTGCGAGCCGCACAGGTCGCAGGGAATGATCGGAAATTGTCTTTGCGCCGCGAACTCAGCAAGATCGATTTCGCGGCAATAGGCGAGAGGTCGAATCACTGTGTTTCGACCGTCGTTTGAACGCAGCACCGGTGGCATCGCTTTCAGCGAACCGACATAAAGAACGTTCAGCAGAAAGGTTGTGATGATGTCGTCGGCGTGATGGCCGAGGGCGATCTTGGTGCAACCTTCTTCCACGGCGATGTTGTAGAGAATCCCGCGGCGCAGGCGCGAGCAGACGGCACAGTAAGTCTTGCCTTCGGGCACCAGCCGTTTGACGATCGAGTAAGTGTCACGCTCGACAATGCGAAAAGGTACTCCGCGTTCGCTCAGATAGTTTGGCAGGACGTCTGCGGGAAATCCCGGCTGTTTCTGATCGAGATTGACGGCCAGCAGATCGAACTTCACCGGCGCGCGCCCCTGCACATCGAGCAGCAGATCCAGCAGCGTATGGCTGTCTTTTCCGCCCGACATGCAGACCATCACCCGATCGCCGTCCTCGATCATGCGAAAGTCATGGATCGCTTCGCCCATACGGCGCAGGAGTCTGGTTTTCACTTTACCGTCGGTGTGCATTCTTGTTTATCAGGATGACACGGAGCACTCGGACTGACAAATGAAGACTTGGTTAATTCAAACGGATTGAGCCCGAACTGACAGACCGGGCTTGACTGGCTACAAATGGGTGCGAATAATGCGCGCGAGTAGTTCATAGGCTCTCAATTCCTCGCGGTTCCCGACTTGTTTTCTGAGGTTTTCTGATGAAACAAAACAAGCTCCGACTCACTTTCCTGATCTTTGCGGTCGTAGCCCTCGCAACGCCGCTTTTCAACGCGCTCGCCGCAGGTGGCCGCATCGAGGGGAAAGTGACCGATCCCAAAGGCGCCGCGGTTGCCGGCGCGACTGTCACCGTCACCAATTCAACGACCAATCAGAAATTCACTGCGCTTACGGACACCGAGGGAAGATATAAGATCGAGAACCTTCCCGCCGGAGTCTATGCACTCGTCGTCTCGGCGGCGGGCTTCAGTGAATTGAGCCGTGACAGTGTGAAAGTTGAAGACGGAGCCGCCGCGACCCTGGATCTCAAGCTTGAAATCGCACCGGTTGAAGCTGCGGTCACAGTCGGCGCCACGAAACCCAACACCGACCCGGTTTACCAGCAATTGCGACAGATTGCGAAGAACGAAACAGATTTTGGCGGCCCGTTTGCGACCGTCAATAATCTGGTGCTGACGCGCGATGCGGCGGTTTTCACTCTGCGCAGCGGGGAAATCTACTTTGCGCCACCGATCGAAGGCCGGGTCACTGCGGGCGTTTTTATCGGCGACGGCGAGCTGACCCTGGTGCCGCCGACACCCATCGAGAAACACAGCCTCTCGCTCTTCATTAATACCGAACAGCTTACCGAGCCGTTTTCCCGCGTTGTGATTCGCTTTACCGACAAAACATTCGATGAGATCAAGTCATCGTCAAATGCAACCATGGGCAATGGCGGTGGGCAAGCCGCTCGGGCCAGGGAATATTTTCGCGAAAATCAGCAACTAATGCGGAAAGAGTTCAGGGACAATTCCGAGTTGCGTACCTTGACCGATCTTTACGCGCCGCAACGCGCGGGATTCTTCCAGGCTTTCATCTCAGGAAAGAAACACAGCAAGCTGGTTTTCATACTTGATCCTCTTGGCATTCCAGCCGTCTCGCCGGAAGAAGTTGCGCTCTTAAGCTATGGTGAATCCGACGGCGGTATCTGGAACGCTTTTCATTTCGCCGGCGAATACAGCCGCGGTACCGCTTCAAGTTCCGAGGACCATCGCCTCTTTGACATCATCCACCACGAGATCGACGGCACCATCAAAGGAACGAACATCGCGGCGACAGATAAAGTCACACTACGCCCGCTGATCCCCGGGCGGGTGCTGTCCTTTAATCTCTTTCGGACTTTGCGAGTCAGTCGCGTGCAGGACAGCCAGGGTAAAGAGCTGAGTTTTATTCAGGAGAGCAAAGATGAAGACGCCGATCTGGGCGTACTGATGACGGAGAATCTTGAAGTCGGCAAAGACTACACACTTACCGTTCAATATTCCGGGGGCGAGGCGCTACGAGATTCTGGCGGCGGGAACTTTATTCTTATTCCGCGTTCAAGCTGGTATCCGAACAACAGCGGAACGCAATTCGGCGACCGGGCCACGTTTGATATTTCCTTTCATTATCCCAAGGGTTACATGTTCGTAGCGACGGGTGCGCCTACCGAACCTGACAAGCCGGACGGCGGCGCCATGTTAGCGAAATGGTCGAGTGGCGAAACCGATCTGGCAGTTGCAGGATTCAACTATGGCCGTTTCAAAAAGAAGGAGTTGCTGGATAAGGATACCGGTTACAACCTCGAGTTCTATGCCAACGTGGAAGTGCCGGATGAGATCAAGGGCATCCAAAGGGAGATTGAGGAACTCGAACGTCAGGGGATCCGCACCGCAACCACGCTGGGTGCGATCTCGACTACCGCAATGGCTGATTCGGCGCTTGCCGATGCTCAAAACGCGACCCGTATTTACAACGTCTACTTTGGAAAGCTTCCCTATACCCGGCTGGCGATGACTCAGCAGCCGGCGGCAAATTTCGGTCAGGCCTGGCCCACGCTCGTCTTCATGCCTTACACCGCGTTCATTGACACGACTCAACGCACCCAGTTGATGGGAGTGAGCGGCGGGACGGACAACTTCTGGCGCTATGTCGCGCCACATGAGATCGCGCATCAGTGGTGGGGCCATGTCATCGGCTGGGACAGCTATCACGATCAGTGGATGAGCGAAGGCTTCGCCGAATTCTCGGCGTCGCTTTATGCCCAGTTCGTGCGCCAGGACAACAAGAAGTTTTTGGACTTCTGGGATAATCAGCGCGAGCGGATCACCCAGGCGAGACCGGCGACTAACGACATCAAACCTTACACGATCGGTCCAGTCACCCAGGGCTATCGGTTAAGCAGCGGAAAAACGCGCGCTGCTTATCAATTCCTCGTCTACCCGAAAGGCGCTTACATCCTGCACATGATCCGCATGATGTTTTATACAGCTCGCGATGGGGACGGCCGTTTTAAGACTCTGATGAAGGACTTTGTTCAAAGCCACTATAATCGCGACGTGTCGACCGAAGATTTCAAGCAGGCCGTAGAAAAGCACATGTCCCGGGACATGGACCTGGATGGCAACCAACGTCTGGATTGGTTCTTCAACGAATGGGTTTACGGAACCGAGATTCCGAGCTATCGATTCGACTATCAACTGGGACCAGACGGCTTGCAGTTAACCGGAAAAATCACACAATCAGGAGTCAGCGACGGCTTTAAGATGCTCGTGCCAATCTATCTGGACTTTGGTAAGGGACTTGTCCGAATTGGCGCCGCGAAGGTAATCGGAAACTCCTCAGTCGATCTCAACGTCAAGTTGCCCCAACCGGCAAAACGCGCCGCCATCTGCGCCCAGAATGATGTTCTGGCTTTGAGCATTCAAAACGCCAAATAGGCACGCTTTCTCTGATTGACCTCTACGGTTGGAACTCTCGGCCAGGACCAGGTTTCTGGCCCCTAGGCACTCTCCCGGCAAATGGGAGGAAATTCCTTGAATGCCCTGCTTGCCTGTGGTAAGGTGCCGTCTCTTTCAAAGCGGATTGTTTTCGAAAACGGCTCGCCCGCCGCCTATCGTGAGCGAGTCCTTCCCACGCTAAATCTAACCGGACTCAACTTCCGGACTGCCCCCCGGCGGTTCATTTGGAGAACCAGGATGCTCGCAACTAAGACGGCTCTAAATGTAGAGCCCAAAAGGAAACCCGACGCAAAAAGTATTCCTGCTCAGGCAACAGCGTTTGGTCCCCGACGTATCCCGCACGCCGTTACTTCTATCAATGAAGTGCCCGCCGCCCAGGCAAAACCGCGCGACAATACCTACAGTTTTCAAGGGCGGGTGCCGGTGATTACCGGAGAAGCTTCCTATCGCGGTTCGATGCCGGTGGACGGAGTGATCTCCGGGCATCTGGGCGCGGTCGGCAGCGCCATGACTGTCAGGCAACGCACGCGGAATGGTTCCTCGGTGCCGGAACTCGACGGCGACATCAGCTTCAAAGACATGCTGCGAATAAACGGGCATGTGGCCGGCAAGGTGTTCTCGTTCAAAGGAACTCTGATCGTAGATGGGTCGGCGCGGGTTGACGCTTCCATCGATGTGGCCGTGGCCGTCATCGGCGGCGTGGTTAATGGCGACGTGATTGGCCATCAGCGAGTTGAGCTGGGACCTAGCGCGGTCATCAATGGAAATATCTCGACGCGTTCCATCGCTATGAAGCCGGGCGCAGTTTTTACCGGCGACTGCCGGATGCTCAAGAATGAAACCGCTGAATAAGAAACTAAAACGAGCGAGGCCGGCGCATGTCAGATCCTGTCGAAAAATTCTCGCAGGGTAACAATGACGAACTTTCTCCCAACAACTCCGCACGCCGGTCGGTGAGATCCACCGACACCTCGACCTACTTTGAAACCTGGCTGGAATTTATCCTACCCCAACTTTCTGCCGAAGTTAGTTCCGGTTCCGTAGAAGGGTCTGTTCCGGCACGCTCGGCCGACGCCGAGCCGGTTCCCGGTGAATTCAGATTTGAAGGGACCCTGCGCGTCGATTGCTATGTGACCGGGCTGATGCGTTCGCAGACCGGAACGCTGGTGGTTTCGGAAACCGGAGAAGTCGATACGGATTTGTTCGTTCCCGCGGCGATCATTGACGGGGTGGTGCGGGGCGACATTAGAGCAACTGAGCAGGTCGAGTTGGGCAGGAATGCCCGGGTCATTGGCAACATCGAAACTCCGTCGCTGGCTATTCAACCCGGCGCGGTTTTTGAAGGCACCTGCCATTTCGTTCCGGCCCTAAATAAAGTTTGCCAACCCGCACCGATCGCAGCCGAAGTGGCACGACTGTCAGTGGTTAGGTCGCGCGCGGTCACTTCCGAACCGCTCGAATCGGAGGCGGCGGAAGAATTGGTGGCAGCTGCGGGCCGGTAATCCAACGCTTGTCAGGTCAGGAAAAACTCGAGTTTCGACTTAGGACACAACCCATCAGGCTTCTCGCTTATCCTCTTAGAATTTTGTGATAGAGTTTGCCCCGCACAGGCTTTTTGGGCTGCGCTGATCTGAGATCGAACTCACAGACTGGAAGTCCGGGTCACTTACATGATCGACTTACGCAGCGACACCGTTACCAAACCCACACCCGAGATGCGGCGGGCGATGGCCGCTGCTGAAGTGGGCGATGACGTCTACGGCGAAGACCCCACCGTTAATCGCTTGCAGGAACGCGCCGCCGAGATCTTTGAAAAGGAGGCCGCGATCTTTGTGCCTACCGGTTCGATGGGAAACCAAACGGCGGTCAAGCTGCACACCCGCCCCGGCCAGGAAGTAGTCATCGAAGAGCGCGGGCATATCTACAATTTTGAAATGGCTACCATGTCGGCCTTCTCCGGCGTGTTAGCGCGACCGGTGAAAAGCAACGATGGCAGCGGCATTCTTACCTGGGACGACATCTCTTCGGCCATTCACACGAACGCGGCTTACTATGTCGCCCCCACCGGTCTGGTCGCGCTCGAGAATTCTCACAATCTCGCCGGCGGGTCCGTGTTAACGCGCGAGCGAACGGAAGACGTCTGCGCCCATGCTCACGAGCGAAAGTTGCCGGTTCATTTGGACGGCGCGCGCATCTTCAATGCCGCGACGGCGCTGGGCGAAACAGTGGCCAGTTTGGCCCGGCCGGCCGATTCGGTAATGTTTTGCCTTTCGAAAGGGTTGGGCGCCCCGGTCGGATCGATGTTGCTGGGAGAGAAGGCCTTTATCGACGAGGCGCGGGTGGTGCGCAAGATGCTCGGCGGCGGCATGCGGCAGGCGGGAGTTCTCGCAGCCGCTGGGTTGATCGCCCTCGAAGAATCACCAAAGCATTTGCCGGAAGATCATGCCAACGCCAAGTTGCTGGCGGAAGGAGTCGCGGGACTTTCCGGAGTAAAGATCGATCCCGAAAAGGTCGTCACGAATATCGTGATGTTCGATGTCGCCGACAGCGGTCAGACGGCTGAGGCGATCTGCGCGCAGTTGCGCGAACGAGGCATTTTGGCCGGCGGCTTTGGCTCGTCAATTCGCATGGTTACACATTACGACGTGTCTCGATCTGATATTGAGACGGCGCTGGGTGAACTGCGCGGCGTGCTGGCGCGCTATGATTTCCCACAGAGTAAGCAGGAAAGAATGTGAAATCAAAAAGGCCGGCAGTGTGCTCAGTTTGGTTCGTGGTTTTTCCCGGTCGACAAAAACGATCCACGAAATCACACGAAACTGCACGAACAAAACCTTTCCGGTTCGTGTGTTTTCGTGGATCGTTTTTAACTAGAGAGCGGCAATCTCTCAGATTAAGACACCGCCACCAAAAAACCTGAGGCGCTGCGAGACCCCATTCGGCTGTTTTTCGCTGTGTTCTTGGGGGTCAAAAATCAACTCAGATGGACTCATCTGCTTCTGAAAAACCCAGCCTCAAGACCGAAGCCGTCGCCGGCATCACGACCTTTTTCACGATGGCTTACATCGTGATCGTTAATCCGCAAATTCTTTCGGCTGATGGCAAGACCGGAATGGCCTTCAGCGGCGTGCTCACCGCGACCGTGCTGATTTGCTTTACGATGACTTTGTTCATGGGTCTTTATGCGAAGCTTCCTTTCGCGGTCGCCCCCGGCATGGGCATCAACGCCTTCTTCACTTACACAATCATCCTGGGAAAGGGAGTGCCCTGGCCGACGGCGCTGGGAATAATTTTCTGGGCCGGAGTTTTCTTTCTGGTGATTTCAGTCACGCCTATCCGCGAATCGATCGCGAAAGCCATCCCGTCTGAGTTACGCATCGCCGCCGCCGCGGGCATCGGCATTTTTCTTACTTTCATTGGATTGAAGAACGCGGGCTTCATCGTGGCGGACCCGGTAACATTTGTTAAGTTGGGCGCGTTGGGAAGACCGGCGTTACTGACGATCCTGGGCCTGGCGATTGCGGCGTTTCTCATGGCCCGAAAGAGTGCGTTCGCCTTCCTGGCGGCGATCGTCACTGTAACCATCGTCGCCTGGGCGCTCGGACTGGTAAGTGCGCCGGCCGCAGCTTTGAGTTTGCCTGATTTCAAAAGCGTCTTTTTCAAACTCGATATTTTCGGGGCTTTGAAACTCGCCCTGGTTCCCTCAATCATCGCGATCCTCTTCACTGATCTTTTCGATTCGATTTCGACATTTATCGGCGTGGCGCATGCCGCCGACCTTTTGGACAAAAACGGCCATCCCCGAAATCTCAGGCAAGGATTGATCGTTGATTCATTCGCCACGATGGGCGCCGGCGTGGCGGGCACGTCGTCGGGCACCGCCTACATCGAAAGTATTGCCGGCATCAGCATGGGAGGCCGCACCGGAAGAACTTCCGTATTCACTGCGCTGTGCTTTCTCCCGTGCTTCTTCATTGCGCCGCTCGCGGCCATGGTGCCGCCCTTTGCCACGGCGGCGGTCTTGATTCTGGTGGGCGCCGCGATGTTCCGCAGTGTCGGCCAGATCAATTTCTCAAAACTTGAAGAGGGCGTGCCGGCGTTTCTCACCCTGATTCTGATTCCACTTACCTTTTCAATCACCCAGGGAATTTTGTGGGGATTCATCGCTCATGTTGGCCTCTATCTGATGGTGGGCCGCCGCCGCGAAATCAATCCGGTGATGTACGTGCTGGCGCTCGTCTCGATTGGCTTGCTGGTGCTCGAGCGGGTTAAGTTTGGATAAAAGTTGCGTTAATGATCTTCGGATTGCATACTCAAACGAAATGACCAGGGCCCGATTCAGAGTGCTGCCGGCGTTAATCGGGGTGGCGGCCTTGCTCGCTTCGTCCAGGATCGTCGCGCCTCAGGAGTTGCCGGCAGCTCAATCAACGAAAATTCTTTTTTCAGACGTTCTAGATCTGCCCGCGCGAATAGATGAACCAAAACTGGAAAGGAACGACGGCCGCCTGGTTTTGAACTGTGCGGTTGCGAATAGATCGAGCGATCAACTGCTCGGCCTTCGCCTGATCCTTCTGGTCGTCGAATCTTCGGGCAAGGTGCGAAACCGCATAACCTGGAACGAGGTTTCCGGAGTGGCGGCTTACTCGATCAAGAGCCTCGAGTTTCACCCGGTCATAAAAGGCGAGCTGGACAGTACGGATCGATTTTTTCTGGCGATTGACGAAGTGGTTGGACGCGAGACAATCTGGCGCGTGGTCGAATCGGAAAAGGCTTTGCGGGCTTACACTCGCGGCCTGCCCGGGGTGAACCCGGTGGTGCGAACCGTAGCGAATAAGTTCGATGGCCGTATCGATTAACTAAAGTCCTACTAGGAGCAGAGAGCGAATCCTGATGAAGCGAAGCACACGAGGCTGCGGATGTGTCATTGCGGTGTTCCTGCTGTTAGCGGGTGGGGGCACGTTTGCGTGGGTTAAATGGGGGTTGCCCTGGTGGCGCGCGCGCGCGCCAAAGGTTTCCGGCGAACTGAAAGTCTACGTGCTGGACGTCGGGCCGATCGAAGGCGACTCAATTCTGATTGTTTCGCCGACTGGAAAAACGGTGCTGATCGATGCCGGTGACGCCGGCAAAGGCAAAGCGGTGCTCGACGCGTTGAAGCGTTACAAAGTCGAACGACTGGATTACTTCATCGCGACGCACCCGCATCCCGATCATATCGGGGCGGCGGACGAAGTAATGAAGGCGATCAAGGTGGGCACGGTAATCGACAATGGTGTCGACCTCTCGACTCCGGCGCCCGAAGCCCCGGCGTCAAAGAAAGGCAAAGGGGCAAAAGCGCCGCCGCCGCCGAAGAAGAAGACTAAGACCATCACTACCTTTTTCGATGAGTACGCGGCCGCGATGAAACAGAACGGCGCGCAGTACGAAAAGGCCGAGCCGGGAAAGAAATATGATCTCGGCAACGGCGCGATGCTGACGGTGTTGGCTCCTATCGAGCCGCTCTTCGTCAAGGATCAGATGAAGGCCGGCGGCAACGACACGAACGCCAATTCGATAGTGCTCCGGCTTGATTTTGGCGACTTCTCGATGCTTTTCATGGGCGATGCCGAAGCGCAAACGGAACTGCGTTTGTTGGCCAAGAAGGATCTCGAGCTCGAGGCAAAAGTCATTAAGGTCGCGCACCACGGATCGAAGTACGCGACTACCGACGAGTTTCTTAAGCGCGTACACCCAGAGGCCGCGATCATTTCGGACGGCGCGTGGAACCGCTATGGGCATCCGGGACAATCAGCCCTGGATCGTCTCAAGAGTGCCAATGTGAAACTCTGGCGCACCGACCTGCAGGGCGAGATCGCGATCACGACGAAAGGCAAAGGCGACTCAAGCGGGTTTCATACCTTTGAAATCAAAGGCGGCAAAGAAACTAAAGATGACGTCTGGGCAGGCCGCGAAGGGCAGAAAGACGATGCTTCGCGTTCGGGTTTCATCGCCTATGGCGATTTTGGGCCTCCGCCCAAACCGCGACCGGAAAAAACTAAGAAGAAATAGCCAAGAGTATTTGGTGAGACTCATGTGTAGCCGCCCGATGCGCGGGAGGCGTATAGAGTACCAACTTTAGTTGGGTTTTTCTGTTCCAAAGACAAAGCCCGACTAAAGTCGGTACTCTAAACACCGCTTTTCAAACTAACAGGCTACGGGAGAGCCGTGACCAAACCCGCAACTTACGCGTCGGCCGGTGTTGACATTGACGCCGCCAACCGCGCAACCGAAAAAATCAAAGAACTGGCCCGCGCGACCTTCAACAGCCGCACGCTCTCTGAGATCGGCAGTTTCGGCGGCATGTTCGATGGCGCATTTCCCTCAATGGCCAAGCCGGTGCTGGTGGCTTCGGCCGACGGAGTCGGCACGAAGCTGAAGATAGCGTTCGCCACCGGAGTGCATGACACGGTTGGCCGCGATCTGGTTAATCACTGCGTGAACGACATTCTGGTGCAGGGCGCGCGGCCCCTTTTCTTTCTCGATTACATAGCCACCGGCAAGCTTGCGCCGGAAACAATTACCGAAATCGTGGCCGGCATCGCCCAGGGTTGCCGTGAGAACGGCTGTGTGCTGCTCGGCGGCGAGACGGCTGAGATGCCGGGCTTCTATGCCGATGGCGAATACGACGTGGCCGGCTTTATCGTGGGCGTCGTCGACGGAGAAAAAGTGATTGACGGCCGGACGATCGCGCCCGGTGATATTGTGCTCGGACTCGATTCAGTTGGATTGCACACCAATGGGTATTCGCTGGCCCGCAAGCTCTTCTTTGAAGTTGCCGGACATGCGGCGGACACTTATCTCGATGAACTTGGCGAAACCGTGGGCGCGGCGCTCTTGAGACCGCACGTTAGTTACCTGCGCCCGCTGGAGGGTCTGCTTGATCAAGGTATTATCAAAGGGCTCGCGCACATTACCGGCGGCGGGTTGCTGGAAAATATTCCGCGGATTTTGCCGGCCGGAACCAGCATTGAGCTCAAACGAAAGTCGTGGCCGGCGCTGCCCGTCTTTGAAGCAATACAGCAGTTGGGGAATGTCGATGACGTCGAGATGTTTCGCACCTTTAACATGGGTATCGGAATGGTGATCGTTTGCGCGAAAGAGAACGCCACGAACGTCCATGCACAAATTGAAGCTGCGGGTGAAGACTGCTATGAGATCGGACGCGTCGTGCCGGGTTCCGGTCAGGTTATGATTGACTAGCTCTCAGAAATTTCCGGAAGGTAAATCGCAATGGAACCATGGCTGGATGATTTTAAGCAGACGATCGAGACATCAGTGCCGCGCCTTTTGAAAATCAGCGAAGAGCAAAGCGAGCAGCCGCGATCTGAAGAGCATTGGTCGTCAAAACAGATCATTGGCCACCTGATTGACTCGGCGGCGAACAATCACGCGCGATTCGTGCTGGGGCAGATCAAAGACGACCTGGTCTTTCCCGGTTACGAACAGGATAGTTGGGTCGAGATTCAACATTACCAACAGGCTCCCTGGACGCAACTGGTTGATTTGTGGCGCGCTTACAATCTTCATCTGCTACACGTGATGTCGTGGGCTGCCGCGGACAAGATGCATCACCGGTGCACCCAACACAATCTTCAATCCATCGCCTTCAAAACTGTCAGTGAAGCCGAGCCGGCGACTCTGAGCTATTTGATGAAAGATTACGTCGTGCATCTGAAGCATCACCTCGGTCAGATTCTGAGCGAGAGCGCTTGAACTTGTCGGATCACGTGAAAGCCTTGCCGCGCGCGCGCATTGGCATACTCATTTCAGGCCGGGGCTCGAACATGGTCGCGCTGGCCGAAGCCGTGCACGACGGCCGGATTCCTAACGCGGCCATCGTCGTCGTGATCAGCGATCAAAGCCAGGCTGATGGCTTAAGGAAAGCGACCGAGCGCGGCATTGAGACTCTGGTGATCGAACGTCGCGGCCGCAACCGCGTCGAGCATGACCGCGAGACCGTGGCGGCGCTGCGGGCTCGCCGAGTCGATCTGGTTTGCCTGGCAGGCTATATGCGAATTCTCTCTGCTGAGTTTCTCAGGGCCTTTCCCGGGCGCATCCTGAATATTCATCCGAGTCTGCTGCCTTTGTTCCCCGGGCTTGAACCTCAAAAGCAAACCCTCGAGAGCCAGGCTCGCGTCAGTGGCTGCACAGTACATTTTGTAGATGAAACCCTGGACGGCGGACCCGTCATCGCCCAGCGCGAGGTTCCGGTTAACGAAGGGGACACAGTTGAGAGTTTGTCGGCGAGGATTCTGGTCGAGGAGCACAAGCTTTATCCGGAAGCTGTGGCAATGGCGCTAAGTAAACTCGTAAAATAGAAACAATGTCCGCGGTCATTACCAGTGACGAAACCCTCGTGATCGAAACGCCTGAGCGCGTGCCGCTGCATTTCGCTTTGGCCTCGATTGGAAACCGCTTTATTGCCTGCGCTATCGATCATGCGATCCAGGTCTTCACTTTATTCGTAATCGTGATCATCTTTCTTTTCGTGGCCGATGTCGCGGACCTGGGCAGCCGGGTTTCGAGCGCGCCCAAATGGGTCATTGCCTTGCTCATCATTTTCGTTTTTCTTTTGATGTCGGGGTACTTCGCGTTCTTTGAATGGCTTTGGCGCGGTCAGACGCCGGGAAAGCGCTGGCTAAAGCTGCGTGTGATTCGCGAAGACGGGCGCCCCATTAGCTTTTTCGAAGCGGTAGTGCGAAATCTTTTGCGCGAATTCGACATCATGCCGTTTCCGTTCTATTCGATCGGACTGGTTTCCGTGTTTGCGACCGAACGCGACCAGCGGGTCGGCGATCTAGTCGCCGGCACCGTCGTCGTGCGCGAACGGGAAGCTGAAGCGCCGGCTTTTGCCGAGGTCTTTGCCTCGCCGATTTCTGATCCAGCCCTGCGGCGCTCGTTCAAGCCGGTTGCCTTTGTTGCCGATCTTAACAATCTGACCGGTGCGGAAATTTCCGTGGTCGAGAGTTTTCTGCGGCGGCGCTGGGATCTAAAGGATTACCCGCGGCAATGGATGGCCTGGCGCGTCGCGATGCCGATTCTTTTTAAGCTAAGACCGCAATACGACCTGTCCACTTTCACCTACGAAGGATTCCTCGAGGAGCTTCTGCATCGCTACCGCGAAAAGCACCGGTTTGAAGATTGAAGAGTGGAACGGCGCATTGTCTCTTCCTCCATCTAGAGCGGTGTTCAGAGTGCCGACTTTAGTCGGGCTTTTGTTAAGCAAGAAAGTACCCAACTAAAGTTGGTACTCTAAACGCCGCTTAATCAGAACACTACCAACGCCCGCCGGTGAAATTGACTCGCTTTCCGCGCCTCTGTTAGTTTCTTAAGTTTTGAATCTGCGCAAAGATCTGATCATAGGGAGGCAGCGATAGAAATGGCTGAGGATGTTTTCATACTTGGTGGCAAACGCACGCCGATGGGCGACTACGTGGGGGCTTTGAAAGACATATCCGCGATCGATCTCGGCGCGATCGCGGCCCGGGGCGCGCTGTCCGCGACCGGCGTGGCGGCTGAGGAGATCGATCACACGATTATGGGCAACGCTCTGCAAACCTCAGGCGATGCCATCTATGGTGCACGGCACGTCGCTCTGAAAGCAGGAGTTCCTTTCGATCGACCGGCACTGACAGTCAACCGACTGTGCGGCAGCGGAATTCAAGCAATCGTTTCCGGCGCCCAGATGATCCAACTTGGCGAAGCGAAGACCTGTCTGGTAGGCGGCATTGAATCGATGTCCCAGGCGCCGCATGTGATCCGCGGTGCGCGCACGGGTTTCGCTTTGGGTCAGGGCAAGCTGGAAGACAGCTTGATGGTGGCGCTGCTCGACACCTACTGCAACACGCCGATGGCCGGAACGGCAGAGAATCTCGCCCGCAAGTTCGAAATCCAACGCGAGGATCAAGACAAATACGCGCTGCGTTCACAACAGGCCGCCAAGCGAGCGCTGGACGCCGGCTATTTCGCGGAAGAGATCGTGCCGGTAGAACTCAAAACCAGAAAAGGGACGACGCTGTTTGAGCAAGACGACCATCCCCGTCCGGAAACGACGCTGGAAGGGTTGGCCAAGCTAAGACCGGCTTTTGCCAAAGACGGATTCGTGACCGCCGGCAACGCTTCCGGCATTGTCGACGGCGCCGCCGCGCTGATCATCGCGAACGAAGATTACGTGAAGTCGAAAGGCGCTGCGCCGCTCGGCCGAATTGTTAGTTGGGCCTACGCCGGAGTCGAGCCTGAGATTATGGGAATCGGTCCGGTGCCGGCGACTCGGATCGCTCTCGAGAAGGCCGGGCTGAAACTTTCCGATCTGGACCTGATTGAAGTCAACGAGGCGTTCGCCGCGCAGTACCTTGCCGTCGAGCAGGAGTTGGGTCTCGATCGCGAGATCACCAACGTAAACGGCGGCGCGATTGCGCTCGGACATCCTCTGGGCGCGACCGGGACGCGGCTCGTGCTGACTTTGCTTCTTGAGTTGCGTCGCCGCGGTGGCCGCTACGGGCTGGCGACGGCGTGCATTGGCGGAGGACAAGGAATCGCTATTATCTGTGAGCGACTTTAGGCCGCGTCAGTCAAAGTCCTGACCGACCCGGCATAGAGCGCGACGACGACAATTCTGATTTTCATAGAAAATCCAAAATCTCGTCCAAACTTGTGATGCCGGGACGAAATCGGCCGGTAATAACTGTTGGCAAACAGCTTGTTATTGAATTCGAGATCGCTTTAGCCAGTCAGGCACAATACTTGCGAAAAACAGGCAGTCGAAGTTTGAGCAAAACCCGGCTGGTCGTTAACGCATTTTTCACCCAGTTACTGCAGTTTTAGGCTTGCACCGCCAGCACTCGTATGGTAGAAACCACCTTCTGCAATTATTTGCGGTCTTTCCTTCGGAAACAGCAGTCCAAAAACGTTCTCAGAAGTCTCAGTTCCGCGCCCGATGGCTCGCGCGCAAGATGGTCTCAACGTTACTCATTCTCTAAGGAGTTCTCCTGTTATGTGTAAATCTCTAAGATTTTGTTTTTCTTCACTTTTAGTCCTCGCCCTGTGCGCGCTCTCGGTGCTTGCACAGTCCCAGGCGAGTACTGGACAAATCGTTGGAACCGTAAAGAATCCCAATGGCGAATTGGTGCCGGGAGCTACGGTCACCGTCACTAACCCGGCTACCGGTCTCGTCCGAACCACAACGACCAACGACCAAGGCGAGTTTAGCGCTTTGAATTTGCCTTCCGGTGAATACACCGTTGACGTTGAGGCGCAGGGTTTCGGCAAGTTCACACAGACCGGGTACAAAGTCGAGGTAGGTTCAGCCATCACCGCTGATGTCGGGCTGAGCGTTCAAGCTGTGACCGGAACTGTGCTGGTCAGCGCCGGCTCAAACGTCGAGACCACTCAGATACAAAACACCACTAATATTAACGAGACGTCAATCAGTCAACTTCCCATCAACGGACGCCGGTTCCAGGACTTCGTGCTGGCTACGCCGACCGCTCAGATTGACCCCTCGCGCGGTCAAATCTCGCTCGCCGGACAGCGCGGCATCAACGGTAACGTCCAGATCGACGGCGCCGACTACAACAATCCCTTCTTTGGCGGCTTGCGCGGAGGCGAACGTTCCAATCAGGCGTTTACGATTCCGCAGGGCGCAATTAAGGAATTTCAGGTGGTGGCCACTGGCTACAACGCCGAGTTTGGCCGCTCCACCGGCGGCATCGTAAATGCCGTAACCAAGTCTGGCACGAACGATTTTCACGGGAGTGCCTTTTACGTGGATCGCTCGACGGGTTTAGCGTCAAAGAACGCCTTTGGCCAGGTGGCCGCGCCGACCCAGCAACAGTGGGGCGGGGCAGTCGGGGGACCTTTCCCGATTCCTCGTTTCGGCGAAGGCGATCCCAATCATTACGGTGGTAAGGACAAGTCATTCTTCTTTGTTGCTTACGAACAGCAAAAGCTGCTCCAGTCACGCACTGTGCTCCTGAATAATCTGCACCAAGCGAATATTGAAAGTGGTGCGATCGCGACCGGTATTGCTGAGGCGCTTGCTTTCTCGTTAGGCAAGGAAGGCCCTTACAAGCAAACCAACGATGCCAAGGTCTTCCTGACGCGCTTTGACTTCAACTTCAGTCAAAAGCACCAACTCAACGTCCGCTACAACTATAGCGTGAACACGGCGCTCAACGCGGTCACGGCCGGCACGTCGCTAACCCCAACCACCAACAGTGCGCTGTCCAACAACGGCACCGAAGGCGACAACTCGCATACAGTTGTGGGTCAGTTAACGTCGGTCATTAACGCCACCACCATTAACGAGTTTCGCGCGCAGTATTCGAAAGAAACCCGCCCGCGTCTCGCGAATGAAATCTCGCCGCTGATCCAGGCATCCTACGGCAACTTCGGCACGGTTAATTTCCTGCCGACTACTGAGTCAGACTACCGTGTACAGATTGCCAACAACCTGACCATGATTCGCGGGTCGCATACGTGGAAAGTCGGAGGCGAGTATAACTTTGCGAAAGCGAGCCAGATTTTTGCTTTCCGGCAGTTCGGGAATTTCAGCTTCTCAGGCATCGCTTCTTCAAGCACGTCTCCGGGCACAACCATTCAGCTTCTCAGAATCCTTTCCGTGGGAGGCAACACCAACTCGGGCACCTCCAACGGCACTGTTTCGGGCGCCGGGGTTCTTGATCCAATAAATCGTTTCGACGACACGAGCGTACGTTATGGCCTCAATATCGGAAACGGACAGCTCACCCTGCAATCGCCAGCGTACGCCGGCTTTGTACAGGACTCGTGGCGCGTTAAATCGAACTTGACGATTAATTTTGGTCTGCGCTACGAGGCTCAGATATTGCCGCAACCGGACACCAGTAACGCCACCGCTACCAATGCCGTGCTCAATGCGAATTTGCCGCTCGGGAATGTCGATCCGCGCGTCATCCCCAGCCAAAAGAACCAGTGGGGCCCGCGCGGGGGTTTTGCCTGGGATCCCTGGGGCAATGGTAAGGGTGTCATCCGCGGCTACGCCGGGATCTACTATGCGGCCACTCCGATCCTGACGCTGGCCGCGCCACTGAACAATTTCCGCACTCCGTTTGGCGACGTGACTCTAACGTTGCCTTCAACTTTTCCGGCGGGCTTCCCCCTGAATACGACCTATAAGCAGTTCTTGTCGATCGGAATTGATCTGAACAATTTCCCGTTGGGTTCATTGCCCATTCTGAGCAATGCCCAGCTAAACCAGATTCTGGCTAATATCGCTGCGGCCGGAGGCACTCCACCCAATGTGCTGAATGGTCTTCAAGTCGTTGCCGGTGGCCAGAATTTCAAAAACCCGCGCTCGTTTCAGTTTGGCGGAGGGTTCGAACGCGAAATCGCCCGCGGCTTAACGATTGGCGCCAGTTATGACTTCGTTAAAACCGATCGCTTGAACTTCAATCTCGATCACGACCTGCCAACCCCGGTTCTCCGTCCGGGCGATCGCAGTCTGCGACCGTTTTTCGGGATTGCTGCCAGCACTATCGGATCTCCCGCGGTGCCTTTGATCGGAGCGCAAAACCGGCCGATTGCAACCTTTGGGAATACCGGCTACGTCCAGGTGCGCGAGCCAGGCGCAAAGTCGGAATATCAGGCTTTCGTGGTTCGTGCGCAGTTCCGCCGTAAATTTGGCCAGTTCGATGCGTTCTATACGCTTTCGAGAAATCTCGATAACGATTCAACTGAGCGCAACGCCACCTTCGCTTCCTATGACAACGCGTTCAATTTGGCTCCGGAATACAACTATGGCGCCAATGATCGACGCCATGTCGTAGCTTTTAGCACGGTGCTCAATCTGCCCTTCGGATTTGAAACGGCGATGTCGAGCCGTTACCTTTCGGGGTCTCCGATTGATGTGACCGTTAGCAGTATCGTGGCCCCTCTGGCAGGTTCCGGCCTGCCCGGTGCAGGACTATCCAATGCTGCATACGCGACGCTGGTTAGACTCCAGGGCAACTCGTCCAGCGACCTTAACCAGGACGCCGGCAACTTCAATGATCGGCCGTACCTCGCGCCAGGCGTAAGCTCCTTGCGCAATTCTTATCGCAACCGGTCGCTTCGCTTCTTTGATCTGCGCATCGAACGCAAGTTCAAGATAGGCGAGAAGTTTGAGATATCGCCGTCTTTCGAGGCCTTCAATCTGTTCAATTTCCAGAACATTGTCTACGGTTCAACGACGGCGCTGAACTATGGCAATCCCGGCGTCAATGAGAATACCGGCGAGATTCTGGCCCCGTCCAACTCAGCGTTCCTGCAGCTTCGAGATGCCAACGGAGTTCTGAGAAACACAAACTTCGCGGGTGCACCACGCCAGATACAGCTTGGATTGCGCTTGAAGTTCTAACCTTAAATAGAGCTAACCTAACCTAACCTCGGGCGCGTCTTCGCAAAAGGACGCGCCCGATTTTTTTGGTTACTGGATGGGATTATGAAAGCAGCGATTCTGATTACCCTCTTATTGACCGCAACCTCCTGGTCGCTCGGCCAAACGACCGCGCGTTCCAATTCGAGCAATCCTTTTCTGAATCGCGACCCTCCGCCCATTTCGGCTGAGGCAAAACGCGACATGGAAGCCAAGCTTGCGGAAGCTCGTGAGCGCCACGGCGCGAATGCGAACGATCCGGAAGCGGCGATCTGGGTAGGACGGCGCCTCGCTTATCTGGGTCGCTTCCGCGAAGCCATCGCCTTTTACACTGACGCAATTAAGAAGTTTCCGCGCGACGCCCGGCTCTACCGGCATCGCGGCCATCGCTACCTTACGACCAGGCAATTTGCGCTGGCGATCAAAGACCTGACGACCGCAGCCCGTCTGACAAAGGGTAAGCCGGACGAGTTAGAGCCCGACGGGCAGCCGAATGCGCGCAACGTTCCGACCAGCACTCTGCAATTCAATATCTGGTATCACCTCGGGCTGGCTCACTACCTCACGGGCAACAACGCAAAGGCTCTGGCGGCTTATCGTGAATGTCTCAAGGTCTCGAACAGTCCCGATCGTCTGGTCGCCACCAGTCATTGGCTGTACATGACCCTGAGAAGAATCAATCGAACTCAAGAGGCGGCCACGGTCCTCGCGCCCATCAGCCCTCAGATGGAAATCATTGAGAACACCGGCTACTACCGGCTGCTACTGATTTACAAAGGCACGATTTCGCCAGAGTCGCTGCAGGCCGAAGCCTTGAAGGAAGCAAGTTCGCCCGGCTCTTACAGCATCCTCTATGGACTGGGCAACTGGTACCTTTACAATGGAAAGCGGACCGAGGCCATAAGAATTTTCCAACAGATGCTTTCCGGCGATCAGTGGACCAGCTTCGGCTATATTGCGGCCGAAGCGGACATGAAGCGTTTGCGCTAAGCCCTCGACGTATTTCGCTCAATCTATGAAGGCAGTGCAGCAAAAATCCGAGCTCGCGTTGCGCTCGGCGCTTATCAAGCGCCGAGCCTGTGAATTAGGTTTTCATAAAGTCGGAATAGCCCGAGCTGAAGCGTTGTCGTCAGAGCACGCGCGATTTTCCGAATGGCTCGGACGCGGATTTCACGGCGAGATGAGCTGGATGGCTCGGGATCCCGAGCAGCGAACTAACCCTCAGAAACTCTTCCCGGGCGCTCAGTCTGTCGTGGTTGTAGCTTTGAACTATTACACTCCGGCCCAGCACCGGAACGATTCAGCCACCGGAAAAATATCGCGTTATGCCTGGGGCGATGATTATCACGACGTCGTCGGCGATAAGTTGCGGGCGCTCCTGGCCTGGATCAAAACGGAATGGCCAGACACAGAGGGCAAAGTCTGTGTCGATATTCAGCCGATGATGGATAAGGCGTGGGCGGCGCGCGCCGGTCTCGGTTGGATTGGGAAGCACACAAACCTGATTACCGAAGAGTTCGGTTCGTGGGTGTTCATCGGAGAGCTGCTGCTGAATTTTGAACTCGAGTACGAGCCAACCGAGATCGCCGACCAATGCGGGAGCTGCACGATGTGTCTTGACGCCTGCCCGACAGGAGCGATCACCGAAGCCTATGTCGTCAACTCGAATCTTTGCATCTCGCACGCCACCATCGAGTCGCGCGCCCCGCAAGTTCCCGGAGAGGTGGCCGGTAAGTTGGAAGGCTGGCTCTACGGCTGCGACATTTGCCAGGACGTGTGTCCCTGGAACCAGATGACACCGGCGTCACCGGAAACGCGGTTTGCACCGCGTCCCGGTAACGTCAACGCGTCGCTCTCAGAGATAATTTATCTTACACCCGAGACATACGCCGCTCGCTTTCGTCGCAGCGCTATGAAGCGCGCAAAGCTGACCGGATTGCAGCGCAACGCGCTGGCTCTCTTACCCAGTCGCGAGTGATCTCAATACAGCAATAGCGGTTTGGGGGCCACGGTTCGGGCACCGTTGCTAGCCATTTGCGGCTTCAGCTGCGACACCCCAGAGTTTTCGCAAGTTCTCGATCGTTCCATTGAACCGGTCGCGATCGCAGTCACCAATTCCGTCGACCGAATGGGGCTCAGGCCCATCCTCACCATCCGTATATTGCCAAAGCGTCCAGGTGGGCCAGGTTGCGGGAATGTTAGTTGGCTTTGGTCCGTACTGCGCTATCCACAGGAAGCACTGCGAGAGCACCGGATCCGGAGGTTTGCCGCCAAGCTTTTCTTTGATCAAGTTACCTGAATACAATCCGGGAAATGCACCCGTCACTTGATTGATGCGCGACACGAAGGCCTTGGCCTGAGCCAACGTCATTGTTGAACCTCCGTTCGGCTCGAAATCGAGCACGAGCAGCGTTTGATCGTCGGGTTTTGCTTTGCTTAGGAAAAAGTCTGCCTGGGCCGCGCCGTCACCCTTAGTGCCAAAATGATATGCACCCCAAAGCAGCCCGGCGGTTTTCGCCTTATCACGATTGGTCTGGTACTTGTTGTCGCCCAGCGACATGCCCTGCGAGGCTTTGTGAATAACTCCGACGATGCCATCCGCCTTGGCCTTCGTCAGATCGACGTTCCCGTTGTGGTGTGATAAGTCAACTACGACATTGATTGTTTCTGCCACTATTTTTCTCCTTTGTGGAACTCCCGTTGGGAGTAATGTCCTAAGAGTCAGCACTCTTGAGCGATGGGCAATCCAAAGTCACGGAGTGGTGAGCAGCGTCAGACTATTCCTGTTTAGCTCGCCCATGCAAGTTTTTTGCGACACGCGCCACCGAGAGAGTTTTGCTCTCTCTGGTCAACCTTGTTATCAAGCCGAACCTCATTTATCGTCACTACCATCTTTTCGCTTCAGACTTACGCAACGAGGTGCGTCATAATGAAATCTATGCTCTTGTTCTTATTCGTTTGTGCGATTATCACGGTTGCTTCGCCCGCCGCGCTCGCACAAAAATCCGGCGACCCCGCCACCCTGCGCCGCCTTGCCGGCGATTACTACAACTGGCGAAATCAAAATTACCCAGTCGCCTCCAGCGACGCGGGGCTTCACACCTGGGACCACAAGCTGACCGATTATTCGCCCGCCGCGATTGCCGCCCGCCGCGCTCATGTGGCCGGTCTTCTGGCTCAGGTAAACCGCATGCAGACTTCCAATTGGAAGAAAGACGATCGCATCGACTGGCTTTTGTTTCGCGCGCAGCTCGAAGGGCCGGCCTTTTTCGATCGAGTGATGGATTTCGAGCATACCGATCCGCAGATTTATGTGAACGAATGCTCGAACGCGATCTTCTCGCTGCTCAAGAAAGAGTACGACACGCCGCGCAATCGCGCCCTCTCAGCCACGGCGCGCCTGAAAGCAATGCCGGCCCTGATCGAGCAGGGCCAGCGGAACCTGACCAAGCCGGTCAAGCTCTATGCGCAACTGGCCATCGACTCCGCGCGCTCAATTGACAGTCTTTACAAAGACAGCATGATGACGGCGCTGGCCAGGGACTTGTCGCCGGCGGAAATGAATAACCTGGTCGCTGCCAGCGACGCGGCCATCAAGGCGCTGCACGCCTATGCCGATTGGCTCGAGAAGCGCCTGCCCGGCATGCCGGCCTTCGCCCCGATGGGCGAGGCGAACTACAACTACTTGCTCAAACACGTCTATCTCCTGCCGCTCGACGCTAAACAGGTCGAGATGCTGGGCCAGGCGGAGTTGGCGCGCTATCGCGCTCTGGAATCTTTCCTGCCAGATCCATCACTAGCAGATCCAAATCCTGCGCGCGCAAAAGTAATCCCGAAAGATCAGGATGATTTCTTGAAGGCATACGAGAGCCGCCAGGCCGAGATGATTAGCTTTCTGAAAGAAAACCGGTTGGTTACTTTGCCTTCGTACCTCGGCCGGTTTGAAATTCGGCAACTGCCTGAGGCGTTCAAGCCGACCAGCCCCGGCGGTTTTATGAATCCGCCCGGCGTCTATGACAAAGATGACAGCGGCTTCTACTTCATCCCGACCTACAACCCGCAAAGCAAAAACTTCTACATTCGCGCGGCCATCGAAGACCCGCGACCAATCCTCGGTCACGAAGGAATTCCCGGTCACTTCCTGCAACTTTCGATCGCTAACCATCTGAAAGACGAGATTCGTCGCCAGCATGGCGACGGGATCATCATTGAAGGCTGGGCGCTCTATGGTGAAGAGATGTTGATGCGGACAGGTCTCTATCAACCCAACTCAGCGTCGCAGGGGCAGATTCTGCGTTTGTCGCGCTATCGTTCGGCGCGAATTGGTGTGGATGTGAATTTGCACACCGGCCGCTGGACGTTTGAGCAGGCCGTGAAATATTTCATGGAAGCCGGCGGCCTGGATCGAGAAGCCGCAGAAGGTGAAGCCGCCGGCGCGGCCGCCAGCCCGTCGCAAAAGATTACCTACATCACCGGCAAGTGGCAGATCATGCGTCTGCTGGGCAAGTACCGCGACAGAGCGGGCAAAGACTTTCGCCTCGGCCAATTCCATGACGATTTGATTAAGAACGGCAGCCTGCCGCTGTCGATTGTTGAGTGGATTATCCTGGACGATCGCTCATCGTTGGATCAGGCGCTGAAGTGAGAAACAGAGATTGAGTCGTTATTCGCAACTCGAACCATTGGATCAGGATGAGACTGTCAGGCTAGCAGTGGCCCTCTGCAATTTCTTCAGTCCGATCAACAATCAGAAAATCAGAACTGAACTTGGCCTGCCGATCGATCCATCAAGACTCACGCCGTTGCCCTTGTTCGAGTTCTTCAAATGGATGAAGAAGAATGGTGATGATGTGTGGCCCAAGCAGTTACGAATAAGAGAACTAGTCCTGAGACTCGAACAGAAAGGCGCTTTAGAGTTTGCCGGAACATCTTCGGGTGGGCCTGGGCTGTCTAATTGTTATTACTTTATGCTTGAGTTGTCGAAATTGGCGAGTAAGGGCATTCTTTGGCTCGGGTCAGCTTTGGGTGCCGCCTACGTAAGCCATCTCATCAAGAACAGTATCGCTCTCATTACCGGAACAACGTCCGCCGGTGATCACGCCGTCGGAACAGGAACGTTAGTGGTGAGAGGTACCGTGCTGACCTGCGCTCATGTGATCACTGATATGACTATTGATGATCATATCGAAATCGGCGGCGAACGAGTGCGGGTCGTAGAGCAGGTGTCCGACACAAACGTCGATGTTGGTGTTCTAGTGTTGGAGCGGCCCAAGGAACCGCTGGCCGACTTAGGTTTTAGGCGAGCAATCGAGCTTGAAGAAGTCATCGTTCCCGGTTATCCAACAATCCCACGGGGCTTGGCTCCTACTCTCACAGTTCAGCGAGGCGAAATCGTAGGGCGAGTAGAGCAGACGTTCGAAGGACACCCACTTGAACTATTTAGTGCTATAGCCAGACCCGGAAACAGCGGCGGTCCCGTCGTCGCGATGGACGGACGAATTGTCGGGCTCGTGTCACGTAGTCTGGAACGACCACGAGAAGGTGCGGATGCTGTAGTTCCGCTGCCGTTTTTCTCTGCAATTCCGTCGGATGTGATTCAAATATCATTTCGCAATCTGACCAATGGCGTGGAACTACCGTGGGAGACCTATGCTTAACCTCGCCGGCGTCGGTAATCGCAAGACCGAAGGTCGCGAATGTCTAAGAGCCTTGAGCTTATTTAGCGAGCGGACTACTATGTTTGCCATGCCACTGACTCTGGACCAGATCACGGAAGAGGCAATCAAATTGCCACCCGCATCAAGAGCGTTGCTTGCGGATAAACTCGTTCAGAGCCTCGAATCCGAGGACACGGACGAGATCCAGCAGCTCTGGTCGGCAGAAGCAATTCGCCGCCGCGACGAAATTCGCTCGGGGCAGGTGCAGCCAGTTCCCGGTGAGCAGGTGATTGAAGAGGTTCGCCGCTTGGTTGGCCGATGAGTGAATGACCTACGACTTCCACCCGGAAGCGCGTCTTGAATACCGCGAAGCCGCTGCTTTCTATGAAACCCGTCGTTCCGGTCTCGGCGCAGCTTTCACAATCGAAGTTGAAGCCGCAATTGAACGGATAGTAAGAAATCCGGACAGCTGGCGCGTGATTGAACAAGATGTTCGCCGCTGTCTCACGCACACGTTTCCTTATGGCATTCTCTACTCCATTGAGAGCAATT
The DNA here is from genome assembly GCA_038040505.1 of Acidobacteriota bacterium. Lineage (GTDB taxonomy): Bacteria > Acidobacteriota > Blastocatellia > Pyrinomonadales > Pyrinomonadaceae > UBA11740. The sequence goes on along the minus strand of JBBPID010000004.1, from coordinate 39,959 downwards.
CAATCCTGATTGTTGCGGTGATGCACTTACATCGCCGGCCTGGCTATTGGCGCGAACGATTGTCTGGCAACCTGTAATCAGGTGCCGAGCATGTTGCTCCTATAGACTAGTAGATTGGACGTGAAACCACTCAATCCCACCTTTGCTGCAGAAGTCGCGCAGAGCTTTGCTCAGCAACCAATCATGAATTTGATGGGCGCGCGGCTCGGTCTGGTCGAGCCGGGCGTGGTTGAGATCACACTTCCTTATCGCTTCGATCTGACCCAGCAACATGGTTACCTGCACGCGGGCGTGGTGACCATCATCGCAGATTCCGCCTGTGGCTATGCCGCCTACAGTTTGATGCCTGCGGGTTCGGAGGTTTTGAGCGTCGAATTCAAAGTGAACCTGCTGCGGCCGGCTCATGGCAAATCTTTTCTTGCGCGCGCGGAAGTGATCAAGGCTGGACGAACCCTGACCGTCGTGCGCGCCGATGTCTTTGGCATCGCCGAGCATGGCGAGAAAAAATTGGTGGCGACGATGCAGGGGACGATGATCAGCGTGCTGATTCAGAACCGGGAGCAGTAGCGACCGGATCCTTAGCTCAACTTTGGATGGTAGAGGCTCCGATCTCTTCGTGCCGTCAGGCACGAGATGTTTATAGACCCAGACCGTCTTTACGTTTGCGATGTGAGCTATAAACATCGCGCTCCTACGGAGCTGAACGAGCTATATTCAGGCGAACGAGTGATGACAATCCCCCGGTGCTGAGGTATAAGGGCAAGGCAGAGCAGATCTCAAACCTCTGATTGCTTATGCCCGACTCGCCATCCGAACCCGAATCCGCTTTTGTTTGCGACTGCGAAGAGTGGATGCGCGAAGCGTGCGCCGTGGAGCCCTTCTATAGGGAACTCGAAGAAAAGCGGTACTGCGTGCTTCACTTTCCAAGTAAGGAGAAGAGCGCAGATTTCGAGCAAGCGCTTCAGAGAAAACTTGAGAATGAAGATTTTGACTTTCGCGGGGTGTGGTTCCCTGACAAACTGTCGTTCGAGCGCTTTGAATTTAGAACTGAGGCAAACTTCAGTTATGCCACTTTCAGCGCTGAGGCGTACTTCCGCGATGCCACTTTCAGCGCTGAGTCGAACCTCAGCGGTGCCACTTTCAACGCTGAGGCGAACCTCAGCGGTGCCACTTTCAGCGCGGAGGCGTACTTCCGCGATGCCACTTTCAGCGCGGAGGCGACCTTCCTCTCTGCCACTTTCAGCGCGGCGGCGTACTTCGGCGATGCCACTTTCAGCGCGGCGGCGTACTTCAGCGATGCCACTTTCAGCGCAGAGGCGTACTTCAGCGATGCCACTTTCAGCGCAGAGGCGTACTTCAGCGATGCCACTTTCAGCGCAGAGGCGTCTTTCAGCGATGCCACTTTCAGCGCGGAGGCGTCTTTCAGATCTGCCACTTTCAGCGCGGCGGCGTCTTTCGGATCCGCCACTTTCAGCGCTGAGGCGTACTTCCACCATGCCACTTTCGCAGATCACGTTAGGTTTGCAGGAGCTGAAAAACACCAGGTATTTACCGATACATCCCGATTGGATCTCCAGTTCGCTAGAATCGAAAAACCAGATCGCGTTTCATTCCACACACTCAGCCTGCGCCCTCATTGGTTTGTGAACATAGACGCCCGCAAGTTTGGAATCACAAATGTGAATTGGGGACAGCTCAGCCTCAACGAAGAGATTAGCCGCTTAGAAAAGAACCGAGTCTCATCGCCGCACCCTCTACTGGCGATTGCTTGCAGGAATCTGGCAGTTAACGCCGAAGAGAACCATCGCTACGAGGAGGCCTCAAAGTTTCGCTATATGGCAATGGAGGCGCGGCGGTTGGAAAGTTGGCGCGGCTTTGCTCCCTGGCGATTGAGCTGGTGGTATTGGCTGGCGAGTGGCTACGGTGAACGAGTGTGGCAGGCCTTCTTCGTCCTGTTAGGAATATTGTTGCTATCTGCCTTGCTCTACAATCACGTTGGTTTCGCACGATGGGAGCCGAAGGTGGCGAGCGAGAGCGATGTCGTAGTTGCGAAACGCGATGATGTCGGTGCACCGCTGAAATTTAGTCGCGCGTTAACCTACAGCGCGGGAGTGATGATTCTGCAAAAACCTGAACCACGACCGGCGACGACGGCCGCGCAAACTATCGTCCTTCTCGAAACGATTCTTGGGCCTGTGCAGGCCGCTTTGCTCGCACTCGCCATCCGCCGCAAATTCATGCGCTAACGACGTGGCCAATCCAATCCAACTCGGGGCTCAGAGACTTATCAGCTACAATGGGAAGACCCAATCCGCTCTACAGTTATCTTCCGTGACTGTGAGGCCTATCTCAACTGAAGGAGGCAACGAATGGAAAGTCGATGGTCGACCGGTGCGCTTTTGGCAGCTTTGATTCTGGGCATTCTGCTTTGTTTGTGGATGATCGCAAGAGGCGGCACGACAACTACTGAGTCACTCTTGGTGACGGTTGTCTTGACGATTCTTTCGATTCTCGGATCATGGATCGCATCAGGTTTCTATTCAGAGCGATCGTTCAACAAGAATCTACGCGTCTTCGCCCTGAAGGCGTCAGAGAAAGTTACCAATCTATCGAACGAATTAGATCGCCTTTCAGCTTTTCTCCAACAAGAACTCGAAGCAGATGATTATCACTCACCTAATGAAGCACTGCTGGCTAAGAACTCCCGAATCGAAGCCGCGGTACATGTAATTAATACTCTGAAATCGGTTAACGACGGCTCTAGGAGCGACTGGCAAGGTGTGATTGGCGATGAGATTATCAGACAGCGGGAGGAGCAAGAAGAGCGCGAAGAAGAACTGAAGGAACTAATTGAAAGAGTAGAGTCACTATCAGTTTCTGATGTTGAAACCGAATCTGAAGAGGCCCATGAAGACGCAGCAACACTAAGAGCCGAAGTTGATTCAATGAAGGCAGATCTTCGGGTGCTTGCTTCACAAGTAAGCGGTGTTCCAATCCGACGCCCTAAACCCTTGCAAACTCGACAGGACGTGGAATCTAACTGTCCTCAATGCTCACACAAAGTGCAGTATCGTCAACGACCAAAACCAACCAGTTTCAAGGGCCTGTCCTGCCAGAACTGTGGTGCACGCTTGTATTCCCAGCACACCGACCAGGGGTTTGTGTTGAAGGTACGACTCCCAATTCCGGAAGTTCTGACTTGCCCAACGTGTGCACACACAGTCAGTGTAACGATGGACCCCATGCCGGGAAGCAAGATTGAATCAACGTGCGAAGTTTGCCGCTCGCGCTTCCGCGCTTATCGTGCAGCTAACAAGATCACTATCAAGAGCCTCGATACTCCACACACAAAGCCTGAGACGGCAACCAGTGAAGATACTCTGCTGGATGAGGGAATAATTGAGCGTATCCGGCGGTCGATGCCACCTCAACCGTGGCCACACGGAGCCGCAAGACAGGTTGCCAGTAAACTCCAACTTGAACCAAAACTCGTGTCGGAGGCAATCGAACAGTTGATTGAACGCGAGGTCTTCAAACTACAAATTAATGGTCTCCTTTACACTAAAGATAAGTCAGTAAGCAAGCCCACCGAGGGGACAAACTGAATACCAGTACGACCGAGCATGCCACTGATGCTGTGCACGCCTGATAGTCTTACGTGTTCCTTCTCCCAAAGATAGAGAGGGCAGTGAAGATCATGCTGCTAACTGAAACCGAAGTGCGAGTCCTTGGCTCGCTGATCGAAAAACAGATCACTACGCCGGATTATTATCCGCTGACGCTCAACGCACTGACGCTGGCGTGTAATCAAAAGAACAATCGCCATCCGGTAACTTCGCTTAGTGAGGCTGAAGTTGAACAAGCGCTCGATAGCCTGCGCGAAAAGAATCTGGCCTACGTTTTCTTTGGCAGCACCAGTCGCGTTCCTAAATTCAAGCATGTGGCGGAAAATCTTCATCTGAGCCCGCCAGAGCTGGCCGTGATGTGTGTGCTGATGCTCAGCGGCGCGCAAACCACCGGTGAGATTCGCGGGCGTGCGTACCGGCTGTGTGAGGTCACCGGACTGGAAGAAATCGAACAGACTGTTCACACTCTGAGCACGAAAGACCCCGAGCCGCTGGTGATCAAGCTGCCGCGCCAGACCGGTCAGAAAGAGGCCCGCTTTGCGCACCTGCTGGCTGGGGAAGTGAAGATCGAAGGGCCCGAGGGCGAGCAACCGGTCAGCAAACAGACACGCCGAACGATCGACTCCGAAAAAGTCGTTAGTCTTGAACACCGAGTTGAAACGCTTTCTGCCGAAGTCGAAAGCCTGCGCCGGCAGTTTGAAGAATTTAAGAAACAATTCGAATAGCGTTCCGTTTAGGAATATGAGGCAGGCTGAATCCGCGGGCTCAAGGTAACCGCCGGGGATAGACAGTGCGGAGGTAATAGGGGTCGTCACGACGCCGTAGGCCCTCTCCCCGACCCTCTCCCAAAGGGAGAGGAAGTAAAGCCCGCATCACCGGAAACACGGAGGAAACCCGATGAAAAAAACCGCGATTTGTCTGACGGGGCTGTTGCTATTGGCGTTTGCTGGCTGTCATTTCGGCGGCGTCCGCGGCTCTGGCGTGCGCAAGACCGAGAAGAGGGACGTGCCGGCTTTCACTGCCATCGAGACCACCGGAGCTTTTGACGTCCAGGTGAATTGTCAAAAATCCCCCAGCTTTGAGATTGAAGGCGACGACAACATTCTTCCACTGATTCAAACCGAAGTTCGTAATGGCGTGCTCCGTGTCAGCAGTCACAAGTCGTTCAACACCCGACAGCCAATCGCGCTCAGGATCAGCGTTCCGGATTTGACGAGCGTCAGCAGCACCGGCGCCGGCAAGTTCGTAGTCTCGAATCTGAAGAACGAAAGCTTTGAAATTCGTTCCACCGGCGCGGCCTTCGTGGTGGCTGAAGGCCAAAGCACTTCCGTTAAGATCAGGTCGACGGGAGCCGGAAAAATCGATTCGCATGATCTGCGCGCCGCCAGGGTCGAGGTCAGCGTCACCGGCGCAGCCAGCGTCGATGTCTATGCCAGTGAGCAACTGGACGTAACCGTCTCAGGCGCCGGCCGTGTGAATTACAGCGGTGATGCGAAGCTTACCAAGCGCGTCAGTGGGGCCGGCCAGGTGAACAAAAAAGACCAGGACGGGGTCTGAACCGGCTCGGGCAACTTCCGCGGCCGGCTTTGCACAAAAAGCATTCGGACTGCGACGACTGTCGAGTTCTTTTGGGGACAATCCGGTCTCATTCACACTTGGCTTCAGCCAGGTGAAGTGCGACAGGCTAAGATCCGGAAACCGTTTAAACGGTTTCCTCTCGTCCTACCTCTCCCCGATCACCCGGCTGAAGCCGGGTGTGAATGAGAACCTCGACCCGACTTTCTTTGCGAAGATCCGCGGCCCGGGAACAAAATCCCAACTCAGCTTGTCTAACTCTTTCCCTTGACAATCTAGGGAAAGGGTTATATTTTCCAACCCCTCCCCAGACAGTCGAGGGAACGCGCACGATGGCAAAGGTCCGCACGGATTTGATGCAAGGGACGTTGGAGCTGTTAATTCTCAAAACGCTCTCGCGAGATTCCATGCATGGCTATGGCATCGCCCAGCGGATTCACGAGGCGGTTGACGACTTGCTTAAGGTCGAAGACGGCTCACTCTATCCGGCGCTCTATCGCATGGAAGAGCGCGGTTGGATCGCCTCAGAGTGGGGTGTTTCGGAAAACAACCGGCGCGCAAAGTTCTATCGACTGACCCGAGCCGGCCGAAAACGGCTGAATGGCGAACAGGCGAACTGGGAGCGCGTTTCGCAGGCGATTACCAGGATTCTGCAAACGGCTTAAGTCCCAGTTGAAAGGGCGAGCGATGAAAGCCTTGACCGGACTATGGCAGCGTTTTGACGGGCAACGGGCCCAGCGTGAAGTCGAGGAAGAGCTGCGCTTTCATCTCGATCTGTTGACGGATGAGCATTGCCGGCAGGATATGCCGTGGGAAGAGGCTGAGGCCAGCGCGCTTAAGCGGTTTGGGAATCTGGAGCAGATCCGAGATGAATGCGTGAAAATTGCCCGCCGAAATCAACCCGCTATCCAGGCCCTCAAATGGTTTTTTGGCATCGTGTTTCTGACGGGAGTCCTGGTCCGGGTTTTCAGTTTCGAATATCACCTCACCCGGGTGGGCGATATCTTGATGGCCGTGGGCGTCTTGAGCCGCGTGTTGCTTTACCTGCGCGCGATGAATCCGTCACAGTATGTTTCAAAGCCGGACGATTCGTCGCCCTTAAAGTTGAATGATTCGCAATTGTCGCTTGCGGCTTACGACCAGAGCAGGCGCACACCCGTTGAGCGGGTCATTTCCTACAAGTAGATTCTCTTCTAAGCAAGGACCGAGAGAACGATCCACGAAATCACACGAAACGACACGAACAAAACATTTCTGGTTCGTGTGTGTTCGTGGATCGTCTTATCTCGGCGGGTAATCTTCAAAACACGACAGCACCGGTCATCGCCGTTCGCCAGGAAAGCCGTTCGGCACCAAGCGTTGACAGACCGTCTCCCTCCCACTACGCTTTCGAGACTCCCCCAAAATTGCTATGAAAAAAATATTGAAGTTCAGGCGCCACGCCTTGCAGAGACTTTCCTTAATCCTCGGTCTGTTCTTAACTGCCGGTATCCAGGTGTTTGGGCAGTCGCCGAGTCCTACGCCAGACAACCGCGGCCTGGGTCTGGGAGGAAACACCGCGGGTAACCAGCAGAGCGGCCAGGCGAAGCCGAAAGAAGCAAAACCCGAACTGGTACTCCAGACCGGATATAACAATGTGATCGGCGCCACGCGCCTGGTATTTAGTCCCGATGGCCGGCTTCTCGCCACTGGAACTTTTCGCAGCAGCACAATCAAACTGTGGGAAACGTCGACGGGACGTTCGCTGCGCGATCTGTCCACCGGGGCGCAGACCTCTATGGGGATGGCACCGTTGATTGCTTTCAGCGGAGACAACCGGTACCTGGCGGCGGCTGCGGGCAACAGCTCGGTTAAGGTTTGGGAAGTTTTGACGGGCCGCGAGGTACAGACGCTGGCGACCTCGCAGGGCACTGGGATCTCGTTCGGAGTCTCTTTTATCAGCTTCAGCGCGGACGGGAAGAGATTGGTTACGCTCGGTGATTCGCTCAAGGTTTGGGACACCGGAACGTGGAGCGTGTTGAAGACGTTGGAGGCCAGTTCTTTAAACAACGTGGGTATCGCCGGCGGTGACGGCGGAATGGCGCTGAGCGCTGACGGCAATCAAGTGGCCCGGATCTCGTCGGACGGATCGAAAACACAGATTTCATTTCTGGATCTCAATGCCGGGCGCGAAGTTCGGTCAGTAAACCTGGGACACGGGGACATCGATAGTATCGAACTCTGTTTCACGGCAGATGGCCGCTTAATCGTCGCGGGAATTGTCGAAAAGAAACTGAAGACCTGGGAAGTAACTAACAAAGCAAGCGAACGAGATCTGGGACCAACGGCGAGAGACTTCAGCCTCGTCAAGATCAGCCGAGATGGTTCTGTCATCGCCTTGTCGGAAGGTTACACGATCAAGATCTGGGAGTTAGCGACCGGTCGGGAACTGCCGTCGTTGAACTTACCAAATCTCGGTGTCTTCACTGATATGGGCGCGGCTTTTGTCAATTTTAGTTATGACGGCAAAAAGGCCGCCACCGGAGGTTATGGCACCCAGACGCTGCTCTGGGAAACGGCGAGCGGAAAACAAATCCAACAGTTCAAAGGCCGCAGCAATATGGCTTATGCGGTCGCCTTCAGCGCCGACGGCAATCAACTCAGTTCCGGGGGCCGCACCCGCTGGGATTTGCGCACAGGTCGTGGCCTGCGGCTAACGTCGGCGCCTTCCGACAAGTTATTTGGAGTACCGAGCCCCGACGGAAAACTGATCGCGATGTTCGGTCTCAACAGCAGCACGATTATGATTCTGACAAGTCCCAGCGGCCGCCTGGTTCAGACTCTTTCGCGAAGCAATACAAATGAAGGCGTCCAACGCCTGAGCTTCAGTCCCGACAGTCGTCTGCTGGTCGCCATCTCTATGGAAGTCATAACCTCGACTCAGGTGGCGAGAACCGCTCCGCCATCGAGTTCGGTCAAGATCTGGGACGTCGCCACCGGACGCGAGCTGCACACGTTGGCCCTCGGCTCCAGCCCGAGCGAGGTCGGGTTCAGCGCTGACGGCCGTGTGCTCGCGACTTTGGGCTCTCAGGGAGAGGTCGCTCTCTGGGACGTAGCTTCGGGCAGCCGCCTACGCGACTTAAGCTCTTCGCAGATGCCTAACCTGGGTTCGATGCCGAACCCTGGCTCTATGCCAACTCTGCCTAACATAAAACCCGGCACGATTCCGAATATGCCAAACATGCCGAACCTCGGGGATCTTTCTTCGATAATCACCAACACCCTCGGCACGATGACTGCCGGCACCATGGGAAAGAGCGTCACCTCAGTCGCCTTTAGTCCCGACGGAAAAGTTCTGGCAGCCGGCGGCGTCGAGTCAAAGTCCAATCTCGATTTCTCAACCATGATGGGCGGCGCGAACCAGAAACCCTCAAAGAATCGGAAGCCTCAAGACCCACAGGACATACTGAAGGATCTAAAGATTGAAACGACTGGGCAGGTGCTCTTGTGGGACACGTCTACCGGTCAGCAACTCGGCGCGATCAAGGGACACGGCAAAGGTGTGACTGACGTGGTATTTAGCCGTGACGGCAAATTGATTGCATCGAGCGCCACCGACAACTCAATTAAGATTTGGGACCTCGCAACCAAACGGGAACTGCGCACGTTAACGGGTCACACGTCGAATGTTGAATCGATGGATTTCAGTCCGGACGGGCGCCTTTTGGCCTCAGCCAGCGATGACGGCAGCACGTTTCTCTGGGACACGAATACCGGCGAGCACCTCCTGACCCTAATCTCTCTGGATGACGGCGGTGAATGGATGGTCGTCACGCCGGAAGGTTTGTTTGACGGAACGCCGGCTTCGTGGAACCAGATTCTTTGGCGCTACAACCAGGACACCTTTAACGTGGCGCCGATCGAATGGTTCTTCAATGAGTTTTATCACCCGGGCCTGCTGGCCGATGTCTTTGCCGGTAAACGGCCGCGCGTCGCGCAGGATATTTCAAGGAAGGATCGGCGCCAGCCGATCGTGAAGTTGACGGTTGCCGGCGACGCCAATGCCAACCCGATCTCTACGCGGACCGTTAAGGTAAGGATCGATCTGGCTGATGCTCCGCCCGACGCAGATCATCGGGAAGGCAGCGGCGCTCGCGACGTTCGCCTGTTTCGCAACGGTTCCCTGGTGAAGGTGTGGCATGGCGATGCTTTGAAAGGACAGACCGTTGCGACACTCGAAGAAGAGATTACCGTCGTAGCCGGCGCCAATCGTTTGACCGCTTATGCCTTCAACCGGGACAACGTCAAAAGCAAAGACGCGAACCTGTTGTTAACCGGCGCCGACAGTTTGAAGCGTGTGGGCACTGCCTGGGTTATTGCCGTCGGGGTAAACGAATACGCGAACTCTCAATACAATTTGAAGTACGCCGTTGCCGACGCCCAGAGCTTTGCCGAAGAGTTCACTCGCCAACAGTCCAGGATAGGCAGGTTTGGTAGTATGGAAATTCTCCCGTTGCTCAACGATCAGGCCGTGAAAGCCAACATTCTTACCGCTCTGAAACGACTGGCCGGCAGTACTGAAACTCCGACGCTGAAGGCGGGTCAGTTTGATCGGCTTAAGAAGGCCGAACCCGAAGACGCGGTGATCATCTACTTTGCCGGACACGGAACCGCGCAGGGTCAACGCTTCTATTTGCTGCCGCATGACCTCGGCTACACGGGTGATCGCAACCAGCTCGATGAGAATGGATTGAAAGCGATCCTGTCGCACAGCATCTCGGACGTCGAGTTAGAGGACGCCGTCGAAGGAATCGCCGCGGGGTCTTTCCTGATGGTGATCGATGCCTGCAACTCCGGCCAGGCACTGGAAGCTGAAGAGAAACGGCGAGGGCCAATGAACTCGAAGGGTCTGGCCCAACTGGCTTACGAAAAAGGCATGTACATACTCACCGCGGCGCAGAGTTATCAAGCCGCGCTGGAAGCGGCGCAACTCGGGCACGGCCTGCTCACCTACGCCCTGGTCGAAGAAGGATTAAAGACGCCGGTGGCTGATCAGGAACCGAACGATGGCGTGGTGAGTGCGCGGGAGTGGCTTGATTTCGCGACCGAGCGGGTGCCGCAGATGCAGGAAGAGAAGATGAAGCAGGCGCGCGGTCTCGGCCTCAGCATCGCCTTTACCGAAGGCGAGCAGAAGATTGCCGATCCTGACAAGCGCAGCCTGCAGCGTCCGCGGGTGTTTTATCGCCGCGAAATGGAAACTGATCCGCTGGTGATTGCCAGACCGGGAGTGAAGCAATGATCAATTTAGTTTTCTAAAATCAGCATTGATTCGTGTTGCTTCGTGAGACTTCGTGTAATTTCGTGGATCGTGTGCTTAGGATTCGCCGCCAAGACGATCCACGAATCACACTAACCTGACCATGAGGCTTTCTCAGTTGTCCCGCTACTATGAGACTGAGGGGTTCAATGACGAAATCGGTCCGACGACTTACACCGCTAATCAGTCTTCTACTGGCAACTTGCGTAAATGCTTTCGCCCAACCCGAAAAGCCGGTGCCGGCGTGCTCGCAGAAAACCTTTGCAGCCTTCAAACCCTGGCCCAAGATGGAGTACGAGTGCCCCGACGGCCCCACCGACTCTGACAGTAAAATTCTGAAGCTGCCGGAACGGATCGCAGCGATTCGGGCCGTCGTTAGCCAGTTTGAAAAGTTCACCGCCGACGCGTGGTGGCAGGCTGAGGTCGACGATCTGCATGCGTGCACGGTTCATGGCAGCGCGGGCGACCTTACCGACGAAGAAAAGGACAAATGGAAGAGTCGTGATTACAGCTTCGATCTTTTCGGCAATCATCAGATGCGGCTGGCCGTGATTTTCGATCCCTGCTATCAAACCGGATACAACGGGTCGAATGTGTTTTTGCTCTATCGCCACGGCGGCCGCGTCTATGTTTCGCAGGTCCTGAACGGTTATTACTCTCGTGTAGATAATTCAGTGGGCATCGCCTTTGCCAATCTCGACGGCGGGCAGGTGGTGTTTGAAGTCACGACTGCCAACAGCATGACACCTTCGCTGCGCAGTTACTTCTTTGTCGTCGATCCAAAAACCAACCACGCTGTGCCAAAGAAGATCTTCAGTGATGGCGGCAAACTGACAAATCAGATTTACTCAGCGATGTTGATGAATGAGCCCGCCGATGTCGGTCTGCCGAAAAATGCTGAGGCGTTAAAGATCATCAGCGGGAATCGCCTGGCGCCGAGTTTTAGCGCGTACGAACAGGACGAACGCGGTAAGATCGATGACAATGGGCGCCGGCTCCGTCGCATCATCTATCGTTGGAATGGCCGTTTTTATGCACGGCGCTAATAGCAAAGGCAAAGAAAGGGTCGCCCCTATTTTGAAGACTGTTGCTTTCCCGAGTGAAGAGGATCCACAAAACACACGAACAGGAATGGTTTGTTCGTGCAGTTTCGTGTGATTTCGTGGATCGTTCTTGCCGTGGCGGAAAACACAAAAAAGTTTCAAATTAGGGTACTACCTTGCACAGACCTGAGGCTGACCTGATGGGTGAAGACCAGACGGATTAGCTGGCTGTGCACACAAGGGTGAGTCTGTGATCTCAAAAGCCTTGAAAAACAAGGTTACGGAACCCCGACCTGTCGGGGTAGCGAGCGGGTTAAAGCGTCAACTCCTTAAGGCACTTTTACCGACAACATTATCGATTCAAGGCGTTAGATAAGTCGCACCCTTATCCCGCTCGCTACCGCGAGCGGTTCTGTAACGGTGTCGTTCGTAACGGATTCGTTTCACTCAGAGATTGACCAAAGAGATTCTGTGCAACGCCGAATTAGCAAGTTTATCAAGCGCGCCGCCGTAGCAATAGTTGTCCTCTTGTTACTGGCGGTCGCCGCCTTCTTTATCGTCGTTCCGCGAATCGCCGACAGCCGGCTGAATAGAGTTCGCGGAACTCCGCCAACGCCCTCGGAGCGAGCGACAAAGCTTCATCAAAGTCTCGACGTTGTCGATCTTCACGCTGACACGCTTTTGTGGGACCGGGATCTGCTGACCCGGAATACGCGCGGCCACGTCGATGTTCCCCGGTTGATAGACGGTCATGTCGCGCTTCAGGCTTTTACCATCGTCACTAAGGTGCCGCGCGGCCTGAACATCGAAAGCAACGACGACCGGACCGACCTCGTCTTCTGGATCGCGATTGCTGAAAGGTGGCCCTTTGCTACCTGGAACAGCCTCAAAGAACGGACTCTCTATCAAGCCGCTAAGCTCGACAGTGCTGCGGCGCGATCAAACGGAAGCTTCACGGTCATTCGGACCAGCGCCGATCTAACTGAGTACCTTAAGCGACGCGCGGCGAACCCTAATTGCACCGCCGGCTTTCTGGGAATCGAAGGGGCGCATGCTTTGGACGGCGACCTCAACAATATCGATCTGTTCTTTGATCACGGAATTCGCATGATAGCGCCAACGCATTTCTTTGATAACGACATCGGTGGGTCGGCGCACGGGTTGGCTAAAGGCGGACTCACAGCGAAAGGCGTTGAGATGATCAAAAGGATGCAGGCAAAGTCGATGATTGTCGATTTAGCGCATGCGTCGGGCCCGGTGATCCGGGATGTGCTGACCATTTCAACCAGACCGGTCGTGGTTTCTCATACCGGCGTGAAAGGGACTTGTGCTAATACACGGAACTTGTCGGACGAGCAACTGCTCGGGATTGCGAAGACCGGCGGTGTGATCGGTATCGGTTATTGGGAGCAGGCGAGTTGTGGAACTGATGCCAAATCAATCGCGCGCGCGATCCGCTACACGGCAAATCTGGTCGGAGTCGAGCATGTCGCTCTTGGCTCAGACTTTGACGGCGCGGTGACAACTCCTTTTGATACCACTGGTCTGGTGGCGATTACCGACGCCTTAATCGAACAGGGTTTCAGCGACGACGAGATTCGGCTGATTATGGGCGGCAATACTTTGCGAGTTCTGCGGGAAGGTTTGCCGAAAAGCTAGCTTCGTGACAGCATCCACAGATTACGCAGATTCGGCACTTGTTTGTCTTAATCTGCGTAATCTGCGGATTCGACATCCAATTAATATCAGGAACCACAAGAGATGAAACGAAAAAACCGCTCGATTGCTCTTACTCTCAATCTCCTCATGCTGGCCGGCGGTCTCTCCTGCAGCAAAATCATGCCGGAGAGGAATATTGACTATAACGCCGGTCGCGTGCCGGTTAACTTGCCGCGCGGCCTGAGAAACGCGGAGAAAGATTGGCGGATCGATAAACCGACAGCCGTCATCATCAGTCTCCCGACTAACGATCAAATATTTGTCGGCAAAGAGCGCACCCCTTCGGCTAAAGAAGATCTTCGCTTTAAGCTACGTCAGTTGCTTCAAGATCAGACTGATCCCGACCGAATGGTTTATCTCGCGGCGAGTTTCCTGAACGATTGGGGAAACTTAGTCGAGATTTGTCACGCTATCAGAATGCAGGATGTCTCTCGGGTTGGACTCCTGGCGACTAATAAAGGGATGAACACGCCGGGCCGGATTTCAGTTGAACTTCCGGCGGAACCGGATCCAAACAAGGATATAAGCATGATGAAACCCAATCCCTTAACGTTAGTGGTTTCGATCAATCCCGACTTGAAAGTCAGGCTCAACCAGGAAGATCTGGGGAACGTGAACGACTCCCTGGCGCTCTCGACAATGGTGCAGAATATTTTCAAAATGCGCCGAGACCAACACGCGTACAAGCAAGGATTTGAGACGCGCACCGATCTGCCTGAAGAAGAGCGCGTCGAAATGACGATAACCGTCAAATCGCCCCGTTCGCTTAAATACGGTGATGTGATGAAAATCATCGACGCCTTACGAGGGGCCGGAGCCCGCCCGATAGTGCTCCAGCTTGACGATTTACCGAATTGATCGGCTATTCGGCTCTAATAAGATGGCAACCAGTACAGCAATCATAAACCGTTCACGCGAGCGCGTCTTCTTTACCGGCATGGCGATAGCGTTCGCGTTGGTAGTCTTTGCCGGCTTTTCGCGGACTTTCTATCTGCGACCCCATTTCGACACCCGGCCGCTGATTCCTTTGCTGGTGGTGCACGGAATATTCTTCACGTCATGGCTGGCGCTGTTAATAATTCAGACCTCGCTGGTCGCGACTAAGCGAACTCGAACGCATATGCGACTGGGTATTGCCGGCGCAGTCTTAGCCAGTTCGATGATAATAATCGGAACCGTAACGGCCCTGGTGCGAGCAAAGGGTCCCTCTCCGGTTCCCGGAGTTAACCCGCTCTCGTTTCTGACCATCCCGCTCGGAGACATGCTGATCTTTAGTATTCTGGTGGGCCTGGCCTTCTATTTTCGCCGGCGGGCGGACGTTCACAAGCGCCTGATGTTGCTGGCCACGATTGCGATTTTACCCGCAGCGATCGCCCGTTTGCCTTTCGCTTTCATCCAGCAGTACGGACCGCTGGCCTTCTTTGGCCTCGCCGACCTTTTTATCATCCCTTGTTTGATCTATGACTTGATCACGCGGGGCCGGCCGCACCGGGCCACGGTCCTGGGTGGAGCCCTCATCGTCATATCGCATCCGCTGCGCTTTGTGATTGGCGGCACCCACGCCTGGATCGCGTTCGCCACCTGGCTAACCAGCTGGGCGTCATAACCCTCTTCAATTCCAATGGCTCAGCCATGCCGATGCGCGGCAAGTCTCTGACTTGCCGTAAGCGCGTACAGGAAGGTAAGGGGTCTTAGACCCCAAAGATTTATTAGGCCTTGTGTCGGCAAGTCAGAGACTTGCCGCGCATCAACGCGGCGTAGCCATTGGGATATTTGCACTTTCCGCGAGACTATTGATTGCTCGGCTGCGGGCCGCGGCTGTTAATTAGAGCCTGGCCACCTTGGAACTGGCTGATCCCGTCTGTATCATTAGGTCGAAAACCGATGTCAACTGCCCTCAAAGATTCGTATGGCCGTTCGATTCGTGACCTGCGCGTGTCGCTGACCGACCGGTGCAATTTTCGCTGCTTTTATTGTCTCCCGCACGGCGAGCCGCCGATCGCGCCCAGAGAGCAGATGCTTTCCTATGAAGAGATCGAGTACGTCTGCGAAATCTTTGTCGAGTTGGGCATTGAAAAGATCCGTTTGACCGGCGGCGAGCCCATGATGCGCCAGGACATCGAAGTGATGATTCGCAAGCTGGCGGCGCTCAAGCCGAAAGGCCTTCAGGATCTCGCGCTGACAACCAATGGTTTTTTCCTGCCCGATCGCGCGCAGGGTTTGAAAGCAGCCGGATTGGATCGCGTTACGATCAGCCTCGACAGTCTGAAGCGCGACGTGTTCCGGCAAATGACCGGCGTGGATGTTTTGGATCGAGTGCTGGCTGGAATAGAAGCAGCCAAGAATGCTGGCCTGCAACCAATCAAGATCAACGCGGTCGTAGTTCGTGGTCACAACGAAGATGAAGTCGCGGACTTTGCGGCTTTCGCGCGCGAGCACGATGTGAAGATGCGCTTCATTGAGTTCATGCCGCTCGACTCGGGCCATGACTGGGCGCGGGACGATGTGGTTTCCGGCCGCGAGATTCGCGAGCGCATCAGCGCACGCTTTCCCCTCGTGGCGCTTGACGTCAAACGCGGGTCGGAAACAGCATCGCGGTTTCGTTTTGCCGACGGGGCGCCGGGCGAGATCGGCATCATAGCCCCGGTTACCGAAGCATTCTGCGGCGCTTGCTCGCGCATCCGGCTGACTGCGGACGGGCAGATTCGCACCTGCCTTTTCTCGACGGTCGAACATTCACTGCGGGACGTAGTTCGAGACAACGCATCGCGCGCGGAGATCAGCAATTACATCGTTTCGGTCGTACAAAAGAAAGAACCTCGCCACTTCATAAACGACCCCGGCTTTGTCGCGCCCTCGCGCAGCATGAGTTTTATTGGTGGCTGAAAGTGCCACGGGCCCCGCCCGTGGACCATACCTCTCGAATCTGAGGCTCCGCTCCCAGTAACAAGTAATCCGTTCACTCAAAGTGAATAGTGTTGGTGAGGCTTTTTATCGACAAACCGAAGTTTGTCCGACATAATCCAGTCCCTCCCAGGTCTACAAACTGTAATTCTCTTCTCTTGGAGGACCGCCCGATGAACCCCAAACGTTTCGCTGTCGTTCTGTTGTTCCTGCTGTGCTGGATGCCGCTGATTGCTGCGCAGGAGAAGGCCACTGCCGCTGACGAAAAGAAACCGGTAAAGAGCGAAGCCCTTGAGCCACGCGCGAAAGATGGTCGAAAACTTCTGACGGCGTTGGACCTTTTGAAGACTGCCGGCGTCGGCAGCCCCCGAATCGCTCCGGACGGCACCCGCGTGGTTTATGTGGTGAGCGAAACAAAAATGGAGAAGGACAAGGAATGGAAGAACGTTAGCCAGATCTGGATGACGCCGTCTAACGGCGGTGCTCCCCGGCAGTACACGCGCGGCGAAAAGAGCGCGACGGCGGTCGAATGGTCACCGGATGGAACCATGCTGGCTTTTTTGACTGATCGCGAAAAAGACGGCGAACGGCAGGTGTGGATGATGAGGGCCGATGGCGGCGAAGCCTGGGCTGTAACTTCGCATAAAGGCGGAGTCAGCGGCTTTCGGTTTTCACCAGACGGGAAACATTTGCTGCTGACGGCTACGGACCAGCCTTCGAAAGACGAAGAGGACCGCAAAAAGGTCAAAGACGACACCATGCTCATCGATCGCGATATTAAGATGGCTCATCTCTGGCTTTGGAACATTGAGAAGAAAGAAGCAAAGCGCCTGACCGAAGGCGAGTTCACGGTCAGCGATCCGCAATGGTCGCCGGATGGCGCGCAGATTAGTTACACGACCCGGCCGTCGCCGAAAGCCGACGATGGCGGCCTCAGCAATGTCTGGATCCTCACGGTAGCCAACGGCGAAAAGAAGAAGCTGGTCAGCGCAGCGGGCTCGAGCGACACCGCGCGGTGGTCGCCTGATGGTAAATGGATCGCCTACACCGGAAATCCTGACGTGGATGCCGGGGTCTCGACGACTTATCTCTACCTGGTCCCGGCCACAGGTGGCGCTCCGAAACAACTAACTACAAAATTTGATTTGAGTGTCGGCACGCCGGTGTGGGCGCGCGATGGCAAGACGATCTATTTCAGCACCAACGTTCTGGAAGCGATTGAAGTTTTTGCCGCCGACGTCGGCTCAGGCGCGGTGAAGCAACTCTCGCGCCGCGGAGGCTCAACCGGCATCACCGAGTTCAGCCGCGATGGAAAAATGATCCTCGGCACGTCCTCCGTGGGACAGCGACCCACGGAGTTGTACATTTCAAATCCCGATTTCAGTTCATTCAAAGCGCTGACGAATCACAACTCATGGCTGCAGGCTTACTCGCTGGCGGATACCGAAATCGTTAAGTGGAAGAGCAAGGACGGCACGGAAGTCGAGGGTCTGCTCACTAAACCAGTCGGCTACGAAGCCGGAAAGAAAGTGCCTTTGCTCTTGAATCCGCACGGCGGTCCGACCGGAGCTTCGCTTAATACTTTTAATGGCACGGCACAGGTGCTGGCTGCGAATGGGTTCGCCGTGCTGCAGCCAAACTTTCGCGGCTCGACCGGAAAAGGCCTGGCCTTTGCTCAGGCAAACAAAAACACGTGGGGCAAAGGCGATTACGAGGATTGTATGAGCGGAGTCGACGCCATGATCGCCAGCGGCGTCGCCGATCCCGAGCGGCTGGGCGCCTTTGGCTGGTCGTACGGCGGCTATATGACTTTCTGGATTCTGACGCAGACGGATCGCTTCAAAGCGGTCTCGCCGGGCGCGGCGATCTCGAACATCTACTCGATGTATTCGCAGAACGACATTCAGCGTTACCTGCGCTGGTTCTATTCAGACAAGTCGCCCTGGGAGGCCACGGATCTGTACTGGGACCGCTCGCCGATGAAATATATCAAGAACGTGAAGACGCCGACGATGATCATGCACGGGCAGGTGGACACGCGCGTGCCGATCGCGCAGGCGCAGGAATTCTACATGGCGCTGAAAGAGATGAAGGTGCCGGTCGAGTTTGTCGTCTACCCGCGAGAGAACCACGGCTTTACTGAGCCCCGTCATCAGATGGATCGGGTGCGGCGCTACGTTAAGTTCTTTGCTAAATATCTGAACGCGCCGCTGGTGACTGAGCCCGCGGGACAGTGAGAATGACAATGAAAACTAGCCACAGATGAACACGGATCTCACTGATAAGTATGCGAGGGGTCTCTTCATCAGTGTCATCAGAGTTTATCTGTGGCTAAGATTTACTCCTGCATCGCTTTGATGTCATCCAGCAGGACGCGCTCGTGACCATTCGGATCGACCTTTTCATACACCTTCCGCAGCACGCCCGCGGGATCGATCACGAAGGAAGTGCGGTTCCAGTACATGGTGCCTTTGTAGTCACTCTGCCCGACTCCCGCCGCCGTCAACAGTTCATGATTCGGATCGGCGAGCAGGTCGATCGTGAACGAAAACTTGTTACAAAAGTCTTTGTGCGACTGCACGTCGTCGGCGCTGACTCCAACTATCGCGATGTTGGCATCGTCAAATTCCTGTTTGGTTGCGGTGAACGACTTGCCCTGAATTGTGCAACCGGGCGTGTCGTCTTTTGGATAGACGTAAAGCACCAGCCACTTGCCGGCGAAATCATCGAGCTTGACGGTCTGACCGTCCTGGTTCTGCAAACCAAAATCCGAAAAACGCTTACCTACTTCTGCTGCCATTTTTTGGGTTCCTTCTCTTGAGCTTTTTTGTTTTCGTCAGTTTACTTCACGGGAGATGTCCTCCCTAATGGCCACAGTTGGAGCGCGGCTTTGCCGCCGCACATAGCGGTAAGCCTCCGGCTTACCGGAATGGTCTTCTAAGAGATCCTGAGGCTACGCCTCAGACGGTGGCGCAGCCACGATGATCTGAACTCCGATGCCCCGGTGAGCCTTAGGCTCACCGCCATGTGCTGCGGCAAAGCCGCACTTCCTCACGGCTCACCACTATGCTGCGGTAAAGTCGCAATCCTGAACTAGCTCAATTCTTTTTCACGGGCCTTCGACGTCTGACCGGCCGTTTTTTTGCTGGAGTCACCGGGGTCGTTTCTGCTGCTGCCGCCGCTGGCCGAGCGGGCATATCTCCCTTCTTGAACCTCGGGAGCAGATCATCGCGCATCGCCAGTTGATAGACAGACCACGCCACCGTGACCGCGTCCTTCTTTACGTCGTCTTCCAGAATGCGCTCGTAAGTGTCCAGGTTTGTGTGCCAGGTGTGGGTGCCGTATTCGATGGGGTCCTGGCCCATGCCGATGCCGGGCAAGCCCGCCTGGTTGAAAGAAGTGTTGTCGGAACCGCCGAGGTTGCGACTGCGTGTGGCCGTTGCGCCCACCACGCCGTCGTCTTTAAATGGTTTGAGAATGTCGCGCATGATGCGCGCTGCTTCCGGCGGACCGAACACTCCGGCGCCGCGCACGCGTCCCGTCCCCGAGTCGATGTTGAAGTAGCCGCCGAATTTTTCGAAAGCGGGCTGTGGGTCCTCAACTGATCCAAAATGAGCTTTGACATAAGCCTGCGATCCCAACAGTCCCTGTTCTTCGCCGCTCCACAAAGCCACCCTAATCGTGCGCCGTGGTTTGACGCCGAGAGTCTTCAGGATGCGCGCGGCTTCCATCATGATGGCGCAGCCAATCGCATTGTCGGTGGCGCCGGTCGCCGCGTGCCAGGAATCCAAATGACCACCCAGCATGATTACTTCGTCAGCCCGATCGCTGCCGGGAATCTCTGCGATTGTGTTGAAAGAAGTCTTGCCCTCGGGATAGACACGGTTGACCACGTCGAACTCCAGCGTTACGTCCCCATCCGCGAGCAGGCGAGTGATCCTTCCATAGTCTTCATTACTCATCACGATCGTCGGCAAGGCTTTCGTCACATCAAAAGTCCGATTATTAAAAGCGCGGACCTGTCGAAACTCGCGGCCGGCATCGTTGACCCGCAGGAGGGCGCCGTTCTCTTTCAGAAACGCATCGAGTTGCTCATCGATTTGCCGGTTGTTGAGCGGCCTGGGCGCATTCGGAACCGGAGTTGGCGTCGGTGAAGGACTCGGGAAAGCAAAGGGGCGCGCGTTGGGGCCGAAACGTTGTTCGGCCTGTTCGTCCGTGATTCGTTTGGCCGGCGGGTTCAAATTTACCGGGACAATCGTGTGCTTGCCGATCAGCACGATGTGGTTACGAACTCTGTTTTTCTGCGTTGCGAAGAAAGTATTCAACTGATCCTGCGACGGCCGGGGCGGGAGAATCATTTGATAAGCTTTGGCGCGCACGACGCCTCTCGTGCTCGGTGTCCACGCCAGCACTTCGCAACTCAGCACGTCTTTGACCGGGGAAATCATGTGCGCGGTCAAACGTTCATTCAGCCACCCGGAGTGGCCAAAATCCCAGGCCTCGAGATGAGCGTTCTGCAAACCCCACGCGGTCATCTGCTTGACTGCCCATTCCGCCGCCCGTTTGTGATTAGGCGAGCCCGTCAGGCGCGGTCCGTACACATCTGTGAACATGTGCATGGTCTTCATGATCTGTGAATTGTTCGCTTCTTCCTTGCGAATGCGGTCGAGCAGATCCTTTTCGGCGGACGTTTGCGCCAGCACGGGCACGGCCAGCAGGCTGAGCATTAAGGTCCAGGCGACCACACGTCGGTTCAGCATTTGATTGATCTCCGGAAAATTCTGGGGTGATAAAGCAGCGGGATTATACTTGCGTCGCCAGCCGAAGGAAACGCGGGACGCGGTTGGGTCGTGTGGCTGAGGCCGTATTGTTTACGACCAGAAGTTTGTTCATCTTATTAGCACCTCGCTTCAGCGAGGTGACGAATCGTCACAACAGCGTGACGTTAACCGTTTCCAACGGTTTTCATTTAGAAGCCGTTAAAACGGCTGCGCGATTACAAGTGACCTTGATCACCTCGCTGAAGCGAGGTGTTAATGAAAAGGAACTCTTGGGAGCCCAACCCAACCTACTCAGGTTGAGCATTCTCGCCGAAGTGTTTTGCCAGCGAGGTAAGATACGTGTCGATGGTGGCCGTATGACCAAACGCGTATTTCGAGAGGAAGCGGAAGATTACGTTCGAGACCTCGCCATTTTCCGTAATCTTTACTCGCGTGCCCGCGCCTTCCGCGGCGAACTCATACGTCCAATTGCCTGAGTAACCGAGATCAGTGTCCAGGATGCGTGTCACCAACCGCTGCTCGGGAAGATCCTCGACCAGCTCGTAATTCACCGTGCCATTTTTCCCATCTTCGCGAAAGTGCAAGCGCCCGTTGCTTTGGGGCATTAATTCCACCTGCTTAAGATCCGTCCGCCAGCTCGGCGCGGAGGAAAAGTCACGGACGACGCCGTAAACCTCTGCCCGCGTTTTCTGCAACCGGATCGAACGGGAAGCGACGTGGTCTTTGGGCAGAGTGGAACCGATCAGCACGACGACGGCTACGGCGATGATCAGCAAAGCAACCAGGCTGACGGCGATGATAATAAGGACCTTCATGGTTTTTCCTTTAGTCGACGAGCAGCGCGAGCCAGCAGCGCCAGACCACGCAGCGCGGCCTTTCGTTCGGGCCCGGTCAGTTTTTTCATCATCAAGCGCACGCGGTCGGAGTCGAGGACCGAAGTGGCGGCAATCGCTTCGGCGCCGCGCGCGGTCAGGCGCAGTTCCCTCCGGCGCTTGTCTTTGGCGTCCGGCTCGCTCGACAAATAGCCGAGTTTGGAAAGGCGCGAAATGGCCGCGGATAGAGTTGAAGGCGCCACGCCCAGGTGCTTTGCCAGCGCGCGCGGGCTGAGGCCGGTCTCGGGATCGAGGTGCACGAGGATCGAGGCGTCCTGCGAAGAGATGCGCCACTCAGTAGACGCGGCGCGCACATGATCGTTATGGCAGGCGACATAGATCTGCGGATAGAGCCGCTGCACCTCGTGAACCTCGTCATCCCTGGGCATCGGGCAGGATTATAGAAAGTAGAATTCGTTCGTCAAATCGAACTATTTCCCGTTAGGGCTCGAGCGTTTAGAGTACCAACTTTAGTTGGGCTCTTTCTCTTAGGCAGAAAAGCCCGACTAAAGTCGGTACTCTAAACACCGCTTATCAACCAGCACACGGCCTGACGGGGAACACCTGGATTTGACCAAGAGTGTAGTAAGATATTGAAAAGTTTTCGGGGGAGCCCCGGTTGGGGCTGAGAGTCTGGGCATTGGTGATTGCCAATTTCCAATTGCCGATTTGAAGAAGATTTCAATCGGCAATCGTCAATCGCAAATCGGCAATGTCCGGAGACCCCTTGAACCTGATACGGTTAGCACCGTCGAAGGGAGAAACAGCCAATCGTGGACCGTTCCGTCCTTTCAGGTGGAGCGGTTTTTGTTTTTTGGAGTGCGTCCGCAATCCCGGTTTATCGGGAGACATATTTTTGAAGACCCCAAAGCGCCGTCGTCGCTTCGCTTTGCCGGCGCACTCCAAAGGTAGAGCGTCACGAGCGCCGCAATAAAATCAGTACCGGAGCTTTCCTCTCCCTTTGGGAGAGGTTAGGTGAGGGTGCAAAGCATAGCGACCGGGTTGAATTCACAAAGGAGCCATATGAGCACCGCTGTTAAGATTGAAAAGGAAGTCACTGAGACTCAACTCCCTAACTCACGCCGCATCTACGTCGCCGGCACGCAACCCGGCGTCCGTGTGGCTTTTCGGGAAATAGATCAAAACGCGACTCGAAATTTCGACAATTCGCTCGAAGCGAATCCGCCGGTGCGCGTCTACGACACCAGCGGCCCATATGGTGATCCGTCGGTTGACTGCGACGTGCGCGAAGGTCTGGCGGCAGTGCGCCGCGAATGGATTGTCGGCCGCGGCGATGTTGAAGAATACGAAGGCCGCGAATTGCAGCCAATCGACGATGGCTATCTGACTTTTGACGCGGCCAACCAGGCGCGCAAACGAGAGAAAGGCCGCCTGGAAGATTTTCCCGCCTTGCGCCGAACTCCGCTACGGGCAAAGCCAGGTTCGTGCGTCACCCAGATGCACTACGCGAAGCGCGGCATCATCACGCCTGAAATGGAATTCATCGCGATTAGAGAGAATCTTGGACGTGGCCAAGCCTCTGATAACTGGGAGCGCGGGCGCCCCGCCCGCAATTCTGCGGAAGAGGCTCCCCGCGATTCACTCAACCACCAACACCGCGGGCAATCATTCGGCGCGGCAATTCCTGAATTCGTCACGCCTGAATTTGTCCGCGACGAAGTCGCCCGCGGCCGCGCCATCATTCCCGCCAACATCAATCATCCCGAAAGCGAGCCAATGATCATCGGCCGCAACTTTCTGGTGAAGATTAACGCCAACATTGGCAATTCAGCCGTGCTTTCATCGATTGATGACGAAGTCGAAAAGATGCGCTGGAGCATTAAGTGCGGGTCGGACACCGTGATGGATCTTTCGACCGGCAAGAACATTCACGCCACCCGCGAGTGGATCATTCGCAACTCGCCGGTGCCGATTGGCACGGTGCCGATCTACCAGGCTTTGGAAAAAGTTGGCGGGAAAGCGGAAGAGCTGACCTGGGAAATCTTTCGCGACACTTTGATTGAACAAGCCGAACAAGGCGTCGACTATTTCACGATCCATGCCGGCGTGCGACTTCCATATATTCCAATGACTGCCAAACGCATGACGGGCATTGTGAGTAGAGGAGGATCAATATTAGCAAAGTGGTGTCTCGCGCATCACGAAGAGAGTTTTCTCTACACGCGCTTTCGCGACATCTGCGAAATCATGGCCGCCTATGACGTTTCCTTCTCGCTCGGCGATGGTCTGCGTCCCGGATCGATTGCCGATGCGAATGATGAAGCGCAATTTGCTGAACTCGAAACACTCGGCGAGCTGACTAAGATTGCCTGGGAGTACGACTGCCAGGTGATGATCGAAGGCCCTGGTCACGTCCCGATGCACTTGATCAAAGAGAACATGGACAAGCAGCTCGAAACTTGTCACGAAGCGCCGTTCTACACGCTCGGGCCGCTGACGACCGACATCGCCCCCGGCTACGATCACATCACCTCGGCGATTGGCGCGGCGATGATTGGCTGGTACGGGACCGCGATGCTCTGCTACGTGACGCCAAAAGAACACCTCGGCCTGCCGAACAAAAAGGACGTGAAAGACGGCGTCATCGCCTACAAGATCGCCGCGCACGCCGCCGACCTGGCCAAAGGCCATCCCGGCGCGCAGTATCGCGACAACGCCTTATCAAAGTCTCGCTTTGAATTTCGCTGGGAAGATCAATTCAATCTCTCGCTTGACCCCGAAGTCGCGCGCGAATACCACGACGAAACCCTGCCCCAGGAAGGCGCCAAGCTGGCTCACTTCTGTTCGATGTGCGGCCCGCACTTCTGCTCAATGAAGATCACCCAGGACGTGCGCGAGTATGCTGCTAAAAAGGAGATTGATGAGCAGGCAGCGTTGGGTGTGGGGATGAAAGAGAAGGCGGAGGAGTTTGTGGCGAGTGGTGGGGAGATTTATCAAAGCGTTGAGAAATATGAGCGATAGAGAAGATTTTGAATTCGGTTCGAACATGTTCTATACGCAAACCACTTCAGGCTCCATCCGGAAGATAGCGACAGATTCTGGGACTACAATTCTGTCGATCGCTACAAAGTATTGCGGCAGATCATTGCCGAATATCCAAAAGCATTTGCAGACGAACAGTTCGAAGCAGCGAAGAA
This sequence comes from Acidobacteriota bacterium, assembly GCA_038040505.1. Classification (GTDB taxonomy): domain Bacteria; phylum Acidobacteriota; class Blastocatellia; order Pyrinomonadales; family Pyrinomonadaceae; genus UBA11740. The sequence continues at coordinate 14,985 of JBBPID010000004.1, read as the reverse complement.
CGCATATGAAGCTTTGGGCGAGACTTTCAAGGTACCTGTTACGAAGTCAAAGTCCTTCGCGCTGCTCTTGCCTCAAATCGCTACCACCAAGTAGTCTTTGACCATGGCCACATCTGAAGAAATCTTTCGTGACGCGATGTCTTTGCCGCCGGACGTGCGCGCCGAGCTCACGGAGCGATTAGTCCAAAGTTTGGCGCAGGAGATTTCTCCCGAAATTACCGAAGCCAAACTTGCGGAGGTGCGTCGACGAATTGCGCAGGTAGAGTCGGGAGAGGTTGAATTGATTCCAGGCGACGAGGCATTAGCGCGAGTGCGAAATCTCCTCGCCCAACATTTGCCATCGAGCTAACGCATGGCGAGCTACGGCTTTCATTCGAAAGCGGCGGAAGAATATCTCTCCGCCACGGAGTATTACCTCGATCGTGCTTCGCCTTTGGTCGCCGCAGCGTTTGTCGCAGAAGTTGAAGGCGCAATTCAGGCGCTGCTTGCCTCGCCAACCACTTGGGCAGTCATCGAAGAACCGCAAATTCGTCGTTACCTGCTGAGACAGTTTCCTTATTCAATTTATTATCGTTGGGAACCGGAGCGAGATCGCCTTTCGATCTATGCGGTGATGCACTTTAGTCGGCGTCCTGATTACTGGCGCGATCGAGTAGAGTGACATCTGTCGCCCGCTGAAGCCGGCCTCGGATTCTTTTTGGGTTCGTGGATCCCCACCCTCTCGCTACCACCAGGAGAAAACGGAGACATGGAAACAGTAAAGCTCGAAATCTTTTCGGATTACGTTTGACCGTTTTGCTGGTTGGCGGAGCCAGCCGTGCACGAACTGTTGGTGTCAGACCCGTCGGTCGAAATAATCTGGCGCGCGTTTGAGTTGCGGCCGGAGCCGGTGCCGATGATTGATCCACAGAGTGACTATCTACGGCGAGGCTGGAGCGATTCCGTGGCTCCGCTGGCAGAGCGACTCGGGGTCACGATGAGGTTCCCACCGGTGAAACCTCGCACGCGGCTGGCGCATGAGGCGGCCCACTGGGCGCGGGCGCAAGGTCGCTTCGACGATTACCACAACGAAATCTTTCGCGCCTTCTTTGAAAGAGGCGAAGACATCGGCGAGGTGGACGTGCTGCTCGCGCTCGCGCTCAAGTTGGGTCTGGAAAGTGGTTCGCTGCGACAGGCGCTCATCAGCCACGAGTTTGCCGCGAGCGTGCTGGTCGATGAACACGAAGCGGAGCGTCTGGGCGTGAGTGGCGTGCCGGCGTTTATCGCAAACCGGAAAGCGGCGCTGAGTGGAGTGCAGCCGGTTGAGAATCTCCGGAAGTTGATTGAAAGCGTTCGCGGCGCAGGCTGAAAACCGCGAGCGATAGCGAGGACGGCGCTATGCTTCGCACCCTCTCCCCTGGCCCCTCTCCCAATGGGAGAGGGGAAATCCAAAGCGCTTCTCCCGATGGATCGGGATTGCCATCGCACTCCAAATCTTTCGCCCGCTAAAGCGGGCTTTTTTCTTTTTGCGTTCAGGGTCCCCGGGCTTACGCCCGGGGCTACGCCTGTCGCGCCTCCGGCGCTGTTTGAGGCTAGCTATCAAGAGTTGCCGCCGCAGAACGACTTCTCCGGCGATTTTATTTTGAAAGAAGTCGCTAGATCGTGTTAATCGTGTCAATGTTTGTCCCGTCAAATAAATAAGGAGCAAATTTTCATGAAAACCAACACTACCATCAGAATCCAACTATTCATTTTGGCAGCGTCGGCCGTGGCTCTCCTGGGAATCAGAGCCCTCGGACCTACCATCGGCCGGGCCCAGACTAGTCAAGATCCTGCGACCCAAACTTCGAAGCCTTTTGATCAAGCGGCAGCGCTGGAAAACCTGCGCAAGGCGATTGCGGGTCAGGAAAACAAACCTGCCGAAGAAGTCTTCAAGAATATTCAAATGCTCAAAGGAATGCCCGCGGGGCGGCTCTTGCGCGTTATGGAAATGGGCTTTGCGCGGTCGTTGGGCGTCAGCTGCACGCACTGTCATGTGGCCGATGCCTGGGATAAGGAAGACAAACCGACGAAGCAGATCACTCGCGATATGTATGCGATGGTGTCAGTCATCAACAACGATCAGCTCAAGAAGATCAAAAACCTTAAGGGTCCAAACTCCATCGTCAATTGCACGACTTGTCATCGTGGCCAAACCAAGCCGGCGCTTAACCTGCCGGGTTAGCGGACGGCTGATTTGTTTTGGAGTGCGGCGGCTTGACGCCCCTTTTCATTTCGTAAGTCCACAGCGCTGACAAGTCAGCGCACTCCAAATTTCAGTCGCCCGCTGAAGCAGGCTTTTTCTTTATTTATCGAGTTCTCAACATAGATAGTCGCTTTCGGCCCTTATCTTCGCCTCACTGCCCAGAAAATCGCCCTCATTATGACTCTCTTGATAAGTAGACGTCCCACTGGTTATCGTTAACAGGGAGAAAATAATGCTTAGCCCGAGAGTCGCAGTTACTTCGATCGCCCTTTTCTTTGCCGGCGCCGTTTCCGTTGCGGCCCAGAATTCATCGGTGGCGGTTGCTCCCATGCACTTTCGTGGGCTGATGCCCGTGGTTGAGGTGAAGCTTAACGGCCAGGGACCATTCGTGTTTGCGATTGACACCGGCGCGGGCATGCAAGCCGACATCGACCCTTCAGTTGCCGCGAAGCTCAAACTCGAGCCGGTTGGCCAAGTGCGTAGCGGCGATCCTTCGGGAGAGAATGATCGAGTCCTTGAGATCACCCGAATAGCTTCACTTGCGTTCGGCGGGGCAGAGTTTCGAAACGTCACGGCGCTGGTTCGGCCGCAACGGATCACGAAAGACTACCCGGCCGTAGATGGATTCCTCGGATTCGCTTTGTTCACTGACTACCTTCTGACCCTGGACTATCCGGCCATGCAAGTCAGGCTTGCCAAGGGAAGCTTACCCGTTGCCAACGGATCCGACATCTTGAGCTTTGAGATCGAAAATCGCATTCCGGTGATCGAAGTCGCAATTGGAAAATTGAGAATGAAGGCGCACATCGACTCGGGCAACTTTGTCGCAGGTTTCATGTTGCCGGAAGCTGTCGTGGAGCAGCTGCCATTGCTGTCGCCACCGGTAACAGTGGGCCGAGCTCGCTCAGTCAGCAACCAGATCGAAATCAAGCAAGCGCAATTACGGGACACAATTCACATTGGCAGCTTTGACTACCCGCAGGCGACGATTGCGTTTCCGGCGCTGTCGAACACCAACGTCGGCTTCAAAATCCTGCGCGAATTCGCGCTCACCTTCGATCAAAAAAACAAACGGATGAAGCTTGAGCGAGGGTCAGCGAATGCGAACCGGAGCGTCGGTTCGAATTGAGCTGGATTGGAGTCCGCCGGCAGAAGCCGCATGCGACTTGAGTATCTTTTCACCGTCGCTCTGCAACGACGCAATCAAAAGCGCTGACAAGTCAGCGCACTCCAAATTGTTTCGCCCGACGCGCAGGTTGAAACTTTTCTTCACCATAGGCCAGAATCAGGCAACAAATCTTGAGTGATAAGTTGCCGAATGAGAAGACGCAAAATCGCAGTGAAAGTCGACGACCTGATGCAGACAGGTTACGTCTATTACCTCTCTGAGCCGGCCGGCAAGAACTTCCATCCTGAATTCAATCCGGAACTGACGCCCAAAGAAATGCTCGAGCTGGGAGTGTTTGGCGGGAAGTACATGACTGACTGCCGGAAAGAGTTCCCTGCATCGTGGTTCAAACACGCGAAGCTCAACCCGAACCGTCACGATCCGAAACTGAATTACTTTGGCGTGAATGCGTCGCAGCCTTTATCAGTCTGGCGCAGGAAAGGTTGGATCTATCAGGAGGATCCGCGCGGCTGGTTTCAATGGTATTGCCGCTACTTCATGGGCCGCCGGTGTCCGGACGACGAGCGCCAGATCAAACGTTGGCGCGCGGTCCGGCGTCACATTTCGCAATTGAAGAGGAATTGCCCGCAGCGCGCGCTCGATTGCCGGCCTCGGCAAAGGCAGGCGCTGCTGCACTGGGCCTACGATTCGAGAAAGATTTAGGAGAATCAAAAGCGCTGACAAGTCAGCGCACTCCAAAGTCTCTCATCTGAAGTGAAGCGCATTTATGGAGTGCGCCTTGTCGCCGTTACCGCGATCGCTCCGGGATGATTCATATATAAAATCTTGCTACGCCGAAAGAAAAAAGATATAGCCTTTAAGCGTGAGCAGCATGAGGTGTCCACAGTGCGGGCTGGTCAACTTTGCCACAGCATCAGAAGGCAAACGCTGCCATCTGAAATTCGATTATTCTGGGTCCTTCACTGAAACTTCACCGGTGACATAAAGGCAATGTTCAGGAGACTAATTAAGATCCTGCTCGGGCTAATCGTCATTGCGGCGATCGCCCTTACGATTTTCTGGTTTGCCCGGCCTGATGATGTTTCGTTCGAAGAATTTCGCGCCAGCGTTCCTCACTCAGACTACAGTCACTTTGCCGACATCGACGGCGTCCGGCTTCACTATCAGGACAAAGGGACCGGCCAGGCCCTGGTCTTAATGCACGGCCTTTCTTCGTCTACTTACACGTGGAAAGACGTGTTCGAGCCACTCTCAAAAAGTTTCCGCGTGATCGCCGTAGATCTCAAAGGCCACGGTTTTTCCGCTAAACCCGACGGTGATTACACGCGCCGAGCCCAGGGGGTGCTGGTGACACACCTGCTGGATCATTTGAAGATCGACAAAGCCTGGTTTGCCGGTAATTCGATGGGCGGAGAAATCGCACTCAACATCGCTTTACAGAACCCGCAAAGAGTCGAGGGATTAGTTCTGATCGACAGCGCCGGGGTTAACGTTCCGGGCAACGCCTCGCTTACTCCGGCCTACACCAGAATTCCGTTTATCGGTCGGATTCTGGTGGCTTTGGCGATGACATCCGACAAGCTGGTGCGTCAGAGTCTGGTCACAAGTATTTACGATGATTCGAAAGTCACGGACGAGCGAGTCGCGGCGTACTATCGTCCGTTGCGGACCCGGGGCGGGCAATTGGCCGCGGTGCGCGCGCGCGCGCAATTCCAACTGCTCCCGGTCGAACAGGATCTCGGCAAAGTTAACGCGCCCGCTTTGATTATCTGGGGCGCAGAAGATCCTTTGTTTCCGACGGCAGCCGGATACAAACTGAACTCTCTGATCAGAGATTCAAAGCTGGTGATTCTCGAAAAGTGCGGTCACGAGCCGCAAGAGGAGTTGCCCGAACGCGTCGTGGACGAGCTGATGAAATTCGTCCAGGAGTCAGGTCGGGTCAAAAACTAGGATTGTTCTGAAGCTTATTTTTTGTGTTCACTCACGCAGTAGAGCGATCCACGAAAACACACGAAACATCACGAAGAAACCCATTCGTGTTGTTTCGTGAATCGTATCAACTGGTGGTGGAACCTTATTTGTCATGAAACCAAAACATCTGTATCTCTTCCTCTGTTTTGCCGGCACGATTCTTCCATACCTGTTTTTAGTTCCGTTTCTGCGCGAGCACGGTTTGGATTTGCGCAGGGTCTTCGAAGAGCTTTTTGCGAATCGGATCAGCAGTTTCTTCGGCATGGATGTGATCGTCACGTCGGTCTGTCTATGGATCTTTGTCTTTTTTGAAGGCCGGAGATCGCGGGTGAAGCTCTCTGGGCTCCCATCGTAGCCAGCCTGACGGTCGGCGTTTCGCTGGGCCTGCCTTTGTTTCTTTATTTCCACGAGGCGCGACTCGGTCAGCAGCAAGATTGAGTCGAACTCAGTATTGAAAACCGAAACAATGGCGAGGATGCTGCCACGCAAGTTATTTGGAGTGCGTCGGCAGAGCGAAGCGGCGACGGTGCTTTGGTTGATCTTGAGAGAGTGGGTGATCGGCCAATCCAAAGCGGTGTCGCACTGCGTTTGCCCACCGCACTCCAAATTTCGGTCGAGATTCCAGCCGAAGTGATCGAATCAAATCTCCTTGCTCGAATCCAACGGCACGCCCGCCAGTGGGGTGTGGCGCTCGAGCACGCCTCTGAAACCGAAACTTCCGGCATCGCCTTCGGAATGCGCGATCAGAATGCTGTCGTCCTCAAAGTGATCAAGCAACCGGGCGATGAATGGCTCTCAGGCAAGATCCTTGAGGCTTTCGATGGCCACGGTGTTGTGCGTGTTCACGAGCATGCGCCGGGCGCCGTCCTGATCGAGCGTCTGAGGCCGGGCAACTCGCTGGTGGAAATGTCGACGGACGGCCGTGACGAAGAGGCCACCGATATTTTGGCCGATGTGATCCAGCGGATGTCGGCGCACGCTTCGTCAATGTCGCCTCTCGATCTGCCGAAGTCCGCACCGACCGTGCACGATTGGGCCAAAGGATTCGAGCGCTATCTCGCCACCGGTGATGAACAGGTCCCTAAATCTCTGGTGAAAGCAGGGGGAGAGACTTACCTGGACTTGTGCGCTTCGCAACGCCGGCCGCTGCTGCTGCACGGCGACCTGCAACATTACAACGTTCTGGGCGACGCCGATCGCGGTTGGCTGGCCATCGATCCCAAGGGAGTAATCGGCGAACTCGAATATGAAATTGGCGCGATGCTCCGCAATCCGTTTGAACGCCCTGAATTGTTTCTGTCGCAGTCGACGATCGAACGGCGGCTTGGACAGTTTACGACCAGGCTAAATCTGGATTACCAACGAACTCTGCGCTGGGCCTTTGCCCAGGCAGTCCTGTCAGCAATCTGGGGAGTCGAAGATGGCTTCTCAGTTGACTCGATGAATCCCTCATTAAGGCTGGCGGAAGTCATTCGACCAATGCTTGCCGAGCACCCCTAAGTTTTCCCCCGCCGCCGAGAAGCTTTTAGACTTTGAAAAAAACTTTGGAACCCTTAGCCCGTGTCAGCGTGATGACTAGAAGACGATATTGGTCATCAGTCAAATGGAAGGAAATCCGAGGAATTATGAGAGCTGTTGCCGTTCGCGAAGATGTGCGTGACTTAATCCTCGACGCTGCCGACCGGCTGCTGGCGCGTTATGGGTACCGCAAAATGACCATCGACGACCTGGCCCGCGAGGTCGGGATCGGCAAGGGGACGGTTTATTTGCACTTCAAGAGCAAGGAAGACGTGGCGCTGTCGCGAATTGACCGCGTGATCGAACGCCTCAAAACTGAACTGAAAAAGCTGGCCCTGAGCGACCAGGAACCAGTAGCGCGCTTGAGGTCAATGTTGATGTTGCGGGTGATGTATCGCTTTGACAGCGTGCAGCACTACAGCGAAAGCATTAACCAGGTAATGGCGGCCATCCGGCCTTCATTGTTGGAAAGAAGAAAGCATTACTTCGAAGCTGAGGCGCGGATCATTGCTGAAGTGCTCAAGGAAGGACGACGCGCCGGAGACTTTTTCTTCAAGGACGCACTGGCAACGGCTCGTGCTTTGTTAGTCGCAACGAACTCGCTGCTTCCTTACAGTCTTAGCGTTCACGAGTTGGGCGAGCGACGTTCACTCGAGGAGCAAACCTCACGCATCGTTGATTTGCTGATTGGGGGCCTGCGCCGTCGTTAACTCGAATTCATCCGAAGAAGGGAATACCTATGCGCAACTTCAAAGTTGTCACGTTCTCGGTCCTGCTTCTATTTGTCTCGTTCGTTTCCATTGCCGCGCAAAGTGCGCCAGTCGCCATCGTGCCGATACAATTTCGCGATTCCAGGCCGGTGATCGAAGTGATGCTTAACGGCAAAGGGCCGTTCATATTCTCGATCGACACGGGCGGCGGGCTCGCCGCCGACATTGATAGTTCGATAGCCGCCCAGCTCAAGCTCGAGCCCAGCGGAAAAGTCCGTGGTGGTGATCCTTCCGGCAGGAACTTTCGAGAGTTCGATACGGTGCTCATCGATTCACTTGCATTCGGCGGCCTGGAGTTTCGCAACGTCACGGCCCTTTCGCGGGAACAGCGGCTCACACCGAATGCTCCCCGGGTTGATGGCATTCTGGGTTTCGCTTTGTTTGAAGACTATTTGTTGACGCTTGATTATCCCGGCAAGCAGGTCAGGCTGGCGCGCGGCGAGTTACCCGCGGCCAATGGCGCAAATATTTTGACCTTTGAGTCTCCGCGCCGAATTCCCGTCGTGGACGTCCTGGTAGGCAATATCAAGATGAAGGCCCACCTCGACTCTGGCAACATGGTCGGCAGATTTATCCTTCCGACCTCGCTGGTCGATAAACTCACCCTCGCTTCACCACCGGTGACCGTTGGCCGGGCGCGTACCGTTAACAATGAAGTTGAAATTAAAGAAGCAAAACTGACCGACAGTATCAAATTAGGTAGCTTCGAGTTTTCCCAACCGACGATCACTTTTCCGGCGCTCGCCGAGGTAGTGAACATTGGCTTGAGCGTCCTGCGTGAATTCAGTCTTACTTTTGACCAGAAAAACAAGCGAGTTAAGTTGGAGCGGCCGGCGCCCGCGGCGACTGCGGCAGCTTCGTCCCCGGAGACGAACGAGTTCACTGGCAGTTACGGTGAGCGCACAATCTCATTTAACGACAGCACGCTCTATCTGCAGCGGCGGGACGGCCCCAAAATCAAATTAGTTGCGGCGGGAAAGGACGAGTTCACCCTCGAGCGGGTTCCCTCGGCGCGAATAAAGTTTGCGAGAGATGCCCAGGGCAAAGTCATCGAACTGCAGGTCCTGAATCAATCGGGCCAATGGGAGTCCTCCAAAAAGACCCAGCCTTAATTGAACATCAGTTTTTCCAGCAGAAAAAAATCTCGCCTCGCGGAGATCGCCGCAAGCGTTCTGATTTATTCCTTGATACCTTGCGGGCGGTTTCCTAATTTGAGACGCACGTCAGGGAGTCAGAACCGAGAGCGGTAGCGACCGGGTCTGTAGCGACAACAGGATCGAGCTCGCCGGGATTTTACTCGGTCGCTACCACTCCCGTTACTGACCTCATTATCAAACCAGGTCACTACCTTTTTCGGGTATGCTTAGTCAGCGTTGAAGTGTTGAGTTATATTTACCCGTGCTGCTCGACATCTCGCCGCTAAAAATCTCCCGCGACTATCGGCTGCTCTTCTTTGGTCAACTGATTTCGGCGTTCGGTTCGGCGATAGCTTTTGTCGTCCTCCCGGTGCAGGTCTACCAGTTGACCGGATCGACCCTTCTGGTTGGCTTATTGAGCGCGTCGGAATTTGTTTTGATTTTATTGATGGCGTTTGTCGGCGGCGCGTATGCCGATTTTGTGGACAAACGAAAAATGCTGCGACTGACCGAAGTCGGACACGCTTTGGTGGCGGCAATGCTGGTGTGGAATGCATTGTTGTCTCGCCCGCAGGTTTGGCTGTTGTTTGTGGGAGCCGCGCTGCACGCCGGCCTGGCCGCATTGCAGCGTCCTTCGTTTGAAGCGATGCTGCAAAAACTCCTTCCGCCGGATTTGATGTCGTCGGTCAGCGCGTTGAATTCCTTGCGGTGGAACATTACGACGATCGTGGGTCCCTCAATTGCCGGAATTATCTTCGCGAGGTTTGGCGCCGGCATTGCCTACTCGATAGATCTAGTGACGTTCATCGCCTCGCTCACGGCGGTGTTCCTGATTCGGGCTGTGCCGCGGGCAAAGCAAAGCGAAGCGCGCCCTACTCTGAGATCAGTAGTCGAAGGGCTCCATTATGCCTGGCGACGCAAAGAGATTCTGGGAACATATCTGATCGATATGAACGCAATGTTCTTTGGCATGCCGACTGCGCTCTTTCCGGCAATCGCGGCAAACTTCGGCGCGGGAACCGTCGGATTCTTTTATGCTGCGCCTTCCGTGGGCGCACTATTTGCCACTTTGACTTCCGGCTGGACTAAGACAGTTAACCGACATGGCCTCTTCGTGGCTATTGCGGCTGCGCTCTGGGGAGTCTCAATCATTTTTTTTGGCTTCGCCCAAAATCTGTATCTCGCTCTGTTCTGTCTCGCGTTGGCCGGCGGCTTCGATATGATTAGCGGAGTTTTCCGAATGACCATGTGGAACCAGACAATCCCTCACCATCTGCGTGGGCGACTCGCGGGTTTGGAGATGATCAGTTACACGTCAGGACCAAAGCTCGGTGACACGGAAGCCGGACTCGTGGCCACTCTTTTTAGTGTGAGAACTTCTATGGTGTCTGGCGGAATCCTGTGCGTCGTAGGCACCGCAATTATCTCTGCCCTGCTTCCACAATTCATCCGGTACGACGGGCGCGAAGGCGTCAGGCAGAAAGATTTGGAAGAAGCAATGTACGATCGGCTGGCCTCGTGATGCTTAGTGAGATTTCGTGTAATTTCGTGGATCGTGTGCTTAGGATTCGCAGCCATACGATCCACGAAATCACACTAAGCTACATGAAAGAACCCGAATAAGAGGTTTTGTGCTAAAGATGATCGATTTGTGGAACGAAAACTCATGAAAACACAAGCTGAGAAAGCAAGAGACTTCAAAGCCCTCCACGAGCGCGAGACCGCGTTCATCATTCCCAACCCTTACGACGCCGGAACTGCGCGGCTGTTGGCTCATCTCGGGTTCGAGGCGCTGGCCACCACCAGTGCGGGCTGCGCTTTTGGACTGGGACAAAGGGATTACACGCTCACACGCGCGCAGGTGCTTGAGCATGTAGCGAGTCTCGTGGACGCCACGGACTTGCCGGTAAGCGCCGACCTCGAGGGTGGCTTTGGCGTCGATCCAAAAGACGTATCTGAGACGTTTCGCCTGGCCGTCGCCGCCGGATTGGCGGGAGGCTCGATCGAAGATTCGACAGGTGATCAGGCTAATCCGATTCATGAATACGAAATCGCCATCGAACGAGTCCGCGCCGCCGCGGAAATCACCAGGGCGCTGCCATTTCCTTTTATGCTGACGGCGCGCTGCGAAAACTTTCTGGTGGGTCGAACCGATCTCAAAGATACAATCAAGCGACTTCAGGCGTACCAGGAGGCCGGTGCCAACGTGCTCTACGCCCCCGGCCTGAGAACGAAAGAAGATATCGCAGCGGTTGCCGGATCGGTCGATCGTCCGCTGAACGTTCTTATGGGGATGCAAGGTGTGCATTTCAGCGTAGAAGAGCTGTCTGCTATGGGCGTCAAACGGATCAGTGTCGGCAGCGCCTTGTCACGCGCGGCTTTGGGTGCGTTTCTTCGCGCGGCGCGCGAAATGAAAGAACAAGGAACTTTTAAGTTTGCAGATGACGCCGTGCCTTATGCCGAGGTCAGCCAGATGTTCTGAAGAGCTCTCTGAAATCAATGGGACAAAAGTTACCGCGACAAGTTTTTGCCTTAACAAAACACTTCGAAGCTAAAGTAGGGCTACCAGCGCAATGGCTCGGCCACGCTGATGCGCGGCAAGTCTTTGACTTGCCGGAGACTGGCTCAATCGTTCTGGCGGTCTATGACCGTTCTCAAAGGGTCGGAGACCTCTAAAGAAAAGGATCGCTGCCGGCAAGTCAGAGACTTGCCGCGCATCGGAGTGGCAGAGCCATGATATTCGATGAGTTGCTGCTGCCGGCGATTAGTTCCTCCCGGCAGCGCTCTCCGGATTTGCACACGCGCGCCCTAAGATGAGAGCATTATTCTGCGCGACAGTACGATAGCTTTGGACCCCTTCGCATCGTCAGGATCCCTTATAGTGAGTTCAGGGAGTGAGTGTGCACTAAATGAAGTGTCCGGTTTGTAAGACGCCCGAGTTGATTTCAACTGACCTTGAGTCGAATCTGACTTCCTTCCGCTGCCCCCAATGTCGCGGCGACTGGCTTCGCGGCGCCGAGTACTGGAAATGGCTCGAAATGCATGGCCCAAACCTGCCGGAACGAGAGGATCGAGACAGTGGGTTGTCTCTGGCTGAGCCCGGCACGCCTCTGGATTGTCCCGAGTGCCGCTTTCGCATGGTGAAATATCTGGTCGGCCACGGTTTTCACTTTACCCTCGACCAATGCGAAGGCTGCAAAGGTATCTGGCTCGATCGAAATGAATGGGAAGCTTTGAAAGAGCGCAACCTGCACGATGATGTGAACGCAATGTTCACCGCGTTCTGGCAGTCAGAGGCGCAGAAGGAACTGAGACGTCAGCGCCTGCACGAAATTTACATCAGCAGATTCGGAGAGGACGATTATGCCGAGATCACGCGAATCCGCGCGTGGCTGGGTTCGCATCCGAAGCGTCCGGAACTGCTGGCCTACCTCACGGACAAAGATCCGTTTAATGTCTGACCGCAACTGATCGGGTGAGATGCCAAAGTACGTAGCCTTCCTGCGCGCAATTAATGTGGGCGGTCACACCGTCAAGATGGATTACCTGCGCCAGTTGTGCGCGGGCCTGGGCTTGGCGAACGTTGAAACCTTCATCGCCAGCGGCAACGTCATATTTGATTCGAAATCAGGGAATGCCCGCGCTCTCGAACAAAAGATTGAAAAGCACCTGCGCGAGAATCTCGGTTACGAAGTGCGCACGTTCGTAAGAGCTGCCAAAGAGCTCGCCGCTGTCAGCAATTTCAAATCCTTCAGTGCCGGTGAGCTTAAGGCGCCGGGCCACAGGCTCTATGTTGGATTTCTATCAGAAAAGCCGGGCAAGGAAGCCAAAAAGAAACTCTCGGCTTTGTCATGTCCGACTGACGATTTCGCGATTCACGAGCGCGAGGTTTATTGGCTGTGCAGAACGAGCTTTAGCGAATCGGCAGTTTCCGGAGCGCTGCTGGAGAAGACACTGGGCCTGAGCGCGACCTTTAGAAATGTGAATACCGTGAGAAGGCTGGCAGAAAAATATTCTTAATGACTTTTTCGGGGTCTCGGCCCGTAGCTCGTAAAATGAAAGTCGCGCAGATTCTCTCGGACATCTATCATTCACACCTGGCTTCAGCCAGGTGAACTGCGCCGCGCGAAGATCGGAAACCGTTTTAAACGGTTTCGCCAATCCTTTTTTGCCACTCCGATCACCCGGCTGAAGCCGGGTGTGAATGAGAGTTACGCGGGAACTGTTCGCCAAATTCCTTCGTATTTCTGGTTACCTAAAAGCAGCCCAGAGGAGCCTTAAACCATGAAAGCTATTTCGGCGATGCTAGTCGCGTTTGCCAGCCTGGCAATCGCCTCGGTTCTCGTTTGCGCGCAGCCTGCCCAAACGCCACAGTCCCGCACAGTTAACGGCCAGGTCCTGACTTCACCAGAGTTGCCGGCGGTCAAGCTGAAGTTTGACAAGCCATTCAAGTATGTAGGCACCCAAAGTTTTGTGCTTTATGACGTCGCCAATGCCGAGCAACATTTTTTTGTCGATGCCGACGAGAACGGTCGCGTCCGGCGCTTGTATTGGGTGCAGTTTGAGGGATATCTGCCCAACAACACGCACTCGTACAATTACCGCGTGAACAAGACGGTCAGTCTTGGCGGTCTCGACTTTATTGCCGACGCTTACGCCAGGAACAAGCGCGCCAGTCAAAGTCGCCCCGGCTCTGATGGCAGTCGCGCGCTCGTCTTTCTCGAGAGCAAGGGATTACGCATGGAGAGTGATGAGATCGTTTTTCAACGGCTCGTGCACCTGATCGACGAAGCCAAGCGAAACGAGTTGATGATTATCTATATTGAAGATCTCAGCGCTTTGGGATTCACCGCGGCTGATCTGGCTCCTGATGGCAAAGCAGCTGCGAAATGGACTGAGGTTTCCCAGAGGCTGCTGGATCGTGCTCTCAAAGGCATGCAGATCTCAAAACTCTAAGTCTCCCGATGCCTGCCCAGCCTCCAGTAACTCGGTTTCGCGTCCACACGAACATTGCGCTGGAGTTCTTTATTGTCGCGCTAACCCTGCTGCCCTTCCTGATCCTGAGCTATTTCTATTCGAGCCTGCCGTCACAAATTCCTGAATACTTAAACCTGCGGGGTGACGTCATAGTCTGGGGGCGGAAAAATCTCTTCACGGTTTTTCGCCTGGCCCTGATGGGGCTTGATCTGCAACTGCTCGCGTTTTTCATGAAGTATGGTCTGTGGCAACGCTACGTGGCGCGCCTCAGTCAGCCAGCTAACCGGTTCGCCTCGGAAACGCTCCGGCTAATGGCGGGGCTGACCGACTGGTTGCGAGTGATGGCCGGAATTAAGTTATTTGTGTCTGCAATCGAAGTGATCTTTCTGACTAATGAAAGATTCGGGTTCCTGGCTACGGCTGCCAGAGCAATTTCGTGGATCTCTTCGATTCTGGGCATCGTGGGAGCCGGCGCCTTTTTCTACCGGGCCCTCCGGCTAAAGCGAAGGATGCCGCCGGAACCGGTTGAAGCTAAGCAGCCGGTCGACCAAACGCGTGTGCGCGGCGGAGTTTTCTATTACAATTCCGCGGACTCGTCGCTGTTCGTTGACCGGTACCTGTTCAATTTCGCAAACCTTTGGACTTATGTGTTTCTGCTTTGCTTGTTGAGTTTGCCGTTCCTGATGTTTTTGCCGGCGCTGACTTCCTGAACCGAACTTCGTTGCTGATGAAAAAGCCCAAGCCCGATGCAGGCGAGAAGCAAGTCGAAAGAGTCCGGCAGATTTGTCTGGCGTTGCCTGAAGCGTGGGAAAAGATCTCGCACGGAGAACCTACTTTCTTTGTGAAGAAGAAAGTGTTCGCGATGTGCTCGATTAACCATCACAGCGACGGGCACATTGCGGTGGTCGTGCCGGCGCCCATCGGTGTTCAGCAGGCCTTGATCGAAGCTTCGCCAAAGAAGTATTACCGGCCACCTTACGTTGGTGGCGCCGGCTGGGTCGGAGTCGAGCTGCCGCGGGTCACGGATAAGGAATTGAGGATGCACCTGCTCGAAGCCTGGCGGCTAATCGCTCCGCCAAAACTTCGCGATGACTTTGCTTCGCCGGAGAAGAAACTGATGACGTAACGCGACTTTGCAAAAGGAAGAAGTCGAGATTCTCATTAACACCCGGCTTCAGCCGGCTGGTCGGGACTGTTAAGAGAGGAGGGAAACCGTTCTATGAAAGGGGTTGTCAATCCAATACCTCACCCTACGCGTCC
>JBBPID010000048.1:0-38246 GCA_038040505.1 Acidobacteriota bacterium | reverse complement strand
GACGCTCGCGCGGTGGCCGGAACGTTTAGTCTCTTCATGACCGGTTGAGCGCAATGATGGCCGGCGCGAACCGCAATACCTTCCTGATCCAGAATCGTTCCGATGTCGTGCGGATGGATATCGTCGATTACGAAAGACAGGACACCCAGTTTCTCGCGGGCAGTGCCGACGATGCGGACACCCTCAATGGCCGACAGGCGCTCGGTCGCATAGCTCAGCAACTCGTGCTCGTAAGCGGCCGCTTTCTCGCGCCCGATGATGTTCAGATAATCAATGGCCGCGCCCAGGCCAATCTGTGACGCGATCGCGGGCGTGCCGGCTTCGAACTTATTCGGAATATCCGCGAAGGTCGTCTTCTCGAAAGTGACGCTCTTGATCATGTCACCGCCGCCTTGAAACGGATTCATCTTTTCCAGCAACGCCGCTTTGCCATAAATCACGCCGCTGCCGGTCGGCGCGAACATCTTATGACCTGAGAAGGCGTAGAAATCGCAGTCGAGATCCTGAACATCGATCGGAAAATGCGGCGCCCACTGGGCCCCATCGATCAGCACCGGCACACCGTATTTGTGCGCACGCTCGATCATGTCCTTGATCGGGTTAACCGTCCCGAGCGCATTGGAAACGTGTCCGATCGCAACCAGTTTGGTTTTCTCGTTCAGCAGCGCATCGTATTCATCGAGGAGCAACTCGCCCGCGTCGTTCATTGGAATTACTCGCAGGCGGGCATTCTTCTCTTCACAGAGCATCTGCCAGGGGACAATGTTCGCGTGATGCTCTAAAGCGGAAATGATGATCTCGTCGCCGGCGCCGATAAACTTCCGGCCATAGCCGTGCATCACCAGGTTGATGCCTTCGGTGGCGCCGCGCACAAAGATGCATTCGCGGACATCGGGGGCGTTAATGAAGCGTTTCACCTTTTCGCGCGCGCCTTCATAGGCGTTGGTCGCTTTCATGCTGAGGTAATGCACGCCGCGGTGAATATTTGAATGTTCGTATTTGAGGTATTGACTGCCGCGCTCGATCACCATCTGCGGCACTTGCGATGAGGCCGCGTTGTCGAGATAGACGAGCGGCTTACCGTGCACTATCTGGCCTAAAACCGGAAAGTCTTTGCGAATGCGTTGCACGTCCCAGACGTCGGGCGCTTTAGGCTTGATCGGGATCAGATGTTCGATGGTGGCCATCTTCAGGTCCTGGGGCTATTCAACTTCCAAACTTGCATGCAGTCGATTCAGCACGGCCGCTTCCAGCTCTCGCCGAACCGGTTCAATCTTGATCTTTTCAATCACCTCTTCGGCAAACCCGTAAGTCAGCAGGTTGCGGGCCATTTCGGGCCGGATGCCCCGGCTTTCCAGATAAAAGACCTCGTCTTCCTCCAGTTGACCGATGGCCGCTCCGTGAGTGCACTTCACGTCATCGGCGAAAATTTCCAGCTGCGGCTTGGTGTCGACGCGCGCGTCTTTTGACAGCAACAGGTTCTTGTTGGTCTGGCGCGCATCGGTTTGCTGCGCTCCATGGCGCACGAAAACTTTACCGTTAAAGACTGCGCGAGATTTGCCGTCGAGAATTCCTTTGTAAAGCTGATGACTGCGGCATCGGGGCTGACGATGATCAATGACCGAGTGGGTGTCGGTATGCTGGCTGCCGTCCATCATGTAAAGACCGTCGACCGAGCATTCGGCCCCTTCATGATCCATCAGCACCTCAATGTTGTGACGCGAGAGCGCGGCGCCAAAGTTAATGGTCGTCGTGTCGTAGCCGGCGTCCGCGCCAAGGTCCGCTCGGGTAGTGCCCACATGAAATGCATTCTGGCTTTCGCGTTGCACCTTGTAGTGTTTTAAGCGCGCCCCCGAACCCAATCTCAAGTCCACGATGACATTCGTCAGATAGGTGTCGTCGCCCGGACTCGCGTAACTTTCCAGGATCGTGGCGCTGCTGTTTTCTTCGGCTACAATCAGAACTCGCGGGAAAGCCGCCGGCGACGCGCCGTCAGAGCTGGCCTGGCCTGCGAACAATAAGTGGACTGGCTTTTCGATCCGGACTCCGCGGGGAATCTTCAAAAACAGGCCGCTGGAAAACAAGGCGCTATTCAGCGTGATAAACGCGTTGTCCGACCCGGTTCCGGCTTCCAGGAGTCCCTGGATCTCGTTGCCGTGATCGTTGCTCAGCAGAGCCTCAGTCAATTCCATCGCCACCACTTCAGCCGGCAATGCCGACAGCGAAGACAATTCCGGCTGAAAAATTCCGTTGAGAAATACGGCAGTGCTGTTGCGAGTCTCCTCGTTGGCCATTGAGGCCAGCCAATTAGCGTCCGCTCGAGCTCCATTGCGCGTCATCACCGGCAGGAACTTCGCGCGGGAAATCGGCGCGACGTTCGTATACTTCCATTCCTCCTCCTGCACCACGGGAAAGCCGGTCCGCTCGAACTCTTCGAAGGACTGCTCGCGCATGCGCCTCAGCCATGACGGCTCGATCGCGCCGCGCTCCCGCATGGCTTCGCGAAATGCGGCTGTATAAGAGCTCTCGTCTTTTGTTAATTGCGTCGACATTACCTTAACTCGCGCTCTGCGCGCCGCTCGCGCTCTGTTCGTTCCCGTTCTTTAACCAGTCGTAGCCTTTCTCTTCCAATTCAAGCGCCAATTCCTTGCCGCCTTCTTTGGCCATGCGTCCGTTGTAAAGCACGTGCACAAAATCCGGCACGATGTAGTTCAGCAGACGCTGATAGTGAGTCACCAGCACCACCGCTTTTTCCGGGTCGTGCAGTTTGTTAACGCCGCCGGCGACGATTCGCAGGGCATCGATGTCCAGCCCTGAATCGGTTTCATCCAGCACCGAAAGCTTCGGATCCAGCACCGCCATCTGGAGGATCTCGTTCCGCTTTTTCTCGCCGCCGGAAAAGCCTTCGTTGACAGAGCGCGACATGAAACTCGCATCCATCTCGACTATTTTGGCTTTCTCTTTTAGCAGGTCCTTGAATTCAAGTGGATCGAGCTCCTCGGCGCCGATGTGCTTTTGCTTTTCGTTGTAGGCCATGCGCAGGAATTGCGAGTTGGACACGCCCGGCACTTCCACCGGGTATTGAAAAGCCATAAAGACGCCTTCGCGCGCCCGCTCATCCGGCGGCATCGAGAGCAGATCCTTGCCTTCAAAAAGCACTTCTCCGGCAGTCACTTCGTATTGCGGGTGACCGGCGAGGACCTTTGCCAGGGTAGATTTGCCCGAACCATTCGGACCCATGATGGCGTGAACTTCACCTTTGTTAATTGTGAGGTTGATCCCTTTAAGAATCTCGTTGCCGTCCACCGATGCATGAAGATTGCGAATCTCTAACACGTTAATTTACTCCGTAAATTTGGGGACAGGGATCGGGGGTCAGGGGTCAGCAAAAAACAACGAACCGTCCCCTGGCCCCCAAAACCCTACTCCCGTTGTTAACCAACCGCGCCCTCGAGTTTCAAACCCAGCAAGCGGGTTGCTTCAACTGCAAATTCCATCGGCAGTTGCAGAAAGACGTCCTTACAGAAGCCGTTAATAATCAGCGACACGGCGTCTTCCTGCGAGATGCCACGCTGCATAATGTAGAACAACTGCTCTTCACTGATGCGCGAAGTCGACGCTTCATGCTCGACCTGCGAGCTGTTGTTCATCACTTCAATATAGGGAAAGGTATTCGCGCCGGCGTCCGAACCGATCAGCATCGAATCGCACTGGGTGTAGTTCCGCGCGTTCTCAGCCTTCGGCATGATCTTTACCAAACCGCGATAGCTGTTGTTGGCGTGCCCCGCAGAAATGCCTTTCGAGATGATGGTTGAGCGCGTGTTCTTGCCGAGGTGAATCATCTTCGTGCCGGTGTCGGCCTGCTGCGCATGATTCGTTAAAGCGACCGAATAGAACTCGCCGATTGAGTTATCTCCCTGGAGGATGCAGGACGGGTACTTCCAGGTGATTGCTGAGCCGGTTTCCACCTGGGTCCAGGAAATCTTGGAGTTGCGGCCGGCGCATTTTCCCCGCTTGGTTACAAAGTTATAGATGCCGCCCCGGCCTTCTTCATCCCCGGCGTACCAGTTTTGCACCGTAGAGTATTTGATCTCGGCGTCATCGAGCGCGATCAGCTCAACCACGGCCGCATGCAGCTGGTTCTTATCGAACTTCGGAGCTGTACAACCCTCGAGGTACGAAACGTAAGCGCCTTCTTCGGCCACAATCAGGGTGCGCTCAAATTGTCCGGATTCGGAATTGTTGATGCGGAAGTAGGTCGAAAGCTCCATCGGACAGCGCACGCCTTTGGGAATGAAACAGAAACTTCCGTCTGAAAATACCGCGCTGTTAAGGGCCGCGTAAAAGTTGTCGTTGGTCGGCACGACTGAGCCGAGGTACTTGCGGACAATCTCGGGGTGTTCGCGCACGGCTTCGCTGAACGAGCAGAAGATCACGCCGTGCTTTCTCAGCTTTTCCTTGTAGGTAGTGGCGACTGAAACGGAATCAAAGACTGCGTCAACGGCGACATTCGCCAGTTGCTTTTGCTCAGACAGCGGGATTCCCAGCTTTTCAAAGGTCTTTAGCAACTCAGGATCAACTTCATCCAAACTGGCCACGGTTGCTTTCTGCTTCGGCGCGCTGTAGTAAATCATGTCCTGATAGTCAACTTCAGGAAAAGTGATGTTGGGCCACTTGCGCGGCTCTTTCATCGTCAGCCAGTGCCGGTAAGCTTTGAGTCGAAACTCGAGCATCCACTCAGGCTCGCTCTTCTTGGCAGAGATCAACCGGACCGTGTCTTCACTCAGGCCGCGCGGAATAGTCTCCGCCTCGATATCCGTGACCCATCCGTATTTGTATTCTCTGTTTGCGAGTATCTCAGCTGTGCTCATTTTTTTCCTTTAGTTCCGTTAGACAGGATTAACATGATTTACAAGCAGAAAAGCGTGCGTCTGTTTCGTGTAAATCCTGTCAATTCCTCCCGTTCAGTTTGCCGTGCGCATCGGCCCAAGTTGGTTTTGTAATTTTTCGATTTGATGCAACCGCGCATCGACATTTGCTTCGCTTCCGATTAACTGCGCCAGGGTGATTTCCGACAAGGCGTTTTGGACAATCTCATGCAGCCCGACAATCACCGGACGAATGCCGCAGTCGCTGGTGTGAATACAGACGTCCAGCACACCCGCGTGCGTCTTGCAGAAACGGTCGACGGTGTCTTCATCCAGAATCCGGATCACTTCATTCAGACGAATGTCCGCCGCGGGGCGCGCCAGGGAATATCCTCCCTTGGTCCCGCGTTGCGCGGTAACGAGGCCGGCCTTGCTCATAATCCACATCAGCTTACCGGCGTTCGCGACCGACAAACCCTCGCGTTCGGCGATTTGGGCCAGGGTCAAAGACTCGCCGTCTACTTCGGCCCGGGCCAGTTGAACCAGGCAGCGCAAACCGTATTCTTCGTGGGCTGATATCTTCATTCTTCTAAATTTCGGCCTGATTATAGCATTCCTTACTTTTTCGTCAAGTATGGACGGGGTCGGCCCCGGCGGGGTTCAGAGCCCTTCTGGCGTGGCGGTTTTGACTAATTGAGAGGGTAGGGTCCTACTTTGATAAGCGGTGTTCAGAGTACCGACTTTAGTCGGGCTTTTGTTAAGCAAGAAAGAACCCAACTAAAGTCGGTACTCTAAACGCCGCTAAATCAGGACGCTACCAATTGAGAGCTAGCCGGCGAGGAGAAAGGGTATATGATGAGGCGCTGAAGCTTCGCGATATTTGACCATCATGGTTCTGCCCCAACATCTCGAACGCCCGTATCGCGAATTGGCCGCGAATCCAAAATACCAGCACTTTACCCGCATCCCTGATCGGATTATTCAATGCATCGACCACTTCAGGATCCCGTGTGACCGGGAAGCAGTCAGCGATCGCCTGCACGAATACTATCTCTTCATCGGGGTGGTCGATGATGCGATCGATTCGAGCAGACTGGAAACCGGCAGGTTGGTACTTGATTACCTCAACAGGGCCACCGTTTTGTCTGGTGACGAAGTGGGAAGATCAAAGCTGGAACTAATCTCCGAAGTTCTCAAGCATCACATTAGCGACACCGTTCATTCCCCGATGATGAACCAGTTCCGAGAGCTCTACCACGAAGTCATCAGTGAACGATGCGCGAACGAGATTGGTTCTTTCATTGAGCACCGACAAAAGGTCGGCAGCTTAACCGCCGAATTGTCTTTCACATTGATTCAGCCTCACCTCGGCCATGGGTACGAGCGGCTGCCTGAGTTCATGAAGCAAGTGGGCGCGCTTGGCTGCTTGATTGATAGCTTGATTGATCTAAACAAAGATCGGCGGCAGGGCTTGCTCGGCTTCGATCCCAAGGCGAGAGATCTGGTAACTCTGGCCAACCGCATTCTGCGCGATGGAATGCAATTGTCACTGAGAAATCCGCGACTCTGCGGATTATTCCTGCAGGCCATTGTCGATAACCTGCGCGATCGATTCCGAGCAGAGCGAGATGTTGCGCCGCCTGCGTTTGTTTCTGAAAGAAAAGGGACAGCTGCCGGTGTGGCCTAGAGTCCTTGTCCGTCCGGCCTGCGGTTACGGCGCGGCGATCCTGGGTATCGCGGCGGTTACTACCCTACTAAAAATCTTAGGTCCCCACATCAACCCAACTACGGCGGCGCTGGCCTTTCTTTTGGTGGTGCTCTTTGTCGCCACGGTCTGGGGTTCGCAGCCGGCTGTCCTGGCTTCCCTGCTGGGCGTTGGTAGCTTCAATTTTTTCTTCCTACCTCCCTTTGGCACTTTTGCGATCCGGAATCCCGACAATTGGGTGGCCTTCTTCGCCTTTCTGATCACGGCGCTGACGGCCGGGCACCTTTCCGCGCGGGCGAAACGGCGCGCCGAAGAGGCAGAAGCTGCAAAACGTAAAGTCGAGCGTTTGTATTACGAGCTGCAGGACTCGTTCGAGCGCTCAAGCCAGGCAAAAGCCCTGAAGCAAAGCGAACGGCTGAAGTCGGCCTTGCTTGATGCGGTTACGCATGACCTGCGCACGCCGCTGACTTCGATTAAGGCTTCGGCCACCACCTTGCTCGAAGACTTACATGCAAAGGAGCGGAAGGAAACCGGGGCCCAACTGGGGGATGAAGGCCGCAAAGAAATGCTTCAGATCATCGACGAGGAAGCGGATCGGCTGGATCGTTTTATCGAAGGCCTGACGAAACTGGCCAGGATTGACGCCGGCGAAATGCATCTGCACCGGCAATGGTGCTCAATCGATGAGATCGTCACCATTGCACTCAAACGGGCTGAACCACGCACTCGCGGTCATCAGATCCAGGTGTGGATTGAAGACGAACTGCCTTCACTAAAAGTTGACGAGCCGGCCATCGCTGAAGTTGTCTATACTCTGGTCGATAACGCCGCCAAATACTCGCCGCCGGGAACGACCATCCGGGTCAGCGCCAGTCCCCGGCAAAGCGAGGGCATCCGGCTGGTGGTGGAAGATCATGGCCCCGGGATTCACCACGAGATGCGCGAGCAGGTATTTGAAAAGTTCTTTCGCGCGATGCGCGATGGCGATCTGGGCGACCGGAAGTCATCAGGCAGCGGAATGGGATTAGCCATCGCAAGTGGTATTGTGCAGGCGCACGGTGGACGAATCTGGATTGAAGACGCTGAAGGCCATCCAGGATCGAAGTTTGTTGTCGTGTTGCCACTCGGCGAGGACGACCAGGATAACCGGGTACAGAACCCCGACTAGTCGGGGTAGCGATCGGGTCAGAGATTCAAGATTCGTGATGGCGGCTCAAAAGCGGACTCGCTGAGTTGAATGGCAGGATCCCGTCGCTACCGCTCCGGGTTCTGTACCTCAAGCAATCATGCAGGAAAAGCAGAGAATTCTGGTGGTCGATGACGAGCCGCAACTCACTCGGGTGCTTAGGCGCAGCCTCAGCACGCAGGGTTACGACGTGCGGGTGGCCGGTGATGGTGATTTTGCGCTGCAAACCTTTCATGACTGGCCGGCCGCCCTCGTGATCACCGATCTGGCGATGCCGAATATGGGCGGGCTGGAGCTTTGCCGCCGGCTCCGCAAAATCTCACCAGTCCCAATCATCGTGCTCTCAGTGCGAGGCGAAGAAAACACCAAAGTCGAGGCCCTCGACGCCGGCGCTGACGACTACATCACCAAGCCCTTCGGGATGGACGAATTGCTGGCCCGCATTCGCGCGACGCTAAGAAGAGCTCCAGCCGCGGACTCGAGTTCGCAAGTCCTGGAGGCCGGTGATTTTCGCATCGACCTCGAGGCTCACAGTGCCAGCCAACAAGGCAAAGACCTGCGGTTAACGCCAAAGGAATTCGAGCTGATGGTTCACCTGCTGCGGAATGCCGGCAAAGTCCTAACTCATCGGACACTCCTCGGCGCAGTTTGGGGCGGCGACTACACCGGACAGACTGAATACCTGCGCGTCTTCATTGGCCAACTGCGAAAAAAGATTGAGCCTGACCCCTCAAACCCTCGCTACATCCTTACCGAACCGTGGATTGGATATCGCTTTCAACCGGGGGATTAGAAGTGGCACGGGCGTCACGCCCGTGAATCACGCGCAACATGCGCGTGCCACAAAAATGACTCTGCACCTTCATCCGCTTGAAGTAGAATGGTTTTAAATTTCAGTGGTCTACTTGATTAAACGGCGTTTAGAGTACCGACTTCACTCGGGCTTTGACTAAGAAAGAACCCAACTGAAGCTGGTACTCTAAACGCCTCCAAATCAGGAACCGCTTAAATTCAAATTGTAGTGACTTTTAGTTATCGGAGTAGTGTCGATGGTTACGACTGCCCAGCCGGCTCGTCTCGGAAAACGTAAGCCGCCGATCGGCGCGTTCAAACGTTGGTTGCTCGACGGCTATGTGAAGGAGATCGAAGGGCCCTTCGAGCGCGAGAAAGAGCATCACCGTCATCACGTCTGGTACAAAGTAATGTGCTTGACCGGCGTTGATTATTTTTCCACGCTCGGCTACCAGCCAGGAATTGCCTTTCTGGCCGCCGGGGCCCTGGCGCCAGTCGCGACGATTATCCTCGTACTGTTAACTCTGTTGGGCGCGCTCCCGATTTATCGACGCGTCGCGCAGGAGAGCCCGCACGGTGAAGGCTCAATTTCCATGCTCGCAGGGCTACTCTCGTGGTGGAAGGGTAAGCTTTTCATTCTCATTTTGCTCGGCTTCGTCGCGACGGATTTCATCATCACCATCACACTCTCAGCGGCCGACGCCACCGCTCACATCGTCGAGAATCCCCTGATCCACGATCTGCTTCACGGCTTCCGCCCGACGGCCGTGAACATTGGCCTGACGCTGGCGCTCGTGGCGCTCCTCTCGGGAGTCTTCATCAAAGGATTCAAGGAGGCAATCGGAATAGCAGTCATCCTGGTAGCCGTCTATCTCGTGCTCAATCTGATCGTTTTGGGTGTGGGTGTGTTCCACGTGGTGCAAAACCCTTCGGTAATTTCAAATTGGCAAAACGCCCTACTGAATCATCCGCGGGTGGGTGGGAACTGGACGATGATCGCCTTAATTGGACTCATTGTCTTCCCGAAACTTGCTTTGGGTCTGTCGGGATTTGAGACCGGAGTTGCAGTAATGCCCCTGGTTAAGGGAGCCCCAAAGGACACTGAGGAAAAACCGCTGGGACGAATCCGAAACACAAAGAAGTTGCTCGTCACCGCCGCACTCATAATGAGCGTATTGCTGATCGCGAGCAGCTTTGTAACCACCCTGCTGATCGCGCCCGAGAAGTTTCGCCCGGCGCATGGTGACGTTCCGGCCGGCGAGGCGTCCGGCCGAGCTCTCGCGTATCTGGCGCACGATTCCCTCGGGCCAGTGTTTGGGACCGCTTACGATATCAGCACGATTCTCATCTTGTGGTTCGCCGGTGCTTCAGCGATGGCGGGACTGCTCAACATTGTTCCCCGCTACTTGCCGCGCTACGGGATGGCGCCGGACTGGACGCGCGCGATGAGGCCGCTCGTCATAGTCTTCACGATCATCGCCTTCGCCATCACCTTCATTTTCAAAGCCGACGTGAATGCCCAGGGGGGCGCGTATGCCACCGGCGTGCTGGTGCTGATGAGTTCGGCGAGCGTGGCAGTGACAATCTCGGCCCTGCGACGTAAACAGCGGATCTGGGGCGCCGCCTTCGCGATAATCGCACTCGTATTCGCCTACACGACAGTGGTGAATGTCGTCGAGCGTCCCGACGGGATCAAGATAGCCGGATTCTTCATCGCACTGATAATTCTGGTTTCTCTGCTCTCGCGAATTGCGCGCACCACTGAACTGCGCGTCGACCGTTTCGAAATAGACCAGACGGCCCAGGACTTCCTGGAAGAGGCTGCTAAACATGGGACGATTCGCATTATCACTAACCATCCCAAAGACAGCAGTCCTGAAGAGTATCGCCGCGAGATGGCAGAAAACCGCGAAGACCACAACCTTCCGGCCCGTGATCCGATCCTGTTTTTCGAAGTCGAGGTGTGTGACGCTTCCGAGTTTGCTCATGTCATTAAAATCGAGGGCAAGGAGGTGGGCGGTTATCACGTGTTGAGGGCCGAAAGCTCAGCGGTGCCCAATGCGATCGCGGCCTTTCTCCTTTATCTCCGCGATCAGACTGGAAAGGTGCCACACGCTTATTTCCACTGGGGCTCAAAGAATCCCATTGCCTACCTTTTCGATTACGTAGCCTTTGGGCGCGGCGACACAGCTCCCGTTACTCGCGAAGTGCTCAGGCAGGCCGAGCCGGACGAGGCAGCGCGCCCGGTAATTCACGTTGGTGGCTATTGAGTGAAGTAGTTCCTCACTCTTCTGGTCATGAGATAGAAAAGTAATGCCAATGCAATCGGAACTCCGACGATTGCTTTGGGCTCTATCCCAAAAACTGTATTTGCGACATCGCCCAGAAGATTGATTGTTATTAGAACGATTGCGATCTTATGTCCCCAGCCGGCGCGTCGCCAGAGCCCGAAGGCGGCGGCAGCGCAAGATACAGAAGCTGCAAACAGCAGCACGACACCCCAAAAGCCTATGCGAAGCAGACCCTGGTGTCCCTGAGGATTCAATCGCCATAGAGGTTCAAGGACGCTGCCCGGCACAAGGAGCGATAGGCCCGCCGTGAAGCTGATGAGCGACCCGATTAGTAAGAAAAGACTGAGCGCGGCAATCCCAATTGGACGTTTTAGATCTTGAGCACTCATTCGACAATCCATAATAGCCGTTTAATAAGATGGCGACGATTTATTCAGCGACGTGGGTCTTTCTTTCGTTTCAACCGTGGTGCCCGAAGCCAGCCTCGTCAGATATAGCCATTGCGTCTTTATGAATTCTTAATAAACCTCTTACTCCATCTTTACGCGCGCCGCACTATTCTGACCGAGTGAAAACCCTGGCTGCCCGGTACCTGGCTGCGGTATTGGTCGTGGCATCCGGCACCGCCGTTTTGGTGCCTTTTCGCGCACAGATCAATTCCACCACGGTCGCTCTGGCATTTCTGCTTATCGTGCTCTTCGTCGCCATACTCTGGCGAAGCGGTCCTGCGCTGCTCGCCTCAATCCTAGCGATGCTGTTTTTCAACTTTTTCTTCCTCCCGCCTTTTCACACTTTCACGATTGCTGATCCGCAGAATTGGGTGGCCCTAACTGCGTTCTTTGTCGCGGCTTTGGCTGTTGGCCAGCTTTCAGCAAGGGCCAAACAGCGCGCGGAGGAGGCTGAAGCAGGCAAAATTGAGATCCGGCGACTCTATGAAGACTTGCAAAGTGCTTTCGAGCGCGCGAGCGAAGCCGAGGCACTCAAGAAGAGCGAGCGCCTGAAATCCGCGCTGCTCGATGCCGTCACTCATGACATTCGCACTCCACTGACTTCAATTAAGGCCTCAGCCACTTTACTGCTCGACGATCGCGAATCGGAGGAACCTGCAGAAGCATTGAGTCCCGAAGAACAGCACGCGATGTTAAGAGTTATCACCCACGGCGCCGACCGGCTCGATCGCTTTATCGAGGGCATTGTGGATTTAGCGCGCATTGAATCGGGTGACATGAATTTGTACCGCAACTGGGGCGCAGTGGAAGACATCATCGAGGCCGCCCTGGCCCAAGCGGAACCGCTTACGCGACAACACCGAATCAAAGTCGTGGTGGAAGACGAGCTGCCGGTGGTTCGGGTCGATGCGCGTGCAGTTACGGAAGTGATTTACACGCTGCTGGATAATGCCAGCAAATACACTCCGCCTCAGACACGTATCAAGATCGAGGCCAATCGGGTCGCCGATGACCTAATTGAAATTTCGGTTGAGGATCAAGGCAGGGGCATTGCGTCGGACCAGCGCGAACGGGTCTTTGAACGCTTCTATCGTGCCGCCAACTCTGACTCGAAAGAATCTGGAGCCGGTGGAATCGGAATGGGTTTGGCAATCGCTAAAGGAATCGTCGAAGCTCACGGAGGCCACATCTGGATCGAAAACGCTAAGGCAGGAACCGGCGCGCGGTTGGTTTTTACTGTTCCGGTAGGTGACGACGAGCCTCGGGAAGACGCTCATGCGACAAGAACGAACGGGTAGTTTGATTGAGATCCATGGAAAACAGGAAACGCATACTTGTCGTCGATGACGAACCAGAGATCACTTTGGTGTTGCGCAGCGGCTTTGCCAAACATGGCTATGACGTGAGAGTCGCCGGCGAAGGCGAAGCCGCCCTGGAGCTTTTCCATGCGTGGACGCCGGACCTGGTCCTCACCGATCTTTCCATGCCCAACATGAATGGTCTGAAACTTTGTCAGCGGCTGCGAGAGATCTCAAGCGTTCCCATAATCGTGCTATCAGTCAAAGGCGACGAACCTACCAAAGTAGAAGCGCTTGACGCTGGCGCTGACGATTATGTAACGAAACCCTTTGGCATGGGCGAGTTGCTTGCCAGAGTTAGAGCGACTTTGCGCCGCTCGCCCGAAGCCAGCGAGGAAGGGGCAGTGATTGAAGAGGGTGACTTTCGAATTGATCTTGAGAGCCGCGAAGTGAGGGTCGCCGGAAGAGAGATTCGACTATCCCCCAAAGAGTTCGATCTCCTGGTCTATTTCATACGTCATTCGGGAAAGGTCCTCACGCATCGCAATTTACTCAGCGCGATTTGGGGTGGAAACTCCGTCGAGCAAACTGAATATCTTCGGGTCTTCATTCGTCACCTGCGTAAGAAGATCGAGCCGGATCCCGCCAAACCTCGCTACATCCTGACCGACCCGTGGGTTGGTTACCGGTTCATTCCGGGCAAGTAGTGATTTATTTATTCGAAGCACACAGGCACTCGCATCTTTACGAACTTTTAACGAACCTTTAAGCCCTATTTTATCTCGTTTCCACTAACGTCCTTGTTAGCGATGTTGTCTCGATCGATACAAGGAGTACCCGGCGCCCGGATTAATACTGCGGGCGTTGGCGAGATGGAAAAACAACGGTTAGTAACTGAACCTTTCCTGTCTGCACAGCGTCCGATCGAATATCTCACCGAGAATGGTTTCAGCATTGTTCGCCTGACCGACATCGACAAATCGATTCCGGCTGTCGGCGCTAGTCATCATTTCCTGGTACGCGATCCATACGGATATGAACTCCATATCACCGTCGAAATAACCAACGACGCTGCGGAGCAGGTTGCCGCATCGTGTCGTGGCCGTATCTCGAATGACAGTTCCTACTGGATCTGTTTCGCCGAGAGACATCTGGCTACGTATCTGTGGGAGAACGACGACTATCCGCCCGATGCCCTCAATATTGATCAGTCCAAAATCGAGGATCTCGATCTAGCCAGGCGATGGGATCGCC
This sequence comes from Acidobacteriota bacterium, assembly GCA_038040505.1. Classification (GTDB taxonomy): domain Bacteria; phylum Acidobacteriota; class Blastocatellia; order Pyrinomonadales; family Pyrinomonadaceae; genus UBA11740. Next base: position 24,403 of record JBBPID010000048.1, on the reverse strand, counting down.
AGGCATAGGAGAATGCAGAGTGAAAACTCCTGAAACAAGTCAGCGGATACAGCTTGAGCCGGCAATGAGATTGGCATGTGTTCTATTCGGTTTGGCGCTCATTCTGCTTTTTACCGCTGAGGGGCAGGCCCAACAGACGATCTTCAACGTTCCGACCACGGATGTACTCGACAAGGGCAAGGTCTACTTCGAATTAGATGTAAGCTTCAAACCAAACAACTCCCAGATCGTGGGCCGATTCTCGTCCTTCGTTCCACGAGTAGTTATCGGTGCAGGCAGCAATGTCGAGTTCGGACTAAACATAACTGGGAACATTCAACCGGGTCCCGATTCGACAACCCTGGCGCCGACCGTCAAGTGGAAACCATATCAGGGCAAGAACAACGGTATCGCGATCGTTGTTGGTGACAACCTTTTCATTCCCGTTCGCAATCGTTCCTACCACGCTGGCAACTACATTTATGCGGAGATAAGCAAAACATTCAAGTCCGGGACCCGCATTACCGGAGGCGGCTACGACTTCACGGCAAACGTAGTCGCGCCGGCTAATCGTGCCGGAGGTCAATTTGGTTTTGAGCAGCCGCTCAACAAGAAAGTGAGCTTTGCCGCGGACTGGTTCACCGGCAAGCACAGCGCCGGATATTTCACGCCCGGCATCGTGTTCAAAGTGGGGCCCGGGATCACTGGTTATGCGGGTTACTCAATCGGCAATCAGAATGCGTCGCGCGGCAACCATTTTTTCCTAATGGAGTTCGGCTACAACTTTAACTGAGGCATTGCAATGTTAGACCTGATCTTCATAAGCGTGACCATTGTCTTCTTCTTGATCGCCCTCGCCTATGTGCGTGGTTGCGAAAAGTTACAGTGAGGAGAGTTACCAGATGAGTCTCGAAACAATCTTGACGGTGGCGGTTTCCGCTCTACTACTGATTTACCTGGTGTACGCGCTCCTGCGTCCGGAGAAGTTTTGAAATGACTTTTAACGGCTGGCTACAGATCCTGATTTTCTTTTTGATTATTCTCGCGGTCACCAAGCCGCTCGGCGTCTTTATGGCGCACGTCTTCAATCGTGAGAAGACATTTCTTGATCTAATTCTGCGACCGATCGAGCGTTTGATCTACAAGCTGACCCGCGTTGATGACAAGCGCGAAATGCGTTGGACTGAATACGCCGTAACGATGCTTTTGTTCAGCGGCGTTTCTATGCTCGTTCTGTATCTGCTTCAGCGTTTGCAGGGTGTTTTGCCATTCAATCCGCAGCATTTCCCGGGCGTGGATTCTACTACCTTCACGGGATCCTCGTTTAATACGGCCGCGTCGTTTACCACCAATACGAACTGGCAGTCGTACGTTCCCGAAACAACCATGAGCTATCTCACGCAGATGGCGGGACTGGCTTATCACAACTTCGTTTCTGCGGCGGTCGGGATTGCCCTGGCTATTGCCTTCATCCGCGGGATCGCGCGCCGTGAGATGGATACCATCGGGAACTTTTGGGTTGATATGGTTCGCGCGGCGCTTTGGGTTCTACTGCCGTTCTGCATTGTCGGTGCGCTCCTGCTCGTCTCGCAGGGGGTGGTACAGAACCTACGACCGTATGACACTGCGAAGCTGGTCGAACCGCAAACTATAGATGTCGACAAGAAGGATGCGAGCGGTAATGTCGTAGTCAATCCCGATGGCACGGTTCAAAAAGAGAAACAGGCCATTACCGAACAAACAATCGCGCAAGGCCCGGTCGCTTCACAGGAAGCGATCAAGATGTGGGGAACGAATGGCGGTGGTTTCTTTAATGCTAACTCGGCTCATCCCTTTGAGAATCCGACGCCGCTTTCAAATCTGCTGCAGATGTTTGCGATTTTTGCGGTTTCCGCGGGGCTGACTTTCACGCTTGGCCGGATGACTGGATCGCAGAAGCACGGCTGGGCCGTATTCGCCGCCATGACGGTATTGTTCTTCGCCGGCGTCACAACAGCTTATTGGGCTGAGTCTCGCGGCAATCCATTGCTCGCAGGCACGGACCAGATTGCAACGGCGAACCAATCGGGCGGGAACATGGAAGGCAAGGAAGTGCGCTTCGGTATTGCCAACAGCGCGCTCTTTGCCACCACCACGACCGATGCCTCATGCGGCGCTGTCAACGCAATGCACGATAGCTTCACGCCGTTGGGAGGGTTGGTTCCGCTCGCCAATATCATGCTCAGCGAGACCATCTTTGGCGGCGTCGGCGCCGGAATGTACGGCATTTTGATTTACGTGGTGCTGGCAGTATTCATTGCTGGATTGATGGTGGGGCGGACGCCTGAATATCTCGGTAAGAAGATCGAATCTTACGATGTGAAGATGGCGATGCTGGTCACGCTCGTCTTTCCGCTCACGATTCTACTTTTCACAGCTGTTTCAGCAGTTGAGCCATTGTTCGGGACGTCGCAGTTGAATAACAACGGGCCGCATGGACTATCAGAAATCCTTTATGCGTTTACTTCGGGCACAGGCAACAACGGTTCAGCATTTGCCGGTATTTCGGCGAATACGTACTGGTTCAACACGACTATTGGCCTGGCGACACTCATCGGGCGCTTCATGATGATTATTCCGATGCTGGCGATTGCCGGCAATTTCGCGCGCAAGAAGATCGTCCCGCCCTCGTTGGGCACATTTCCGGTTACGACACCGCTCTTCACCACGTTACTGGTGAGCGTGATTGTCATCGTAGGCGCGTTGACGTTCTTCCCGGCGCTGAGCCTGGGACCGATTGTCGAACATTTGTTGATGTACGCCGGAAAGACATTTTGAAGACTTCCCTCCCGCTGGGAGAGGGAAATAAATCTGAATATAGAACGAAGCATGATTAAGAAAACAGAAAACCGGGCGGTCTGGAACTGGCAAATCGTCAAGCGCGCGATTGTCGATTCATTCGTAAAATTAAGTCCCCGCAGGATGATGAAGAATCCAGTTATGTTCGTCGTCGAAGTCGGCAGCGTGCTGACGACGCTGCAACTGATTCGAGGAATCGTCCGCCCGGTTCCGGGTGTCACAAGCTTTGCCTTTGAACTGCAAATCACGCTCTGGTTGTGGTTCACAGTCTTATTCGCCAACTTCGCCGAGGCCATGGCTGAAGGTCGGGGGAAGGCGCAAGCCGATAACCTTCGTAAGACGAGGACTGAAACAACTGCGACACGACTTTTCAATGGCAAGTCGGAAGTAGTGGGCGCGACAGAGCTGCGCAAGGATGATGTAGTCCTGGTAGTAGCCGGCGAGTTCATTCCTGGTGACGGCGAAATCATCGAAGGTGTGGCGTCAGTTGACGAGTCAGCGATAACCGGTGAATCCGCGCCAGTCATTCGCGAAGCCGGCGGAGACCGTTCGGCGGTGACCGGCGGCACTCGAGTGCTTTCAGATCAGATCAAAGTACGCATTACGTCCAATCCGGGCGAGACTTTCCTGGATCGCATGATCGCTTTGGTTGAGGGCGCCGAGCGACAGAAGACCCCAAACGAAATTGCGCTCAACATTCTGCTCGCCGGACTAACAATCATATTTCTGCTCGCAGTCGTGACCTTGCAGCCATTCGCCATCTATTCCAGCGCGCCGCAAACGATTTTTGTTCTCGTGTCGCTACTGGTTTGTCTTATTCCAACCACCATCGGGGGCTTGCTTTCCGCAATCGGGATTGCCGGAATGGATCGAATGATCCAACACAACGTGCTGGCTATGTCAGGACGTGCAGTAGAAGCTGCCGGCGATGTGAATACCTTGTTGCTCGATAAAACCGGAACCATCACGCTCGGCAACAGACAAGCGACCGAATTCCTTCCGCTCTCTGGCGTAGATGAGAAACTGCTGGCGGACGCGGCGCAGTTGTCCTCGCTCTCTGATGAGACACCGGAAGGTCGTTCGATTGTGGTGTTGGCCAAGGAGAAGTACGGATTGCGGGGCCGCGAGCTCGGAATCCACGAGGCTACCTTTATTCCGTTCACCGCGCAGACGCGCATGTCTGGCGTAAACCTGAATGGTAGAGAGATTCGCAAAGGAGCAGTCGATGCTATTGAAAAATATGTTGGCGCAAGTGGTGCGGCGTGTCCGGCAGATATGCGCGAAATAGTCGAACGAATTTCACGAGCCGGCGGTACTCCCCTGGTTGTCGCTTACGACAAACGTGCTTTAGGAGTCATATATCTGAAAGACATCGTCAAAGGCGGAATGCGCGAGCGGTTCAATCAACTGCGTCAGATGGGCATCAGGACCGTGATGATCACGGGTGACAATCCACTTACGGCCGCAACGATCGCCAACGAAGCCGGCGTCGATGATTTTCTCGCCCAGGCCACGCCTGAAGACAAGATGAAACTCATCAAGGACGAGCAAGCAGACGGCAAGCTGGTGGCCATGACCGGTGACGGCACCAACGATGCGCCCGCGCTGGCGCAAGCGGATGTGGGCGTCGCGATGAATACCGGAACGCAGGCCGCCAAGGAAGCCGGCAACATGGTGGATCTCGATTCGAATCCGACAAAATTGATCGAAGTTGTAGAGATCGGCAAGCAACTTCTGATGACTCGCGGCGCGCTGACAACCTTCTCGATTGCCAACGACGTAGCGAAGTATTTCGCAATCATTCCGGCGATGTTTGCGGCGGCATTTCCAGTCTTGAATGCTCTGAACATCATGGGTCTGCGTACGCCGCAATCGGCGATTCTATCGGCAGTAATCTTCAATGCGCTGATTATCATTGCGTTGATTCCGCTGGCGCTTAAGGGTGTGAAGTATCGTCCGATGAGCGCGGCGGCGCTGCTGCGGCGCAATCTGTTCATCTACGGTTTCGGGGGGTTGGTTGCGCCATTTGTTGGTATCAAGATAATAGACGTGGTTATTCACGCGATCGGATTGGCATGAAAGGAAAAGCTCTCTACCTTTTTGGGAGAGGGAACAAGAAACTGAGGCAGACTCATGAAGAACCTACTAACCGCAGTTCTAATGACGATCGTGACGACAGTGCTCTTCGGATTGATTTATCCACTGGCCGTTACCGGGATTGCTCAGCTTGCGTTTCCTGAGAAAGCCAATGGCCAGCTCATCAAGCGCAGCGACGGCACAATCATGGGCTCGCGAATCACCGGGCAACCGTTTAGCGGTCCTGGTTATTTTCACCCGCGACCCAGCGCCGCCGGCGCCGCCGGATATGATGCGAGCGCCTCTTCGGGATCGAATCTCGGACCCACTAATCAAAAATTGATCGAACGGGTAAAGGGCGATGTCGAAACATTGGAAGCGGAAAATCCCGGCAAACCAGTGCCGATCGATTTAGTCACGACTTCGGCCTCGGGACTGGACCCGCATATCTCCCCGGCATCCGCTGAGTTTCAGGTGCCACGAGTAGCTCGCGAGCGTGGCCTCAGCCAGAATGAAATCAACGGACTGGTTGCCCGACATACTGAAGGCAGGACCCTCGGAATCCTTGGGGAACCTCGCGTTAATGTTCTCTTGCTGAATTTGGAACTCGACAAGCTAAAGCCAATGAGTAAGAAGTAGTCGCTCAAGAATACTTATGCAAGAAGTTGTTCAGAGACGATCTCCAGAGTCCTTGCTCGCCAAACTGCAGGAAGCGGACAAGCCAAGACTTCGTGTCTATATTGGGGCCGCTGCGGGCGTCGGAAAGACCTACCGCATGCTGGAAGAGGCGCACGAGCTGAACCGGCAGGGCGTTGACGTGGTGTTGGCCCTGGTTGAGACGCACGGCCGTATCGACACAGAAAGCCTGATAGATGTCCTTGAGCCCGTCCCTTTGAAGCGAATCGAGTATCGAGGGGCGATTTTCAAAGAGCTTGATGTGGATGCGGTGATTGCACGCCGCCCCGAGGTGGCGATTGTGGATGAGCTAGCCCACACCAATGTGCCCGGCTCGAAGCACCAAAAGCGTTACGAGGATGTGCTTGATCTCGTGGATGCAGGAATCTCAGTCATAACCGCCGTCAACATACAACACATCGAGTCGCTTAACGACGCCGTCGCGCGCATCACCGGGGTCAAAGTAAGAGAAACCATACCCGATACTTTTCTGAAACGCGCCGATGAAGTTATCGACATTGATGTGTCAGTCGAAACGCTTAGGACCCGCCTGAGACAGGGCAAGATATACGGCGTCGAAAAGATCCAACAGGCCCTGAACAACTTCTTCCGGAAAGGAAACCTTACGGCTCTGCGTGAACTGGCGCTCCGGCAAGTCGCCGATGATCAGGCCGCGAAAGCGCATGACTATCGAGAACGAGAAGGGCTGGAACAGGCCGCCATACCGGAAAAGGTGATGGTCGCGATGGCTTCACGCGGCAGCGCCAAGCGAATTCTGCGGGCGGGATCGAGAATCGCGGGGCGCCTAGCTTCTGATTGGTTTGCCGTATACGTGGAAACCCCTCGGGAGGAACCTGGCCGAATCGATCCTCAAGATCACGCTGTGCTGATGGACAACATTCGTTTTGCTGAAAATCTGGGTGCGAAGGTGGTGAAATTGAAAGGCCGTAAGATCGCCGATGCGCTAATCGAATTCGCGCGCCGGGAAGGAATGACACATGTTGTTTTCGGGCAGTCGGCCCGTTCACGTTGGGACGTCCTTATTCACGGCTCCGTAATCAACCGGTTTCTCAGCGAGGTTACCGATGCCAGCGTTCACGTCGTGCCCCTGCAGCCGAAGTCCTCAAAGGAGAAATCCAGTAACGGTTTGGGTCGGATTACGTAATCCGTTTCGCAGCGCCCGTGCTCTATGCTTTCGCTTCCCTAATCCCACCGTAGCTTTCTTTACGAACTTTTTATAAACCTCTTACTCCATCCTTACGACTTCCCTTCTAAGCTCGTCCTGTAGCCAGGAGGCTGCTAAGTCGTGCGTCAACAAAGTGAACGAAACAGGCCAGATCCGCGCGAGGCAGAAACTCGACCGATCGAGTTGGTGACTGAAAACGGTTTCGCTATTTTGCGGCTATGGGAGATCGACGGAGCGTCGCCGCCCCCAGCCACAACCTACATTTTCCTGGTTCGTGATTCAGAAAACCGGGAGCGTGAAATCGCGGTTGAGATTGCCGACGATCTCTTCTTACAGCTCGAGCTGCGGACAAGGGGACGCGTTCTGTCTGGGAACTCGTACTGGATTTGCTGCGCTGAGCGTCACCTCGCGACTTACCTTTGGGAAACTGACGACTACCCGCCTGGCGATCGGCTTAGTGTCAACCAATTAGATCCCGAAGACGTGATGTCGGCTATTCGCTGGCAGTCGGGCTGAAGTGTGTGAATCACAAAAGACGAACGTTGGAATGACAATTTTGGAGGGTAAGTAGATTGGCAACAACGCTTAAGCGATTGCTCGTAGGACGAGCCAAGCGAACAGAGCAAGCGATCCACGAACGTCTCACCAAGAAGACGGGACTGGCCGTGTTTGCCTCTGACGCGCTCTCTTCGACGGCTTACGCTTCGGAAGAGATTCTGCTGGTGCTTGCTGTCGCCTACGCCTACGGACAGGCCAACGCCTTCAACTATGTGGTGCCGATCACTGCCGTCATTGCCGTCGTGCTGACCATCGTGGCGATCAGTTACCGGCAAACTATTCACGCCTACCCCTCGGGAGGCGGGGCTTACATCGTTGCCAAAGAGAACCTGGGAACGACTCCCGGCCTGGTCGCCGCCGCCGCGCTGTTGGTTGACTACGTGCTTACCGTGTCCGTTTCGATCGCGGCGGGCGTAGCAGCCATCACTTCCGCGGCCCAGGGAACCAGATGGGCTTGGCTTGATAATCACAAGGTTCTTATCTGTCTGGTTCTGATTAGCTTCATTGCGCTAGCCAATCTTCGCGGCGTGCGCGAATCGGGCGCCTTCTTTGCCGGACCCACTTACGCCTTTGTGATCAGTTTTCTATTCATGGTCGGTTACGGCATCCTGCAATACTTTCTTCATCCCGGCGCGGTGGTACCGGCGGCCGCGGAGCACCTCAAGCTGGCAGAAGGTTATCATCTTCAACCTCTCACTCTATTCCTGCTTCTGGGCGCGTTCTCGAATGGGTGTGTCGCGCTGACCGGCACTGAAGCGATCTCGAACGGCATTCCGGCTTTCAAACAACCGGAATCGCGCAATGCCGCAACCACATTAACGTGGATGGCGGTGCTCTTAACGACAATGTTCATCGGGACAAGTTTGATGGCTTATTTCTATCAAGTGCACCCGCACGAGAACGAAACGGTAATCTCGCAGTTCGCGAGGACTATCTTCACTGGTCCGATGGGATGGTTCTACTACGTGATTCAGGCAACCACCGCGTTAATTCTAATCCTGGCGGCGAACACCTCATTCGCGGACTTTCCGCGTCTCGCCAGCCTGCTGGCGCGTGACCGGTTCATGCCGAGGCAATTTGCTACCCGCGGCGACAAGTTGGTTTTTTCCAACGGCATCATCATTCTCGCAATCTTCTCCGGAGTATTAGTGACAGCCTTCGGCGGCGACACCAGCCGTTTGATTCCTCTCTATGCGGTGGGTGTGTTTCTCTCGTTTACACTTTCGCAACTGGGAATGGTGCGACATTGGTTGAAGGCTGGCCGTTCGAAGGAAGCTCAGGGCAGTTCGGCGAATGGCGAAGGACCAGCGACAGCAGCGCAAAAAGAGGCCGCCCACTGGAGAAAGTCGATTGCCGTGAACGGACTTGGCGCCACCGCAACGCTCATCGTCCTCATAGTCTTAGTCATCACCAAATTTATGCATGGAGCGTGGATTGTGGTGGTGCTGATCCCATTGCTGGTCGCTCTTTTCCGTGCGGTGCATCGTCATTATGTGGACGTTGGGAACCAATTGACGACTGACGGTCTCGCAAAATTACGTCCGATCCGGCATGAAGTTATCGTTCCGGTTTCCGGTATTCATCGCGGCGTTTTGCGTGCTCTGGAATACGCCAAGACCATCGCCCCGGAACACGTGACGGCGGTCTACATCAATCTCGACGAGGAAGCCACGCAGAAGTTGCGATCGAAATGGAGTGATTGGGTAGAAGGCGTGGAACTAGTCGTGATCGCCTCACCATACCGTTCTCTCATTGGCCCGTTGATACGGTATGTCGACCGGAGAATTAAACAGCACGAAGACCAGATGGTAACGGTGGTATTACCAGAGTTCGTGCCGGCGAAATGGTGGCATCATTTGCTGCACAATCAGAGCTCGCTGATGCTCAAAGGCGCAATGCTATTCAAGCCGAATGTCATTGTCACCAGCGTTCCCTACCATTTGAAGAATCGAACATAGAATGCCAGAGCCGAGAAAGCAGACTTAGTCTTCCGGCAATGGTGGCACGCGCATCTTGCGCGTGATTCACGGGCGGGACGCCCGTGCCACTTAGTCTTCCGGCACAGTCTTAGCACCGAGACTTTCGATGATCCGCTGTCGATAGCGGCGGGCGTCCGCTTTGATTGTTACCTCGTTGAGGGTAAGCAGCCGCCGGTCGCGCATGACTACCCGCCCTTCAATAATTACCGTGTCCACATCCGCGGCCTTCGCGGCATAGACCAGATCCGAATAGATGTTGTAATAAGGCGTCTGATTCAAATCGTCGAGATCGACGACGACCAGGTCAGCGCGTTTGCCCTTTTCGATCGAGCCAATCTCTTTTTCCAGATGCAACGCGCGCGCCCCGCGAATCGTGGCCATCTCGAAAGCTTCTTGGGCGGTAACTACCTTGGGATCGTTGCTGAACAACTTGTGCAACTTCGCCGCCGTGTCCATCTCTTCCCAAAGATTCAAATCATTATTCGAAGCGGCGCCGTCAGTGCCCAGCCCAACGGGGAGATCCTGCTTCAACATAGCCGGCACCGGCGCGACCCCGGAAGCGAGTTTCATGTTTGACTGAGGATTATGAACGATGCCCACGCCGAGTCTCTTCAGCACGCCCAACTCTTCCTCGGTTGGCCAGACCACGTGCGCGGCAATCACCCGATTGTTAAGGAAACCAATCCGGTCCAGGTAATCAACCGGGCTGGCGCCCTTGGCTTTGATACTGTCGTCGACTTCGCGTTTGGTCTCAGAGATGTGCGTGACCAGCGGCGCGCCGGTGCGATCCGAAAGCGCGCGCATGGCTTTTAGGTGTTCTTCGGAAACCGTGTAGGGCGCATGGGGGGCTATTGCCGGCACGATTAAAGCGTTGCCCTGCCACTTCTTAAGAAACCGCTCGACATAGGCCATCGCCTCGGCGTTGGTCTTGTTATCGGCCACGGGAAAGTCGATCACGGTCTCGCCCAGCACCCCGCGCATTCCGGCCTTGAAGGTTTCGTCGGCGATGGCGTCTTCAAAGTAATACATGTCGCAGTAAGTGGTGGTGCCGCTGCGAATCATCTCGGCCAACCCGAGGCGGGTGCCAACCCGGACGAAATCTTCGGTAACGTTTTTGGCCTCGGCAGGGAAAATGTACTTTGTCAGCCACTCCTGCAGATCGAGATCGTCGGCGAGTCCGCGGAACAGAGTCATCGGCACGTGGGTGTGCCCATTGATGAGACCGGGAATGATTACTTTGCCAGTGGCGTCAATCACCTCACGCGCCCCGTAAGTCCGGGTGATATCTGCAGTCGAGCCAATCGCGACAATCTTCCCACCCTTGATCGCCACGGCGCCGTGTTCGAGCACGCGACGCTCACTGTCCATCGTTACGACCGCTCCGCCTCGCACGATTAGATCCACGACAGTCTTCCTTTTCTGCGCCATCGTTACGGTGGAAGCGGCGCCAAAAATCAGCAACAAAACGAAAAGTGTTCGGAGTTTAGGAAATTGCATCAGGATTCGCTCGCGTTACTTTTGTTGTGATGATTCTTTAAGAAACCTGGCATCAAACGCTCGCGGCAGCAGGTCCTTGATCGAGACCTCTTCGCGTTGCCCGCGTAGATTTGCCAGCACGATCTTCGCGTGTTTGGCGAACTCCCAGATGATTTGGCGGCAAGTGCCGCATGGCGGCGTCAAGTGTTCGGTATCGACGACAATGACGAGGTCCGTAAAGTCGCGTTCACACTCTGACAACGCCTTCCAAATCGCCACGCGCTCGGCACAGACAGTTAAACCATAGCTTGCACTTTCAATGTTGCAACCGACAAAGATTTTTCCTTCTTTAGTCCGAAGTGCTGCTCCTACCAGGAATTTCGAAAAAGGCGCGAGCGAACACATTCGCGCTTCGTTCGCAATCCGAATCAAATCGTCAGTTTCGCTCAATTCTGACCTCCCGCTGTGTTCAAAGCATTGGCCAGTCTCTCGCGAATTTTTCCACTGATCAAATCAATGCTTACCAAATTATAACCACCTTCAGGAATAATCACGTCGGCATATCGCTTCGACGGTTCTATAAACTGAATATGCATGGGCCGTACTGTAGCCATGTACTGCTCGATAACTGAGTCGAGCGTCCGGCCGCGTTCCGCAATGTCTCGCTTCAGACGGCGAATAAAGCGAATGTCGTCCGGCGTATCGACAAAAACCTTGATGTCCATCTGTTCGCGGAGCCGGGGCTCGGCAAATATCAGGATGCCTTCCAGAATAACGATTGGCTTGGACTCGATTCGGGTGGTGGCCGGCAGCCGGTTGTGGGTGCGGAAGTCGTAGATAGGCAGCTCGACCGGCTCGCCCGCTCTGAGTTTCTTCAGATGATTAATGAGCAGATCGTTGTCGAGCGCGTCCGGATGATCGAAGTTAGCCGCGTTCCGATAATCCAGCGGCATGTCTTTGAGATTGCGATAGTAGAGGTCCTGCTGGATAAAGACGACTGCGTCGGCGCTGACTGATTCCAGAATGCGATTCGCAACCGTCGTTTTGCCGGAACCCGTGCCCCCAGAGATACCAATAATCATAGTCACTAGTTAGTTGTCAGCTGTCAGTCGTTAGTATTTGAGAGTCTAGCAGTTTGTTTTTGCAATTGACTACTGACCGCATTCACCGGTGCGGTCGTGTTTGCCGTCCTGTCTCATCAGCACCGTCGCTTTAGCGCGGTGACGCCGGTGCACAACAGAAATCGGAAACCGTTTAAACGGTTTCCCTTTCCAAACGCCATCTAATCACCGGGCTAAAGCCCCGGTGCTAATGAGAAAGGCCGGCCACTTCAAACCGTCACTTACCCATTAACCAAAACCACTATTAGTTGCCACTGACTATTGACCACTGACAAGTGACCATCAAGCGAGTTTGGGTAGAATCCGCTGTAACAAGTCACCAAATTGCTCGCGCACGCGCTCGCCGGTGGCCATTACCTGGCTATGATCCACGGGTTCGTCGGAAACTCCTGCCGCCAAATTTGTGATGCACGAAATTCCCACCACCCGCATGTTCATGTGGCGGGCGACGATGGCTTCGGGCACGGTGCTCATTCCCACCGCGTCGGCTCCGAGGTTGCGCATCATGTGAATTTCGGCCGGAGTTTCGTAACTCGGCCCAGCGAGGGCCGCATAGATCCCACGTCGCATTTCCAGTCCCATCGCCGCCGCTTCGTCGATCACCAACGATTGCAACTCAGGCGCATAGACTGCTGAGAGATCGGGAAAACGGGGGCCAAAGCGATCTTCATTTGGTCCGCGCAGCGGATTGTCGCCGAGCAGGTTGAGATGATCGCTGATTACCATTAACGAACCAGGCGAGAACTGAATGTTCAGGGCCCCGGCAGCGTTGGTGAGAACCAGTGTGTGCACGCCGAGCAGTTTCAGCACGCGGGTGGGAAAGGTCACTTCCTCGAGCGAGTAGCCTTCATAGAAATGAAAACGCCCCTGCATCGCCGCGATCATTACTGAACCGGTTTTGCCGATCACCAGACGGCCGGCATGACCTTCCACGGTTGAGCGCGCGAACCCGGGAATCTCTGCGTAAGGAATCGTGACCGGGTCGGTCAGATCTTCAGCGAACCCGCCGAGGCCGCTACCCAAAACTATCGCCACCGGCACCTGGACGCCGGCGCGCGAACGAATCATCCGCGCGGCGTGCTCGGCGCGTTCGTATAGAGTTTGAGAAGTGGGTTTCGCAATCATCGTCTTTGGCAAATGCCGCCTCAACGGGACTCAGGTCTGTCTTTCTTTTTTCAGAACCAATCCGATTACTCCGATTAAGGCCGGAATCAGAGTTCCAGCCACGCCAATGTAAGTTGGGATCCACGCTTCCTGGCGCGCGGCGGTAACAATTTCGGCGCCGGCCTCTGGAAACATGGCGGCCGCTCTTTCAACGTTCGCGAGACTCAGATAGGTCCCCAGGAGGCCGAGAAAAAGAGGTAACAGAGTAGCCATCAGAAAAAAGTAGATTGGCTTACGTGTCCGCGACGCGATTACGATCCATATTCCGACGGGAACCAGGATCACAGCGAGGAGGAACACCAGCAGCATCACCAGCAACTCCAGACCGCTGCTATGCTTAAGAAACGATATCAGGGTTTCCATGGAAGTCCTCCCCTCTGTGCGATTTCAAACGACCCTGGCTTCTCAACCTATCGTTCCTTCTCGTAAGGAATTCCCAAAGCCTTGGGAGCGCGCGACTGGCCGATGAAACCAGCCAGCACCACGATGGTTACCAGGTAGGGGATCATCTGGATGAACTGCACGGGAATTTCAACGGGCGGGATGGCAAGGCCGGCAAAAAATCCGCGCGTTACAAACAAGAAACTCCGCCAGATAATTACCGCCGCCGCAAGTGAAGCCAAAAACTCAGTCAGGCGATTTCGTCCGGCCAGGTTAAGCAGGTGCACTGTTACCCAGATTACGATCAACAGCAAGATACCTATTCCCACCTGGATCATTCCGACAATCGAGACGGGAACGCCCTGAAGCTGAATTGTGATCGCGTCGGCAAATCCAAACAGTAAACATGCGAGCAAGGTCTGCACCGGCCGCCACTTACCGAAGATCAGCGCCGCGAGAGCAATGAAGCCGCGCCCGGCGGCCATGTTGCGGGTGAACAAAGACGATTGGCCGATGGAAAGGTAAGCCCCGCCGAGGCCCGCCAGGGCCCCCGAGAGAATCACTCCGATATAGCGACTGCGATTGACGCCGACGCCGGCTGCATCAGCGGCTTCCGGGTTCTCGCCGACCGCGCGCAGACGCAAACCAAACGGCGTGCGATACAAAACGTAGCTCGTAACCAGGACGACTACTAAAGCCAGGACCGAGATCACCGAAATGTCTGTCAGAATCCGCCAGGGCGGCAGGAAAGGAAGCAGGCGATCCATAGCCGGCAAGAGATTCTCTTTGGGAATCTGCGGGGTTGAGCCGGACGAAAGGAAAAACGCGCCGCTCAGGACGGCGGGCAAACCGATAAAGAGAATATTGATGCCAGTGCCGGTAACAACCTGATCGGCCTTGCAGCGAATGCAGGCGAACGCAATGACGAACGCGACCGCGGCGCCGGCGACAATCGCGGCGACCAACCCAACCCAGGGACTATGCGCGTAATAGGTGACTGAGGCCGCCGTAAACGCGCCCGCGAGCATCAGGCCTTCCAGGGCAATGTTGATGACCCCGGATCTCTCTGAATACAACCCGCCCAGCGCCGCCAGGACCAGCGGAGTCGCCAGTCGAATGGTCGAGAACAAGAGCGAGATGGTTAAGATTTGGCGCATTCTTGGTTTGTGCTTTGTTCTTGGTGCTTTGTTCTTGGTAGTTGATTTACTTCAGACGTATCCAAAACAACCGAAACTAGATTCAACTCCCAAGCACTAAGCACTAAGTTCGAAGTACTTCCTTCAGACTTTCGCCTTCTTCATCAACCCAAACTTCTTCAACGGGCCGCGAAAGACGGCTTCGGCCGCGACAAACACAATCACAATGCCCTGCAGCATATCTACGATATCCTTGGAAACGTGCACCGTGTAGGCGTCCACAAAAATCCCCCCGCGCAGCAGAATCGCGAACAGGATCGCCGCCAGGAAAACTCCGAACGGATGGTTTCGACCAAGCAGCGCCACCGCGATGCCGACAAAACCATAGTTCGCCGAAAACCCGTCGTAGTATCGATAGCGATAGCCCAGCACCTCATTGATTCCCACCATGCCGGCCAAGCTTCCGGAAATAGCCATCGCCAAAATGATCTGTTTGCGGATCGAGATGCCGCCGTATTCGGCGGCGGAAGGATTCGCGCCCGTCGCCCGGATTTCATAACCCCACTTGGTTTTCCATAGCAGCAGATACACGAGCACACAGCAGATCAACGCGAGAATGAAAGCCAGATTCAAGGGAATCCGCTGCGGAAAGGCGGGGATAAATCTTCCGAGAGCGGGAAGATGGCTATGCAGCCAGTCAGTGATCTGTCCGAGTCGCAAGAGATGCCCGCCTTGCCCAATCTCTCGGGTTTGCATGATCGGGTCGCCGGGGATTTTGTAGTGATATTGCGTGAAGTAGCTAACCAGGGCGACGGCGATGAAGTTCAACATGATCGTGTTGATTACTTCATGGGATCCAAACTTTGCTTTTAGCAATCCAGGAATCCCACCCCAGACAGCGCCGGCGAAAATCGCTCCCAACATACATAGGGGCAGCAGAATCCACGCGGACGAACCGGCGAACTTGATCCCGAGCCAGGCAGCGACAAAAGCGCCGATGTAGAGTTGTCCTTCCGCGCCGATGTTCAGCAAACCACAGCGAAAGGCCACGGCCACGGCGAGCCCGGTGAAGATCAGGGGCGTGGCGTAAAAAAGCGTGTAACCAATTCCGTCAGGCCACGAAAACGCGCTGCCGATCAGCAGCCGGTAGGTTTCCAGCGGACTGTCGCCAATCAACCAGACCACGATCCCGCCGACGATAAATGCGGCCACCACGGCAATCAGCGGAAAAAGGATGTCGCGTAGAAGTTTCATCTCAACCAGCCGTGCTTTGATCTTAGTGCTTTGTGCTTTGTTTTCTTTTCCTCAAAACCTGAGCGCTTCTAACGCTGTTGCTCAACTTCAAAGCACCAAGTACAAAGTTCTAAGATCTTCCTCCTGTCATCATCAGCCCAATTTCTTCATTGGTAGCTACCTTGGGATCGACTTCGCCGGCGATCTTGCCTTCATGAAATACCAGCAGCCGGTCCGCCAGCGCAGTCACTTCCTCCAGCTCAGCTGAAACCAGTAAGATCGCACAGCCGGCATCACGCATCTCGACAATCTTTCGATGAATGAATTCAATGGCCCCGATATCCACGCCACGCGTGGGCTGTGAAACCAGCAGCAGCTTGGGCGGCAGTTCGAACTCGCGGCCAATGATCAGTTTCTGTTGATTGCCCCCGGACAAAGCGCGCGCCGGCAAAGCCGCATTAGGCGGACGCACATCGAAGTCACGAATCACCTGATCGGTGCGGCGCTGAATACCGTTTTGATTAAGGAACACCCCTCCCCACACTGCCGGCCGGCGATAGTGAACACCCAGGATTGTGTTTTCCGCCAAACTGAAGTCCAGTAACAGCCCGCGCCGGTGACGGTCTTCGGGAACGTGCGCGATGCCCAGCTCTTTTCGCCGGCGCGCATTAAGGCGCGTGATGTCGCTGCCATTGAACCGAATCGATCCGGATACGTGAGATGCCGGAATCAAACCGGCGAGGACTTCGATCAATTCAGTTTGGCCGTTACCCTCGACACCCGCGATGCCCACGATCTCGCCCGCCCGCACTTCAAAGGAAACACTATCGAGCCGCTTTGAATCGTCGCGCCCCAGGACCGAAAGATTGCTTAAGCTCAGAACGCTTGCAGCCACTTGAGCCGGCGGCTTCTCAACTCGCAGCAACACTTCACGGCCCACCATCATCCGCGCCAACTCAGCGGCGTTGGTTTCGCTGGTCTTAACATTTCCCACGACCTTCCCGTCGCGCATTACGGTAACCTCGTCTGAAATCGCGAGCACTTCGGAAAGTTTGTGAGTGATGATCACAATCGTCTTTCCCTGCTCTCGCATTCCTCGCAGGATGGTAAAGAACTCTTCAACTTCCTGCGGCGTCAGCACGGCGGTAGGCTCATCCAGGATCAAGAGCTGGGCGTGACGATAGAGCGCTTTGAGCAGCTCAACTCGTTGTTGCTGTCCTACGGAAAGAGTTTCGACAGTGGCGTTTGGGTTTACGGCAAGCTTGAACTCGTCTGAGACCTTACGGATCTCTTCAGCGGCCTGGCGCAGGTCGAGCGAGGCGACGCTGCCTGGCTCGGCGCCGAGCACGATATTTTCCGCCACGGTCATCGGCTCAAGCAGCATGAAGTGCTGGTGCACCATTCCGATGCCGGCGGCGATCGCGTCATGGGGCGTGCGAATCGGACGGACCTGCCCATTGATGAGAATTTCGCCACTGTCCGCGGAATAGAAGCCATAGGCAATCCGCATCGCAGTGGATTTGCCGGCGCCGTTCTCACCGACGATCGCATGAATCGTCCCCGGCGTGACCGTGAAACTCACTCGATCATTGGCCAGGACGGCGCCGAAGCGTTTCGTTATATTACGAAGTTCGAGCATTTCTTGCTGCTTTGTGTTTTTGTGCTTTGTACTTTGTGCTTTGTACTTTGCTCGCCACCTTATCTTGCCTTTGCTCTTTGATCGACAGAACGAAGATACGCGTTCAGTTTCGGTGACAATTCTTCAATCAATACTCTTAACGCCTTCACCTCAGCCGCCGATAAAAGCTTTCTTGTGTACGCCCTGCGGAGCCAGTGAAGCGTCTCGTATAACGAGCCGCGCGCCATTCTGATAAAGCGTCGGTTGTCTTGCAGGCTCCCTCTGCCGCTGCCCTCCGCAATATTTGCTCCGACGCCATCGGCGGCTCGTACAATCTGCTTGCCTACCGTATCTCTAGCGAATGAATTCCAGCCAAAAACTACTTTCCAGATTCCATCGGCCAACTTTTCCGCCAATTGATAGACCTGCAACTTCTCGAAATTAGTTCTTTCCATCGGGTTCTATTTCGTTGAGCGGAGGCGAGCCCGGCCCTAGCGAACCAAGTTCAAAGTACAAAGAACAAAGTACAAAGCTCAAAAACTCAAAGCACCAACCTCTATTGCAACATCGCATCCGTCACCTTAATCTGCCCGGCGATGATCTTCTTCTTGGCGTTGTCGACTTCTTGTCTGACGTCGGCCGGGATCAGGTCTTTGTTGCAATCATTGGCTCCATACGCGAACCCGACGCCGTCACTCTCGAGACCAAAGACGTGAAAGCCGCCTTCGAACTTCCGATCGACTACGGTCTTGACGATGTCATAGACCGCATTGTCGACGCGCTTGACCATGCTGGTAAGAACGAACCCGGGTTTGACGCAGTTTTGATTTGAGTCGACTCCGATCACGTAGTGCGTCGGGCGTCCGTCGGCGCCTTTTCCGGATTGTTCGACCGCATCAAACGCGCCCAGGCCGGAATTGCCCGCTGCAGTGAAGATCACATCAGCTCCTTTGCTGATCTGCGCGAGGGCAATCTCCTTTCCTTTTCCGGGATTGTTCCAGGCCGCGTCAGTGACGCCGACGTAATTCTGGATCACCTGGATATTGGGATTGATCGACTTGGCGCCTTCTTCAAATCCTTTTTCAAACCGGTGAATCAAACCAATGTCCATGCCGCCTAAAAAGCCCAGCTTGTTGGTCCTGGTAGTTTTGGCGGCAATAATTCCAACCAGATAGGACCCTTCGTGCTCTTTGAAAACCAGAGACGCGACGTTTGCTTTAGGCGTCTTGCCGTCCTCCTCAAAGATGACGCCGTCAATAATCGCGAAATGGATATTGGGATAATCGCGCGCGACTGATTGCATGATCGGTCCCTGCGCAAAACCAACTCCAATCACCAGGTCATAGCCGCGTTCTGCAAATGCGCGCATCGCCGGCTCGATTGAGGTCGGATTACCCGGCTCAACATCACGCAGCACAATATCCAGGGCCGGTTTGGTCTTGCCGTCTTCCTCGCACGGGGTGCCGTCCGGACGCTTGCCTGTCTCTGCGCACTTAACTCCTACCCACGCGGCAGCATTGAACGAGCGGTCGTCTTTCCCGCCGATATCAAAGACGATGCCGACATGTATCTTCCTGGGATCGTCCGCTCCATAACCGGCACGGTTACAAGCCGGGCCCAGAAACATGAGGGAGGTGAGCAACAGCAGGACTAGCAGAGCTTTGAATTTCATTGGTCATTCCCTTTGGAGTGCGCTGACTTGCCAGCGCTTTCAAAAGCGGCGATCCCGACACGTCGGGACCGCACTCCAAATCTACTTGTCGATTACTTCCTTGATTAGCCGCGGCAGTTCGGCAGCCGGCTCGTCAGCAATTTCATAAGCTGCCTGAATTCTCTGAGATGCTCGTTCACCCAGACTCGTGTCCTCGCAAAAGACCGCACCAATGCCTTCGCCGGAACGCACTTCGTCGCCGATCTTGATCTCGCTCAAAAATCCGACTTTGACGTCGATCTGATCTTCGATGCGAACTCGGCCACCACCGGCTTCGGCGATTGCGTGCCCGATCTCCTGGGTATTTACTTTTACGACAAATCCTGAGCGCGGCGATTCTACCTTAACGGCACGGTCTGTCAACGGTAGAATCCGGCCCGGATCGTCGCAGACGCGCGGGTCGCCACCCTGCCCTTCGACGTTTTGGCGAAAACACTCGAGGGCCGCGCCCGACTCGTGCACTTTCTGTATCCGGCTGCGGCCGTCGTCAACTGATTTATCGATTCCGGCCAGCACCACCATCCGGGCGGCCAACTCAATTGAGAGTTCCAGCACCGGCCGCGCGCCTTCATTCACTTCGTTGCGCAAGAGCTCAATGCATTCGCGCACTTCAACTGAGTTACCGACGGCGCGTCCCAAAGGTTGATTCATATCCGTAATCAACGCCTGCGAACGCACACCCAGAGAGTTGCCCGTGGCCACCAGCGCTTTCGCCAAGGCGCGCGAGCGGTCGTACTCGCGCATGAACGCGCCTGAACCGGTCTTGACGTCGATCACCATCGCATCCAAACCAGCTGCGCCTTTTTTCGAAATGATGGAAGCGACGATCAGCGGGATTGCCTCGACCGTCGCCGTGGCGTCACGGAGGGCGTACAGTTTTTTATCCGCCGGGGCAATCTCTGCCGTCTGGCCGTTCATGGCAAAACCGCAGTGCTCCAAAATCTTGCGGAACTCTTTGAGCGACAGGTCGACGCGATAGCCCGGGATTGATTCGAGCTTGTCCAGCGTGCCCCCGGTGTGACCCAGCCCGCGGCCGGAAATCATCGGCACGCAAACGCCTGCAGCCGCAGCGAAAGGAGCGATTAGCAATGACGTCTTGTCGCCCACGCCCCCGGTTGAATGCTTGTCGACTTTTGGTTTGGGGATGTCGGAAAAGTCGAGGATCTCGCCCGAGTGCAGCATCGCTTCGGTCAGCGCCGCCTGCTCGGCTTCGTTCATGCCGTTGAGAAAGATCGCCATCAGCAGCGCAGTGCTTTGATAATCGGCAATCTCGCCTTTGGTGACACCCTGAACAAAGAAACTGATTTCCGCGCGCGAGAGTTCGCCGCCATCGCGTTTCTTGCGAATGATGTCCTGCGGTCGCATTAGAACTCGTTGACGTGCAAACCTATTCCTTTGTCAGCAGAACGATCGCGTGAACAGTAACTGCTTCGCCGCGACCGACGGCGTCCAGGCCTTCGCCTGTTTTTGCTTTCACGCTGATGTAGGCGGCACCCACTTTCAAAACTCCGGCCAGAGCATTGCGCATCGCTGCAATGTGGTCGCGCAGTTTCGGCTGCTCCAGCAATATTGTCGAGTCAGCATTCACTACTTTATAGCCGCGCGCGCGCATGATCTCGCTCACCCGAGCCAACAGCTGGAGACTGTCGGCGTCTTTCCAGCGCGGATCGCTATCCGGAAAGTGAACGCCCAAATCACCCAGGCATAAAGCGCCAAGGATCGCATCCGCCACCGCGTGACAGAGCGCGTCGCCGTCGGAATGTCCTTCGGCGCCACGCTCAAAATTGATTTGTTGCCCGCCCAGGACGAGCGGCCGCCCATTAACCAACCGATGCGTGTCGTGACCGATACCGATACGGAACATAATAAAGGGTGTCCTTTGAACTTGGTGCTTGGTGCTTTGTACTTCGTGCTTTGTACTTTGTGCTTTGCGCAAATTCACGAGTTACTGTGAATTCAGATCAAAGATCAAAGTACCAAGGTCAAAGATCAAAGTTCTTCAGCAGCACCTCTGCCAAAACTAAATCTTCTTCCCTGGTAATTTTAATATTTCTCCCGCTGCCTTCGACGGCGATGATCTCGACGCCCAAACGCTCGACCAGGAAACTCTCGTCGGTGACTTCCAAGCCGGCAGCTTCGCACTCAGCCAAAGCTTCATATGCGCGCTTTAGAATATCCAAACGAAAACACTGTGGCGTCAGTGCTCTGCGCAGCTGGTTACGCGGGGCCGTGCCAATTATCCGCCCGCCTTCGACCTCCTTAATCGTGTCGGCAACGGGCGCCACCAGGATCGCGGCGCCGCTCGTCTGGGCCGCTTCAATGACGCGCCCAATCTCTTCGGTCGTGACAAACGGGCGGACGCCGTCATGAACTGAAACGATTTCAGCTTCGCCGATGATCGCCAGACCGCGCTGAACGGATTGCGCGCGTGTCTTCCCGCCCGCAACGACACGGGAAAGCTTTTGTAACCCAAACTGCTGTGCTTGAGACGAAAATCCCGCCGTCTCGCCGGCGGGTAACACCGCAATTATTTCGTTGATGACCAGGCTGCGCTCAAATTGCCTGAGCGCATGAATGATAATTGGAACTCCGCCCAGGTCGAGGAACTGCTTAGGGCGGTTGCCGCCTAACCGAGTTCCGCTCCCGGCGGCGACAACTATCGCGACGTTCATTCGCTTACGACTCAGTATCGTTAACGCGCGTCAGGGCGGGAGCGGACCGCACTTCGCGCAAAGGCCGGCGAGATCTTTCGCCGTTGCCGCTATTTTCGCTTTCTTCGCAGAGCCGGCCGAAAATCATTTTGCCGGCTGTGGTTTGCAAAACACTGGTCACTGAGATGTCAGTGTTCTTGCCAATCAAACGTCGCGCGTTGTCGACCACTACCATCGTACCGTCGTCCAGATAAGCCACGCCCTGGTTATATTCCTTGCCTTCTTTCAGGATAAAGACCCGCATGGCTTCGCCGGGCAGCACGACCGGTTTCAGAGCGTTGGCCAGCTCGTTGATATTCAGGACGTTGACTCCGCGTAGTTGTGCGACTTTATTCAAATTAAAATCGTTAGTGACAATCACCGCATCGGACTGCTTTCCCAGCTCGATCAATTTCAAATCAACTTCGCGCACGGAAGGAAAGTCAGTCTCGACAATCTGGATGTCCAGCGAACTGTTGTTTTGCAGCCGGTTGAGCATGTCGAGGCCGCGCCGTCCGCGCTGGCGTTTGGAAGAATCCGGCGAGTCCGCCACCTGTTGCAGCTCGCGCAGAATGAATTGCGGAATGATCAGCGTGCCGGTGAGAAAACCTGTCTCAGCCACGTCCGCGATGCGGCCGTCGATGATTACCGAGGTGTCGAGAATCTTCAGATCGCGTCTGGCGGTTTTGTCGCTGAAGATCCCGCCCAGGGCCGACAGATCCAGATAATCGCCTTTGGCGGCGCCTACCATCAAACCTACATATGCCATGAAGAAAGTCAGCGCGACCGTCAGGAAGGTCTTGGTTGAGGGCGGCACCGCCATTGCTTCCTGACTGCTGATCAGCGAACCGATTAGATAAGCGCCGACGATGCCGAGAATCGAGCCAACCGCTGCTCCAATCAAGGTCTTCAAAGACGAGCGCCGAATCCTCATCTCGAAAAGGATTATTGCAATCGCGATTACGCCGGCGCCGGCGGTGGAAATCATACGATGTCCGGGGATTGGATGGAGCAGATACCCCGCCCCCAGCAAAAACAGCGTAAAGGTAACTCTAATAAGGAGGATATCAAGGCGCATAATGCGCGCCATTCTAACACGATGGCGGCATGCCGTCACCATAACTTTCGGCAAGGCGGGACTTTGCCGGGATTCCCAGGACAGGCGTTTACCGTACGTCGACTTTATGGGCCCGGTCTCGTCGCCACTTCACGGTTTGCGCGGCAATTAGACAGAAAGCCAGCCACGCCAGACCTTCCGCGATCGCGCCGAGTACGTCGCTGGGATAGTGAGCGCCCAGATAGATGCGACTGAAGCCGACCAGAAGAATCATAATGGCCGCAAGTGCGAATCCGAAGAGGCGTGAGGCCCAGTTACGCGACCGCGACACAATGAACCACCCCAGCACTCCGTAGAACACGGTCGCCGTCAGGGTGTGACCGCTGGGAAAACTGTAGGTTGTCAGCGCCGGGAGGGGAGGATCGAATCGAGGCCGAGCCCGCAAGAAGATCTCCTTTAAGAGAAAGTTTAGCAGCATGCCGCCAAAGACTACCGCCAGCAAAATAAACGCCCGATCCCGAAGACGCTTTGCCCACCAATAGACGCTAACCACGAAAGCCGCCGCACCTACAAACCACAGCGAATGTACCTGGCTAATCAGTCGCATCACGACGGTCAATGCGGCCGACTGATGTGCGTGCACCCAGGCGCTGAACCGGACGTCAATGATGGTTAAGGGTTCGCCTGCGGAGACGTCCTCAGCGATAGCCGCGAAAAAACAGACCGAGATCAACAGCGCGCCCAGCGTCAGGTAGATTCCCGGAAACGTTTTCGTGGATGTTTGAGTCAACCTCGTCAGTCTCTCAAAATCTGGTCGCGCTTTCATAGGACGAGGTCGAAAGAAATCCTTTTTCTCTTCTCTTTGATTGCGCGACAGGCAACCATGACACGCTGAGACTTATTCGGAGAGTCTTATCCAGCCGTCCGGCGAGTAACGAAACTCTTCTTTGCTTACGGCCGCAAAGACGAGGGTTGACGGTTGCCACTCAACCCGCTCGACCGTGATGTCCGGATGACGAATGCGAATGATATTGAATGAATTAGCTTCGCCTCGATCGCGCGTCGACGAGGCGGTGCCGGCCTGAACAACCAGCGCGGAATGGCCGCGAATCTTGTAGCGCTTCGCCGTGTGGCCGGTGTGACTGACATGAAGGTGGCCGGCGAGAAACAGATCGGCGCCACAGTCGGCTAATCCCGTCATGGCCATCCCGGCCCGGCCGACCAGCTCGCGAGCGTGATAGCCCTCGGGAAGATCGAACGGATGGTGGGTGACGACTGCCTTGGTGACCTCGTCTCCGGAGCTGCACAACTTTTCTCGGACGCGAGCGACCTGGTTTTGATTAATCCGTCCGCCTTTGAACGTGAGCGACCGCGCCGTGTTCACACCCACGACGATCATTTCCTCGTCCGAAAAAGTCTGTTGCAGATCGGAAGATAGATATCGCCGGTACTTTACCAGGGGCCACAGAAATCGCGCGAAGACGTAATGCAGTTCGCCGCATTCCAGAATGAGCTGGATAACATT
>JBBPID010000047.1:0-39523 GCA_038040505.1 Acidobacteriota bacterium | reverse complement strand
GTGTCACCTGAGCGTGACCCGACGAAATACCGCCGGAGACGCAATCGGCACCGCTGAGGAATGGCGTTAAACGACGTATGCCTGAGATCAAGGCTTGATGGGAGAGAAGGGTTTCCATGATTCACCTTTACTGCACCACCGTGAAGGTGCGGATTTTAACAACTACTAACGCAAGGCGTAGCTCTAGGTGTTAGTAGGATGAGCAACTCTGCGAATGTGAAGCGTGACGAGCACTAACGTTTTTCCTCGGGCTGCATATCAGCCGGAGGTTTTTCGTCTGGTTGCATATCAGCCGGACAGACCGGTGCCTGACACCTGGCCGTAACCCCAGCCATTTGGCGTCCGCTAGCTTTCGAGACGACGCGCCAGAAATAGTTCAATCCTGGTTCTAAGCCCTCGATTCGTACAGCCACCAGGCCGGGACGCTCTCTTAAACTACTGGCGTCAACCACGACTAGTTGGCTGAGGCCGGGTATAAGATCCTGACCTCCTCTGCCTTTTTGTGATTGGTAACTGCGGCTCCCCTGATTCGAGTCCAGGGAGGCATAGGCCCCGGTCTTGAAGCCGTCTTTGTAGACCGTTACCTCGATTCTTACCGCGCTGAGAAGAGCTTGACTGGACCTCCAGGTCAGTTCGGCGACTGGCGTCCGAAGCTTTTCATCGCTGCAAAACACACGACACTCCAATGCGCCGGACGATGGAGCCTGTTGGCGAAACCGGTTACGGCGCCGCTGTGCCTCGACAGGTATGGAAAAAGCCGAAACGAGAACCAAGAGAAGCAGGAGTTGTAGGACTCTGAAGCGATGTAGCATGGGCAAACCTCCAAGGGTGTGGTACGGGCACCTCATTCGATTAAAGGGCGCCGCCCGGAGTTGCCAAGTCCGACTGCGGGAAGACTGATGCCTACCTACCTCGAACCGTGAGAACAATTCAGAAAAAGAGAAATCGGAAAATGCCCCTTAAGTAAAGGTGATCCGGTCTGAAAATCCCTCATCGGGCAATACAGTTCTCGAATTCCTTTTTTTGGCGAAGACATGGATCCTGCATCCAGGACCGCTCACGAATTTAGCGCCTATACTTTCTATGTGAATTGAGGCCAAAACATTTCGCGGAGGCGAATCTAATCGCCCCAGGCGATCAAAGTTTTCTCGAACAAGTCGTCCTACACGTCGATACCGGGTATTTTCACTCGCATTATTGGATTTTTGCGGACCGACTCGTCAAGCCACCTAAACTCACTTAAGGGGGGTTCGGTCTAACGCAGTTCTAGCGACTGTTGGAGGACACTGGTCATTTCGTAAGTCAGCTTGAGAAGAAAGTTCCGAAGAGTGTCCAGTGTGGGGAGCCAATTCTGCATCAGGTCGTTGGAAGTTAACTCCGGCGACCTTCTGTTTTTCCGAAGCGCTGTTCGTAACCGCAAGTATGTCAAAGGCCTGATTGATCCGGGTCACCAGGTGAGTTCTCGGATTGGAATGTGATCTCACTGGATCTTAATCTGTCGGGCCTTGCCGTCTTCAACCACAGTTACACCTTTGCCGCCTGTTGCGTTTCTTACTACGAAATTCAATTTTCTGGCGCCGGGATTGTATTGGCCGGTGGGCGTGCCCACACTGACTAGGTAATCGTTACCGGCACGCTTCACGCTTACGGGTGTGCGCCGAAACGCTCCATCTTTGTAAGCCGGGCTGAGGCCATCGTCTTCGTAAAGCGACCCGGACGCTGAACCATTGCTGTCCGGATAGATGGCCAGAGTTATTGGATCAAAGGGTCGCTCACCAACAAAATTCATCGGTGGCGCCAGCGGAATGATCGCGCCGCCGCGCACAAACATCGGCACGGTTTCCAAGGGTGCATCTACCCGAATCATCACCCCACCGTTATATTTTCTATTCGTCCAGTAGTCATACCAGGTGCCTTTAGGTAGATAGACGAGCCGCGCGGTTAGATCTGGTTTCACTATAGGGGCGACCAGCAAGTCCTCACCAATCATGAATTGGTCATCCAGGTTATAGGTATTCGGGTCGTCCTGATAGTTGAGCATCAACGGCCGAAACAAAGGCACGCCGGTGCGATGCGCTTCTTCCAGAGTCGTGTAAAGAAAAGGCAGCAACTGATATCTCAACTTCAGGTATTTTCGAATTATGTCTTCGTAGTGTTTGCCAAAACGCCAGGGTTCCTGATCATAGCCGTCGATGACTTTGTGGTTGCGGCAGAAGGGCGCCAAAAAACTTATCTGATAAGCACGCACCAGTAACTCACCGTTGCCCCGGCCCATGAAACCGCCCACATCGCTCCCGACAAAGGGCTGCCCTGACAGGCCGAGTGAAGTAAACATCGGCACGTTGAGCGCCAGCGCTTCCCAGGTGCTGTTCGTATCGCCGGTCCACATCGTTGCATAACGCTGAACGCCGGCGTAACCCGCGCGAGTGATCACATACGGCCGCTTATCGGGCTGCAAACGCGCCAGGCCTTCATAGGTTGCGCGGGCCATTAAGAGCGCAAAGACGTTGCGGTTTTTGGCGTGCGTCGATTTTTCGCCCTCGTCATAGCTGACAACATCGATCTGGTTTTTGCCGGTCTGATCAACAAAGTCAGCAGGCTCGTTCATGTCGTTCCAGATTCCTGCGACACCGTTGACTGTATAGGCAAGATGAAGATCGCCCCACCAGCGTCGGGCCTCCGGCAGTGTGTAATCGACAAAAACGCTGTCGCCGGGCCAGACCCTGGGAATGAAGAGTTGACCGTCCCGGCGTTTTTGAAAGTAGCTCTTCGCCAGGCCTTCGTTGAAGACATAATAGGATCGATCCTGGGGAGCCAGCGATCTGTAACCCGGCGTGCCGCCCACAACTTCATCAACCGTCCTCTCACTGATCGCGTCGTTTGGCCGGCTACGCGGCGGCTCGCCGACCAGTGGTTGATACTTCACGCCGGGATCGACAATCACAACCAGCTTCACGCCCTGGCGGCCCAGCCTGTCAGCCAAATCTTTAGGATTGGGAAAGCGCGTCCGGTCGAAAGTGAAGACGCGGTAACCCTGCATATAGTCAATGTCCAGATGAACCACATCCAGCGGCAAATCTCGCTCGCGATACTGCCGCGCGACCTCCTCGACCATGGTATCGGGGTAATAACTCCAGCGGCTCTGCTGGTTGCCGAGGGCCCACATTGGCGGCATGGGCATGTGACCCGTCAAGTCGGAATATCGATTGAGGATCTTCTTGATCGAGGGCCCATAGAAAAAGTAGTAGTTTAGTTCTCCGCCCTCGGCACCAAACCACGCGCGCTGTTGTGAAGAGCGCCCGAAATCAAAATAACTGCGATAGCTGTTGTCCAAAAAAATTCCATAGGCAACGCCATGCTGCAATCCGAGATAAAACGGAATCGTCTGATAGATTGGGTCCTTTCCTTCGGTGTAACCCGGTGTGTCAGAGTTCCAATTCACAAAGAAGCCGCGGCGCTTATCAAGCCTGGCGGCTTTCTCGCCCAGACCGTAAAAGTGCTCATCGAATCCCAGCTTCTTCGAGACGGCCACAAACGTTCCCGCTTTCGGATCAAACATCATTGCTGCCAGGCTACTCTTCGCGTCATAGGCCATTGGCTGCTCGTCGGAGTTAAGCAGGGCGTGCGTGCGAGTGTCGCGAAAATCGATGAGCAAGGGCGAGCGATGAATGATGACTTCCACCTCAGCCGTAGCGATTGTGATCGAATCCGCAGTCTCTTTGAGGCTCCAGGGCGCCGCCGGCCAAATGTCTTTCGCGATCGCCCATGAATGGTCCCGGGCGGGAATCGGTTTGGTAAAAGATGCTCGCACCCGAATCAGATCAGTAGCCAGCACAGTGAGCGCGACTTGTGAGTTGTCCTGGCAATTGAGAACGATGCCCCGTTCATTTTTGGTAATTCCGACGACCGGGCCTATTTTCTCGAGAGCAGTAATGTCCTGCGCCTGGATTGAAAGCGCGAGGCCGAAAAGGCAAAGCAGAAGTGCCACAGCCCCTGTCTTTGAACGCCGAGCGGTAATCATATTTTATTGCTACGAGTTCTGGGTTAGTTAAGTTAAGGCGCCTCGAAGGCGCTCAGCTTACCAGAGTCCCGGCAAAAATACCCATTGCAGTTTTTCCGGCTGGGGTGCATTATATGGGCGTTTTAACCCCCCTTTATTTGGCATAAGCGCGGCGACGCACATACGTAGACGTCCCGACCCGTCTAATCTACCCCCGAAACCCCGTACCCCTTGATAGCCGGAGAGCCTGATCCTGTCTCAGGCGAATCGGACATGCATCATTGCCGGCCGCGGGTAGGTGTGCTGGCGCAAATATTCAATGGTGCACGAGACTTTCCTGCAGGCGGTTGGAGGCCTGAGAGAAACGGTAATACCAAAATAGCACCATATCGCTAAAGGAGACCTTGCAATGAATCGCACTTTGTTTCTCTTCGTTCGTGCCGTAATGTGCGGCCTCGTTCTTCTATTCACCGTTACTACCGCCAGCGCGCAATTCAAAGCCGGAATTCAGGGCACTGTGACCGACACGGCCGGCGGAAGAGTTCCTGGCGTGGCTATCACTTTGACTAACAAAGAGACGAGTAAAACGCAAACGGTTACGTCTAGCGACGAAGGCTTTTACCGCTTCAACCAGCTCGCACCGGGCAACTATGCGCTTACCGCCGAAAAGTCAGGCTTTAAGAAGCAGGTATTGGAGAACGTCGTCGTCAGTGCCGAGGACGTGCAGGGCATCGACCTTGCGCTAACGACCGGCGAGGTATCCGAAACGGTCACAGTCACTGATACTTCCGCTGCTGCGCTGGAAACCGAAAACGGCAGTGTGAAGAGTGTAATTACGACGGAAGAGGTACGGCGACTGCCGCAGGTCGGGCGCAACCCGTATGAACTGACGCGTACCGCGCGCGGCATCCTGGGCGACCCGGCACGGGCCGGAGGAGGAAATACAGCGCAATTCATACCGGGCGTCGAACAACTGGGTGGCGCTTCAAACACAGGCATTTTCCAGACCGAGAATCAAACGCAGATCAGCGCCAACGGCCAGCGCGTCTCAAGTAACAACTACCAGATTGACGGCGTCAGCGTGAACAGCCTCGGCTTGGGCGGCGCGGCGGTCGTGACGCCGAATCAGGAATCCGTGAAGGAAATCGCAGTCGTCTCCAGCAGTTACTCGGCAGAAGACGGACGCAACACGGGCGCGCAGATCAAAGTCGTGTCGCAGAACGGCACGAACGAATTTCACGGCTCGCTTGTCTTTAACTACGGCTCACCTAAATTGAACTCTTTCAACAAGTATCGCGGGCCGACAACAGGGCCAGGTTCGACTGCCCGGCTGCTCAATTGCCAGCGAGGCACGCAATTCACGGCCAGTCGCTGCCCGACAATTGTGGATCAGTATGAACGAAAATGGGCCGGCAGCATTGGCGGTCCAGTCTACCTGCCGCGGTTTGGCGAAGGCGGCAAAACCTACTTCAGCGGAAAGAATCGCCTCTTCTTCTTCTTTTCCACCGAAGCTCTGCGCCGTAGTAACAACTCAACCAGCACTATTTTTATTGAAACACCGGAGTTCCGGCAGTACGTCCAACAGGTTCGGCCCACCGGCTTCGCCGCACAATTTTACGCCTCGCCGGGAATCGTTCCTCGAGTTATCGCCACAGGCTTGCCGTCTGGTGGCCCAAGTGGACCCTTTGTACCTGTTAATGGGCAAGCCGGCTTGAGCTTTGATATTGGCTCGATTAACCGCCCGCTGGGACAGGACATCGCTGCCGGTGCGTTCGATGGCATTCCCGATGTCACGCTTGCCAGCGTCGCAATTCCCAGCAGCACGCGCGGCAATCAATTCAACACGCGCATAGACTTTAATTACGGCAGCAACAATCAATTTGCCATCAGCTCCTACTTCACAAAGCTCGACAACTTCTCCGGCTCTTCGAGCGGGCGGCCCTTTGAAGACATCAAGTTTAAGCCGCGCAACTCTGCCGCCACGTTCACTTACATCCGCACCATCTCTTCTACCATGCTCAACGAAGCGCGCTTCAACTTCACGCGCTTCAACGCCGACGAACTCGGCGACCTCGGCAGCTCGAATCTCCTGATTCCACGTTTGCAGATTCAAGGCTTCGGCGCAGACTTCAGCTTCGGCGGCGCGCCGAGCTACGGCATTGATCGCGGGCGTCCGAACAGCCGCACGCAGAATACCTATGAGTTCCGCGACACGCTGACCTGGGTACGTGGCAATCAGGCTCTTAAGTTTGGCGCTGAGATACGGAGAGAACAGGATAATAATAATCTCATCTCCGAAGCGCGCCCTGAATTCACGTTCAAAAGCTTACTTGAATTTGCCAATGACTCTGTGTTCTTCGAGAACATTTTTGCCGATCCGGTGACCGGCGGCGCAGCGAACGGCCAACGCTACTTCCGTTCCAATTATTATGGGTTCTTCGTCCAGGATGATTGGAAGGTGCGCCCGAATCTGACGGTTAATCTTGGTCTGCGCTATGAATATCAAACGCCGCTCACGGAAAAACGGGGACGCCTCAGCAATTTCATTCTTGGCCCGAACGGCGTCATTGATGGAAAGGTTGTTCCGGTTGACCAGCTCTATAACCCGGACCGCAACAACTTCGGACCGCGTGTTGGCTTTGCTTATTCGCCGAACAGTAAATCATTCGGCAACCTTCTCAGCCAGGATCGTCTGGTCGTTCGCGGCGGCTTCGGCATCTCTTACGACCGCATCTTCTTAAATCAGCTGACGAACGTACGCGGTAATCCACCCTTCGCTTTGCGCGCCGGTCTCTGCTGTTCAGGAACGAACAACGCCGCCGACCCCGGCCCGATTCTGTACTCGTTTGCCATCGGCGGCAATCCTTTTCTCTATCCAACCAATCCAAACTTACAGCGCGGCATAGATCCCTTGACGGGTGGCCTGCTTGACCCGAATCCGCAAGTCCTGCCCGGTGGCTTCGTCCGCCGCGACATCCCCGTAGAAGTGAACGGCACGCCGCAGAACTTTCCGAACCCCTACGTCTACAGCTACTCGGTCGAAGCTCAATATCTCCTGACGCCCAAAACTGTGTTATCTGTGGGATATCAGGGAAGCAAAGGGCGCAATCTGATTCGCACGGTCAATATCAATCGTCTCACTCCGGGCGACACGTTCGACAATAATTTTGATTGTGTGCAGACGCGCGACGTTAACGGCAACGCGGTCACGCCGCGTCTAACGTGCAACCCAAATTTTTATGGCTTCGCGAATCTCAACGGCATCCTATTTGCGCTGCCTGACGTAGACTCCAGCTACAACGGACTGCTTGTGAGCGTCACTCGCCGGTATTCGCGCAACTTTACTTTCGAAGCCAACTACCGCTTCAGCAAGAGCATCGATACCAGTTCCTTCGGTCGCGGCGCGCAGCAGACGGACCCGAGCAACCAAACGCTCGAACGTGGGCCATCGGACTTCGACGTTCGTCATAACCTCGTCATTACCGGTCTCTACAACGTGCCGTTTTTCCGTAACCAAAAAGGCTTGCTTCGCGTACTTCTGGACGGCTACGAGATTAGCGGAATTGCCACGTTGCACTCCGGCTTCCCATTCACACCGGTCGTCTTCGGCGATGTAGCTCTTGATCTTAACGGTGACGCCTTTCGCCCCGACCGCCCGACTGCGTATAACGGCGGTGCGATTCAGAATCCGTCGACCCAGGATTTTATCAACGGGATTTTCCCCAATGGCGGTAATTCATACTTCAACACGACGAGGCGCGGCCCCGCCGGTATCGGTCGTAATTCGTTTCGCGGGCCGGGTTTCCGCCAGATTGACTTAGCCATCGGCAAGCAAACAAGGCTATCTTTCCTGAGCGAGCACGCGAATTTAGAGATTCGAGCGAATCTCTTCAATGCTTTCAACATTCTCAACCTGCCATCGTTCCAGCCCGTCACGAATCAGGTTGACATCGGCAACACAGAATTTGGTCGCGCACCATTCGGGCTTGCTGGTCGCGTCATAGAGCTTCAAGCACGATTCAGCTTCTAGCAGGTTGCTAATTTATCGCGCGAAGGAACGGTTAGTCCAAGGCCCGTTCCTTCGCGCATTCGTTTGCTCTGTCCCAGCATCCTCAGTCACAAAGCTCGTCCGAGCACGAGGGCGGTGCTGATTTTTATCGGGTAATACAATTAATGTGAGGCGCGACGTAAGACATAAAAGCTCCGCAGGAGCAAGAAACATCTTATACATTCTTGCATCGAACTCACGGTACAATTGAGTCCGAAGGAACTCTGCAATGAAATCTATAAAGTTAATGGGTCTGCTGCTCATCGTTGCGCTCCTCTCTTCAACAATGCCCGCACTCCGGGCCTCGCCTTCGCAGGCAGACATCGAAAAAAAGATTGATGCGCTGCTGGCGCGAATGACCCTCGCCGAAAAGCTCGGACAACTACAACAACTCGACGGCGAAGCTAATGGGAATTTTCGTCCCGAGCATCGTGAACTCGTCCGTAAGGGGCTGCTCGGTTCGACGCTCAACGTGCGCGGTGCGCAGCGGACCAACGAACTGCAACGCATCGCGATGGAGGAATCGCGTCTGAAGATTCCGATGCTCTTTGGCTTTGACGTGATTCATGGGTATCGCACGATTTTTCCGGTGCCGCTGGGTGAAGCAAGTAGTTGGGACCCAGCGGTAGCGGAACGTTCTGCGGCCATCGCGGCTGCTGAGGCCCGCTCGGCAGGCGTTCATTGGACCTTCGCGCCGATGCTGGACATCGCGCGTGATGCGCGCTGGGGACGCATCGTCGAAGGCGCCGGGGAAGATCCTTTCCTGGGCGCCGCCATGGGGCGGGCGCGCGTGCGCGGGTTTCAGGGCCGCGACTATAGCGCCGCCGATAAGGTGCTCGCTTGCGCCAAGCACTGGGTGGCATACGGCGCTGCCGAAGGCGGCCGCGACTACAACACCACCGACATGTCCGAAAGGACGCTGCGTGAGGTCTACTTTCCGCCTTTCAAGGCGGCGGTTGACGAAGGCGTCGGCACTTTCATGAGCTCCTTCAACGATCTCAATGGTGTACCGGCTTCCGCGAATCCCTTCACTTTGACCAAAGTGCTGCGCGGCGAGTGGAAGTTCGATGGTTTCGTCGTTAGCGACTACACGGCAGTTGAAGAGCTTATGAAGCACGGTTTGGCGGCCGACGAACCGGAAGCCGTGCGCCTGGCACTCAACGCCGGCGTCGAGATGGAAATGGTGAGCCGGCTCTATGGGAAGCACGCCGCTGAGCTCTTGCGGAGTGGGCAGCTGACGCAGGCCACGATTGATGAAGCCGTGCGGCGCATTCTGCGCATCAAAATGCGTCTGGGCCTTTTTGAACACCCCTACGCTGACGAAGCCCGCGAGCGCTCGGTGATTTTCAGTCAGGAACATCAGGCAGCCGCACGTCAGATTGCAGCCCGCTCAATGGTGTTGCTCAAGAACCAGGGCGAGACTCTGCCGCTGAGCAAGACGGTGAAATCGATTGCAGTCATTGGTCCGTTGGCTGATAGCCAAAAAGACATGATTGGCTCCTGGACAGGCGACGGCAAACCGGAGGAGGCTGTTACGTTGCTTGCAGGGATCAAGCAAAAAGTCTCGCCGCAAACGAAAGTTGTTTATGCTCGTGGCTGTGAACTACCATGCGACTCGGCCGAAGGATTCGAAGAGGCAGCGCGAGCTGCGCGCGGCGCGGATTTTACGATCGTGGCCGTCGGTGAATCGGCTGAGATGAGCGGCGAGGCAGCTTCACGCAGTTCCCTTGATTTACCAGGTAAACAACTTGATTTGGTTCGAGCTATTCACTCCAGCGGCAGTCCTTACGCGGTCGTGCTGATGAACGGGCGCCCCCTGACAATCAATTGGATCGCAGAGAACACGCCGGCAATTCTGGAAACCTGGTTTGCCGGAACCGAAGCGGGCAATGCGATTGCTGATGTGCTCTTTGGCGATGTTAATCCGGGCGGCAAGCTGCCGGTGACGTTCCCGCGCAATGTTGGCCAGGAGCCTCTCTACTACAATCACCTGAACACCGGCCGGCCACCAGACATCAATAACAAATACACTTCAAAATATCTTGACGTGGCGTGGACTCCTCTGTTTCCGTTCGGGTATGGTCTTAGCTATACGCAGTTTGGGATTACGAACCTGCAATTGAGCGCTCAAAGGATTCGGGCGAACGACAAACTAACAGTCAGCGTTCAAGTCGAGAACATGGGCAAGCGCACAGGCGATGAGGTGGTGCAGCTATACATTCGGGACGTGGCTGCCAGCATGACCCGGCCGGTAAAAGAATTGAAAGGCTTTCAGCGCGTCACGCTTAAGCCCGGTGAGAAGAGACTGGTGGAGTTCCTGCTCAGCGGCGAGCAACTGGGATTTTGGAATCGCGAGATGCGCTTTGTGGTTGAGCCCGGCGAGTTCAAGGTGATGGTTGGAACAAACTCAGTAGATCTGATTGAGACAAAATTCGAAGTTGCCGCACCCTGACCCGATGAACTGACGATTGATGTTCTCTGCATGAGAGGACGTCACGAGAACGCGATGGTCAATAAATAGGATAGGCCATGAAACCTAAAAGATTTGCAGTTTGGGGATTCTTGTTTGCCGGTGTCCTTGGTGTTATTGCCGGGCTGCGTGATTGGTTTGCCCCTGGCTTTTTCAGCATGAGCCCTCGAGTCCCAGGAACCGGTGACATCATCGGTCATTTTGTTGCCGCGGTGGCCTTCTTCGCTCTCGCGGCCTTATCTGCAACACTCGACATGAACCCCGTCAACAAAAAGTGACCGTGGTGCGGCAACATCAGTGGCTCTGGTCCCAGGGAACATGAACTCAGTCAAAGGTGATCCATCATCCGGTTTGCGTCCAGCCTTCGCGTTTCTCTTCCTGTTTCTGGTATGCGCTTCAAGTGCCACCTGGCTTACGGGTTCGACGGCGGCCCACTCTCTGGTTCAGCGGGCTGAAACCACCCGGCGCGTCTCACGCGAAGACGAATTATTCCTTGAAGATCTCCAGCAGCGTTCGTTTCGCTATTTCTGGAACGAAGCTGATCCGCAGACGGGCCTGGTTCCGGACCGCGCCCGCATGGATGGCTCCCTGCTGGATGAAAACCACCGTAACGTAGCCAGTATTGCCGCCACCGGCTTTGGTTTGACTGCACTTTGCATAGCTGCTGAGCGCGGCTGGGTCGATCGGACTCAGGCCCGCGAGCGCGCGCGTAACACACTTCGATATTTCAGCACCCGGGCCTTGCATAAACATGGCTGGTTCTATCACTGGTTGGACGCCAGGACAGGCGATCGACGCTGGCAGAGCGAAGTCTCTTCAATTGACACCGCATTATTACTGGCCGGGGTCCTTACGATCCGGCAGTACTATCGAACCGACCCGGAAATCTTCCGTCTGGCCACGAAGATCTACGAGCGGGTGGATTTTCGCTGGATGCTGAATGGGGATCCGCTGCTCCTCGCGCACGGTTGGAAACCGGAAACCGGTTTCTTAAAACCACGTTGGGACACCTACAGCGAAGATACCATTCTCTATTTGCTGGCTATTGGATCGCCGACCTATCCGATTTCGTCCGCCTCCTGGTATGCGTTATGGCGCGATCGTTATCGCTATGAAGGCCACGCCTATTTCACAACCATCGGGGTGCCTCTGTTCATGCATCAATACGCTCATGCCTGGATCGATTATCGCAATCGTCGCGAGACCAGAGGCGATCACATCGACTATTTTGAGAACTCCATCAAAGCCACTCTCGCGCACCGGGCCTTTTGCATAAACCTATCCCACGAGTTTCCCGAATTTGGTCCAGACTTTTGGGGCATCACAGCTTCTGACAGTGCCAAAGGCTATCTCGCCTGGGGCGGTCCGCCGCGTGACAAGGCCATTGACGGCACCATAGTACCTGCTGCCGCCGGCGGCTCGCTGATGTTTACTCCGGATATTTCGTTGCAGACGTTACGCGCGATGCGAGCAAAGTTCGGCGACAAAGTTTATGGCAGATACGGATTCACTGACGCGTTCAATCCCGCCAGCGGCTGGATAGACACCGACGTCATCGGTATTAATGTCGGAATCATGCTCTTAAGCGCAGAGAACTTGCGCAGCGGACTGGTTTGGCACTGGTTCATGAAAAACACTGAGATTCTCAAAGCTATGGACTTGATCGGACTCAAGCCTTTTAGCCGGCGACAGTCTCACTTCAGGGGCGCGTTGACCAGCCGACAGCACACAACTCTTTGATGGCGCCTAACATTTCCAGCCCTGGCGCCAGGAGCAAGTTGAGAAGAGTGTCCACCGTGGGGAGCCAAATCGTCTGAAAGGGAAGAGAATCGCCTTTACACATGCCGATCACAGCTCGTAAGCCAGTCATATGCATTGACTTTTAGACATTAGAGGCATATCTTGCGCACGCATTGCAAAGGCTGAATCCGAGCCCTGCGATACTTGCACACTCGCTGAATCCAGCCTTAACTCGAAACGTCATAGGCTGTGATGTGGTCGTTCCTCGCGACAACCAGTCCAATCACCACTGGAGGTCATCCAATGAGAAAAGCAACTAGTATCCTCTGCGCGCTTAGCATTTCTCTGACTCTTTGCTTGGGCGGCTTTACCGCCACCGCGCAGAAGCCGGCTAAAGCCAAAGATAAAACCAAACCGTTCGTCCTTCCCCGAGGGATACTGAAGAATTGGGATAAGATTCCAGCCCGCGTCAAACAAGCGCTCACACCCCAGGCCAGGGACACGTGGGAAAGCTTCACACCGACGCAACAACGAAACGTAAGAGCTAGGGTCTTCGAGATCATTCGCGACCAGGTAGCCAAATCGGCACCTGCCACGCAGACAGCAAAATCGCGTTCCGGAGCGCCGACAAACGGCGCCCGAACCGAGGCCGCAACCGGAGACTCGAAGCTTAGCTTTGTCGATAGACTGGGCTATCACCGGACAATCGTGGGCACAAGCCTTATGCCGGCATCACGCATGGACTCGCGCCAGCGCAAACTAGTAGATAAGGTGAGGCCGCCAGTTTGGGAGACTGGCTGGGCGACGGAAAAACCTGAGCTGAAAGCAAATACCACTAAGTTAAATCACTCGCGGGGCGTGACTAAAGTAGCGCCACTCGTGCCGGTAAGTCCGCAGGCAGGTTGCACGAGAGGACCGGAACAATTTGTGCGCACGTTTTTCGAAGCATCGTTGGCACGTCCACCACATGCAGACGAATTGTCGTATTGGATGAGTACTTTTACCCAGGCACAATCTCAGGCGACGCTGCTCACTGCGGCCCAGAATCTTGGCTACACTTTGTTCGGGTCGCAGGAATATGCCAATCGCGGCAGATCCAATAGTGATTTTGTCCGTGACTGTTACTTAGCTTTTCTTAAACGCGAGCCGGAGCCGGAGCCGGGAGGCTGGAGCTTCTGGACAAATCAAGCTGATCAACATGGGCAGGCCGCAGTGGTGCCCGGGTTTGGATTGTCTACTGAGTTTAATGATCGCGTGAGCGAGATATGCAGCGTCGCCACCTTTGATGGCGACCATGACGGATTGCCGGACAATTTGGAAAATACGGTGGCCGATAACTTCACGCCGTACTACCACGTTTCGCAGTACGAGACCGATAACTACTCCACATTTCTGGACTCGATACCCCAGACCGTCAAAGCTCGCTTCGGTCAAACACCGGTCAGTCACTTTCGCGTCGTCCCGTTGTCCGGAGGTATCGGACCTATTCGCTACAACTATGTGGCGGGCCGCTGGGAGAGTTTCTTGCGGGTCGATTATTGGACCATGTGGGACCATGATAGCGGGTTAGTCGGCGAGTCGTGCAATTTCGCACCGGGCGAGCAGCTTTTAGAAGGTCTGAAATCGCACGATATCGACGATGAGCGGTCGGCTTTGCTGGTTTCAGCGCCCGCGGTTTGGACGGACAACGGATTCGCTGTCAACCTCGATCCGGGCGCGTACAGTTCACTCAGCCTCTATACCGCGGCGCACGAGTCGACACCGACAGCCCACAATCAATACATTAACTTTCCACAGAATCCCAGGCCCGCCGGAGACCGACTCGAGCTTTGGCAGTCCCTGTCTAAGCATGGCACGTACGCCTTTAACCCGGACGGAGTGGTTCTCTTGCAGCAATGGCAAATCGCGTGGATTTTCGACATCGTCTACCAGCTTTTTCAGGGCGTCATCTGCAACGGCAACGACGACTGGGATATGTTCTGGATCGAGATGTTCGGCGATCCTGCGTTTGGCTGGGGGTGCGAAACGTGGACCGGAATCTACGTAGCGGTCGTCTATTACGTTACGATCCTGGTTTACGCCTGCGCGACCGAGAGCTTTTATGAACAGGGATCGCAACTGGCCAACATCAGAATCAATCTGGGCGAGCCACAGGTTAACGGCTTCCCGGGAAATCCAATCAACGGCTCATCATTTATTCAGGAGGATGACAGCCATACCGGCCACCTCTTTAGCAAGCTGGTCCAACCTTTAGAATTCGAGTCGCTTTTCTGAGTCTCGGAAGACCCGCTGTCGAGCAGGCTGAATAGCGTGCTCGACAGCCTGTTCGAACGATCGCGACGAGATTACTGATATGGCGTTTGACCGGCCGGGCGCCGGCTCGCAAACTAACGCCGCAAGGTCATGACCAACTCTGCCTGCTTCTTATTGCGGAGAATGGTCAGGGGCAGATTGTTGCCGAATTTCCCTTCAAGCACTTTACGGTGAACCGCCATCAGCGCGGCCACATTGTCATCACGCCGAAATCGTCGCTTGATAAACTCAACTATCAAATCGCCTTCCTTCATT
Organism: Acidobacteriota bacterium; assembly: GCA_038040505.1. Taxonomy (GTDB): domain Bacteria; phylum Acidobacteriota; class Blastocatellia; order Pyrinomonadales; family Pyrinomonadaceae; genus UBA11740. The sequence goes on along the minus strand of JBBPID010000047.1, from coordinate 24,697 downwards.
CCCGCTTCAGCGGCACGGGTGACTTTGAGCCCGCTCTCTTCCGGACCCAGTCAGGCTGCATCCGCCTCGGCACTTGTAATCAGATGCACAACGAGTCCCATATCGGGAATCGGAGATGCGACGAAGTCAGCCGTGCCTCTGAAAGGTCTCAGTTAAACCACCCACACCTCTTACTCTTGCCCGTGCTGACCTTCATCATGACTGATCTGGCTTCTATGGCAATTTAAAGTTTCCGCCTTTCCCTGGGAACCCCGGACCCGCTATTTTCCTGTAGCACAAAAGCAAAGCGAGCGGTTATTATGCCGCTCGCTTTATTTATTCCGCAGCGCGTGAGTTTCTCGCCCCGGCAATTACGCCGCCGTCCTGAAACGTTCGAGTTTATGCCCCCAACCGCCACGACTCGCAAAAATTCATTTTTTTCCCTGCTGCTCGGCCGTCGCTACTGGTTGCTGGCAACGCTGCTGACCCTCGCGGTTTGGGCGGTACTGTCGCTGGCGATGCGGCCTTTGACAGACGCGGATGGCTCGTATGCTTCGCGCCCTTATGGGTTGACCACGGGCCTGGAGAATCAAGCCCTGGATCTGCTTTTCCAATTGCGCGACGCGCGACATCCGGAGCTGCGCCAGCGCGGACCAGGCGAACCGATCACCATCATCGAAATTGACGACGCTACTATTAAGGCATCGCGAGTTCGCATCCAGAAGTGGCCGCGCGATCTCTATGCGCGTTTGATTGACCGGGCGGTTGTTGGTGGCGCCACCGCAATAGGACTGGATGTTTTTCTCAGCGAAGAAGGCGGAGCTTCAGCAGATGACAAAGCCGCAGATCAAAAACTGATTAAGTCGATTCAGGAAGCCGGAAATGTGGTCCTCGCGATGAAAACCTCTGCCGGCGGCTTTGAGGAGTTGAAACCGCTGCCGGAGTTTGCCGACGCCGCATATGCGACCGGGTTTGTTGATCTTCCGCTCGACAACGACGGGTTTGTTCGCAGTTCCCAACTCTTTCGGCTCAAGGATGAGCAGATCAGCTTCGCCACGCGCCTGGCAGAGGGACACCTGACGGCCCTGGCTGCTGAGGGCGCCGCGCCGCCGGTTCTAAGGATGGCCCCGGACGGAATCACGCGTTTGGGAGACCGCGTGATTCGGTTGCGAAACGACCAGAACCTGCAGCTCGACTTTCGCGGGCGCTCGCCGGCATTTCGCCGGGTCTCAGCCGCGGACATTCTGTTTGGTCAGGCGCCGGTTCCGGACGATCTCTTTCGCGACCGCATGGTCCTGATTGGAGCTTCAAACATCGATGCTCCTGATTTATTCCCCACGCCGTTCTACGAGTATTCCTCCCTGGCGCGTTTGCTCGATAGAAACCTGCCGACTGCTCCCAAACGCACGCCGGGGGTTGAACTGCATGCCAATGCGGTCGCCACGCTTTTGTTGGGCAAGTCGCTCATCCGTCCGAGATTCATTTGGCAGGCACTGGCCCTGTTGCTGACGCTCGCAGTAGCGGCCTTCTGCGTCTTTGGTCTGCGCGCGCTGTGGGGTTTGCCCGCGGTCGTGTTCGTCGCGGCCCTGGCGTTAGTGGTTTCATCCTGGGCCTTCAATGCGCACGGATTAATTCTGCCTCTGGCAACGGCGTGGCTGGGCATGGCCGTCCTGACGCCTGCCGGTCTGGGCCTGCGTTATGCGCGCGAGCGTCTGTTGCGCAGCGAAACCGAAGCTGAGCGCGCGCAAATGATGGATATCTTCTCGCGCTTTGTCTCTTCGGATGTCGCCAATGAAATGTGGGAGCGGCGGGGCCAGGCGGCGCTCGCCGGCGAGAATCGCACCGTCACGGTCATCTTCACGGACATTCGCAATTTCACCACCCTCTCTGAAGCGGCGGCTTCCAACACTGTAGTCGAATGGCTCAACGATTATTTCGGAAGAATGAACACCATCGTTGAATCCTTTGGCGGTCACATCAATAAGTACATCGGCGACGGGCTGATGATTGTGTTTGGCGCTCCCATCGATCGCGGTGATCGGGAAGAGGCGCGCGCGGCGGTCGCTTGTGGCCTGGCGATGCTGGAAGAAGTCGAACGCATGAACAAGGACTGGGAAGGCACCGGCCGGCCGGTAGTTAAGATCGGTTGCGGCATTCACACGGGTGAAGCGACCTGCGGAGTGGTGGGAGCGGAACGCCGGCTGGAATACACAATCATCGGCGATACGGTCAATCTCTCGGCGCGACTTGAGTCAACGACGAAGGAATTCGGCGTGCCGATCTTAATCAGCGAACCAACGGCGCTCCTTCTGGGTGATGAATACGAGGTGCAGCCGCTCGGCGAAGCAAAGGTCAAAGGCAAAACGATTAGTACGGCTGTGTTTACGGTCGTGGGAAAAAAAGTACGTTCCGAAAGGAAAGCGTCTGCAGTCCCAGGACCCTAAGACACGATTTATGAAGGCTTGCTACGCTCGGCTTAGCCCTACAAGTCAGTGCGAAGCCAAGAGGATAGTGAAGACGGGATCAGTTCGTGTTAATTCGTGTGACTTAGTGGATCGTTTCTCTTTATGAAGGAATAGAATAATCCACGAAATCACACGAATTGACGTGAACTAATCGGATGGCTCAAAAACTCTGATAGGGCAAAGCCGTTACACGCGATGAGAACAAAACCAATCTTCACTTTCCTCTTGATGACATCCGGTGCGGTGGCGCTTTTCATCATAATTCCTGCCGGCATAGGGTCAGCCCAAACGACGCCCAAGCCTTCGCCGACACCGCGCCGTCCTTTGGTGAAACCGGCCGCCGGGTCGAGAGGTTTTGAGCAATTCGCCAAGCGCGACGCGTCGGCGCGGTTGATTGCCGCGGGCACACGCGTAGTCGTTGATCCGGGTGATTTTTATGCGAAGGGCGAGGCTTCATACAAAGGGGGGAAATATGAAGCGGCGGTGAAGGATCTGAGGGAAGCGGTCAAACTAAGTCCCGATTGGGAGGACCCTCACTATGTTTTGGCTCTCGCGCTGACGGAACTCGGCAACTTGAAAGAAGCGATCGAGGAGTTCAAACAAGTGGTGAACCTGGCGATCAAGGATCAGCCAAAGATTCTCGCCTTTTACAACATGGGAAATGCCTACGCTGACCTCGGCCAATACGAGAAGGCCATCGAAAGCTACAGCCAGGCGATCAAGCTCAATGAAAATTCTTCCAACCCGCAGCCTTTGTCCAAGCCGCACAACAATCTGGGTCTGGCATACGCGGCGTCGGGCCTTCTGGATGATGCGCTCGCTGAATTCAAACAGGCGGTGCAACTAAGACCTGATTACGCCGAGGCGCACTACAATCTCGGTGTTGCACACTGGCAGATGGGAAATAAACCTGAGGTTGAAGAGCAAGCGCGGATTCTCGCAAAACTCAACCCCGAGCTGTCGGAAAAGCTTAATTCGTTACTCAATAAGTGAGTCGGTGGCGTGAAAAGGGCGACGAGAACGATCCACGAAGACACACGAACGCGCGAACAAAGATCATGCATTTCGTAGGGCATTGTCGAAAAGGGGGAGCCCTTTCCCTACTTCCAATCTCCCAAAACAATAAAAGGCGCCCAGTAGTAAGGATGGGCAAAGCGCGGATCGTGCATGACGGCGAGTTGGGCGCGCCGCATGGCCTCGCCCTTTGATTGTCCGGCGGCAATTTCCTTGTAGAAGGCTGTCATCGTGTCCTTGGTCGAATTGTCGTTGACACTCCAGAGCGAGGCCACCACCGTCGGCGCGCCGGCTTTGCTGAAGGCCCGCGACAGACTGCTGTAAACGGCGCTGGGATCGTAACCGCCGATGCTGGTGTCACAGGCGGAAAGCGTCACCAGCCGGGTGCCCGTAAAGGAGAGTTTGTAGTTGTCTTCAACAATATCTTTGACCGACAGACGGCCCGGGTCGCCGGCCAACAGCAGGTAACTCTCTTTCGGATCGAGACTGTTGATGATTCCGTGCGTCGCAAAATGCATGTAAGAGATGCCCGCAGTTGATTGCGCCACGCGCGAGACGGTCGCGTCTTTCCCCAGGATGATATTAGCGTTAACAAATATCCGGCCCAGGCTGTTAACTTCCTCAGTCGCAGCCGGCAAAGTCCCGTCCGGATTTCCCATGGCCAACAAAGGACGCGTCGAGCCCTGAGTGTTGTCAACGGTAGCGAGCCTTGCCACAAAGTTCAGCGAGTCAGCCGAAGCCAGGTAGGCAAAACGCTTCTGTTCGATCAGAAAATTCAGCGAGCCGTCCTGGTTCAGACGAGCCAGCGCATGAATCGGCAGGTAATAGAGCTCACCTCCGGGAACAATCAGCAGCGTGTCGGCTGAATCCACCTCGGCCTGCGCTGGTTCGATCAGTGCTTTGTACAGCGCGATAGTCGCATCCTTAATTGGCGCGATGTCGCTTTTGAAATCCGGTTTGCCGTCGTCCTTCCACAAAGCGCCCCGCGCCGAACGCTCCAAAACACTTTGCTCGCTCGCGCTGCTCAGGGCTTCTCGATACTGCATAACGAGCTTAGCCAGTTCAGTGCGTTTTATTGCAACCGTGCGAATCGCCGGTCCGGTATCGCGAGTCACCACGAAGATGTAGAGTTCGTTGTCGGTAGGAAAGTACTCGAGGAGCAGAGTTTTTTCCGGCAGCAGTTTGCGCACTTCGACCAGGTCCGTGGGATTGACGGCAACCATACTGGCGTAAGAAGGGTTGGCGCGTTTTACCTTTTCGACGGCATCAAGATAGTTCTGCTGCGCCGCCGCGAGCTTCGCTCGGGCCGCGGTAATTTTTGTCTGGTCTCGATTGGCTACAGCCTTAGCCAGTTCGCTGGCCAGTTCTCGCTCGGCGACCCGCAAGGCGTCAGTTTGCTCACGCAGACGATCGAGCAAGGCGCTTACCTGCGGATCTTTGGCCTTTATGTTTGCGCCCGCCAGGGCATCCACGAGCGCTTTTGATTTAGCCCGCTCCAGATACAAAAGCGCTTCAGCCGAACGGCCCTTCTTAATCAGCAGTTTGATCAAGTGATCGTAAAGCTCCCGATTTCCACGGCTGGCATTGAAAGTTTCCGAAGTCACGTTGGTCGAAAGCGAGCCGGCCAAAGTCTCAACGATGCCGACTGCCTCGATATAAGCTGCCAGAGCTTCTTCATCGCGGCCGAGCCGCTCAAGAGTCAATCCCAGGCTGTCCAGCGTATAGGCAATGTGGCCGCGCAAACCCAGGTCGCGCCAGGTGGCCAGGGCCCCGCGCAAATGTTGTTCGGAGGACTTGAGCGATGCACCGCCTTGCTCGCTCTCAGCTCGTCCCAGCGTGCGCAGGATGGCGGCCGTCTGCGGACGCGACCCGAGTGGTTGCGCAATCTTGAGTGCGTCTTCGGCCAATTGTTTCGACTCAGCCAGGCGACCCTGGTCGCGGCGCAACGCGCTCTTGAAGAGAAGCATGTTGGCTATGCCCCAGGCCTCGTTCTTGCGCACGAACTCGGCCAGGGCTGCTTCGATCGGCGCTTCCGCCGCCGCGTAGTTACCGCGTTCACGTTCGATCCGCGCCAGCGCCACGTAAGTGCCGGAGAGAAAGAAACTCCCGCCGACCAGATTTGAGCTCAACGCATTCGCTTGTTCGTATGCCTTAACCGCGTTATCGAGATCGTTTTCTTCTTCATAGAGCATGGCGAGATTGGTGAGCACCGTCGAGCGATGCGAATTCACCATCAAGGTGGCTAGATTAAATCGCTCCAGCTCGTCCTTGCTCGGCGTGACGCCGGTTTGGCGACGATGCGTGGCGATGTCAACGCTCTTGACGTCCCGGCTCGCACGCAGCCAGCTCAGCAGCTCTGCCTCATCGGGGGCGCCGATTGCGTAGAGCTGTGTGATCGAGCCAAGTACTCCCTGATATTCCTGATCCGCCGCCCGATAATTTCCCTGCCGCGCGAGGATCCTGCCAATTGCCGCTTTGGCATCGAACGCTTTGCTGGCGCGACCGAGAAAGTCGATGTTATTCATGTGCGCCTCGAGCGGGCGCAGATCCTCACGAGGCTCAGCATTAAGATCGTATATGGAAGGAAGCAATCCGGGTTTGGTTTGCTCAATGACCTGACGATAACGGGCCAGCGCTCCGTTCCAATCGTCGGCGTCGTCGGCGATTTGAGCAAGCAGAAACAACGTCTCGTAGATCCAACGGCGCCGCGGATCGTTCGTTCGCAAGGTCAGGGCCTCTTCGCCGGCAGCACGGGCCCGCGCGTAATCTCCGGCCTTGCGATAGGCGTTAGCAGTCTGTTCTAAACCATGTGCGATCTTGTCCGGATCGCCACCTCGGCGTGCCAGGGCGAGTCGCGCATCCGCGATTCTCGCTACTTCCGCCAGATCGTCACGTGCGGAAGCGAGGCCGTCGAGATACGAGAGCATCGAGTCCGTGAAAGTTTCGATGACGCCGGTTGCCGCCTTGCGATATTCAGCGGAGGTGCTGGCATCGATCCGCGCCTGCATAGTCCTGGTGGTATCGAGGATTTTCTTTTCAACCTGGGCTTTCTCGACGCGATAGTTCTCATCGCGGAGACGCTCAGCGCGCGTGTACCACTCGCCGCCCTCGACGTGTCGCCCTAACGCAGCAATCGCGCCGCCCAGTTGAGTTTGCAGAGCAGCCAGGGTCTTTGATTCGTTGAGGTGAGGCTCTTCGCCGGTGGTGTCCTGTAACACCTGCTGCTGCTCGTTGACGGCCGCCTGCAACGCCGCCAGCACGGTTTCCTTGTCGCCCACGTTGCGCAGAGCCGCCGCTTGCATTGACAGCGCATTTACCCGGCCACGGCGAAGTTCGGGCAAAGGTTTAGCCAGCTCGGCGGCGCGCGCGAAAAACGTGGCTGCAGCTTTCCAATTTTCCAGGGCGTAAGCGGCATAAGCCCGAATCAAAGCGGCCTGATAGAGGCCCACTGTGTCATTCCACTTCTTCCAGGTCGCCTCAGCTCGATCCAGTGGCGGATTAATCTCGTCCATGCGCCGGTCCCGCAGCGCATAGAATGATAGAGTGCCCGAGAAGCTGGCCACCGCCAGTTCAATTCCTTCCGCTTCGGATATTTCGAGGGCGCGTTCGGTCAACTCACGCGGCGTGCCCGGCGGAGCGTCTTTGCCTGGTTCCTTTTCCGCGTTGCGAAGGTGAGCAACCTGAATTAGGTACAAAACCTGTTCGATACCCTCATCGCCATTAAGAAAACCAACACCCAGCTTGCGCTCTTTCAACCACTCGCTCAGCTTTGCTTCCAAGGCGCCATTTTGTTCGTCGCCTTCGACGAGGAGCTTGCGCACCTGTTCTGAGTTTTTCAGCGGCGGACTTTCATAGAGGCGCGCGGCCACGGTTTCGAAAAGCAGCTCGCGATAGAGAAAACGAGCAGCGACGCGGTTGCTCTTGATAACCGAACGCGCCTCGTCTTCTTTTTGAGCGGCAACCAGAGTCCGCAGTTGCTGCCACAAAGGGAAGGACAAATTCGAGGATTGGCCGGCGGCCTTGTTTGCTTCTTCTTTGAGCTTCTGGATTAGCGAATCGTAATAGGCCTTTGCTTCCGGGTTGTTCGGATTCTCAATAAGCAGTTCGCTGGCAATCCGGAGGGTGTCGTACCAGACGCCGTAGTCTTCAAAAATGTGCGCCTGGGCCAGACGCTCGGCGGCAGTTTTTGGCGCGGAGAGTTTCGCTTTGTCCAGGACGGTTTTGATTTGCGCCGCGTCTTCGCCCGCCAGCACGAAAAAAGTCGCCACCGCGCCCTGCCTCTTCTCCATCACGCCGGCAGTTGAGACACGCCACGAATAGAGTTTGCCGGGTTCCAGCGCGGGAGCTTCAGGCGGATAGGAAAACTGCGCCACCTTGACGTCAGCTTCATAAACGATCGGCGATGAAGATTCCGCGCCTTCGCGCAGGGTCAGATGATACGAGGCGGCGCCCGGCTGCGACGCCCAGGCAAAGAAAGGCCGGGCGTTGTAGGCCAGGCCTTCATATGGAGCGATCGGTTTTAGCGGTCCCCGCGTCGCGCCCGCGGCGATCAGTCGCGACGAGGCGTCACGTCCGGTTTGTTCAAATCCGCGCGAGCCCGAGGGCGGCTTGGGCAATGGCCGGCGTGGCTTGTTGTCCTGGGCGCGCGAAATGAAATCTAAGCTGAGGAGGCTGAGCGAAATTGCGCAGACTAAGACTAAGAGGAACCGGAAAGCGAGGGTCAAGCTTCTCAAAACGGTCAGGTCCTTTTGGAGCGGATGTGGTTTTCTATTTGTCGGGCTTTGTCGCGGAATCTTTGTTGTGGGGTTTGCCATCATCGTCCGCATCTGGCCCGGTGTCGGGATTGTGATATGCGAAGACTGCATCTTCGCCCGATGAAGGTACCACCTGCGCTGCCAATCCTTCCAGCCACTGGCGCAGCCGGCTGGGACTGTGCTCGGGTATTGTTACGTCATCCCCGTCGAGCGCCAGGGACTCGAGCCGAATCAAACGCGCGCTGGCATCACGGCAGGCAGGGCACTCGATCAAATGCGAGACGATGAAGGAGGACTCGTTTTCACTGACCCGGCTTTCGACAAAAGCATTCAGAGCATCCTCGTCCAGGTGCTCAGCGGAAGCAAACGCCATCGTCTCTGCCGGCGGGCATGAGTTGAGACGCTGGTGAATCAGGCTGCGAATAGCTTCCATCTCTTTGTCTAGTTCCGGTTGGCTCACGGATTCCTCACGAGGCTTTTTCCATCTTGGACTTCGCCTCTTCCTTCACAAATGTTTCCCGGTCGCGCGCAGCGCCGCGATCGAGGCTCACGTTCTGTCCCAAGTCCTCGGTGGCAATCCCGCGACAGATTTCGATCTCGGCAGCGCTGAGTCCATGCTTGTCGCCAAGTTCCGCATGAAAACGATCCAAAACCTTTCGGTAAGCTCTCTCCAACCAACGCATCACGGTAGATTCGTGCACCCGGCTCGAACGAGTCTGATCGCCGCGCTTCGCGCGTCGCTGAAACCAGCGGCGCACGGGTGACGTCGGTTGTTCGACGATGCGCGCGATTTCGCGCAATTTCAAACCGTCGACATGATAGTAAAGCAGCAGCAGCGTTTCATGATCGTCAAGGGTCCCCAGCGCCTGATCCAAAGCCGCCACCGTCATCGACCGGTAACGTTCGCGCACTACCTTGGCCAACATCGCGTCTTCGGTCCCGCGGGCCCGCGCACTGTCGGTTAGCCTTTCAATGGTCTCTTCGCTGCTGCCGGACCAGTTCTCCAGCGGCACTTCAGCGTGTCTTTCGCGATACAAGTCGACGACTACATTCGAGACCACGGCGCGTAACCATCCCCGCAGCGTGCCGCGGCCGGTATAACTTCGGAACTTGGATTGACGAACGCCCTCAACCAGGCGGGTTCCGAACAACTCTGTGTAGACGGAATCCATAACTTCATCGGCGCTGGTCGCAGTGCCCGCGAGGTGACGCGTGAGCCGTTCGATAAACGGCCGGTATTCCTGATCAAACCGCTGCCAGGCGGGTTCATTGCCGCGCGCACAAGCCAACGCCAGATAAAGATCGGAACACTGCAGCTCGCCGATGAATTCGCGGATCTGTTCAATTGACGGAGCGGCGCCGGTCGTTCCCGGCCCCACCAGATACTTGTCGATGGCCGTGGTAATCGCGACGCGAAAATCTTCCACTGTCAGGCCGAACGTTGGATAAGCTTCCGCGCACCGGGCATAAACTGCGTCCATGTCCGGATTGCACGCCTTGATATTCTTCAAATATGCCACTTCAGAAGGTCGAGAGTTCGGCTTGCGGCTTTCGGTCAAAGTCCGCCTATCATATTGGTAAAGCGCTTGTGCGAGCAACTGCGAAGATACGCGGCCCGGCCTGAGACGGTAGTAATCCCCCAGTATTTGTATGGAATGCTGCATGATGTCGCCCACGGCGAGTCGAAAGGTTGGCAGCGTGAGTCAGGATGTTTACAGTGCGACCCGCCACAAATACACTGCCCCGATTAACCCGGCTATTAGGTGGACGAGCTTAGAGAGGGTTTTTGCTTAAAAGATTAGACTAAGCAAATGTCACGAAATCAGGCCGGCATCGCCCCCGCAATCATGGCCTGGCCGCCGCCCTGGTCGTCGGCGCGAGTGCGCAGCAATGCCGGGTCGACGTTTTTCAGCTCATAGAGAGTCTTGTACAGGCCTTCGCGCGCCAGTAACTCGTCGTGAGTTCCGACATCCACGACCTTGCCCTCGTTGAGGACGATGATGCGATCGGCGACGCCGGCAATAAAATTCAACTGGTGGCTGATCACAAAACACGTGCGCCGATTCTCACCCTGGGCATAATCCCGAATTACCTTGACCAAGCGGTTAATATCCTGGGCGCCCAGACTCTCGGTCGGCTCGTCCAGCAGCAGCACTTCCGGCTGGCGAATGAGACACCGCGCCAGTGCGATCAGGCGCTTCTGGCCGCCAGAAGGGAACGAGTCCGTGATGGTTCTATCATACCCTCGCGGGCTATCCGGTCCCGCTTCGGGCGGAAAATTAAGGATTACGTCATGAACCTGCGCACGCTTGCAGGCCTCTTCAACTTCGGCGTCGGTGGCATTTTGCCGGCCTAACCTAACGTTTTCTCTAACGGTGTCCTTGAGGAAGAAAGGAAACTGCGAGAGCTTTGACACTTGCGTCCGCAGCGAGTCAAGCGTCACGTCGGCCGTGTCCACGCCGTCTATGAGCACGCGACCTGAGTCAGGATCCAGGAAACGCAGCAGCAGGTTCATGATCGTCGACTTGCCACAGCCGATCGGGCCGACGAGCGCGATGGTTTCGCCTTCACTGATTTCAAATGAGACGCCATCGAGGATTCTCCGTCCCAGGGCATAGCTGAAGACGACGTTGTCGAATTTTACGTTGCCGTGTACTTCGGGCAATTGCCGCGCGTCTGGCTTTTCGAAGACCGAGGACCGGGTGTCGAGGAGTTCATAGGTAGCGATGATGCCCGGCAGCATCGACTGGTAAGCAGTGTAGGACGAGATGATCCCCTGCACCGGGGTGAAGGTGTTGGGAACCAGGCCCCAAAAAGCAATCACGCCCGCCAGTCCCAAACCAAAGCTGGAGCTGAAGGCAATACCCAACCCCAGCACCAGCGCTGAGGTGATGGCGATGTAGACCTCAGAGTTGGTATTGCTGATTTGCATCCAGATAAAGACTTTCGCCGTCGCCCGCGTTGCTGTCCGGACTACTGAGCTGAAACGCTGGCTGCGTTTGGGCTGGGCGTTAAAGACCTGGATGTCCGCCATGCCGCTAATCGACTCGTTAAGCTCGCTGCTCAAATCGCGGTTAGTGAGCATCGAATCGTTGGCAGATTGTTCCAGCTTCTTCAGAGTGTAACGAAACAAAAGGAAAGCCACCGGCGCGAGCGCGAACGAGACCAATGTCATTTGCCAACTCAAGCCGATCATATAAACCAGGGCAAGTATCAGCGCGATGGCCTGGACCAGCGGCGGCAAGAGCACCTGGGTCAGCATGCGTTGAACATTCTGAGTCTCGTTCAAAATGCGCTGCATGAGCGCTCCGGTTTTGCCGCCGGTGAAAAAGTCGAGAGAGAGGTTCTGAATATGGTTGTAAACGCTCTCCTGGATTTCCGCGTGCAGGTTGTTTTCAAACACCGCCATCATCCAGGTGTTCACCAGGCGTAACAAAACAACGCCCACCGTGGCGCTGGCCCAGATGATAAAGATGGTGGTAAAGCTTAGAGGAGTCGCCAACCACGCTCCGAACCCGGTCGCGCCCGGCTCGGCCGTGCCGTATAGCGATCCAGTCAGAGACCACACATTGCCGATCGTCTCTCCCCTGGCGGCTTTGCCGAGAATCGCAACCATTGGTCCAAAGGCGGCAGCATAGACGAACGGCGCCAGATTCATCGCCAGCGTCAGCAGCATGGTTGCCGCCACAATTGCCTTGTGATTGCTCAGCAGCTTGAGCGCGCGGCGCACGTACGGCCATCCCTTAACCTTCGGTCTGTCGATCTGCATCATGCCGCCGGGATAGGGCTGCGCGGAGTCCGCGCCCTCGGGGATGGGGCCGCTACCGCCTTGAAAGTCTGCGGGCATCTGTCCGCCGTCGATGGGCATGTTGCCAGGCGTAGGGGAATCAGACATTAGTGCCTCCTCGGAATTTCGAGAATGATTTGCTTAAAAAGAAAAACTGGTGAGCTGCACACCAGGTTGTCGAGGTTTCGGTGCATGCTTTCGCGAATTTCCCGAAGTGCCTGGCAGAACTGCTCGCGGAGCGACCAATAATACTTATTGTGGGGACGAATGTAAAAACCAATTTGGTGTGGCAGCCTGTTCGACAAAAAACAAGCACCTGCCGCCGCGTTTGAGCGATCAGCAGGTGCTCTCGGATTACCGTGATGTTGCCGGCGCGGAAAATCTTTTGACTCACGCCGACACAATCAGCGATGTGATTAGTAAAGCGGCGGGCAAGGCCAGCGACAGGGCTGATCCTTGTACCACCATCGTCCGGCCATGCGGAAATAGCAGCGACACCACCCGCCATAGGCCTGAACATCGCCCTCGGGAGTCGCGGCTTCGAGTGCGGTCGCATTCTCGGCGCCTGGAACCGTCTCGCCTTGCTGTGCCAACTTCGATTCCTCTACCTTGACCTCACTGTAGTTCTTCAGGTCGCTGTCAGGGATATCAAAGGTTTTCCGAGATTGGCCTTTCTCGGTCATTGTTGTAAGAAGAGCCATGATTCGTTGTTGCTCCTTTCAAGCAGTTAAGGGTAAACCCGGTTCTAGAGAAAAGCTTAATCTCTTAGGCGATTTAACTATCCGGGAAGCATCTGTTTTGATAGACGCAAAGGCCTGGCGCTTTTTGCACTAGCCAGCTGAGAAACTCCGGCAGCAGCCAGTCTGAAAGCAGATAAAGAGCTGACCTGACACTCAAGCGGATGGAAATCCGAAACGGCTTCCGGTAGTTTCAATCAGCCACCGAGATTGATCGTCAAATCGAGTGGCGAGACTCTATCACCAGTCGCCAGGGTTAACAAGAGAAGATCTAAACTCAAATCGAGGCGCGGGAAACTGGATCGGGCCTTCTGGTGTGCGCGCGAGCGTAAGAGCGACAAAAAACAAGCACCTGCCGCCGCGTTTGAGCGATCAGCAGGTGCTCGTGACTACCGTGATGTTGCCGGCGCGTAAAATCCTTTGACTCGCGCCGACTTCGTCAGCGATGTGCTTAGTAGAGTGGCGGGCACGGCCAGCTGCACGGCTGATCCTTGTACCACCACTGGCCGGCCATACGGAAGTAGCACCGACACCAGCCGCCGTAGGCTTGAACATCGCCTTCCGGACTTGCCGCTTCGAGTTCCCTCGCGTTCTCCGCGCCTGCGACGGTCTCGCCCGACTGGGCCAACTTCGATTCCTCTACCTGCACCTGTTTGTATTTGCCCAGGTCGCTGTCGGGAATGTCGAAAATCCTCGCTGTTTGGCCTTTTTCGGCCATCGTTGAAACTAAAGCCATGATGTTTCTCTATCTCCTTTCGAACAGTTAAGGGTTATACCGGTCTTTGAAGAACGCGGCTTTGGTAGTTTTTATTTTCTACCTCGATTCAATTGCTTGGCAACGTCCGATGATATAGACGCGAGGCCTGACTTTTTTTGCACTAAGTCGCTAAGAAATTCAGTGCCAGCGGTTAACGAGACTTAAGGACAAGAAACAACAAGTTCTCAGGCAATCAGAAACCGCCTAAATGAGCAAACCATACGGGATGGGTTTGAATCGAGCGCGGGCACTCTACCACCGATCAATCTTGATTGACAAGCGGCCCCTCATGCCGGGCGCCCTAAGAGGTTGACGATAACCCCGGTGGGGCGGCCAGGACGGCTTCGGCCCCAATTCGCCATCGTGTCAGAAGCGCAACCGTAAGAGAGGGCCGCAACCAGAAAGTTGTTTCCTCGCGTAGACTGTTCGCGACCCATCGGGAGAATTCTCATCTCCCTCTCCCTTTTGGGAGCGGGTTGGGGTGAGGGCTTACTGCGGCGTCGAACCCGCGTGATGTTTTTGTCATTGAATGCCACTCGCCACCCACGGAGCACAAACAATAAAATAGAAGTGCTCCCGTAGGCCCTCATCCCCAGCCCTTCTCCCAAAAGGGAGAAGGGAGAAAGACAACCGAATGTTCGCTAGAGCTTAAGAACTGAGCGTACCTGACGGGCGGACTTATGCACCAGCAATGCAATTCTTCACGGCTGGGCCGCCAGGCACTCTTTCAGAACCTGCTGAAAGCGTTCTTCGTCGCCGTCGTAGAAATGCCGGACGATGCCGGCGCGGTCGATTACGGCCATGGTCGGCACGCCCGCCGCTCCATATTGATCCTGAGTCTGCTCGTCTTCAGAAGCGCCCACGCGAAAGGTGAGTCCATGGTCGTTGACCATTTTTCGCATCAGGTTTAGTTCTTCGGCCTGGGCTTCAGGCGTACCGCGATAAGCCAGGTAATGCCGCGTAAGTGCAATCACGTTCAAACCTTGTGCGCCGTATTCCTTATCGAGGTTCGTAAGCTTGGGAAACATCTGTTCGCAGGGTTTGCACCAGGTAGCCCAAAACTCCAGCAGCACCACCTGCCCGCGCAGGCCTTGTAAGGTCGCGGGCTCGCCGCTGATCCATTCCTTCACCGAAATCTCGGGAGCGGGGTGGCCCAGCAGTTTCAGGCGAGTTTGGTAATCTCTCAATTCAACAAAGACACGATTAGCGTATTGCTTCTGCTCGGTGGTTCCAGTGGCTTTGATTGCCTGGAGGCGGGCGCGGGCGAATTCGACTTCCGTGTCCAACAACTCCAGCGCCTTATCGACAGATCCATTTGAGAGATGGTATTGGGGCAGCATCATCGCCAGCACAAAGCGTGCTTTGTGGCCGTTGTCCGCATCCTCGCGCGCCTCTGACAGCGCCGAATCCAGCGTCGCCACGGCGCGATCCATCTCGCCTTGTTGTTGAAACTGATAAGCCTGCTCGAGGATCGATTCCAGTTGCGGTGGCAGTTGGCCGGGCGTGGCCGGCTCAGCGGAAGCGGGTGTAGCTGAATTCATAGGTAAGTGATTCCCAGGTTCGCGGATTTGTCGATGACCAAGTTGGCCATGCTACTCTGCGGCGACCACGCCAGTCAAAAAGCGAATAGTGAGTTTGCGTTTTGGAGACTGGCGCGGGCGTCCCGCCCGTGAATTACGCGCAAGATGCGCGTGCCACTCCCACGCTCGCCGATTTCTACGGGGGACGTTAATGTGTGGCGATGAAGAGCGACGGAAGCATTTTGCCTCTGCGTAGCTTTGAAGTTCCTGGCGGCCTTATGGTTTTAGAGGTTTTTTAACGCAGAGGAACGCAAAGGTAGACGCAAAGTTTCCAGAGGCACTCTTTACCCCTCGATTTTGGGTAGTGGCTCAATTTGAGTTTTTCCGGTTTCGTTTCTTTGACTTACTGAAAGAGGGAGATCCACGAAATGACACGAAATTCCACGAAGAACACCTTCGTGTTGTTTCGTGTGATTTAGTGGATCGTTCGTTTGTCTCTCAAATTAGGCCACTATCCGATTTTGATGCCCCGTTGCAGAAATGGTCGTCGAATGTATAATGCGTCTTCGCGGTTTTCAATGTTAATTGTCTCGTAAAGACAAGATGAGTTCACTCGTTGCGTCAAACGCCAGGCCGTGTTGCCTCTGCACAGGGAATAAGATTACTCATGTCCGACAATAACGACACCGAAGATAGTCTCGGCCCCGGCGAAAGCCCCGAAACTCACGCTCAGGTGCGCGAGACGATCGCCGCCATAGATGTCTCGAATTCCTTGTCCGCACCTCTTAGGAAAGCTATCGACGATGTCCTGACAATAGCCGCCAAATCCGTTGGGTCTGCGGACGCGTCCGTCCTCATCCGCGATGGTCACGAAGGTGGGTTGAGATTTCTGGTTGCCGTCAGCGAAATAGAAGACGCGCTTCTGAAAATCCGCATCCCTCCGGGCAAGGGAATCGCCGGCCTGGTCTTTTCGACCGGCCAGCCGATGGCCGTCAATGACGTGAGTGCGGAAGGATCTTTCTGGTCGGGATCGGATAAAGCGATTGGCTTTAAGACGATTACGCTGCTGGCTACACCCTTGCGCACCGGGAATGAAACGATCGGCGTGCTGGAATTCGTCAATCGTCCGGGTGATCCTCCTTATCCACCGTTTACACCCGAAGAAATGGATCGAGCGGCCCATTTCGCCGACACGAATGCTCACTTGCTCAACTCGTACGAACTGGCGGTGCTTGTCGAATCGCTTTTCGATCGGACTATCAAGATTTCCTCACCTGCCGGTGAATCAGAAGAAAGCGACAACGACCTGCGCGAGTGGATGAAAAGCAAAGAAGCTGCGCCTGAGCATCGCGATCTTTTGTTGCTGGCGATTTCTCTGCGCGAGATTGTGGGTCGCGGACAAGCAGAGCGCGAGATGTGTCGCGACCTGCTCGAGACGCTAGCACGTTTTACCGCGAAGCACTCAGCATCGAGTTCCAGTTACTTCAATTTTTAGAACGCAACACTGTCTTGGAACCAGGAGAGATGACAAATGGCGCAGTCTGACGCTGCGGTTGATTCAGCGAACACTCTGGCTGACTTGTGGTCAGGCATCCGTCCTGAGGACCTTTGGGAGGGACGGACCGGTCGCGGTGTGCGCGTGGCGGTGGTTGACAGCGGCATCGACACTGAGCATCCAAAGCTCAAAGGCAAGGTGAAAGCTTCGGTCGAGGCCGTTCCCGAAGACGGGCAGATCGTTTTCAAACCCTCGACTTCGGGTGATCAGGCCGGTCATGGCACGGCCTGCGCGGGAATCATTACCAGCGTCGCGCCGGACGTCGAACTCTATAGCGTCAAGGTCCTCGGGCCTAACGCCTCTGGTTCCGGCGAAATGTTCCTGATGGGTGTGGACTATGCCATCAAACAAAAAATGCAGGTGGTCAATCTCTCGCTGGGAACAACGAAGAGAGATTTCTGGGGGCCGCTGCATGAGTTGCTCGATCGGGCTTATCGCGATCGCGTAATCCTGGTGGCCGCAGCGAACAATCTTCCGCAAGCAAGTTCGCCTTCGATCTTCTCGTCGTCACTGGTCTCAGTAATAAAACGAGCCGGCGGCGATCCTTTCAATTTCGGTTACCAGTATGGAGACGTAATTGAGTTGATCGCGCCCGGCGTTCAGGTGGAAACGACGTGGCCGGGGGGCGGCTATCGACAGCTAACCGGTAACAGTTTTGCCTGTCCCTACATCGCCGGAATTATCGCTCTCATGCTGGAAGCTCGTCCGGATCTGACACCCTTTCAAATCAAAGCGATCCTCTACGCAATTGCTGAACGTAACGCGAAGGCTGCGGCCGCCGGCCCGTCGGTGTGATTAGCAAGTTATTCGCAGAATCACGAAGAAAGAAGTCCAATTAGCGTTCTGCTGGTGGTGTCTCCTAAGTTTAGAGTCTGGCTTGCCCGCAAGCGATCCACGAAACAACACGAACCCGCAATAGGGTGTTGTCAGTGTTTCGTGTGTTTTCGTGGATCGCTTTGCTAAGTTGCAGGGAAAACAAACGCCAGATTACGGCACTACTGCCCCACGGTGTCTCTTCAGCTCAACATATCGCGGCACATAAAACCCGGGTTGAGTCACCACCAGAGTAATCGTGTCGTTAGTTTGTCCGCCGATCACCTGGACTCGCGGCGAGTGAGTGCCGGTCCAGACCCCGCGATTCTCTTTCCTCAGGTCTGCCGCTACGAAATACTTGAATCCTTCGTAGACCTTAACTTCGAAACGGCCCTGGGCATCTGCTGAAGTGATCTCCAGCCATTCGCGTTCGGTGAATTCGAGGACGATGAGCGAGTGAGCCGCGGGAGTCCCGTCCGGTAACATCGCGACCCCACGGACCGTCAGCGGAATCATTGGTGAAGGAAGCTGAAAATCCGGGGCGGTCACTTCTTGTCCTTCGACGACGGAAATAATCGCTGCTTGCTGTCTGGGAATTACGCCGGGGAGGTAAGACCGCGGGTATGGCGGATCGTGCGTGCCAGGCTGATTGCGTCCATTCATCGCGACCAGGTAATTGCCCGGCGCCAGCCAATCGAATTTGTACTTTCCTTTTTCATCTGAATAAACTTCGATTGAGCCCTCAGCCGGAACCATCTCGGCGCCGCCTGCGTCAATGGGAACGAGATTTAGACGCGTCTTTAACGGGGCGCCGTCCGAGTTCAAAACCCGTCCCGTAATCAACGACAGAGATGTGACCGTGAATTGCCCGCCGGTGCATCTTTGATCCGTGACTTTAAGACTGAACACCTCCGGTCCGTAAAGACGACGGAGGCCGCCAGGTGTCAGCGCGCGTACGTCGTAATTGCCCGCCGTCAGCCCAAAGAACCGAAAGATGCCATTGCCATCGGTGTAGGCTTCAGCAGGCGCGCCCGCATTGCTGGCAACAACTCTGATCCCTTCCAAACCATTGTTCTTTCGGTACTGGTCAGCCCGGGCTCGAGTCTCTCTTGTCACCAGGCCGATGAGGCTCGGGGTCGGCTCGTTTCGCATTTGCCCGCGCGCGAAACCCAGATCGTCGGCCGCCCGGCCGAGGGTCTTGGTAGGGCTGCAGCTCGAAACATAAATCTTTCCGTCCTTCGGTTCTTTCCACCCATAGACGAAGTATTGCTCTCCTACGTTGAAGTGGTAATCGCAGCTGGTGCCGTGATCGAAAATGTCGGTGGTCTCGCCTTTGACCCCACGAAATGCTTCGTCAATTTTGAAGCGGGTGAAGCGGCCGTTGAAAGTAAAAGCCTGGCCATTGGTCCCTGCGACCGGAATCATTGGTCCGATTTCGGTAACTGTGCCGGTGAAAACCACGCCCGAGTTCCAAAAAGCGCTGCATGGTTGATACTGCACAAAGCTGAAAGCGCACCCACACGCACGCGCTTCGGTGCCGGCCAGGAAAAAAGTGGACAACACCAGCAAGCAAAAGATGAATTTGATTCGCATGCGTAACTTCCTAGATTCGTTGAACCGGAAGGTGAGTTGCCTTTAGCCGGGCCTTTTTATCAGCCGGTTCATGACTGCCAACGCGCCGAGGTGATAAGCGTTGTGATCGGCGATCAGCAGGGCCTCGCGCAGGATCGTCTGTCCTTTGCCGTGGGGGATCTTTGCGAGGAGATCGGTGGAGGGATTCGAAACCAGTTCTTCTATCTGTTTAAGGTCGGCGTGAAACTTCTTGACCGTTTCGTGCCAAAGCATCGCGTCACCAGGCTCCGCTGGATCAGGCCAGTACCCTTCCGGAAATCCTGGAGAGACGTGGGTGGCGTCGCGGCTAAATTCCAAAATGTCCCACTGGGCGAGCCGCATGTGCTCCAAAACCTGCCAGCCGGTATAAGGCAAGCCCTCGAGTTTCTGACCACAGCTATCGATGGGAAACGCGTCTACAAATTTATCGAAAGAGATGTGCGCGTTGCGGCCATGGAGAAGAGAGAGGACGTGTTTTCGCAGAACTTGATTGTTATCGTTCATAGGTCGTATAGATCCTACACAGGTCCTATTCCTAATCGGGGATTAATTCTTTTTCCGATTAATTCGATATGTATCGTAGCGGCAGACGGGCGCGTAGTCGCAAAACTTGCACGTCGTTTTTCCCAGCGAGGGCCGCACGCGAAAGTTGCCGGCGCGAATTCCGTCGATGAACTCCCACACCTTTTTCTTGACTTCGCGCCGGATGCGGTGCCACTCAACTTCGTCCAGCTTTGTCCGGTTGCTGGTGACGCTGGTGCAATCCGCAAACTTTGCCTGGTACATCCCCTGATTCAGCCGGCCGCCCGATCCGCGCAGTCGATAATACCCGCCGCCGGCTAAAACAAATCCCGGCAGAAACAACTGTTCCAACGCGGCCAGGTAAATTGGGATCTGCACCTGCCGTCCCGCTTCGATATCCTCCAGCTTCGCGCCCTGGGAAAGCTTATAATCATAGGCCACCGCGACTTTCTCCTCGAGGTTCACGTCGACCCGATCGATTTGTCCCTGGACCAGAGCGAATTCGTCCGAGTTCGTGCCCTCCCGCGGCAGACGTAAGTAGTCGGACTTCGATCCCGGATCGCTGGCCTGCGAGGCGCGGCCAAACGCGAGCTCGAAATAAGCCGGGCGAATCCCACGTTCGTTGGTGTGCTCCTGCAGACGCAGTTCGTAAAGCAGGACCTGATCGAGAATCAATTTGCGAATCGCTCGATCGATTTCCCAAATCCGGCGATTGAGCGGCGGAACCAGCCTCTCATGCTCGTCAAAGACCTCATCGGCGACTTTAGCGAGATCGGCTCGCAACATTTTGTGATCCAAACCGGGTAAGTATTGATTGCGATGCCGCTCGAAAAACCTCCTCAGAATATCGTGCAAGAGCTTGCCGGCATCGATTGCCTGCAGATCCAGCGCCGCCTCGTTTCGGGGTTCCAGCCTGAGCACGCGACTGGCGAAGAAGCGAAATGAACAGTTGCCATACATGCTCAGGCCGCTGGCACTGTAGACGTGTTCGGCGCCAAAGTGGCGCGCCATCATCGCGCGCAAATCAACATTTGAGATTTCACCATCGAAGGGACCAAACCAGAGTGAGTTGCGCCGGTGTTCCACCTGAACCCGTTGTAAGGCTGAGTCCGAGATGTAGCCGCGCAATTTAGCTCCGGCCAGCAGCTCTTTGATCACATCAGCCTGAGAGGCTTGGCGGCCGGAAGCATTCGGTTCGCCGCTCTCGGCTCTTCGGACCAGCAACGTGGACAGCTCAGATGCAGTTGAAGCCGTGCTTAAGTCCTGAGTATCGATGTCGCCGCGAATCTGCCTGGTCGCTAGTTCAGCCGGAGCCAGAGCGCGTTTCAATTCCTCGATGTAGTACGAAGCCACCGTCTCGTTGCCGTCGAGGCCGGCTAAAGGTCTGGTCAGGTACAAGCGGTCGCTCGCGCGACAGGCAGCTTGATAAAAATAGTGCTCTTCCTTCAGCAACGTATCGCTGGAAATATCTTCCAGGATAACGCCGTACTTCTTCAGTCGTTCGCGCTCTTCGTGTGGATAGAGCCAATCGCGGCCCGCCCGCAGCGGAAATCCGCCCTCGATCATTCCGGCCACAAAGATTGCGCGAAATCGCAGTCCGCGCACGTCCGTGACTTCGAACACGCGCAGCCCGTCGCGATCCGCAGCGCCCACTGAGAGCACTTGTGAGTTAAGACAGCGCTCGACTTCGTCGATGAAAGACGACAGCGTGACGGGCGCCAGAAGCCCGCGCGTCAGCAATCCCGACAGGTCGGGACTCCCTAACGATCGGGCTTCTGACACGACGTTCGAAGCATAGTCAAAACTCCGCACCGTCGCTGCCAAAGCGCGCCGCAAACTTTCCAATCCGCGAACGTCGAGCGTTACCTGCGGTACATCCGGACTGCCCCCGTCTTTTCGCAAAGGCCGGCCGACCTGATGAGAAAACTCCAAACGATCGAGCAGCACCATCAACGCAGTCTGCAGTTCTTTCGGGGTTCCGCTGTCGGGCAGGTTCGCCAACAATTGCTGCAAGTAGTCCAGCACCAGACTGGTCCAGGCAATCGCACCCGGATGGATAGGAGCGGGTTTCTTGCGCCGGTCTCTCGGCGCCGAGTCTTCGGTAGCCTCGTCCTGCGCCAGGGCGGCCGCGTCCTCGTTCTCATCGCCGGCGATTAGCGACCGGGCCGCTTCCGGAGACGGGAACACGTCGATCAGACCCGCGGCGCGCTCGAGCCAGGAATTCATCCGAAGTTCGCTGCCGACATAAGCAATTACGTTTTCCAAAACGTCCGGCGCCCAACGCCCGACGCCCAGATCGGCGCGCAAACGTTCGCGGCGGCGCAACTCTCGTTCAGTTTCGTTCTCGCCGGCGCCGGCATTTCCAGGTCTTCGAGATTCGTCTTCCAGGAGCGCCGCATGGCGCGCGTCGAACGATTCAGTCAATTTGTCCAGGTCTGCGGAAGAGAGACGGAAGTAACCGGTTTTCAAGAGGTGAGCCAGATCGCTGGCTTTCGGATTCTGAAGATCTTCCCGCGCTGGCTCGCGCAGGAGCTGAAACAACTTTCCACAGGCGCGCAAAGCCGGCACCTGCATCGCTTCGATCCGGCGCTCAAGATTGCAGGGAATCGATTCCTCGGCGCAGACCCGCGCGATCGCGTCCGCGTAAGCCGCGCGCTGGCGGACCACCAAAGCTACTTCTGACAGTTCATATTTTTCCTGGAGGATTAGCCGCTTGATTTCCTTGGCAATCGATCTGATTTCCGTTTCCCGATCGGCGCATTCAAGCAGCGTAACCGCGCTCAAGTTGTCAGGCGGCCTGGCGATGTCGTTGCGCAAGTCCGGGCCCGGTGTCTCATTGAAGAGACCTGCCCGAAGTGAGGCGATGCCGCCGGCGACTGCGAACGCGTCATCGTTTACCTTCTCTGCGAACTTGGTAATTGACTGCAAGTGTTCGATGGTCGATTGAAACGGGCGAAAAATCTCCGGGTTACGCGGTTCGCCGTTCAGGTTGACGATTACGTTCGGGACCGTGGGAATCAGACGGCGGAGGATTTCTCCCTGCACCGGCGTGAAATCAAAGAAGCCATCCAGTACCAGCAAATCCACGCCTTCCAACCAGGGTAACGACACCTCCTGGCCGTCAACTTCGCCGCAGAGAACCTGCAGGGCGCGCAGTTGGTCCGCGTCCTGATCCGTCAGTCCGTGGAGATCGAGCGCCTCAGCATAAGCCGAATAGATAAGCGCGACTTCGCGATCGAAATCGAGCTGCGAACGCAGTAGCGTGACGGTGGGAGATTCAGGGCTTTGGGCTTTGGACTTTGGGCTTTGGACTTCGGATTGAAAGTCAGCTCGCGATTCTACGACCGCGCTGAACTCGGCGGGCGTCTTACCGGCTCGCTGCAGCTCGCCCAGTAGTGACGCGACGGTGTTCACACAGCCGTCGCGATTCGCCAGCGGCTTGATAGCTTTCAATCTTCCCGCTGTGGCGAGCTGTTTGATGATTTGGGAGATCAGGCTGCGACGCAGCGGAAGCTCTTCGCGGTCGATGGCGACGCGAGGTTTCAGGGGCTTACCGGGACCAGATACGATCGCGCTCGAAAGCACTCGCCTGACAAAGCCGCGGAACAGATAGACGGGAAACTCGCCCCAGACGCCGCGCGCGTGCTGACCATCGAGCAGTTTTTCAGTAACGAGTTCAAGCAGAGGATGAGAGGCGGCAATGTAAAGCAGACGGTCGGACTGACCTTTTTGGATGTACTGGGCGCATCGCTGCAGCAGACGCTCGCGATTCTTTCCCTGCACCGGCCCTAACCAGATTTCTTTTGTCAAAGGCTTTTGGTTGAAGAAGAACGTTTAAAATAGTTGTCGAGTTACCTGGAGCTGTATTTCAATAGGCCGTTCAAACACTTCCCTTACAACTTCTTGCAGTAGTTTAAGATTATCGGGTTTAGCGAGAACGTCGCGATTGTAATGAGCTTCAGGATCGAATTCGATCAAAAGAGTATCGTCGCTAATCTGAGCCGTTTTGGCTCCCTGAAGTGCTGCGATTAGGAGTCTTCTTTTGCGCTTCTCAAGGCCTCCAATGATTTGGGCAACATAAAATTGCTCGGGGCGGATCGGGGTACCTGAGACGACGGCTTTTGTGATTGTCCGTTCGTTCTCGCGAACGGCTTGCTGCGCAATACTCCGGGTGGTGTCAAGAATCTCTTCTAGTAGCTCTCGCTCTGAGCGTACGTGTGGCTGCTTCTTTCCACTTCCCGCCGATCGAATGGCCGCATTGACTTGGCTATGGAAATCGGGCCACCATTTCTTAAACGAGGATTCGACGAGGCTACCACTGAAACGCTTATCCTTTAATTGCGCGGCGATGTTTTTCGTCAGCCGCAGCATTTCACGCTCATTGATAGATGCGGCTTGAAAGTGGACTAGAGGTCCGCTGACATCGGCGGGAGCCAAATCAATCAGCAGCGGCGTAACACGCGAATGTTCGATACTGCGGGAGATAGCGCCGGCTTCGAACAATACCCAAGGTTTGCTCATATTCTCACGCGTCAGGCATACAATTCCAAATTTCGCCTCTTCCAGGTTCTTATCAATCTCAGCGAACCACCGCGCGCCTTTTTCAATATCTTCAGAAGATACGTAGGGCTCCACAATTTGAATAACGTTCCTCAACCACGTCCGAAGGATCATAGCAACGGACTGGCTTAACTCGCCCGACCAGCTAATGAAGATTTTCATAATAACTATCTATCAGTCACCGCCGCCGCCCGCAGCCTTCGAATTTTGCTGGTTTTGTCCTTCTTCGATTCGCCCTGATTCAGCTAGTAGTAGCAACGGACTTTCCACCACAGCTGTCACGGCAGCAACCTCCTCAGCCCCAGGAGGTAATTCTTGAACATCTCGTAACTTTCGCTCGATCGTTCGCGATTTTCTTGCTGCGTCGTCAATCGTATTGCTCGCTTCATCGAGTTTTCTCTTGGTTTTCTCAAGCAGATCGCCGAACTTTCCGAACTCGGTTTTGACTGTTCCCAGCATCGCCCAAACCTCGCTTGATCGTTGAGCAATCGCCAGAGTCTTAAAGCCTACCTGAACGCAACTCAGCAAAGTTGCGAGAGTCGTGGGCCCGGCAACCATTACGCGAAACTCGCGTTGTAGAAAGGCGCACATTACTGGGCGACTGACGATCTCTGAGAATAAAC
>JBBPID010000145.1:0-5537 GCA_038040505.1 Acidobacteriota bacterium | reverse complement strand
GCGTGCGTGTCCATGCCGAGGTAGAGCGGACCCGTGATGTCCTGCATTCGCCGGTAGTCGCAGATGGCCTGTGTAATAGCAAGAATATGAGATTCGTTGAAGGAGGCCCGCAGAGATGAGCCGCGATGTCCGCTGGTTCCAAAGTGAACTAACTGATTTGGATCTTCTACGTCAGGCCTCGTGTCAAAGTAGGCGCGTTCAAGCTGAGTCACATCTACCAGTAGTTCGGGCGGAGCAGGGTTGCCTGCAAGTGGTGAAAGGGTTTCCATGGACTTGTGGTTACTCCCTCAGCCATTCCGGCTGACTGATGAAACGTGCCGCTGCGAGACCGAATGCAATCGAACCTACGACGAATCCAACTAACACACCTGCCGAGAGACCTTGGAGTATCTCGCCTCGATCGAAATAAACCAATGTTTCCAACGCGTAGAGACCGGGCACCATCATGACGGCCGCGGGCACCGTAAGACCCACTCGAGCTTCCTTGATCCAGCGACCTGCGATAGATGCAGTCAGCCCCACAGCCAACGCACCTAAAAACGTCGCCAACGGCAGTGGCACCCCCCTGTCCCACAGCAACAGGCGGAGTTCGTTGCCGATGAGCGCAATCGCGCCGACGTACAGCACATTCCGCCACGTACCGTTGTAGAGGATCGCGAGTCCACAACCGCCGCAGAAACTGGCAACACCCCACCAGAAAATCGTCAGCGGCTTCGCCAACATGTGTTGCGGCGACATCTCAACGGAAAAACCGACGAGTGCGATCACAACAGACAGGCCCACGGCGGCACTAAGCACGAACATCATGGCGTGCGCGAGTCGCGACAGGGCAGCAGCCGTCTCATGCTGTAACTGGTCGAGAAGCGCCGTGACCAGAGGAAAACCCGGTATTAGGAATAATACCGACGAGACGAGGCCCACGTTGCTACGCCCGACGCCAAAGCCCGCTCCGTGCGCCAAGGCGGCCGCCACACAATAAAGAGCGGAGGCCACCACTGCGCAAAGCACCGTGACGGCGTACTGGTTGAAGCGCCGGCGGATTAGGAACGATTTCAGACCCTGGCCAACGACACCGCCGATCGAGCATGCCGCTACTTCAACCCACGACTCGCCGTTAAGAAAAGCAAATGCGCCACACGCCGCGCCGACAGCCATAGATGTCTGAGCGATCGAATAGCGTGGCGGCGCACTTTCGATCGTCGCTAGTTTCGCCGCGAACTCGCGAGAGTTCATATCGAGCGGGACGGTCCGAGCGAGTGCTTCGAGCGCGCCGATGCGCTCAGTGTTCACGGATGGGATCTCTACGTCGCGCACCAACGTCGCACTCTCGCCGTTGCGGCAGCCGCTGGCGACGACATTGCGAGCACCTAACTGCACCGACAACGAGTCGAAGCCCAAGCCACATGCGATCGCTCCCATCGATCGACGCGCGCGGAACGCGGTCTCGCCGGCACTCAACATCAAGCCGCCAAACCGCAGCAACTCTTGCAGACGTCTAGTCGTCACTGCCGGGGCTGCATGGACGTGCCCGGTCCGGTCAGGTGATGTGATCACTAAGGATTCAACTTTCATCATCCTGCCTTTGTGCGCGGTCCAATAATTCCCGCCGGTGCTCACGCAGTTTCCAGAACGATGCGACCGTCGATCTTGCCGGCGCGCATTTCATCAAAGACGTCATTGATATCTTCCATCCGCGCACTGGTGTGATTGCATTTGACGAGCCCACGCGCAGCCAACGCTAACGCGTCTTGCAAGTCCTTGCGCGTGCCGACGATTGATCCTGTGACGGTAATGCCCTTGAGCACCAGATCGAAAATCGGCACGGGCAGCGCCTCGGGGGGTAGACCAACGAGCACCATTTTGCCTCCGCGTCGCAGCGCGCCGAACGCACCCGCGAACGCCCTTGCCGAAACGGCGGTACCGATGATTACGTCTGCGCCGCCAAGCTTCTGCACGGCTTGGGCCAGATCCACCGCGCGTGCGTTAATGACCTCGTCAGCGCCGAGCTTCTTCGCCAGCTCCAGCTTCTCTTCAGTGACGTCCACCGCAATTGTCCTCGCGCCGGTCACACGCGCATATTGCAGCGCCATGTGCCCTAAGCCGCCGACGCCGGAAATGAGAACGGTTTTGTCCGGCCCAGCGCCAGAAACTTTCACGGCTTTGTATGTCGTCACGCCGGCGCAGAAATGCGGCGCCACATCGGCAAACTCCAAACCTTCCGGAATTTTCCCAACGTATCGCGCGTCGGCTAAAGCCCACTCGGCGAAGCCGCCGTTGATTGAGTAGCCCGTATTGTGTTGTGACTCACAGAGCGTTTCCCACCCCGTCAAGCAGTAGCCGCATTCACCGCAGGCCGAATACAACCAGGGGATGCCCACGCGATCACCGGGTATGATGTTCGTTACCAGCGCGCCGACTTCTTCAACAACCCCAACCCCCTCGTGTCCCGGTATGAAGGGAAGCGCCGGCTTAACCGGCCAGTCTCCGTCCGCAGCATGCAGGTCCGTGTGGCAGACGCCGGACGCATGTATGCGCACCAGCGCGTCAAAGGGGCCGCGTATTTTTGGCTCCGCGACTTCTTTGACCTGAGGTCTCTTTTTGAATTCTTCGACGAGAATTGCTTTCATGATTTCAACTCCTCCTGATGCTATGGACGCCTTCTTAACGACGAGGTTGCCGGTGGCACATCACGCTGCCTTTTCGAGCACGGGTTCAGATTCAGACTGCTTCATCGCCACATATGCGACCAGATCCGCGACGCGCATTGAGTAGCCCCATTCGTTGTCATACCACGCGATCACCTTCGCCATGTTGCCGCCGATGACGAGCGTGTCCATCGCGCTGAAAGTGGACGAGTGTGCGTCGCCGACGAAATCACTCGAAACCAAAGCCTCTTCGTTGTAGGCCAGAATTCCTTTCATTTTCCCTTCCGAGTATTCCTTCATTGCGCGGTTGATCTCTTCAACAGTCGCGTCTCTTGAAAGCAGCGCTGTAAAGTCGATGACTGAAACCGTAGGCGTCGGCACGCGGAAAGCCATGCCTGTGAACTTGCCTTTGAGTTGCGGGATGACCAGACCAACGGCTTTTGCCGCGCCGGTTTCCGAAGGAACGATGTTCATCGCCGCGGCTCGCGCATCACGTGGATCTTCCGTCTCAAGATCCAGGAGCCGCTGCGAGTTAGTGTAGGAATGAACCGTAGTTAGGATGCCTTTTTCGATCCCGAATTTGTCGAAGAGAACCTTGGCAACCGGCGCCAGTCCGTTCGTCGTGCAGGAAGCGTTCGAGATGATGTGGTGACGCGAAGGATCATACATCTCCTCATTCACACCCAGCACGACCGTCAGATCCTCGTCTTTGGCAGGCGCTGTGATAATCACTTTTTTCGCGCCGGCATCGAGGTGCAGTTTTGCCTTGTCTCGTTTGCGGAAGAGACCGGTTGATTCAATGACGATATCGACACCCAACTTGGCCCATGGCAAACGCGCCGGATCGCGCTCTGCCAGAACCGTCACCTCGTCGCCGCTGGCTACGAAACCGTCTTCGCGAGCCGTAACATTGCCGGGAAAACGGCCGTACGTCGAGTCATACTTTAATAAGTGAGCCATGACGTTGATACGGCCGATATCATTTACGGCGACCACATCGATCGCCTTGTCATAGCGCTCACGGATGGCTCGATAGACCTGCCTGCCAATTCGTCCAAAACCATTAATGCCAATTCGAATAGCCATTCTTTACTCCTTCTGCGACCTCATTGATTCTCAGTTTGATATAGTCTTGAGTGTCGGTAATGCCGGATCAGATTGTTTGTAGAGCTGTCATGATTAAGAGCGGGCTCTGTCGTGCTCTCCAGTTCCGGGATAATGCGTTGCGCCAGAACCTTCCCCAGCTCTACGCCCCACTGGTCGAATGAATCGAGATTCCAGATGACGCCTTGCGTGAAGACGTAATGTTCGTAAAGCGCGACAAGCTTCCCCAAAGTCGCGGGTGTCAGCCGTTCAGCGAGGATCACGTTCGATGGCCGGTTGCCCTCGAAGACGCGGTGAGGGACGATCCAGTCGGGTGTGCCCTCGGCTCTTACTTCTTCCGCCGATTTACCGAAGGCCAATGCCGCCGCCTGTGCGAACACATTCGCCAAAAGCACGTCGTGATGCGAGTCAAGCTCGTTTAGCGAGCGTGTGAATGCGATGAAGTCGCACGGGATCAACCTGGTTCCCTGGTGGATCAGTTGATAAAACGAATGCTGCCCATTTGTGCCCGGCTCGCCCCAGTAAATCGGACAGGTCTCGTACTCCACGACGCCGCTTTCAAGTGTCGCTCGCTTACCGTTACTCTCCATCGTCAACTGTTGCAGATACGCCGGAAACCGCTTGAGGTATTGTTCGTAGGGCAACACCGCTATCGTGTGTGCGCCGGCGAAGTCGACATACCAAATACTGAGCAGGGCCATCAGCACGGGCAGGTTTTTGTCGAACCGCGCGGTGCGAAAGTGCTCGTCCATCTCGTGAAAGCCCGCCAGCATGGCGCGAAAGTTCTCCGCTCCGATCGCCAGCATTGTCGAGAGTCCGATCGCTGACTCCATCGAGTAACGTCCACCCACCCAATCCCAGAACTCGAACATGTTCGCCGGGTCGATGCCGAATTCAGCAACTCTCTTCGCGTTGGTCGAGACCGCCACAAAATGGCGTTCAATGGCCTTTGCGTCTCCCAAGCCATCCAGTAACCATTCACGAGCCGAGTTTGCGTTCGTCATTGTTTCGAGCGTAGTGAAGGTCTTCGATGAGATTATGAAGAGTGTCTCTGCCGGATCGAGATCGCGAAGAGCTTCAACAATGTCCGTGCTGTCGATGTTGGAAACGAACCTGAAATTGATCGATCGGGTGGCGTAATACTTAAGCGCCTCGTAGGCCATCACCGGCCCCAGGTCCGAGCCGCCGATACCGATATTGATCACGTTGCGGATGGGTTTGCCGGTGTGCCCTTTCCACGCGCCACTGCGCACCCGCTCGCTAAAGTCGGCCATCTTGTCGAGCACTGCGTGAACGTCAGCAACCACGTCCCTGCCGTCAACGACCATGGATTTGGATCGCGGCATGCGCAGCGCGACGTGCAAGACGGCGCGATCTTCGGTGACGTTTATTTTGTCGCCGCCGAACATTGCTTCGATTCGCGGGCCGAGGCCGCACTCCCCCGCCAATTGGCAGAGGAGCGTAATGGTTTCATCGGTGATCCGGTTCTTGGAGTAGTCGAGGAGTAATCCGGCAGCCTCAACAGTGAAGCGCTCGCTTCGTTTAGGATCATCGGCGAACAACGTTCGAAGATGCAGGCTGCGGATACTCTCGTAATGAGTTTCCAGCGCCTTCCAACTTTGTCGATTCGTCAGCTTCGCCTGGCTCTCTGCGATCATGATCACGCTCCTTATTAAAACGGCCACCGCCACTGGACGATGTCGGGACGGTCAATCCCGAACTCGTGCGCATATCGCTTACACGCCATCTGCTCATTCTTGAATTTCTCTTTCGCGTGCGCGCCCGTTG
>JBBPID010000046.1:0-39625 GCA_038040505.1 Acidobacteriota bacterium | reverse complement strand
CGCGCGCTTTATCCTGCTCGCGCTGTTCTGACGAAATGTTTGGTTGTGAACCCGGTTCGGGCGGTTTACTTTCCTCGGCCATAACGCTCAGCAAATACACTCTGAGTTAGGACGCTCTGGCTGTTGCCACGGGCGCGCGATAGAACTAACGCCACGCTCACGTGTTAATGCTATTTGGAACAGGTCGGACAAGTGACTTGTAGCACGCGATTTAAGCGGTTGTCAATTCACTTTTCAAACGAGATTTACGGCAGTTAATTCTAAACAAATCTTCGCAACCCGATGATCGATCCGGCGTCGATTGGCGCCTTGACGGCGCACAGTTACGACCGTATCATTGGATGTTTGATTGGGCCGAGGAATTGACAACTATCTAAGGTGAGTGAGAAATGAAACCCGGAATTCATCCTGAATATAAAGAAATTACAGTGACCTGCGCCTGTGGCGAGACCTTTAAGACGCGTTCGACCCGCAAAGAAGAGTTACACGTGGAAATCTGTTCAGCCTGCCATCCGTTCTTTACGGGTAAGCAAAAGCTGGTTGATACGGCCGGACGCGTGGACCGCTTCAACCGCCGGTATGGAAAGAAAACCGAGCCCGAAGCCGCGGCCGCGAAGTAAGCTGATGACGATTAAGCATTAGCAAAGATAATCGAAAGTTGCCGGCGTTGAGATCGCTGGTCGTTAAAGCTGCATCTTAGCTGCGACCGGAACCAATCGCCGGCATTTTTGTAACTTGATTCTATAGGTCCAATGAGTCCTATAGGACCCTATAGGTCTTAAAGATATGAGCACTAACGAAAGAGATTTGATTGTCGGCGGCCAGGCCGTCATCGAAGGCGTCATGATGCGCACTCCGAACGCTTATGCGATCGCCGTGCGCAAAGCTGACGGCACGATCGTCAATACCGCCGCCACGCTCCCCAAGTGGAGCGACAAGCTCCCGATTCTGAAACTCCCCATACTTAGGGGTGGGGCGGTCCTTTTGCAGTCGATGGGCCTCGGGATCAAAGCCTTGAACTATTCGGCCAACGAGGCTTTTGCCGAAGCGGAGGAAGCCGAAGCTGCCGAAGTTAAGGTTGCTCTGACGCCGGCAGTGATCGAAGGTGAAGGTGACTTTGCCGGTCTGACCGGCGCTGTTCCGGGCCTTTTCCCGGTGCCGACCCAAAAGCGTTCCAGGGATGAGTTGAAAAAAGGCGGCACGGCCGCCGCAGCCGGCTCGATTGTCTTCGCTCTTTTCTTTAACGTACTGCTATTCGTCGCCGCGCCGTTGCTGCTGACAAATGCGTTGTTCATAGCCGCGGGTTGGGCAACACCGGCGCCGGCAACTTCGACGGTCAATGCGGGTGGCACCGGCGTCGCGCCCGTGAGTCAGACGCAAGACGCGCCTGCCACTCCCGCATGGTACTCGCGCGCTTGGCAATCAGTTCGCGGTTATTTACACCCGGTGCGGCCATCGGTCGGATTTAATTTGATCGACGGAGCGATCCGAATGTCGTTCTTCCTGATCATGATTGTCAGTTTTTCTCTATTGAAGGACATCCGGCGTGTCTTTGAATATCACGGCGCCGAACACAAGACGGTGTTCACGTGGGAAAAAGGGCTGGACCTGACGGTCGCTAACGCGCGCCCGCAGCCACGCCAGCATCCACGCTGCGGCACCAGTTTCCTGATGGTAGTGATGCTGGTATCGATAGTTCTGTTCTCGATAATCAAATTCGATTCGCTGCTTTTCAATTTTCTGGTGCGCCTCGCTTTGATTCCGGTGGTGGCCGGAATCTCTTATGAAATCATCCGGCTGTCCGCGCGCAAAGAAAGTGGCGCCTTTTTTAAGATGATTACGCGACCGGGCGTCTGGCTGCAGAACGTCACCACCAAAGAGCCCGACGACGGGCAGCTGGAAGTAGCGATCCACGCTTTGAAGGAAAGTTTGAAACTGGAACCAAAGCCGGCGGAGGCTGAGCTGGCGCCTTTATCGTGACCAATAGGACGGATAGGGCCTATCTGACCTATTTGACTTAGAACCATGCTCGACAAACTTGCCCAAATTGAGACGCGTTACGAAGAGCTGACCAACGAACTCTCTTCACCAGAGTTGTTGTCGGATCCTTCGGCCTATGGAAAAGCTGCTAAACAACATCGCGGCCTGGGTGAAGTTGTCGAAAAATACCGGTCCTGGAAATCGTTGAGTGACGAACTCGCCGGCGCGCGCGAGTTGATGGAACAGACCGATGACGAAGAAATGCGGGAACTCGCCCGCGTTGAGATCGCAGCCCTGCAAGCGCAACTCGAGCAAGCCGATAGCGATCTCAAGATGCTTCTAATCCCCGTAGATCCCAACGACGAAAAGAATGTGATCCTGGAGATTCGCGCCGGCACCGGCGGTGACGAAGCTTCTCTGTTCGCTGCTGACGTGCTGCGCATGTACGCC
This sequence comes from Acidobacteriota bacterium, assembly GCA_038040505.1. Taxonomy (GTDB): domain Bacteria; phylum Acidobacteriota; class Blastocatellia; order Pyrinomonadales; family Pyrinomonadaceae; genus UBA11740. The sequence goes on along the minus strand of JBBPID010000046.1, from coordinate 37,195 downwards.
CGCTACGCCGAACGCCAGCGTTGGAAGATGGAGATTCTCGACCAATCGGAAACAGGCGTGGGCGGCCTTAAAGAAGCTGTCGCCCTGATCGAAGGCGAGCGAGTCTATTCCAAACTCAAGCATGAATCCGGCGTGCACCGGGTCCAGCGCGTACCGCAGACAGAAGCCAGCGGACGCATTCACACTTCGGCGATCACCGTTGCGGTTCTGCCCGAGGCAGAAGAAGTGGACGTGAAAATCGATCCGAAGGACTTGCGCATCGACACCTTTTGCTCTTCCGGTCCCGGCGGCCAGTCGGTGAACACAACTTATTCAGCAGTCCGCATCACGCATCTGCCCACCAACGTGGTCGTTTCCATGCAGGACGAAAAGTCACAGATTAAGAACCGCGAGAAAGCCATGCGCGTTCTGCGCGCCCGTTTGCAGGAACTTGAAGAGCAGAAGCAGCACGAAGCCATCTCCAGTGAACGCCGTTCAATGGTTGGCAGCGGCGACCGCTCGGAAAAGATTCGCACCTATAACTTCAAAGAGAACCGTGTGAGCGACCATCGCATCGGGCTAACGATTCACCAATTGAATCTCGTCATGGATGGGGCGTTGGATCAAATCATCGATGCGCTGATAACTCACTATCAGGCGCAAAAGTTGAAAGATGAAGCTGTAGCAGCCTGAGCACTGTCAGAAGCCCGCGCGTCAGCAAGGGCTCCTACCCTTTGACTCCACACCGCAAATAATCGTAACTCTGGCTAGCCCTCCCTCAGGGTCGGGCTTCTGACACGATTACTTCAGCTTTCAAATAGATTGCATTTCTGTTGTCAATAATCCTCCGGTCCCGCGGCAGGTCTTGCTCAAGCATTCCTCAAGAATTTCTCAACCCTCATAGATCAGGATGCACACGGTGTCTTTAGGCATGAATAGGCATCGCCGTTCGGCGCGACTTTGCCAAGAGTGACTCGCCGTTAGAAGGAGGCAGTAATGAGATTTAAACAGATATTCGCCAGAGCCGTTCATGGTAATCGGTATCAATCGTTCCTCTCTCAAAAAGTTCGGCGTGGGAAAAAGGCCCTGTCGTCGGCTATGCGATTGTCTTCGTTGCCGGCGTCGGGTCGCCTTACCGTCGTGCTCGTAATCTCTATCGCTACCGTGGTTTTCAACCTTCTGCCGTCTGGACACGCCTCCACGCCGGCTTCAGGAACAATCGGACCATCCGGTCCTACAAACAACTGGGTCGGGCCGGCAACAGGTGGATCATCTGCTAATGAATCTACTTGCGTAGATGGCGTCAACTGCGACAACTACGCGCTGAACGTTACAGGCACAACCGCTGACTGGACCACCAAGCAGATCGCCATCAGGATCGCCTGGACGGTCCCAGCCAATGATTACGACCTCTACGTTCACTTTGACAGCAATAACAATGCAGCGCTTGATACCACTGACCCTGTAGTTGCTTCATCTGGTGATGGCGCTCCCGAGACCGAGGAAGCAACAACGATCGACCCTGCTTCGACCGGCATTGGAAGGTACTTCATCCATGTTGTTTTCTTCGCCGTGACGCCGGGAGATCCCTACTCCGGCAGCGCCTCGGTTCAGAACAAGCCCTCGGGCCGCAACGCAAACTATTTGAAAACCGGAATATCGTTTAGTGCAAACGCTACCGTAAAAGCGCCGGTGGCAGCCCGGGACGGTGAGCCGAGCAGCAGAACAGACAAGTTCGGCAACCACTATGTCGCCGGCATTCGTGGTGTTCCCGCCGGCGTCGACCTGTGGTATTTCGATTTGCAGCCAGGCAGTCCCGGCTATGATCCGCTCATGCGTCATCCGATCTATCGTGGCCAGCCTGACTCATTCACAGGAGATGAGCAAACCGGTGTTGGAGCTGACGGAGGTGGAGACGTCGACCTTGCCGTAGGATTCCCGGCCGCGGGTAATCCTGCCGCTCTTGCGTTCTCAAGTCTGGTAGCCGCCAATATCTCAACAGGCAACTCTGTCGATCGAGGACAGAATTTCATGTTGAATCCGCTTGGCAACGTGACAGGCGGCGCTCCGGGAGATGACCGCCAATGGGAAGAGTTCTTAGGTGGCAACACTGTCTACCTTCTATATCGAACGCTCGCACCGGCCGTCACTATGATTCAACGCTCGACTGATAGCGGGTTCACCTTCGGACCCGCGAAAACTGCCGGCGCAATCGGTCAGGTAGGTTCAATTGACGTGCACCAGGCTTCCGGAACTGTCTACATCAGCGGCAGCACAGGCCAGGTGTGCGTTGGCACGCCGCCTCTGCCCGGCTTAGAGCCCTTAACCTACGACTGCCATCAGGCCGCGCCTGAGACTAATGTCGCTAACATCTTCTTCGTCGTCAAAGTTGCAGACGATGGAACACCAAATGGTACGGCTTACGTCGTTTACTCCGATGGCAAAGATATCTTTCTGCGGCATTCCACCGACAAGGGAGTTAATTGGAGCCAGCGAGTGCGCGTAAGCGACGGTCCGGAAACAAAGACCAGTCTGCTTCCCTGGATGGAAACTGGACCAACTCCCGGCTCCGTGGGAATCGCCTGGTACGGTACCACCGAGCCTACTAATAACGACAACGCCAACTGGAAAGTCTTTTTCGCGCAGAGCTTCAACGCTGACCAGTCCCAGCCTGCGTTTCGCCAGGTGGCAGCCAGTGACCACTTCATCCACGCGAGTAACATCTCAACGGGAGGAACGCTTGGGACCGCTAATCGCAATCTGCTCGACTATTTCCAAATCTCGTTTGATCCAACCGGTGCCGCCGTTATCGACTACACCGATGACCACAACGATTTTGACGGTCACACTTTTGTTACGCGGCAGATTTCGGGTCCGAGCATTAACGCCGAGGGAACAACCCAGGTACCGGCGCCAGTGCCGGGCGGAGGGCCTTTTGATCCGGGGCCGCCAGCCCAACCAGGGCCAGGCGGTGAGCAGGTAACCGACTTTCAGCAGGACGTTTCAGATGGTCTCCTCGTAGTAATTCCGACTGATGACCCGTTGGACATTCTCTCGATTAAGTATTCGTGCGAGAACTCGCCGAACGGTCCGGTGATTGTGGCGACGATGAAGGTCTCGGCTTTGACTGCGGCTGATGTATTACCAGGCTTGAACAACTGGCGCATGAACTTTACGGCCAACGCGCCTGAATCAAAGCTGAGCGCCACCGGAGATTACACTTATGGGCTTTCCGATCGGGGTGACCAGTTTTATGTGCGCGCATCAACCGATCCGTCGCAACCACCATTTTCCTTCGGCACGGCCGTAAGAAACTCTGATGGCACGATTACTTACACCAGTCGAGGCGCGGCCGATAGTGGAGCCTATGACACCATCAACAAGACAATTACTGTAAGAGTCTCTGCCAGCAAGCTAAATCCCTTTGTTACTCATGGACCGCTCGTTGGTGCTGGTTCAGTGCTGGTCGGACTGCGTGGTCAGTCGTTCACTTCGCAGGCCAACGCAAAGCGCGACCTAACTCGCGGTGGAACGCAGTACACAATTGCAAGCTGCTCGCCATCGCCGAGCCCGTCGCCATCGCCGAGCCCGTCGGTATCGCCGTCACCGAGCCCATCACCATCACCCAGCCCGACGCCAGCACCAGCGGCCCTCAAGGTCACTGGGGGTGGTCGCATCCTGGGTAAGGTGGTTGACTTTGGATTTAACGCCGACCCGGTACCCAGCGGTCACTTAAACTACTGGGACAAAGAAAACAACATTCATCTGGTTTCGGACAGTATCACCAGCTTTACGCAAACTGGTCCAAACAAGGTGATGTTCACAGGCACAGGCCACATCGGCAGCACTCCTGTTATGTTCCAGGTCGAGGTTGAAGACAACGGCGAGCCGGGGACCAATGACACTTTCAAGATTTTCATTACCGGAGGTTACCCAGCGCGCGCGGGGGTCCTTACACAGGGGAACATTCAGATTCACTATTAGCAGGAGTGACTGGAATGACCGGAATGAAACCCTTTCTCCCAATTTGGCGGGCCGGCTCCTTCCCGGATCCGGTTCCGCCCTCTCTTCTTATCCTGCTTCTTCTGGCCTCGTCAGTGGTTTTGGCGCAGCGAGGTCAACAGACACCAGTCATTGATTCCATTCTTGGTGTGGGTATTGGAACAAGTCTAGATCAGGCCCACGAGAAGCTCGATCATCTAAGCAACCGCGAACGACGCGACGAACGTGAAACAGCAGACGAAGAGGGCGAGGGTAGTCGCAAGGAGGCTTGGGCTATGCGGGCCACTGACTACACCACCATTGCGTTAAAGGTTGATCGTGAGGGACGCGTTGTTTGGATCACGGGTTGGCTCCGTCCGGGAAAAGAGATACCTTTCGCGAAATTGGGAAGTCTCTCTTCAGCTACAGCTGTCACTGATTCGCATGCGGTCTGGAACGTCGCCGGTCCCAAAGGTGGTTACCGGCTGATAGTCAAAGGCCACAACCGCAAAGCTCGCGTCATCTCTCTGCTCTCTCTCGCAACTGCGCCAGTACAATAACTCAACGCGGATCCGAATGGGATTCCTGCGGGGATTCTGCCGAACTAATGTGACTTCGAAGATCATAAGACCTTGACACCCCGTGGAAATTGCTTTGGCCTGAGCCGAAGCTTTTCGGTGACGCTCAAACTTCCAGTGTGAGCGTCACTTTTCTTTAGGGACACTGCTAAGCGCGGCTCTGCCGCAGCACATAGCGGTAAGCCTCCGGCTTACCGTCAAAGCTCCAAACAATTCAGGAGGCTACGCCTCCGTACATTAACGCCGAGGCATAGCCTCGTCGAAAAGGAAGAGACCGGGCCGGTAAGCCGGAGGCTTACCGCTATGTGCGGCGGCAAAGCGGCTCTTTTGGTCCCAATGAGTCACTACGCCGGCGTGCTTGCTGCGGCAAAGCCGCAACAACCCGAACCAGAACCAGTTTTGTTAGTGATGTTTCGTGTGTTTCGTGGATCTCTTCTTCCTGCCCGAGTTCTAAAACCTTCATTCATCAATTCGCTCAAGCATCAGGGCCTTTCAATTCAATTGCATTTTGATTGCCTGAGATCAATCTCGTTCGCACTCAAGCCAGTCTCAAGGATTCCTCAAGGAGCTTTCCCTATAAGTTGACCATTAACCTGGGTCATCAGGACTTAACGCGGGAGGAGAGCAAATCGTGAAATCTAATCGCAAGTATTCAGTCATTGCCATGGTGGCATTGACCATTGTCGCCATCATCTGGTTTCCATCACAGCGCTCAAAAAGCGCCGGGACCAAGTCCAGAACCAATCTCTATCAGAGCGTCGTGCCGGCAGTTGACGTAAATGCCAAGTCAGCGGCGCTCCGGAAAGCCACCTCGGCACAGGCGGCGGCGCTCGAGCAATTCAAGAGTTCATACGCCAGCAGCGCCGCGGTGCGCTGGAACGCATTTGCCGGTTCGCCGGATGTAATGATGGGATTTCACACCGCGCCTTCCAGCGATACGCCTGAGAATGCGGCGCGAAGTTTCGTAGCGGCCAACTCAACGCTGTTCGGCGTCGACCCCAGCGCGCTAAAGCTGGTCGATCAGAAAGAAGGTATGGGCGGCTATATGGTCAAATTCCAGCAAAACGTGGGCGGCGTCAACGTCGTCAACGGCGGCCTTGGTTTTGTAATGACCGCCGACAAACAGATTCGTATGGTGATGGGTTCGACCTTTCGCGACGTCAGCGCGCCCACTGGACCTTCCTTGACCGCTGATGCCGCCGCGGCCACGGCGCAGACAGCGATTGCGAGTTACGCGGTGTCTTCGCCCGCCAGCGCTCAAGCCAAACCGGCTATTGATGCACTGGCCGCGGAAATGGCGCCCGTACTGCGTCAACCCAGGCTCAACATCTTTCCGACCGCCGACGGGTATCGCCTGGCCTGGAACGTAATTACTTTTTCACGCAATCCACTCGGCGTTTTCATCACCCAGGTCGATGCGAGCAACGGCCAGATCCTGGCGCGCGAAAACAAGATGCTGGCGCAGAGTGCCCTGCCCTACACCGCCGACATCTATCCGAACCATCCGGTAGTTCAGAATCCCGATACCGATCAACTCAAACTCAACTCACTAAACGAACCCGAGGGTTTACTTCGGGTACAACTGCGAAACTACAACCAAGGGACTAATGCGACCGGGGTTGGCGGATTGCTCTCCGGGCCACATGCTTTGATTCGCAACGTGCTGGCCGGGCAGCAACCTTTCCCGCAAGCAGCCGCCGGCACCTGGCATTTTCGGCAGAACAACGCACCGCTCGAAGCTCAACCAAACGAGGCGGACGATTTAGCTGAGCCCGCCGAACACATCGACGAAGTGAACACGTTTTTCTTCATCAACTACTTGTTGGAATATTTTACCGATATCCACAAGCGCGACGACACGGTTCACAATCGCATTGGTCAGGGTGATTTTCCCGACACCTTCCCCAACAGCGATCGACCGCTGGTGGGCATGCCGCATTTCCCGAACGACGGCGGCGCGGCCTTTGGTGGAGGCATCGACACTACCGGTCCCGATCAAATCCTGAGATCGACGCTCGGTCTCGACAACGCTTTCTCGCTGCCGGTTACGGAAACCGTGGACACTCCGGCCGGACCGCAAACAATCATCGTAAATCCGACGGTCTACGGACACGGTTATCTCTTCAACGATCTGGGTAAAGACGGCGCGGTTTGTTACCACGAAGGCACGCACTCTCTCTCTACGCCGATTGCCGGTCTGGAAGGTTCGGAAGGCGGCGCGCTGAACGAAGCGCAAGCCGACCTCTGGGCTTACACGATCACCGACGCGGAAGCGATCGGTGAATACGTAGTGCTCGGATCGCGCGGACGCCAGGCCGTTCGCGACGGGACCCTCTTCGCCAATCAAACCGGCGGCGATCCGGATCGCATGGCCTGGATTCGTTCGGTGCATACGTCACTCAAATATTCACAGATGGGCACGCGCGGGTCGACCGGTTCGGATTTTGAAGTCCACCGCGACGGCGAGATCTACGTGGGCACGATGTGGGACCTGCGTTATCTGATGATGGCAGCCGAGCCGCAACTAAATTACACGCGGCCGGGATTTCTCGATGGCCTGGCGACGGGACCGACTGCGCGGCGGATCTCACAGGGACAGGAAACCTGGGAGCGGCTGCACCTCGGTTCGATCTATCTGCTTGGTCTGTCATCGCCCGACACGTTCATTAGGTTCCGTGACGCGGTGATCGAAGCCGATCGAATTCTTTACTCGACTGACCCGACAAATCTCGACGCACCGGGGCAGCACGAAGCGCTGATCTGGCAGGTGTTTGCTTCACATGAGATGGGAATCAACGCCGACGGGATCATCGGCGGGCGCCAGACGATCTCGACGCGAGTGCCACAGTTCGCGGCTGACCAGGCCCATGTGAGCGCGCCGCAGGGCGTCACCGTCGAGCCGGCCTCAACCAGGACGCTGCGCGTCTCGTGGGAGCCGGTCTCCGGCGCGTTTGCCTACGAAGTTTTCAAACGCAAAGCCGGGACTGCCGGGCAACGGCAGTTCGCGGGCGCGCCGCTGCACGTTTATTTCGATGGTGATCCTTCTACCAACGGCTGGAGTCACGTGTCCTACGTCAACGCACCGGCGACCAACTATGAAGACAAGGGATTCATCGTTGAGTTCTTTGCTCCAGCGGGCCTCAGTTCCACCGCGGACGCGACTGGCTTCAATGAAATGATAAACACCGAATACGCGGTGCGTGCTGTTTCGCTTAATCCAAATCGCCAGGCTGGAGTTTCAGACTTGAGTGCGGGAACGGCGGTCAGCAGCCAGATTCAGGATGTCACTTCGTCGATCAAGACTTCGATCATTAATCCGACGATCGCCAGTGGCGTGTTCGAGCTGGATCAGACAATTAAGAACAACGGCATTAGCTCGGCGGATGGAACCGCCTACGGGCCGATCACTTTCAGGATTACCAGCATTTCGGATCCGACGGTGAAGGTCATCAACGCCGACAACGGCGGCGATGGACAATCGAACCCGGCGGTCTTTACTTACAATCAGACGCTTGGTCCCGGAGTTACATCGGCCGCGCGTCACTTGATGTTCAGCGATCCGCAATCACGTCTCTTCACCTTCACCGCTACGATCACCGCGCGCGTCCGAACGGCGACCGTCGCCGTTAACGGAAGCCAGCCAGGCGATGGCGCCGGCACTGGAATACCGTCCGCTGACGAACGTTTTACCAGTCAGACAGACGTGCTGACGGCATTAATTGTCGGTGGTGCAGGTGGAGTCAAGCTGGTTAATGGCGTTGATTACGTCGACGTTCCATTTGTCGCCAAGGCAAGTTCGTTCGGCGTCGATGGAGAAATGAACACGTCTCCGGTGTCCGCTGGTGCGCTGCCGGATCTGGATCTTCAGTTACTCGACGAACAGGACCATGTGCTGTCTTCGTCGGGGAACCTGGGGCCGCATGAATTTGTCAGCGGCGCCATCACTCCGGGCAAGACCTATCGCTACCGGGTGATCGGCTTCGCCAACGGTCCAACTCAAATCACGATCAACAGCAAGCAGTTTTTCCCGGCCGGCATGGCCCCGAGTGGCGGCGGCGGCAGTAGCAGTCAGCTTCCGACGATCCCGGGTATGACGTCGGTCCGCGCGTTGCAGTTCACGGTCAATCCGCTGACGAAATCAGTGACTATAAAGTTGCTGAACTAGGGAGTGGGAAGTCGCAACGGTTCGCAGCGTTTCTCTCACCCCACCTTGATGCCTCTCCGAGTATGTGAGACTCGGAGAGGTTTTTTTTGTGATCGTCTTCGTGTCTTTGTGGTACAGGGCGGCTTTGCCGCAGCACATAGCGGTAAGCCTTCGGCTTACCGTAGCAAGTTGAGAAAGTTGAGGAGGCTATGCCTCCGGAGGCGATGGAAAAGAGGCGGAGCCTCCTGAATTTTTTGGGAGCGTTGACGGTAAGCCGAAGGCTTACCGCTATGTGCTGCGGCAGAGCCGCGAACGAGTAAGGACCAGTCAAGCCACGCTGATAAAGAGCGCAAGAAGAACACGAGGAACAACCAAACAATGAGCCCCCCTCTTCCCTTTTTGCCGCTTTCCTTTTACCTTTTGCCTTCATGCCCATCGTTGCCGTCATCCCCGAACCAAACGCCGCGGTCGAGCTGCGCGAAGTTGCGGAACCCGATCTTGAGAACGATTCCGCGCTGCTCGAGGTCGAGCTGTCAGAAGTCTGCGGCACGGATGTCTATCTTCAGCAGGGCCGGCTGCAGGGCGTTCCTTATCCATTAGTTCCCGGCCACGTTTCCACCGGTCACTTGAGCAAGATTCGCGGCGAGATGTTCGATGTCGAAGGACACAGGTTTCGCGAAGGCGATCGCGTGACCTTCCTCGACGTCCACCGAACCTGCAACGCCTGCTGGTTCTGTCTGGTAGCCAAAGCGAGTACGCGCTGCCCAAGGAGAAAAGTCTATGGGATTACCTATGGGCTTGCTGACGGCTTGTGCGGCGGTTGGGCTGAGCAGATTTATCTAAAGCCGGGGACGCGTTGCATCCGACTCGACGCGGATGCGGAAACGTTTATGGCGGGTGGTTGCGCGCTGCCGACTTCCCTGCACGCGGTCGAACGCGCCGAGATTGCGATCGGCGACACTGTGCTGGTGCTCGGCTCGGGACCGGTAGGCATCAACTCGATCCTGCTCGCGCTGATGCGCGGAGCGCTGCGAGTCCTCTGCATTGGCGCGCCGGCAAATCGTCTGACCGCCGCGAAAGACGCCGGCGCATCCGCCGTGCTTAACTTTGAAGAGCATGACGAGCCCGCGCGTCTGGAATGGATCTTCGAGCAAACCAACGGTCGCGGCGCGGATGTAACCATCGAAGCAACCGGCGCGCCCGAAGCCGTGGTGCAGGCCATGCGCTTCACCCGAGACGCCGGTCGCGTGGTCGTCGTCGGCCAGTACACCGACCACGGCGCGGTCTCAACTTTCAATCCGCATCTGGATCTGAATAAGAAACACCTGGATGTGCGAGGTTGTTGGGGATCAGACTTTTCGCATTTCTATCGCGCGGTGCAGATCGTTTCCGATCCCGCGCGCGCCACTCCGTGGGGATCGATGAAGAGCAGCCTGTCTCGTTACAGTCTGCACGAGGCGAATGAAGCCCTGGCCGCGGTCGCTGAAGGCCGGGTGCTGAAGGCATTGATTACGCCATTGAAGGCACCCAACAGGTCGGTAACGAATTCTATAACTGGCTAGTTCAATATGACCTAGTTGACCAGTGGATTGTTAGGGATGGTCCCTTTGATCTCGATTTCCGCTCATTAAATCCCACCTACACCGCCGACGGAATCAAGCCCGCGGGAGATCGAAATTTCAAGGAGGCTTGGGGCGTATCGCTCGATGATTTCACTCTTGTCGTATGAGGCAGCGGGACGACAACAGTCTAGGCTTCTGTAGGGCCTCTGCCCTCTCGCAAATCCTCCTTGCTCACCTATGGCGGGCTGTGTAAGCTACTCAATTAGGAGAAACTGATGTCTGCGCCAAAAAAACCCGGGAAGGAAATAATTCTTAATACTTTGACCTCTAACACTGCCAAGATCAAAAGCTTCGGCGTACGGAGTCTGAGTCTGTTCGGTTCGTCTATTCGTGGCGAAGACACCCCTAACAGTGATTTGGATTTTGTTGTCGAGTTTGAGAAGAAGTCCTTTGATTCCTATATGGACTTGAAGTTTTTCCTTGAGGAACTCTTTGACCGGCCTGTTGACCTTGTGCTTGCCGACGGTATTAAGCCCAGACTGCGCGCATCGATTATGCGGGAGGCGATACATGCCGCGGGACTTTGAGGTTTATCTCGAAGATATTCGTCACGCGATAGGCAAGATTCAGAACTACACCGCTGACCTAACTCAGGACGCGTTTGATCGTGACGATAGAACCATTGATGCGGTAATTCGAAATCTGCAAATCATTGGTGAAGCCGCCAAGATGATTCCCGAATCGGTCCGAGCTAATTACCCAAACGTCGAATGAAGAAGATCGCCGGCTTGCGCGACATTCTCGCCCACCAATACTTCGAAGTCGACTTGGACATTATCTGGGACATTCTTAGCAACAAACTGCCCGAGTTAGAGCGAGAATTAGGAAGGCAGATTTAGCCTGCGCGCTGTTAATTCTAAATCGGAAAACCACGGTCTAGAAACGCAACCCACCTTCTCTTTTCTTTTGCCTTTTACTTTTTACTTTTACCTTTTCCGGCTCCCGTATCCAGATCCACCGGCGCCGGATAACCCTTGCCTTGCAGCCCGGCGATTTCGATCACGATTTCGTTCTTGTTCTTGACCGCGCGAGGCGCCGGTTTTCCTGCTGTGGCACCCTTCGGAGAAACGGTAGGCGACGGATTCGCGCGCTTGTCTGCGGAAGGGCTGGGCGAGGATGATGTTTGGCTAAGACCGGAGCCGGACATTTGCGCCAAAGCATCCAGGATTTGTGCGCGCACGTCCTCTCCCAGATCTTCGAAGCGAACTCCGTTTGCTTCCAACACCGCTCTCAGATTTGCTTCAGTGTTTGTTTCCTGATCGTAGACGTCACGAAAGATGTGCAGCTTACCGTCGTCTACCACAATCGTTTCGTATCTCAACTCGACCGGAACTGCGTTAGCCAGCTTCATTTCCTTGGTTTCGGTTTTGTTGCGCTCGTACGCGGCAATTTCCGCGTCGGTCAAACTCGCGCCACCAAGTTGCGCCAGCAGCTTGGCAAAGTCATGCACCTGGGGCGTCGTCAGTCCCACACAGCCATGCGAAGCGAAGGTCCCGATTTTCGCGATCGGCTTACCGCCGTGAATCAAAGACGGGCCGCCGATCGGAATCTTCACTGGACCGAGCGGATTGAACTTGCTGCCGGCTTCCACCTTTTCGCCGACGCTGACATTTTTCATTTTGGCGACCCAGGGTTCGTCGGGCGGAGTCCAGGTCGGGTTAAAGATAATCACGCGCGCTTTGCGCAGACCCGTCGGCAGCGGAAACTGCGGATAGCCGATTCCGATCCGGTAGGATTTGATCAGCCGGCCACTCTCAAAAACATCCATGCGATAAGCCGGGGCATTCACCACCACGCGCGAATCCGTGGGGATATTATTAATCGATCCGGACTTAGCAGCCGCGCCGTCGTTATCACCGGACCATTGCTCTGCGATCAAGGCTTCCAGTTGTTTCGCTTTTTCTTCGCCGATTATTTCCTTGATCTTTTCTTTGGCGGTGGTGCGGGCGCTGGAGCCCTCACCCAACGCCGGAGCATTCGCCTCGTTAAGTTTGATTGTTTCTGACCGGGCGGTGTCTTTCAGCTTAGTGATCTGCTCATCGGTTAGCTGCAAACGGCTTTTCAGCAAATCCGCGAAGGCTTTATCTGCCATGAAGGCATCGAGCACCGGCAACGTGACGGGTTGAGTCTTTGCGACTGGTTCGTTGTTTGCCGCCGGCGAAACAGACGCAGCGGCCACCGGCGAAGTTGAAACATTGGCGTTGCTGTTGGTTTGCTTTGAGGGATCGACTACGCAACCTGCGGCGAGGAAACAAAACACCGAGAGAACTATCCAGCGGAAAAGCGATTTCATTCTTTCACTCCTTAGCGGTGCAACTTCAGTTGAAGTCTGCCGCGCATCTCTTTCCAATTCGTGCTATTGAACCGGGTCTATTCGGCAAGGCGTGTGCCGCAAGGGCCAAATGGGGTTGGGGGGTAGATCTCGAAGCTATAACGGGACGGCGAGTCAAAGGCTTGAACTATTAGCGAACGGTTCCTCGTGCGAGTCGTTTCAGATTCGCGCAAATGAGCAGCCCGTAAGCGGGGTACAGAACCGCTCGCGGTAGCGAGCGGGTTAAGGAGTCAACAGACCCAGATCGCCTTAACAAATCCAGCAAACGCCAGAAATGCGAATTTAGCATTAACCCTCAACTGGCTTCCTTAACCCGCTCGCTACCGCGAGCGGTTCTGTACCGTCAGCAGCGGATAGGGGTTAAGGTTGAGGCCGTGCCAAAAGTCTTTCGGACTGGGAATCTCGGCGATCGAGAAATGCAGATGATAGTTTCCCGCTCCCGCATTTCCCGTATCGCCAACAAAGGCAATCGTCTCACCCTGCCTGGCGAAATGCCCTTCAGCCAGTCCATCCGCATAGCGTTCAAGATGGGCGTAGTAATAAACGAACTTGCCGTCAGTGCTGAGCTGATAGATGGTGGTGCCGCCGCGCTCGTTCAAAAAGAGTTTTACGATTGGTCCGTCTGCCGTGGCCATAACGGGTGTTCCTTTCGGAGCCGGGATGTCGATCGCGTCGTGAAACCGCCCTTCGGAACGTGCGTCAGAAAAGGTGTCGCGCAACTGCTCAGGCCTGACGCCGGCAACCGGAATCAACAGTTTTCCCGAGGGCACAGACGTTGACGTGGGGACCGGCGATGCGACCGGGTTCGCGGGTGACGGTCCTAAAAACGGAGTGGGCTGAATTTCGACAGAATTGTTTTGAGATGGCGATGGTAGAGGCGAGCTCGGAGAGGCGTTCTGCTGAAACGTAATAACTGTCGAGGGACGCCGTTTTGAAATAACAGTGAGCAGGGCTATCAGCGCGAGGACCGCCGCTACGAATGCGGCTGAGACGAGCAGAGTGAGAACACGTCGTCGCCTCGTCCACTTCATCTGCCTCGCCTCGAAATCATTTACTACGGACTATAACACTCCCCGCCTCCGGCCCTCTGCCTCCGGCCCTCTGCCCCCTGCTTCCTGCCTCCTGCTTCCTGCTTCCTGCCTCCTGCCTTCTGCCTACGGGCCCCCGACCCCTTTCCTACGGCTCCGGTTTCCATTCCGGAATTCTTCCCGGGGTCCAGGGTGCGCCGGCAGCTTCCATCTGCTTCTCGAGCCTTAACAGATCGCCTTCGATCAGTTGCCGCAACTGCACCAACGTTGTTTCAAAGTCCTGGGCCGCGGCTGCGTACTGATTCACTTGCGTCTGCGTCGGCCGCGACGTCGACATCCGTTGGCCACCGACGATGTCGCCGACGCGTTCGTTGATCGAGGGCGGCAGATTCATGTTGCGCGCGCGGAGTGCATTGTCTCCTCGCAACGCTCTGAGAATCTCGTTGGTTCGCTTATCCAGGGCCGTGGCGTCAGCCAACAGCGTTTCGCCTGCCGAAGGAGTTTCTAAAAGTGCGCGTCTGATCGCCGCCAGTCGCGGCTTGAGCGCGTTCGCCGCATCGAGGGCGCCGCTCACCGCGCGTTGCAGGCGCGCCACTTTTTGCTGAAACTCAACCAGGGCCGCGCGATCGGCGGCGGCCATATTCTCCTGGCCTTCCACTGAAACCTGAAACTCTCGCGGTGGAGCCAACTGGGTAATCACGCCATTAACTCGCTTGGCAAACGATACGCGGTAAGCGCCAGGCATAACGAGCGGCCCGGCCGGACCTTCAGAGAAAGGATCTTCGGTTTCCGGGTTGGGCGGCGGTGGCAGTGAGGCGGCCGGAGAACGAAGATCCCACGAAACACGTTGGACCCCGGCAGTGACAGGGCCGGTCAGACGGCGCACCACGTGTCCGCCTGAATCCGTCACCGTGAAGATGATCGCGGGTGTCTCTTCTTCTTCCTCGGCGGTGAGATCGGAACGGGGCGGGAGCGACAGGATCGCGCCTTTCCGGGTCGCTTCCTTCTCAGCCTCCTGCCGTTTTTCCTTCTTGGTCTTCAGCGCGTCCTTCAAATAGTAAGTGAAGGTGGCGCCGAACGGCGGGTTCTCAGCCGTGTAGTAAGACTCACCCTGAAAACTCTTGCCGCGCCCGCCGAGCGGTTGCGATTGGATGTACATCAGCGCTTCCTTGACCGGAAACAGAATCGCCTCCTGTTTCAGCATCTCCGGGGTGAGCGCACGCAGCGGCGCGTAGTTATCCAGAATGTAAATTCCCCGCCCGAAAGTTCCGACGACCAGATCGTTTTCGCGTCTTTGAATGTTCAGGTCGCGCATCTGAATCGTCGGCAAGCCGCCTTTCAATTGCACCCACTTCGCGCCGTCGATGGAAAAGAAAAGGCCGAACTCGGTGCCCACAAAAAGCAGATTCGGGTTGACATGGTCTTCGGCAATCGCCCAGACGGGATGATTTGCCGGCAGGTTGCCCTTAATCGAAGTCCAGGTGCGGCCGGCGTCGGTGCTTTTCAAAAGGTAGGGCTTGAAGTCAGCATTCTGCCGGTTCTCGAACGCCACATAGACAGTGTTCGCATCGGCGGTCGAGGCCAAAATTCGACTTACATAAGCCAGTTCCGGAACGTCGAGAGGCTTCTCAACTCGCCGCCAATTCCGGCCGCCGTCTTCAGTTATCTGGAGCAAGCCATCGTCGGTGCCGATGTAAATCAAACCTTCTTTTCTGGGTGACTCAGCCAAAGCTGAAGCGTTCCCAAAGAAAGCCGTCGAAGCGTTCTTGGCCACCGCGTCGATGCTCCAGAGCCGGCCCATAACGGCGAGCTTGTCGCGATCCAGGCCGCGTGAGAGTTGTCCGCTGATAACCTGCCAACTGTCACCGCGATCGTCGCTGCGGAAAAGTTTGTCGGCGGCAAAATAGAGCCGCGTGTGCGAATGCGGGCTGATGATGAAAGGCGAGTCCCAGTTCCAGCGCAGAGGATCTTCGTTGCGCCCGACCTGAGGTTGGATCGCCATGCGCTCGCCGGTGCGCTTATCAAAGCGAACCAGATTTCCGTTCTGCAGCTCGGCGTAAATCGTATTCGGATCTTCGGGATCCACCTGACTGCGAAATCCATCGCCGCCATGTGTAACAAACCAATCGCTGTTGACGATGCCCGAAGCGCTGCGCGTGCGCGACGGGCCGCCAAAACTAAAGTTGTCCTGGGCGCCGCCGTAAACGTTGTAGAAAGGTTTGGCGTTGTCGGTAGTGATGTCATAGAACTGGGTGATCGGCAGGTTGGCTTTGAAGTCCCAGTTGGCGCCGCGGTCGTGGCTTTCATAAACTCCGCCGTCGCACCCGACCAGATAGTGATCCGTATTGTTTGGGTCGATCCAGATATCGTGATTGTCGACGTGCTTGGACTTTTCACCGAGCCGCCGCAAGGTCCGTCCGCCATCGTCAGAAACCATCAGAAACACATTCATCACATAGAGGCGATCGACGTCCTTCGGATCGGCGACAATTCGCGAGTAGTACATGGCCGTCACGTCATACTCGTTGCGCCGTTCCCAACTGCCGCCGCGATCGTTCGAACGAAAGATGCCGCCCTTGCGATCGGCCGCTTCGACCTGCGCGTAAATCACATTTGAATCAACCGGCGAAATCGCCAGGCCGATTCGGCCCATCTCGGTTGTCGGCAATCCGGCCCGGAGCTTGTTCCAGGTCGCACCGGCGTCGGTGGATTTGTAGAGAGCGCTCTCCGGGCCGCCGTCGATCAGGGTCCACATGTGACGACGCCGCTGGTAGGCGGCGGCGTAAAGCGTCTCAGGATTTTGCGGATCGATAACTACATCAGTGACGCCGGTGTGCTCGCTGATCTTGAGAATCTGTTTCCAGGTCTTGCCCCCGTCAGTGGTTTTGTAGAGTCCGCGATCTCCACCCGGGCCCCACAGCGGTCCCTGCGCCGCGACATAGACGATGTTCGAGTCCTTTGGATCGATCGCGATGCGGCCGATGTGCTCCGAAGTCTTCAGGCCGACGTTCCTCCAGGTCTTGCCGCTATCGTCCGAGCGATAAACGCCATTGCCGTACGAGACACTGCGCTGGCTATTGTTCTCGCCCGTCCCGACCCAGACTGTCAGCGGGTTCTTCGGGTCGAGGACAATGCATCCGATTGAATACGAGCCTTCGCGATCAAAAACCGGAGTCCAGGTCGTCCCCGCATTGACCGTCTTCCAAACTCCACCCGAGGCCGCAGCTACAAAGTATTGCGAGGTATTGTTGGGATTGACCGCCATCCCGATCACGCGGCCGGAAGTGAACGCCGGACCGATTGAACGCAGACGCAGTCCGTTAAAGGTGGCCGTCGACATCGGATCGGCTGGTTTGTTCTCGTCGGGCTTCTCTTCGTCTGGCTTCTTAGCTTCCGGAGATTTCTGCGGATCGGGCGTGGGCTGCTGAGCGGGCGCAGTTGTTGTTTTTGAGCCTCGCGGCGCTTTTTTTCCCTGAGCCAGAGCTGGGATAGGCAACGCCAGCAACATGGCGACGAGTAAGATCGAAGCAAGATATTGGTTTGATCTAAGGTTCATGTGAAAACGACTCCTGTGTCAGAAGCCCGCGCGTCGCCAGGGCCAAGTGCAATCCACCTGGCCTCCTTGACGGTCGGGCTTCTGATACGATCAAGTTACTGTCCGGACCCGATTACGTTGGGAATATTTCGCTCACGCAGCATCCGATTGAAACTTCCGAGATCCTGGCTGATTGTCTCATCAAGTTGTTTGCGCAAATTAGCCACTTGCGATTTGAACATAGCGTGAACTTCCTGCTGCTGCGTATTAGGCGGAAAGTCGCCGCCGGCCACTCCATTCGCCAGATAGTTGAGTTTGCTGATTAGCTTCGGAGGAAAGCGCACCGTGTCTTGTCCCTGGCCGGTAAACTTTCTTTGGGTCAGGTTGTCCTCAATGTCGGTTAACTTCTTTTCGAGTTCGTCAGCCAATCGAACAAAGTCGGCGCCGCGCAGGAGGGGTTTCAAAGTCGCCAACTGGGCCCGAATCACCTCGATCTGATTAATCATCTCGGCCACCGTTTCCAGTTCTTTTCGCAAATCAAAGAGCATGGCTATCTGCTTTTGAAGATCCGCATCGCTGGCTCCGGTGTTTGGATCCTTGAGGACGGTGAGCGTCTGACTGAGCTCCTGCCCGTCCACGGAAAGTTTTACGGTGTAGTTTCCCGGCGGCACCAGAATCGTCATCCTGCCGCCTTCAGGCAACGGCCGCCAACCCTCAGCGTTAAGCCGAATTTCCGGT
Organism: Acidobacteriota bacterium; assembly: GCA_038040505.1. GTDB lineage: Bacteria > Acidobacteriota > Blastocatellia > Pyrinomonadales > Pyrinomonadaceae > UBA11740. The sequence continues at coordinate 19,258 of JBBPID010000046.1, read as the reverse complement.
GCATACGCCGGCGTGGTCCGCAGACGCACTTCTTTCGACAGTTCGGTGCGCAGGTCCCACCAGACGCGATTCAAGCCGGCGCTGTTGGTGCCCCGAACGGTGCGCACGGTTTTGCCTTCAGCATCGACGATCTTGATCGAGGGCTCAGCCTTTGCAGCAGTCTTCAGATAGTAATTAATCGAAGCCCCGTAAGGTGGGTTCTGTCCGGCAGTCGGATCGTCGGAAGAAGCGTAGGGCACAGTCATCGCGCGAAATCGATACGCCGGGCGAGGAGTAAACAGGTGCGCCGAAGAGTTTAAGACCTCAGCGGTCGCCTGTTGCAGTGGTGTGATGTCATCGAGAATCCAGAAGCCCCGTCCATAGGTAGCGATGACGAGATCGTTGAACTGCTCCTGCACCGTAATCCAATAAACCGGCGCGCGCGGCAGATTGTTTTGCAGCGGCTGCCAGTTGGCGCCATCATCATGGGAAACGAAGAGTCCACCCTCGGTGCCAACATACAACAACCCTGGCCGCACTGGATCTTCTCGGATGCAGTGAGCGTAACTCAGCATCGTGCGCGGAATCCCGTTCGTGATCGCTTTCCAGCTCCGGCCATAGTCACTGGTTTTGTAAATCAGCGGGTCGCGATTGTTCACTTGATGGCCATCGACCGTTAAGTAAGCAGTGCCTGCCTGGTAGCGCGAGGCCTCGATGTTGCTGACCGTGCCCCAGGCGAGCATGTTGGGAATATTTTTGGTGACGTTCGTCCAGTTCTTGCCGCCATCGCGCGTAATCTGAACGATGCCATCATTCGTACCAGCCCAGATAAGTCCTGCTTCTTTAGGTGATTCAGCGATCGCGAAAACCACTGGCGCGTATTCAACGCCGATGTTATCGCCGGTTAGTCCGCCCGAGAATCCCTGCCTGGATTTATCGTTTGAAGTAAGGTCGGGACTGATGACTTGCCAGCTGTTTCCACCGTCAGTTGTTTGATGAACGAACTGACTGCCCAGGTAAATCTTGTTGTGATCGTGCGGCGAAATCGTGAGCGGCGCCGTCCACACAAAACGATATTTCAAATCGGCGGCCGGCGAGCCGTTGACTTGATCGGGCCAGACTTCGACGTTGCGCGCTTGTCCGTTGCGCAGATCGAAACGCTCAACAATGCCGCCGATGCTCCCGGACCCTGAGGCACTTGACCAGATGATGTTGTTGTCGACCGGATCAGGCGTGGACCAGCCACTCTCTCCGCCGGCAACCCCAATCCAGGCGCTGCGCGGTATGCCACCGCCGCCGCCGGTGCGACTCGGTCCCCGGTAAGAAGGTCCGTCCTGTTTGTTGCCATAGACGTAATAAGGAATTCGGTTATCGACAGTGACGTGATACATCTGTGCGATCGGCAGTTGAATTCTTTGCCAGGTCTTTCCGCGGGTGACCGACAAACTGACCCCGGCATCATTGGCCACCGCCATCCGATTTGGATCGGCCGGATCGATCCAGATGTCGTGGTTGTCGCCGCCGGGACTGCTGCCAAAGCCGGCGCCGGCGCGGGTGGTTTCGCCACCGTCGAGCGAAACGGCAAAACCTGCGGTCAGAAAGTACGCTTCGTTTTCATTGTCCGGCGAGACCGCCACGTGAAAGTAGTAATGCGTTCGCCCGCCCAGGGTGCGGTCGTAACTTACGAGCCGCCAGTTCTCTCCTCCATCATCTGAGCGCCAGAGCTTGCCGCGATCAGTTTCCTGGCCCTTAACCGGAACCCCGTCACCGGTTTCGATTAGAGCGTAAATACGATTAGAGTTTGAGCGCGCCATCGCCAAAGCCCACTTGCCGGTCATGCGAGTGGGCAAACCGCGCCCGGTTATTTTCTTCCAGGTGGCGCCCTGGTCGCGCGACATGAACAGGCCGCTTCCGGGTCCGCCGCTTTCCCTGCCCCAGGTGTGAATTTCCAAAGGCCACATCCCCGCAAACAAAATCTGCGAATTGTTTGGATCCATCACGATGTCCGAGCAGCCGCAATTTTCATCGGTGAACAGCACGCGGTCCCAGGTCTTGCCGCCATCGGTTGTGCGAAACACACCGCGTTCCTGCTGCGGTCCGTACGCATGACCGAGCGCGCAGGCCATGACCACGTTGGGATTCTGGGGATCAATTACGATTTCGCCGATGCGCCCGGTCTTTTCCAAACCCATCAACTTCCAGCTCTTGCCGGCGTCGGTCGATTTATAGATTCCAGCACCGACTGAGATATGACTGCGAATGCAGGCTTCGCCGGTGCCGGCCCAGACAATGTTGGGATCAGAGGGCGCCACCTCGATGGACCCGATCGACGACACCGGCTGATCGTCAAAGACGGAGTCCCAATGAATGCCCGCGTCGATGGTCTTGAAGATGCCGCCCGAGGCTGCGCCTGCATAGTAAATATTAGGCTGACCCGGGACGCCGGCGACTGACGTCACGCGATTGCCGACCGGCCCGATATAGCGATAACGCATCGCGCTGGTGTTCGGCTGTTGCGCGCGCGCAAGGGCGAAACAGGAAAGGACAAACGCGATCGCCAGTAGGGTTCTGCTGATTCTAATCATGGGGCACCTCTTCATAAATGATTCGTAACGTTAGCTGAAGCTGGTGAGGTGCGACGCGTATTAACTCCCTCTCCCTTTGGGAGAGGGTCGGGGAGAGGGCGTTAGTACCGCGGGCGCTGGCTTCCCCCCTCTTCCCCTTCTCCCTTTGGGAGAAGGGAGTAAGAACGATTAAAGGCACTGACCTAAACCTGAATTTGATCTCCCAGGGCAACGAAACGATCGACAGACGATCCCGAGGGTCCGCTCAGAAAGATCAGGTAAGGACCTTTCTGAAAAATCATGATGCGCTTTCCATCCTGATCGAGATACAGCGCGTCGACCTCGCGCACGGTGCTGGTTTGCGCTCCGCCCAGACCGAGCGCACTGCGGGCCAGCAGCCAGGTACGCCAGGCCTGAAAAGATGAACCGTACTCGAGGTTGAGCGCCACCCACTCTTTTTGACTCGAATCGTTATAGCGGGCGCTGGTCAAACGTTCCGGAATGAAGGCGCGCATCTCTGACGGCAGGTCTCCTCCCGAGCCGATTGAATTCTCGAGCTGCGCACCGGTGAGCATGCTGATTTCCACCAGGGTCAAACCGCTCGGGGTTGTCGCCGGCAAAGTCCACAGCGATTCTTTTAGTTCCGGATAGTCGATCAGACCTTCGCCATTGCCGACATTTTGCGCCAGCCGGTCGACGACCTCTGTCGTCGAGGGGTCGGCTCCATAAATCAAAATCACAATGTCGCTGGCCTCTTTGGTCAAAACATAAACGTTGGCCAGCGGCGAACGAATTTTCGATCCGGTGTAAGTACCGCCCTTGGGACTCTGCACCTTCACGCCGGTCATGGTTCCACCGGTCGCCTGTACGACTGAAGTTGCCAGGCCCTGGCCAAAACCTGTCTGGCCCGGCATCGCGGTCAGCACGCAAATATAGATTTCGCTTTTTGTTGACGAGGCAGACGATTGTTGCGTCTTCGGTGTTGCTTTGTAAGTGGAAGACGTCATCGCGGTCGCGCCCTGCGACAGCTTGGTCTTATCAATTCCGGGCGGCAGCTTAGCCGACGTTGACGACGACGTTGATGAGCTTCCTGACTTGGCCGTCGTGCCACCCAGCGTTTCCGTTTGAACGGAAGAAGGTTTGGCCGGCGCATTCGGATCGTTATCTACCGGAAACTCGGTCATCGTGCCCGCCGCTCTCTGCGGAACAGCGGGCGCCTGGCGGACCGGCGGCGTGTAAGAGGTCCGGCGCCAGACATAAATCCCGCCAATACCGAGACCGACGACGGCCAATCCAAGAATGATGAGGCAGCCCATCATCAGAGGGCTGCGTCGTTTCTTTGGCGGGGCCGTGTAAGCGGGGCGCGTATAGGCAGGCGACGGCTGCACGGGTGGAATCACGGGCGGCGGCGCCGTCATCGTCGGAGCAAGCAGTTGCTTGCCACAGTTGCGGCAGAATCCTTCGCCCGGGGCGGCGGGTACTCCACACTGCGGGCAAGTTATTGCCTTCAACGTCGGATCACTCATCTCGAAACTCCCTCGAAGGTCTTGGCGATCGGCGCGGGCCAATCATTCTACTGGTGGGAAATCCGCATACGGCGAAAATTCTTCTATCTAGAAACCTCACCAAAGTCAATGAATTTTTGGAGCGCGGCAGGCGCATCAGGCGCGTGATTAACGGGCAGGACGCCCTTGCGTTGCAGCGCATCGAATGCAGAGCTAATCTAAGTTATGTGAATGAATCCTGTTTTCGAACGGTTATTTATGGTAAGCAAAAAGAAGAAAGCTTTGATCGTAGTCGACGTCCAGAATGATTTCTGTCCGGGCGGCACGCTGGCGGTCGAGGACGGAGACAATGTTGTGCCGCCGCTCAACAAACTAATGAAAGAGTTTTTGAACCGTAGCGAGCCCGTGTTCAAGACCCGGGACTGGCATTCGGGAAAAACAAAACACTTTGAAGCTTATGGCGGAGTCTGGCCGGTCCATTGTGTTCAGGGCACGCACGGAGCTGAGTTTCACCAGGACCTGCTTGACGATCCGAAAATTACCATCATTTCGAAAGGCATCGATGACAGCGCGGATGGTTACTCGGGATTTGACGGAACTTACCTGGCGCGTCTGCTGCGCGAACAGAAAGTCGAAGAGGTTTGGGTGGGCGGCCTGGCGACAGACTATTGCGTGAAGCACACGGTTTTGGATGCTTTGCGTGAAGGCTTTGAAGTGAAGGCTCTGGCGGACACCATGCGCGCCGTCAACCTGAAACCACAAGACGGCGCGGCGGCGATTGGCGAAATGCGTGCAGCCGGAGCCGAGATTGTTGGGAATGAAAGTAAGGCCGCCGGAACAACCTAGCGATCATAAGACGAGACAGGATTAACAGGATGAACAAGATGGAGAACAAATCCTGCTTCAGGTTAATTCCCGTCTCCAAGGAACGCGCTTGGCGGCACAAAACAAGGCGTTCACATTCCTGTCTTGTGAATCCTGTAATCCTGTCAAACTTTCTTTCTCTCGAAGGCCCTTCCTTCTCTTCCCTGCTTCACCTCACGTGATATGATTTCGCCGCAATGGGCACCCTGAACTTCGACCGCTACCACGCCGCCATGGGCGACGCATCCTACAAAGATGTGACCCGCGTGCATGGAAAGCCGCTCAGCGAAATGACAGCGACTTTCTATTGCACTCAGCGCAAGCTGCCATTTGCCCCGGTGCTGGGTCATGAACGGCTGATACGCCTGCTGGTTGACAGCCAGATCGATCGGCCGCGCCTGCGCTTTCTGGAACAGGATCGTGGCGGCCTGCAACGTTTCGCCCAAGCCATCGAAGACATTCAGTTCGCCGGCCGCATACGCACAGTTCGGCCGGGAACAATCATGTTTCCACAGCAGCCGATTGCCGACATTACCGGCGGCTTCGGTTTGACCCAGGCCCAGGAGATCAAGTTCGAACACGCCTTTGACTTACCGATGACCACCGCCAGTGTCGCGATGCAGTTCCGCATGGCGGCGGGCGATCGCTGGCTCTCGGATTTTTCACTGCGGCGTAACGGCGACATAGAGCGAGCGGTGGACATCGCCAACTATGCGTTCATCGGCGGCTTTAACGACACCTCGAACATGGAAGCCGCGCATCGCCTCGACATTCCGGCCGTCGGAACGGAAGCACATTACTGGCAGCAGGCATACCTCGGGTACTTGTACGAACCGGAAATCGAGCCCCGCAGCGGCCAACCCAAGCATTTCGAACAGGTCGCTTTCGAACGTTGGCTGGACGCTAATCCGAACGGCACGACGCTGCTGCTCGATACGATTGACGTTTACATGGGGGCGGTGCATGCGGCGATGGCGGCGACTTCGAACGATGCTCGCCGCAAAGCTTTCAAGGGATTTCGCGTGGACTCGGGCGATCTCGCCGAATTGGGGCGGTGGTGTCTGCGGTTTTTTGAAACCAATGGATTGTCTGGGTTGCGGCCGAATCTCACCGGTGATCTGGATGTGCCGAAGGTACAGCGGATCGTCGCCGAGTTTCCGGAAGCCGCCGGCTTTGGCATCGGCACTAAACTCTCGAGCGAAGTGAAGAACGTCGCCGGCGTCATCTTCAAAGCCTGCATGATTGACGGCCGCCCGACTTTGAAAGATTCGAACTCAATCGACAAGACCACGCTGCCCGGCCGCATGCAGGTCTTTCGCGGGAGCGACGCCGAAGGAAACTACGTCGCCGATGTTACGGGCCTCGAGGACGAAACAATCGAGATACCTGGCGCGACGACGGTCGAACCTTTGTTGCTGCCCTTCTGGGAAAATGGCCAGCACTCTCCCATTCCCTCGATCGAAAAACAGAAGGCGTTCGTGGCCGAGCAAATGAAACGCTTTCCTGACTTGCAAAACTACCGGTGCACGCTGAGCGATCGCCTGACCCAGCTCCGTAATGAACTTACAACGCAGATGCGGGCGGACAATTCCGGCTGGGAGCGGGTGCTGAAACTTCCCGAAGAAGTGGCGGAAGAGATCAACGCCAGGTAAGACAATTCTGAGCCCCTCTTCAGCCCCAGACATATAATGACAATACCGCGAAGCGGTTACGTCACAGAGCCCTGGGTTGTCGCGCAGCGACTACCCAGGGTGCGCCAATAGATAGAGTCGCAACCCTGTCAGGGTTGCGATTCGCTTTTAAAAGGTTTCCCAACGTAGCCTTCGGCAACGTTGGGCTGGAGGGCGAAACCGCTTCGCGGTTTTTTACTGAAGCGTCAGTCAAAGTAAATCCAAACCACGACTCTACTCCCGACTCCATTCTGCTCGCTTCCTCGTGTATACTCAGATTCTCCTCCAAACAATTCAATAAGGAGCTGGCTTCGTTTTATGAAACTGGTCATTTTCGCTTCGCTAATTCTCTGTCTGCCGTTGCTGGCCCTGGCGCAAAAATCGCGCAAGGCCTTTGCTTACGACTACACCATCGACAACTTGCCTAACGATCTGCGACTGATCACGGTGCCTACGGATTATCCAAATCTGGTGGCGCTTTACATCGTGGTGCAGACCGGCTCGCGCAACGAAATCGAGAAGGGCAAAAGCGGCTACGCCCACCTGTTCGAGCACTTGATGTTTCGCGGCAGCGAGCATTACACCGGCCAACAACGCGATGCGATTCTCAAGAAAGCCGGCGCGGATGCCAACGCCTACACGACCGACGATCGCACTGTCTATCATGAAGTTTTCTCGAAAGACGATCTGGACAAGATCCTCGAGCTGGAGGCTGATCGTTTTCAACGCCTGAAGTACGAGCCCGACGCCTACAAGACTGAAACCAAAGCCGTGCTCGGAGAGTTCAACAAGAACAGTGCGGATCCTGAAGAGAAAGCTTACGAAGTCCTGCGGGCCACCGCCTACCAGAAACACACCTATTCGCACACCACGATGGGTTTTATCGAAGACATTGAAGACATGCCCAACCAGTTCGACTACAGTTGGGAATTCTACCGGCGCTATTACCGGCCCGAGTACACCACCATCGTGCTGGTAGGAGATGTGAAGCGCGATGAAGCGCTGGCGATGGTCAAGAAATACTTCGGCGACTGGAAGCGAGGAAACTACACACCCGAGATTCCCCGCGAAAACGATCAGACAACGCCGCTCGAGACTCATGTGGACTGGCCGTCGGACACGTTGCCGCTGGTTTACGTCGCGTTTCGCGGGCCGGCATATTCAGATGAGCAGAAAGACAAGACTGCTCTGGATCTGCTGGCACCGATTGCCTTCGGCGAGAACTCTGATCTTTACCAGAAGCTGGTGCTGAAAGAGCAAAAGCTCGATTCGCTTTCCTACATCTTTGAAGATCGCGCCGACCCCGAATTGTTCCTCGTGGCAGCGAAGGTAAAAGACGTGAAGGACATGGATTACGTGCGCTTGCAAATCCTCGACACTTACCGCAGGTACACCACTGAACCGGTCTCTCAGGTCAAGCTCGACTCGACCCGCTCGCGGCTTCGTTACGAATCCGCTCTGGCCATGAACAGCTCGGAAGCGATTGCCGGCTCGCTGGCCAGTTACATCGGCCTGCGGCGCACGCCAATGACCATCGACAAACTTTTCGCCCTTTACGACACGCTGACGCCGGGTGACATTCGCGACGCGGCTGCCAAATACTTTGTAATTGAACATCGCACCATCGTCACTCTCAGAACCAAGAAGGAGGCGGCGAAATAACGATGCGAAAGACCATCTTGACTCTGACGCTGATCCTGTTGGCCATCGCGATCTCCGGCCACGCGGTTATCAAATCAAACGCGGCCAGCTACCCACGAAATCCAAATATGAACGTCGCTGACAATAACGCAGTACTGCTACCCAATCGTTCGCCGTTGGTTTCTTTCCGGATTCTGTTCATGACCGGCTCAGCCTCCGACCCTAAAGGTAAAGAAGGTTTGGCCTCGCTCGTGGCCGCAATGCTGGCCGAGGGCGGCTCGCGAACAAAACCTTACGCGGAGATTACCGACGCCATGTATCCCATGGCGACATCCTTCGGGTCGCAGGTCGACAAAGAGATGACCGTCTTTGCGGGCACCACCCACGTCGACAATCTGGAAAAGTACTATGCGCTGATTCGCGAGATGCTGCTCGATCCCGGATTTCGCGAAGACGATTTCGCGCGCTTAAAAGAGGAAGCAATCAACTACCTGAAAAACTCACTGCGCGGCGGGAACGACGAAGAACTCGGCAAGGAAGCGCTCTACAGCATGATTTATCCGAGCAGTCACCCTTACGGTCATCAGAATGTGGGCGCGGTGGACGCGCTTGAGAAGATGACGGTTAAGGACGTGCGTGACTTTTATCAGAGCAATTACACGCGTGCTAACCTGGTGATCGGACTCGCCGGCGGGTATCCGGAGACTTTTTCCGCACGGGTCCAGGCGGATTTTGCGAAACTGAAGCCGGGCACTCCCAGCTCAACCAAAGTTCAGGCGCCCGCGCAAACTACCGGAACGAAAATTCAGATCATCCAGCGCGAAACCCGTTCGACTGCGGTCTCGCTCGGCTTTCCGATCAAAGTGACCCGGGCTGATAAGGATTGGCCGGCGCTGGCAGTAGTGGCTTCTTATTTCGGCCAGCACCGCTCCAGCAATAGCTATCTTTACCAGCGCCTGCGCGAAGCGCGCGGTTTGAATTACGGCGACTATTCCTACGTCGAATATTTTCCGCGCGGCATGTACCAGTTTCAGCCCGATGCGAACCTGGGACGGCAGAACCAGATTTTTCAGATTTGGATTCGCCCGGTCGAGCCGGCCAACGGTCATTTCGTTTTGCGGGCGGCCCTTTATGAGTACGACAGACTGGTGCGCGACGGAATATCGAAAGAGGCTTTTGAGTCAACACGGGAGTTTTTGTCCAAGTACGTGAACGTGCTGACCGCCACCCAGGATGCGCAACTCGGATACGCGCTCGACAGCCGTTACTATCACATCAAAGACTTTCCGACTTACATGCGCGAGCAACTGGCGCGGTTGACGCTCGAAGACGTGAATCGCGTTATCCGGCAATATCTCAAATCGAACTCGATGCGTATCGCGATCGTGACTAAGGACGCCGCGGGTTTGCGCGACGCCATTCTCAGCAACAAACCTTCGCCGATTACTTACAACGCGCCGAAGCCGAAAGAAATCACCGACGAGGACAAAGCGATCGAGACTTACAAAATCGTGGTGAAGCCGGAGGATGTGACGATAATATCGGTGGACTCGGTCTTCCAGTAGCGGAGGTTTTCGGGATTCTTCCGGCTTTATCCGGACCCACAACCATTCAACCCTCGTCGTCGAACTTGGCGTCACCGTTAAGCGAAACGACAACGCTCGTAACGTTCTCGAACTGTTTGAGAGTGAGTTCTACCGCTTTCTTGAATCTGGCCGCGCCCAGATCACCTGCCCACCCAAACCATCGCCGCGTGACGAAGTTCACTCGGGCCACGCCACTCTTGATGCTTAACGAGCCAATCGAGAATTTGCGCGCGTCGACCAATGAATCAAATCCCTGTTTCTTTTCGGCTGCAGTTGGGCCGTTCAGCAACGCTTGAACAGCTGCCCGCGCCGGCGCTCTCGAATTTACACTGCGAACGACGGGGCCGATATCGATGTACTCGCCGGGATCGTGGTAGAAGTAAACCTTAACTTGCCGGGATTTCGAGGTCATTCCTTTTGCAGTTCCCTGTCCCACGCACACTGCGGCGAATAAGAAAATCACCAGACAAGCGAGGACGTGTGAAACGCGTTTGAAAGGCATTGTGAACCTTTTTCGTTCTCGAGAGTGATCGGACTCAATCACACTTGGTTTCAGCTTTCGCTTTCCCTTCCCTGGTCCAGGCCACACATTTTTCCGCGCAGGTAATGGTGACGTAATCCAGGAGGCGCTTGTCTTTGAAGATGGCTTCTTCTTTTGACGGCCGCCCCGCGGCCCGGCCCGCAGGGGAATCCAGCCAGATTCGATACATTGCCTCGTACTCAGGATCGTCGTCGCGGCAATACTTGTTACAGGCATTGCTTGTCGCTTTGTCCTGCTTCGCGTCAGCGCCTTCGTATGTTCGGCCTTGATAGGTCAGCGTCGTCGTGCATTTTTTGCCGGAGAAACTACAGGCCAGGACCGCGAAAACCAGCAGAAGGATTGTGAGCAGAGTGATAAGAGGAGGTCCGCTTCGATTCGCAATTTTCGAGCAATCAACCATTTCTCTTCTCCTTTCAAAAGAACGAGGCGCATCAGCGAGATGCAATAATAGTTACAACAGGCAAGCTTGCCAATCAATGGCTCTGCCACGCTGATGCGCGGTAAGTCTCTGACTTACCGGAAGGCCGCCTCCCTAATCTGCCGGTCTCCGACCGGAATAGGGTCTTAGACCCCTAAGAAGTAAGGCTCGCCGTAGGCAAGTCGACGACTTGCCGCGCATCGGCGTGGCAGAGCCATGGTCTTCGACCACCGGCTACTTTCGGTCAAACCCTTAGGGTTGAAAACGACATTTACTGCTCGACTTTTATTTCGAAGAACTAACTGGGGTGGGCGAGATTCTGCTATTCGCCACCGCCGGCAGGCAGTGGTAGTTTCTTGTCTCCACGACGAACGGGTTGAGGTCTCTCGGAAATGGGTGGTTCCGGCGACAGTTCTTCGGCTTCCTGCTCCTCGGTAAGCTGCACCTCGCGCTGGCGCGAGGGCGCCGGCTTGCGAAACCTGCTGGTAAACGGAGCGGCAACTCTTCCGGTGGCGGTGGCGAAACGTCGCCATCGCGAAGTCGATCTCAAATCATCCAACAGCGAATAAGCGACCGGGGTTGCGATTAAGGTCAGCAACAGCGAAAGCGTCTGGCCGCCAATGACCACAATGGCGATCGACCGGCGCTCTTCCGCTCCAGGCCCGGTTCCCAAAGCCAGCGGCAGCATGCCCGCGACCAGGGCCATCGTAGTCATCAGAATTGGCCGCAGCCGATCCCGATTCCCCTGCATGATTGCCTGCTCGCGTTCCATTCCCATCGCCCGCAGATTATTCATGTGATCGATCTGAAGGATAGAGTTCTTCTTAACCACTCCGAACAAAACCAGCAGTCCCAGCGCCGAATAAAGATTTAGCGTATCGTTGGTCAGCCACAGCGACAGCAGTCCAAACGGCATCGATAGCGGCAAGCTCAGCAGAATCGTAAGCGGGTGAACGGTGCTCTCAAACTGTGAAGCCAGAATCATGTACATGAAAATCACGGACAGGATAAAGGCAAAGATGAATTCGGTGAACGTTCGTTCCAGCTCGCGCGCGCGGCCGGCAATCGTCGTCGTGTACGCCGCCGGCATATTCATCTCGGCCGTCGCGCCGCGCAGCGCCTGAATTCGATCTGCGAGGGCAAAACCCGGCGCCACCGAAGCGCGCAGCGACACCTGCCGTTCACGATCAAGGTGATCTATTCGCGACGGACTAGTCTCACGCGTGATCTTCACCAGATTGTCCAGACGCACCAGCCCGCCACGCGACGAAGGCACATAGAGCCGTCCAATTGTGGCTGAGTCGCCGCGATCTGCCTCGCTCAACCGCAACTGCACGTCATAGTCTTCATTCATCGACTCGTCGCGGAACCGCGAGGCCCGGTCCTCGCCGCCCACCATCAGACGCAGGCTCGTGGAAATGTCTGAAGTATCGACGCCCAGATCAGCAGCGCGTTCGCGATCGATCTTGACCCGCAACTCCGGCTTATTAAGTTTGAGCGAAGTATCGATGTCGACTATTCCACCCAGCTTGGCCGCGCGTTTTGCCAGGTCCTCGGCGTAAATGGAAAGTTGCTCGAGCTCCGGCCCGCGCAACACAAAGTCGATGTCAAAACGGCCGCCGGCGCCAAAGTTAAATGATTGCGCGTTGCGCACTCCGCCCCGCATCGGGGCAAACCGCTGCAAACGCCGGCGCACTTCGGTCATTACGTCCTGCTGCGTGTAGTTTCCGCGAAACGCATTCCAGGGCTTGCCCTTCAATGTCTCCGTCCAGATCCGTCCCAGCGAGAGCGTGCGTTCCTCATGCGGCGCGATTCGCACATAAGCGCCGCCCTGATTCAACCCGCCGAGGAATGACCCACCGGCGCTCGAGAGCACCAGCCGCACTCCCGGCGTGGTGAGAATTTGCTTCTCGATCTCCTGCATCGCCTGGTTCATGACAATCAGGTTGGTCCCTTCGGGGCCGTTGATGTTGACTTCAAACTCAGCTTCGTCGACGTTGGTGGGAATGAACTCCTGCTTGACAGAGCGATAAAGCGGCACGCTGGAAAAGATCACCAGCAGCGCAATCACTGCCACCGCCAGCCGGTGACGCATCGCGAAAGCTAAAACGTACGTATAGAACCTATCGATAAAGCGATAAAAGCCACGGCGCGAACCGGCCTGTCCATGTCCACCCGCGCCGGCGTCATCCACTCGGATCAGCCGAGAACTCATCATCGGCGTCAGCGTGAACGAAACCAGCAGGCTGACCATGATCGCGACCGCGGCGGTAATGCCGAACTGATAAAGGAACCGGCCCGAGATTGAAGACATGAACGAAACGGGTAGGAAGATGACCACCAGAGACAGAGTTGTAGCCAGTACGGCCAGCCCGATATCTCGGGTCGCTTCTTTGGCCGCCTCTTTCGGCGGCATTCGCTTCTCTTCAATGAAACGAAAGATGTTCTCCAGAATCACGATCGCGTCATCGATTACCACGCCGACCATCAGCACCAGCGCCAACATCGTCACGCTGTTCATGGTGAAGTTGAGCGCGCGCATCATGCCGAAGGTGGAAATCAACGAGCATGGAATCGCCACCGCCGCGATCACGGTCGAGCGCCACGAACGCATGAACAACAACACCACCAGACTCGCCAGGATGCTGCCCAGAATCAGGTGCTTTTGAATCTCGTGCAGCGCCGACTCGATATACCGCGACTGATCTCGAATGATTTCGAGCTTAACGTCTGAGGGAAGCTGACCTGTTACCTTGGGCAGCTCTTTCTTGATGCCGTTGATAACCTCGATCGTGTTGGCGCCGGATTGACGCCGGATCTCCAGCGTCACGGTGGGCACGCCGTTCAGGCGGGCCACCGATCGCTGCTCCTTGGTTCCGTCTTCGACCCGGCCCACGTCGCGCAGCCGCACTGGCGAACCATTGATGTTGGTTATTACCAGGTCTTCAAAAGCACGCGGGTCGGTGAAGCGTCCCAAGGTTCGCAGCACCAGTTCTTCGCGGCCCGTATTCATATTGCCGCCGGGCACGTCGGCGTTTTGTCGCTGTAGCGCCTGGCGAACCGTGGTGATCGGAATCTGGTAAGCGGCCAACCGATCCGCGTCGATCCAAATGTTGATAGCGCGATCCAAACCACCGACCACCCGCACTTCACCGACGCCGCCCACGCGTTCGAGTTGCACGCGCGCAGTTTTGTCAGCCAGCTCAGTCAATTCCCGGATCGACCTCGTTCCTGAAAGCGCAATCGTCAACACCGGCGTGCTGTCGTTATCGAACTTAAAGACGACCGGAGGCGTGGCGTCCTCGGGAAGGTTTCGGCCCAGTCCGGTCACGCGGTCTCGCACGTCCTGCGCGGCCGATTCCAGATCGCGATTGAGCTTAAAGGTGGCGATGACAAAGGATTGACCCTGGCTGGAGATTGAGCGCAGCTCGTCAATCCCATCTACGGTGTTGATGGCTTCTTCGATTTGCTGAGTCACCAGCGACTCGACTTCTTCCGGCGCGGCGCCCGGCAGTCCGGTACGCACGCTGATGGTCGGCAGATCAACTGAGGGGAATCGATCGACGCCCAGCTTGAAATAGCTCGCCGCGCCCACCACCACGAGCGACAAAACAATCATCGCGGCAAAAACCGGGCGGCGAATACAGATTTCAGCGAGCTTTTGCATTGAAGATTTTAGACTTTAGATTTTTGATTTTTGATTTCGGCGCTTTCGGCCCGAATCGAGCGGCGGCGAACAGTTTCCGCTAGCAACGACTTGCCAGCTGACTTTCTTGAGCTCGTCATGATCGCGACCAATTCGTCGGCTTCGATCCATAAGGGTTCCACAAGGTCCTTTTTCATCAATTCGCCTTCCATGATCAATTCCAACCAAAGCGCGCTTTCGTCAGCTTCCTCTTCGACCACCCCGAGGCGAGATATGAACTCTGCCTTTGAACGCGCCCGACATGCGGCGCGATAGTTGGCGGGAACCGAAGTACCCGACCGTGCCAACTGGTTGCCGATCGTCCTCCCGGCTACCGTCTTAGGCAGTGCCGCCACGAGTTTCAAAATCCGAAGTGCGAACCGTTTCGTGCGCTTTTTCAGTTCGTCTTCGGTCATTCATTCAGCCCCAGGGAAGGCTTTTCAATCGCAAATCAAAAATCCAAAATCTAAAATCTAAAATTCTGTGACCGCTTGACCCGACTGTAGATTTCCCGGATTTACCACCACACTTTGTCCCAAATTCACGCCTGACTTTATCTCGACCCAATCGGGTCCGCGCCGGCCCGTCGTCACCGGTTTCTCAACAGCTTTTCCACCCTCAACCGTGATCACCTTTTCAATTCCGGCAAACGTAACAATCGCGTTGATGGGAACTGTGGCGGCGGTGGCCACCTGATCGGTAACAATCTCAGCGCGCACGAAAGCTCCCGGCTTCAATTTGCCATTGTTGGGAACATCAGCCTCGACTGCCAGCACGCGGTTCTGTTGGCTGATGGTCGGACTCAGCCGTTTGATGTAACCGAGATAGGATTCGGGATCGCCTTCGACAGTCACCCGCACGCTCTGACCGGTGCGAATGCTTTGCGACTCACGCTCGGGAACCTCGACGCGCAAACGCAAAGGATCGATCCGCACGATGTCCACCAACGGCGCTCCGGCGGCGAGGTATTCTCCCACACTGGCTTTCTTTTCCTGCACGACCCCAGCCATTGGCGAGTAGACCGTGGTGTCTGCAAGTTGCTGCCGGGCCATGGCCAACTCTGAACGTCTCTGTGCCAGCAAGCCCTGCCGGTTCCTAATCTCTTCCAGTCCGTCCTGGTAACGACTGAGCGCAACTTTGTATTCAGCGTCCGCGCTATCAAACTCTGCTTTTGGAATTACGCCCTGCTGCACCAGCCGGGTGGCGCGATCCTTTTTCGCTTTGGCTTCGTCGAGCACCGCCTTCGCCTGTCTCACGGTCCCGGTTTGCTCGGCGGCAACCCGATCATCGGCGCCGTCCGGCGATAACCCCAGACGCGCACGCGCCTGGGCCAACGCAGCTTCAGCTTGTTGCACGCGCAGTTTGTAGTCGCCCTGTTCGAGCTGCGCGATTGCCTGACCTTTTCGGATCACGCTGCCAAGATCGATGGAGATGTTTTGTAAGCGGCCGGGGACTTTGACGCTGATCGTGGTCTGATCATAGGCGGCGAGCGTGCCGTTGACGGTCACGGTCTGGCCCACGGGCGTCTCAGTAACCTTGACGGTTTTCACCTGACGTGGTTGCGCTTTGTTGTCGGCGCCGGCCGCCTTTCCCGACGCCGGATAGTCGCTCTTGCACGAAAGCGAACCAACCGCCGCCAGGGCAATTAGGAGGAGCCCGGTGAGCGCTGACAAACTCTTGGATGAATTCGAAAACCTGAACATATACCGTTATTTATCGGGGGACTGCGAACAGTTTAACACGTAAGACGGCGGGGGGCTGAAGGTGGTTACAGATGACGTTGGCGAGCGGCGGCGCATGAAAGATCGTCCGGACTCGTGGGAACCATCGAATCCCTTTCGAGCAATCGATCTCATTCACACCTGGCTTCAGCCAGGTGACCTTGTCACATTGAGGTCCGAGACTGCGCCAAATCGACAGCGCCAATGACCATCTAACCGCCGAAGCTGCGCCGGAAAAGATAGGACATCTTAATAAAGAACGTTCGGCCATTGCGACGAAATCCCGGCTCGAGCTGGCCGGTGAAGGGATTGAATCCGTTACGCGTCATGTCATCGTTATAGCCGACATAGAAAGCGGTGCCCGGATTTGGTGTATAGCCGAAAAGAAACTGGCCGCGCACATTGGAAGCCAACGTGTCGTAATCGATGCGGGCGCGGGCAAAGACGAAGCGCGTGAATTGATAAGTAGACTTGAAGGAGAAGATATTTTCGTCAAAGGCGAGTAATCGGGTGTCATTTCGCCTGAGCCTGCTTTTGGTGTAATCGAGCGACGCGCTCAGTTCGTCGGTCGGTTGGTACGAGGCACCGGCGCTGATTTCTATGCTTCGGCCAGGGCCCGGATCGAGCGGGGCGTCGGGATCAGCCAGGGCTGCCGGGCTCACCCGCGGATATTTCGGCAGAGCTCCGAAATCAAAATCGAAACTATTGATGCCCATGTTGAAAAAGAAGTAGCCCGAATATTTCTTTGAAGGGTTCGCTGAAACTCCGCCGAACCAACTCCACTGATAAGTCGATCTCTCTGGTCCGCCAAAGAATGCACCTGACTGGGTAGCGGTTCGCTTCTGCCCAAACTCGTGCTCAAACAATCTCTCGTATCCGAAACCGGCGCCGCCCTCAACAAAAATGTTGTGTTTCAGCTGGAGGTTTCCTTGCGCGTTCGTGTACCAGTTTTGCATTCGACCCTGCCAGTCAAAGTTGGTTGAGGTTCCGTCCGTGAAACGCCACGACACCAGCGTCGCCTTCGGTTTTGGATCATTGCTAACCCTGAAATAAAAGCCGTGGTTGTTCGTGTTCAGCCGGCGGGTGAATCCGACTTCGGCGCGATAATCCTGCGTCCGCCCAGAGCCGTCGTAAGTCCAACCAAAGTTGCGGCCGGTCACGTCGTAATCAACGACATAAGCAAACCCATTCCCGGTTCGATAGTAATTGCGCGTCTGGCCATCAACGAAACAGGGCTCACCGGCAACCGGTGTGTGCAGATTCCTGGCCGGTTCAAAGAAGCACTCGCGCGAGGTCGAGCCCAGCACTTGAAATGTCGCAACGGTCTTGGGGTCCACCCTGAATCTGCCATCAACGCCGCCCAGCTGACTGTGCTTTTCGATAAAGTTGTAACTGGTCGCCAGCAAGCCGAGGTGCGAATCTTTTTTTCCAATATCTCGTTTGAACCGCAGCACTCCGATGTAGGCGTTCTTGTCGACGAATCGCAAATTCTCGGGAGCGGTTCGTTCTTCGTCGCCAAAGTTGCCGGGCGCATTGTCGCTGGCAACCAGAAAGCCGAAGGTGTTGCGGCCGAGTTTGCCGGTGAGTTTCACCGCCACATCAGGATCGACGATCGCGCGCGTATGAACGGCCTGATAAGGTGTTTTAAAAATATCGATCCCTTCAAGAAAGAAGGGACGCTTCTCTTCAAAGAAGATCGGGAAGCGTTGATTGGCGGTAACGACGGTCTGGTCAGCCTCGACCTGCGCAAAATCCGGATTCACGGCGAGGTCGAGCGTGACCATGGGCGTCAGGCCATACTTGACCGTTACTCCGGGCTCAAACCGAAACGGCGCATTAACAAACCGGCCGGGATCGAGTCCGGTCGCTCCGGGAGCCAGGGCCGCGACTCGCTTACCAGTCTCGGAAATGGTGACGCTGGGAATGATCTCGAGCGTGCGTTCCGTGGAAATGCCTTCGAGGCCGCTTAAGTGTCCGGCCTGGGTCAACAGTGAAGACACGTCGCGCGAGTTCGGCATCCACGAGTCAATCTCGTCGTTAAAGCGATCAATGTTGCGCCACACGTGAAATCCCCAAAGCTTGCCCTTGCCGGCCTCGTACCGCAGCGATTTAAAAGGAATGGCCACTTCCAGCGTCCACCCATCGCTCGTAATCATCCCTTTCGACTCCATCACGATGTCGACGCTAAAGTCCGTGCCCGATCCTTCCGTCATGATCCCATCAGTTTGCACGCCCAGCGGATTCCAGCCCAGCACGTATGCCCGGCGCTGATCGTTAAAGGTGTCGAGAAAAATTCTTACATTGTCTTCGCTGAACCCTTCGTCGCGTTTGGCTACAGTCGCCCGAATCTTGTCGGGCTCGTCATAGCAGTGAAAAGCCAGATAAAGGGTCTTTGAGTCGTAGCCGATGAACGCCTCGGTGGGTTTCGACGGCGCAATGTTGTCGCCCGGACTTGTCTGCAGAAAATCCTTGAAGACCGCACCCTGCTTCCAAACTTCTTCGTCCAGCTTGCCGTCTATCGTCGGCGGCTTATCAAATCGCGGGACGACAATCGGTTTTGCTTTCTCGGGTGGAATGACGGCTCGTTTCGCGATACCAGCAGCGTTGCTCGACCTGGAGTTCGGAGATGGTGTTGGAGTCGGTGACGTAGAACCAGACTGGGCGCTCACAGTAATGCCGAAAACGCAGAGCGCGCATGCCAGGATCAGTTGCTTAACAATCATCGTAATATCTTTGGCGGCCGATGATTTACTAATCATCAATCGCAACGGACTAACGACAAGCAACATGCATTAATCTTCGCGGTCCGTAAACGACAAGACTTTGAGAAGTCGCTGTTCCAACTGAAAAAGCGAGAGTCGGCGGCGAAAATGTTCATTTAGGACAGAAAAACTTCTTACAGCTCGAGCGTCGCCTTTGATGCAGAGAATCCTGGCTGACGCTGCCTTGGTTCTACGCGCGGCAAACCTGATTTGTTCTTCGGGTGCTGAACCGAACCTAAGAAAACACTAGGAAAGTACGCGTACCAGCATAGCCCGTCTAAATGCTCTAGCGAAACTAGACGAAGATTAGGATGAAGAAGTC
>JBBPID010000045.1:0-40970 GCA_038040505.1 Acidobacteriota bacterium | reverse complement strand
CCTAACTCTATGCCCACCTCGCCCAACACTGTGTGATCGTTTGTAGCTTTGTATTTGCTCACGCCGCGCCAGTAAATCGCTTCGGCTGCTACAGCGGTGTCCGCGTAGGTCTCAGTCACGCCGGCATAAATCTTCTCGGCGTCCGCCCATTTCTTGTGCATAAACGCCACCCGTCCCAGGCCCATTTCCAAACGCGCGCGAAACCAATTCTTTGGCAGGTAGCCTTCAATGCGCAAGCGCTCGATGCCGCCGGCGTCCATGATCAGAACGGTCGGCGTCCACAGCGCGTCGAAACGATGGAACCACGCCGGATGCTCTTTGATGTGAGCTTCAAGCGGCACAAAGTTTTGGTGAATGAAGTTTGCGAGTTCTTCGTCGCTGTATGACTCGGCTTCCAGCCGAGTACAAGCGCCTCAGGCGGGTGCGGCAGAAAAATCTATTAACAAAGGCTTGTTCTGAGCTTTTGCTTCGGCGAGTGCGGCCTCGACGTCTTTACTCCAATTGACGAGCATGATTCAACCTTTCTTTAGACCGACGGCAATTTCCTGGGAGGGTTAGTGGCAATTATCGCTCGAACCGGCGACATCGTCCAATTCAGGGGTTGTTCCCCAACTGCCTTCTTCCGTACGACAAAGACTATCCACGAAATCGCACGTAACACACGAACAACTAGTTCGCTTCGTGTACTTCGTGGATCGTCTTATCTGACGGGGAAACCTCTCGAATATGAAGTCGGCCGATCGGTGTTTGTTCCTGTGCTTCTATGGCCAAATCTTCCGCTACAATTCGTCGAGCGTCTCGATCACGGTCTCGACATCAAGAAGATCCGGCAACAGCGCATCGGGCTCACAAGCGCGCAGCTCTTCCGCTGAATGAATGCGACCGGTCGCAACGGCCAACACGCGCGCTCCAAAGTGACGAGCGCAGGCGATATCATTAGGAGTATCGCCAATCACGATGAACTGTTCCGGCTTAAGCTGCGCGCCCAGGTATTCGTTGATTCTCTGCGAGGCCAGCGCCGGCAAATCGCACCGGTCGAACGAGTCATTACCGTAAGCCCCGGGCAAGCGAAAGAATTCCGCAAGTCCGGTGATCTCAACCTTCAAGTGGGCGGCCGGCTCGATGTTGCCGGTCAACAGGGCTGAGAGGTAGCGAGGATGCTCTTCGATTCTTTGCAGGACTTCGCGCGCGCCGGGCATGGCTTCGATGATCTGATTGCCGTTGCCGGTCGCGCGCCTCATCTCTTCCATGTAGCTATGCAGCAACTCATCCTTGCGTGCAGTGATGTGCGCGCGAGTGATCCCGGTATCGCGGAGGGCCACTTCTACGATCTGCAGATCAGTCATCCCTGACACGATCATTCCTCGCAGCGATCCGGCGGTCCCGAATACGGCTTCGAGCATGGGAATGGTGTAATCCTTGAAGACGCCATAGCGCTTGCCATGCACCAGCGTGCCATCGAGGTCCCAGAGGAGGATGCGGGTGTTTCTATCGTCGATCACTTCGGAACTCATTTTCCATTTTCCATTTGTCATTTATCATTTTTCATCTGTCATTTAGTGTCAGAAGCCCGCGCGTAAGCAAGGGCTGGCTGCACTAAGGACAACCTTCGAGGTGACTAGGCGAAAAGTTGCCCTCCCTTACGGTCGGGCTTCTGACACCTCGATCCACGAATTCACACCAAGCGCTCCTGATAAATGACAAATGAAAAATCTCAAATGAGAAATGGAAAATGATTGTTACAACCTCAGCCTAGATTCACTCTACTACGGCGAGCACGTCTCCGGCGTTTACGGTCGCGCCGGTTTCAGCAGTCAGCCTGGTTACCTTACCCGCCTTTGGCGTTTTCATCTCGTTCTGCATCTTCATCGCCTCGACTACGACAATCCCATCACCAACCTTTACCGCGTCGCCGATCGACACCATCACGCGGGCAACCTTGCCCGGCATGGGAGCGACGATCAAGGCAGCGTCATCGTCACGCATCGCGAGGGCCCGGTTGCCCCGCAGCCGTTTAGGATCGGTGAGCGTAATCTTGAACTCTTCTGTCCCCACCACGACACCGACAGGCGCGCCGGATTGAGGACGGCCGGCAACCCGGCAGTCAAAGACCCCTTCTTTTGAGATCAGCAGATAACCGCCGGCCGATTCATGCACGTCCAGCTCATAACGACGATCACCGATCTCGGCAACGATTCGCCCGCCCTCCTCCGCAATTCGAAGGTCGGTTTGAAAATCAGTTGTTTCCGCATGCAGCTTCATTGGCTTTTGAGATTCGTGTCAGAAGCGCGCGCGTCAGCAAGGCTTGTTACCCGGCCACGCCCTCCCTCACGAGGGGGCCTCTGACACTTTATTCCGTCGACCCGCGCTCCGTTTTATGCCGCGGCTCAATCCGGTTTCACGGCCGGCAACTTTCCACTTGCTCGGTTCATTTGGTTGATGATCGAGCGCCCGGTTCTTTTGCGCCCGCGAGTAAGCCAGCGCGGCAGCGATGATCGCCACATCACGTTTGGTGGCCGACGAATCCTGTTCATGAACGCCGCCCAGGGGCGAGACGCTCGTATCGCGGCGACGTTCGTTAAAGCGTGAAATGAATCCCGTATCCAGGCGCGCGTCGATGAATTCCTGGTCGCGCACAATCTGGCGGAAGAACGGTAAGGTGGTTCTGATGCCACCGACCGCATACTCGTCCAGCGCCCGCCGCAAACGATCAATTGCCTCGGCGCGGTTGCTACCCCAGGCCGCGAGTTTTGAAATCATCGGATCGTAGTGAATCGAGACTTCATCTCCCTGGCTGACCCCGCCGTCATCGCGAATTCCCGGACCGGCCGGCACGCGCAGGAAACTGATCGTCCCGGGCGAAGGAAAGAAATTGTTTTCGGGGTCTTCGGCATAAACCCGACATTCAATTGCGTGGCCTCGCCACTCGACCTGCTCCTGAGTGAATGACAGAGCGGCGCCGGCGGCCACGTTGATCTGCTCGCGCACCAGATCGATTCCGGTAACCAGTTCGGTGACGGGATGCTCGACCTGCAGGCGAGTATTCATTTCGAGAAAATAAAACTCGCGGGTCGCATCCGAGAAAAGAAACTCGACGGTGCCGGCGCCTACATAATCAACGGCCCGGGCGATTTTGATTGCGGCCTGGCCCATCCGCTGGCGCAGGGAAGAATCATTAATCGGCGACGGGCATTCTTCGATTACCTTCTGATGACGGCGCTGGATTGAACATTCGCGCTCACCCAGATGCACCACGTTTCCCTGCTGGTCGGCGAACACCTGAATTTCGATATGGCGCGGCCGTTCGACGACCTTTTCGAGATAAATCTCCTGATTGCCGAAAGCCGAAAGCGCTTCCGCCTGGGCCGTTTCAAAAGCCGAGTCCAGTTCGTCTTCACTGGCGACCTGGCGCATTCCCTTGCCACCGCCTCCGGCCGCAGCCTTGAGCATCACGGGATAGCCAAAACGGCCCGCCGTCTCGCGCGCAGCGGCAAAACCAGGCAACGGCTCAGTAGTGCCAGGGACCACCGGCACTCCGGCGGCCATCGCCGCCCGGCGGGCGCTGGTCTTTGAACCCATCACCTCCATCGCTGCCGCGCTCGGACCGACGAAGGTCAACCCGGCGTCAGCCACGGCCTGGGCAAACTCAGCATTCTCAGCCAGGAAACCGTAGCCGGGATGAATCGCTTCGCATTCAGTATGTTTCGCGGCCGCGATAATCGCGTCGATCTTGAGATAACTCTGGGCCGAAGGCGCTGGGCCGACATAGCAGGCTTCGTCCGCCATGCGCACATGCATGGCGCTGGCGTCGGCCGCGGAGAAAATGGCCACCGGCGAGATCCCCAGATCGCGACAGGCGCGAATGACGCGGACTGCGATCTCACCACGATTTGCGATTAGGAGTTTGCGAAACATTAATCAGAACTACGTGCTTTGAGCTTTGTGCTTTGAGGGCAAACACCGCTTGCAGTACCACACCCGTTCCCACGGCGAACAAAGTACAAAGTACTAAGCACAAAGTACAGCGCGCAGAGTACAGCTATACAACAACAAACGAATTAACCGGTCGATGGGGATCGTATCTCAACGCAACCCGGGAGCCGGGCAGGAAGTCATTCTCACGAAGCAGTTGTTCGGCATCAAGACGCTGAAAAGCCTGGTAGTCAACTCCACCGATGGTGTAGCTGTAAGAGAGCATGGTGTTGCCGTCAGCATCCGGATCTGTGCCGAGTACTGTGGCTTCGCCGATGCGACCCTGTCGCAGCAACAACGCGCGGCGCGCAATTTCCGGATCTTCTTTCTCGCGGCGAAAGCGAGCCAGGAAAGACATGAGCTTAAGGTACGCTCGGTTTGGCTGAAGAGGAGGCCGGCAGGTCTGAAGCTTTTATCACCAGTCCGTCATACACGACAAAGTCGTCATCGGTATTCAGCAGCTTGTCCGGACCAGGCAGACGCAAATCGTAATTGGTAAAGGAGACTGAAGGAGGATCGGCGTTGGCGCTGGTAGTCGCAAAGCGCAAGGCAGTTCCCCGCCCCAATGGCTTGGACTTGGTACTGGCGGCGGCCACGATACTGTTCGGCTGATAGCCGGTCGGATCCATGTTGCGTAGCGCTGCAGCAATCGAACCGTCCGGGTCAGGCAGACTGCCTAAACCCTTTACCAAATCATCTCCGGTCGGCAGGGTGCCGTGCAGCACGCGATATTCCAGCAACGCCCGTTGAATGGTATAGGCCTGCGCATAGTAGCCAGCGTCGACCGCCCACTCGTGCCGGCGCACTCTCTCGGGAACCGTCACGCCGATCAAAGTCGCTACGATGAGGGTGGCGATGATGGCGGCGGCAAGCCCGGCGCGGGCCGGACGCAAACCGATAAAACGGTCGGGGTTGTTCTTGATACTTCGGACCAGACGCGCGCTGCTCCAGATTGCGGCGATGGCGATCGGCAGCGCCACCCATTTCAGACGCCAGGCTGCGATTTCACCCGCGCTGATTATGGTCGAAAGGTTTAGCAGGCTGACGAGTGCCGACAAACGGAAGGTACTTCTGAACTGCACCAGCGTCGTTATGACCAGCGAGAGGAAGCCCGCTAACAACACCGCGCCATTCGCCGAGACGATCGCCGCGCGGCCATACGAACGCAATTGATGTTCGGCATTAGCCAGCGGCGGACCGATAGCGCGCGCGCCACACGAGGGACAACCCACGCAAAGGTCGCCGTCGACAGTCGAACCACAAGAGGGGCAGATGATCAAGATTCAGATTACCTCAGGAAGTACTAAAAACGCGGGACTAAATTAGAACTGAGACCGCTATTTCGTCAAGAGTTTATCGCTAATAAATCGTTTCGACAACGTCTGCCGGTCAAACTGAGAAAACTTCCCACTAAAAATCAGGGTTTAGTAGCCGCTTTTTGGGGCCAGGGCCGGCTCTCTCCGCCGTTCCGTCCCCTGCCCGCCCGGCGCCGCGGC
Organism: Acidobacteriota bacterium; assembly: GCA_038040505.1. Taxonomy (GTDB): domain Bacteria; phylum Acidobacteriota; class Blastocatellia; order Pyrinomonadales; family Pyrinomonadaceae; genus UBA11740. Next base: position 35,502 of record JBBPID010000045.1, on the reverse strand, counting down.
AACCGCTGCCGCTGCTTCCAGGGCCTGATTTTTATTGACCTCGCGCCAGGTGTGGTACATGCGATGAGCAAACGTCCAGTACGAACCCACCGCCAGCACCCACAAAACCGCCGGCATTCGATTGGCAAAAAAGTTGTTCGACCCCGGCCGGGTTGAAAGCGCGCCGATGATGAAGAGCACCACCCGCTCTGGCCGCCGGAGAAAACCAACGTCGCATTTTGGAATCATGCTCTCAGCACGCGCGCTCGCATAACTTACCATCACTGATCCCATCATGCCGGCGCCGGCCAGAAACACATTAAGAGTCGAGTGATACTCGGTCGCCCGAGCATAGAAAACCATCAACCCGACAAATACGACCATGTCCGACAGGCGATCCAGCGATGAATCCAGAAATCCGCCAAAGCTGGTTACGCGGCCCGAAAGTCGCGCCACCTGTCCGTCGAGCATGTCAAAGAGATTCGCTACGATCAGGACGATGCCGGCCCAGAAGAATTGTCCAAAGCCGAAAAGCAGTCCCGATCCAACGTTGATAGCTACGCCGACGAGCGTGAGAATGTTCGGATTAATATGCCCGTGGGCCAGCCAACGCACCATGGCGTCGATAATGCGCTGACCTGCTCGCCCGATACTTGCTCCAAACATTATTTACCCTTTAACTCCTGCTGACTCGCCCTAGATTAACACGTGATCATAAGAATGGTGGAATCGGCGTGTCAAGAACGAAGCCTTTCCGCGGGGGCAGTGGTAAAGCCACACTTCTCCGCAACAGTGGCTGGAGCAGTAACTCCAGTGTCGCCGTTAGGACGAACCGTTCGCGCCAATCGTCCTGTGGTGTTCCAAACTAGAATCGGAAGTTAATACCGGCGCTAAAGGTATGGGCCCTGGTTTCCCACCGGTAGCCAAGCTGGAAGGGAGGGTTCGCCGGCACGGGGTTGGCGATAATCGACTCGTTCCCAAGATCGACATAGAGATACTCGAGTCTAAGACTCCAGTGCCGGCTGACTCGTACTTCAGCACCGCCACCGGCAGTCCATCCGGTTCTAGTCTTGCTGAACGAGACTGGATATTGGAAGAACAGTATTGGGCTCCCCGCGCTGGGCCGGAAGTCGGCGTTGGCTGTGTAGTTCAGGTTTCCATAAGCCAGCCCGCCCGTGCCATAGACCAGCACCCGGTCCAGGGCCACACCCGCGCGCGGGCGCAAAGTGCCAAACCACTTTACCTCCTGATGGGCGAGCAGAAATCCGTTGCTGGCAAAGGGCGAACCGTTATTCATGATGATCGGCGAAACCGTAGCGGTCCCGTCAATGTTGGACCACGAGAAGCTGGCTTCGCCGCCAAACACAAACTTTCCCGATTGCCAGTTATAGCCCCCCTGGGCCCCGCCGGTCATGCCGCGCAAATCCGGGCTGAGAGTCGTGGGTCTCAAGTCGATAAACGACGTCGCGTTGGGCAGTGGTGTGAAACTGGTATTGGCATCGCCTGAGCCATAACCAACGTGGCCACCGATGTAGCCGCCACTCCACGAATCCGAGTCGGCGGGCGCTGGCTGCGGAGAGTTCGGTTTGACGGAATTAGTTGCCGCGGGCACCGCGTGAGCAACTGAGCGGGTGGCAAGTGACTCGCCTCCGTCAGCGGTCGTCGGGGTTGAGTTGTCCTTCTTGTCCTGCGCAGAAGTAGAGATGGGAACAGCCAGACCGAGCCCTGTCACCAGAGCCGCTATCATTGCCGCACCCAATAAGCGATCCCGCATTAAATGATTATCCTCAGCCTAAATTCAGATGGTGATTGATTTGGCGTTCAGAGGCCCAACTTCCGTTGAGTTCTTTCGCCTGATAAAAGCCTGACTAAAGTCGTTACTCTGAACCCTGCCGGTCAAAGCCGCTCATTACTCAAACTCAATGCAGAACCTCAACGGGCCTGTCAGGGCCTTGGCGCAGGCACTACGATAATCACAGCTTGATTACTGCTTTGGCCTCGCAGCGTGATCTTAATCTTCGCGTCATGTGGCCCGCCGCCGCCGGTCGAGAAGCCGTCCGGGAACTTGATCACGATCTGAGTCAGCCAGTCGAAGTTCGGCACCCCGTTAACTGATTCAACAATCAGCGGAATGGTCGTGCCCGCCACGTCGGCTTCGGCCGTAATGGCTGTGAAAGTTTCACCCGGCCGCAATTGCGAATGGAGCGCAAAGATTGTGATGTGCGTGCGGTGATCGGCGGTGAAGTTGTTACTCCCCATCAGGTGGAACGGATCGGTCACCAGGGTCACCGAGTCAAAGGCGATCGCCTTATCCGTGCCCGGAATCGTCAGGATCACCGGCGCCAGATTGTCCGCGACCGTCACCTGGATGGTGTCGACATCAGTGAGCGCTCCGCCCGTGCCGTTGTGGCCGAGGTCGTTGGTCGTAATCGTGATCACGCCGGTACCCAGCGCCAGGTTCTTCATTCCCGCCAACGCGGCGTTGATGTTGGTAAGACTACCTGTAAAGGTCATCAACGGATCGTCGGTGCCGTCGCCGACTGTGAATGACAGCCCCGCGGTGCCGTTCAAGGTAATCGTGCCGTCGGTGGCCTTGATGGTCACCTGCAGCGCATCGCTGCCGGCGTCCACATCAGAGATCGAGATGGCGTTGCCCGTACCCGCTGAGAAGACTAACAACGCATTGACCGTAGTGTTCTGCGGACCAGGTACGTTATTGACCGGCGCATCATTGATCGAGTTGACGGTAATCGTGAAGGTCTGCGGAGCCGACGTATCCACCCCACCATTAGCAGTGCCGCCATTATCTTTGAGCACGATGGTGATAGTTGCGGTCCCATTGGCGTTGGCCGCCGGAGTGTAAGTCAGCGTACCGGTAGAGCTGATAGCCGGCGCCACCGAGAACAGACCCGGGCTGGTATTGCCGGTTACCTCGAAGTTCACCGTCTGACCCGACTCGTTAGCCGGACCCGGCGAGATGGCCGTGGCCCAGTTGTTGACCGTCTGCGCTCCGGCATCTTCATTCACCGTCTGGTTCGGGCCCTTGGTAAACGACGGCGCGTCGTTGACCGAGTTGACCGTCACCAGGAAGGTCCTGACGAAAGTATCCACACCGCCGTTAGCAGTGCCGCCAGTGTCCTTCACCGTTACGGTGATCGTTGCCGAGCCGTTGATGTTCGCCACCGGCGTGAAGCTGAGCGAGCCGGTGGTGTTCGGGTTCGTGTAATTCACCGTCGGATTCGGAATCAGCGCCGTGTTGTTCGAAACAGCCGTGATAGTCAGCGTCTGATTGTTTTCAAAGCTCGGCCCCGGAGTGATGCCCGTGAGATTAACCGTCTGCAGCGGCGCATCCTCGTTAATCGTCAAGTCAGCAATCGCGTCCAGGGTGGGCGGATTATTCAACGCATGCACAGTGAGAATGAATGTCTGCGGAGCAGAAGCATCGACACCACCGTTAAGAGTGCCACCATTATCTATCAGTTGCACCGTGACGGTGGCGACGCCATCCTGCCCGGCCTGAGCCGTAAAGGTAAGGGTGCCCGTCGGACTGATAGCCGGCTGCGTCGCGAAGAGCCCGTTCGCATTGTTGCTCACCAGGAAAGTCAAAGTCTGGCCAGACTCATCCGGCGGTCCGGCTGAGATGTTCGTCGCCCAGTTCGGGAAGCTCTGCGGCGTCGGATCCTGAATTGTGATGTCCGGACCCTTCGTGAATGATGGCGCGTCGTTGACCGCGTTGACGGTTACCATGAACGTCGTGTCGACAAACAAGCCGCCAGTATCTGTACCCCGAATCGTGATCAGGGCCACACCGTTGGCGTTCGGGGCGTAATCCAGCGTCAGATTGTCGTTGGCGTTATTGATTGACACCGAAGTAAACAATCCCGGATTGGTATTCGCCTGGACTGTATAAACCAGACCGGCAGCGCCATCCTCGACGTCATTGAACGAGAGACGCAGATCTAACACGGTGTCCGCAGCGTCCTCGTTGACGCTGACGGCCGGGATGCCGGTGGTGGTTGGATTGTCATTGACCGGATTGACCGTGATCGAAGCCGTCTCTGTGGCAGTGCTGAACGCCGTCGTGCTGCCATTAGTCGATACATCAGCAGTGTTGCCGTTCACTCCGCTGGTCTGGTCCCAGGCTCGGAACGTCAACCCGGGATCGACCGTGCCGTTGAAATTCAAGTTGGGCAGGAAACGCACGCGAGTGAGCGCGTTGGCCGCCAGTAATCTGGCGTTCAGCGCATCCGGCGCGCCGAAGGCTGTCCAGTTCGTGCCGTTGTCGATCGAGAACTGCCAAGTGCCGTTGGTGTTGTCCACCGCGATTACCGCGATGCCTTCCACGGCCCCGGAGTCAACGTCCGTGATCCGATCTCCGCCCGCGCTAAGGATGATGTCAGAAACCAACGTGCCCGGATTAGAAGCAGCTGGAACATCTTCGTCAATCGCGGTCAGAGACATGTTGCCCGTGTTGTCCAACACTGGCGCGTCATTGACCGCGTTGACCGTAATGGTGAACGAGATCGGCGCACTTTGATTGACGTTGGGCGCTGTCCCGCTGCCGCTGTCCGTGGCCACCGCATTGAACGTAGCCGTGCCACTCGTATTGGCTGATGGCGTATAGCTAAGCTGACCAGCGTTATTGATTGAAGGCCCGCTCGAGAAGGCCAGGTTCCCGGTCGTCCCGGTTTGGGTCACGGTGTAGCCGACCAGTGTCTGGCCAACTTCATCAGTGGCTGTCGCCGGGCCGGGCTGGAAGTTAGTGGCGAAGCCGTTGACCGTTTGCGCTCCCGCGTCTTCGTTAACCGTCGCCGGATTGCTCGGGATCTGGAAGGTCGGCGCGTCGTTGACCGCATTAACGGTGATCGTGAACTGCTGCACCGCGCTCGTATTTGAGTTCGGCGGCACATTGCTGCCGTTATCCGACAAGCTCACGTTGATCGTGGCCGTGCCGTTAGTGTCCGCTGAAGTCGTATAGGTCAACGTGCCGGTAGTCGGATCAATTGCCGGCGCACTGCTGAAAGCGATATTGCCAGTCGTGCCGCCGACACTCACGTTGAAGGTCAGGGTCTGACCGGACTCGCCCGGACCCTGCGAAATGCTGGTGGCCCAACCCGGCACGGTCTGCGCGCCGGCGTCTTCGTTTACCGTTTGGTCTGCACCCTTGGTGAATGACGGCGGATCGTTTATCGCATTGACGGTCACGTTCAAGGTCGTCTCAATAAACAAGCCGCCGCTATCGGTGCCCCGGATGGTGAGCTGGGCCGCACCGCTGGCGTTCGGCGCGTAATCCAACGTCAGATTGTCGTTGGCATTATTGATCGACACCGAAGTAAACAATCCCGGGTTCGTGTTCCCCGTGATGGTATAAACCAGACCCGCCGGGCCGTCCTCAACGTCGTTGTAGTAGAGGCGCAGATCTATCACCGTATCCGCCGCATCTTCGTTGACGCTGACGGGCGGGATACCGATCGTAGTCGGATTGTCATTGACCGCATTGACTGTAATGCTCGCCGTTTCGGTCGCAGTGCTAAAGGCGGTGGTGGTTCCGTTGACGGTAGTGTCGGCCGTGCCTCCGTTCGCTCCACTCGTCTGATCCCAGGCGCGGAAAGTAATGCCTGGATCGACCGTGCCGTTGAAGTTGAGGTTGGGCAGGAAACGCACGCGAGTGTTGGCGTTGGCCGCCAGCAGTCTCGCCGTCGTTGTGTTTGGACTGCCGAATGGCGTCCAGTTCGTCCCATTGTCGATCGAGAACTGCCACGTCCCGTTGGTATTGTCGACGGCGGTTACCGCGATGCCTTCCAGCGCGCCGGCGTCAGCGTCCGTGATCCGGTCTCCGCCCGCGCTGGCGATAATGTCTGAGACCAGCGTGCCCGGGTTCGAAGCCGGCGGAACGTCTTCATTGATCGCCGTCAGCGACATATTGCCGGAGTTGTCTAAGACCGGCGCATCGTTCTGGCCGTTCACTGTGATAGTGAAGGGCACCGGCGCGCTCTGATTGACGTTGGGCGCTACGCCGCTGCCGCTGTCGGTGGCGACTACGTTGAAGGTCGCCGTGCCCGAAGTGTTCGCCGTCGGGGTATAGGTCAGCTGACCTGCGTTATTGATTGACGGCCCGCTCGTAAATGTCAGGTTCCCGGTTGTGCCGTTCGCCGTCACCGTGTAGCCGACGAGTGTCTGGCCACCTTCATCGGTCGCTGTCACCGGGCCCGGCTGGAAGTTGGTCGCAAAGCCGTTGACGGTCTGCGCCGGCGCATCTTCGTTAACTGCCGGCGGATTGCTCGGAATCTGGAACGTCGGCGCGTCATTGACGGCATTAACGGTGATGGTGAACTGCTGCGGCGCGGAGGTGTTCGTACCGCCGCCGTTATCACTCAGCGTCACGCTGAAGGTCGCAGTGCCGTTGGTGTCCGCCGAGGTCGTGTAAGTGAGATTGCCTGTCGTCGCGTCGATCGCAGGGCCGCTGCTAAACGCGATGTTCCCTGTCGAGCTGACAGGCGAAACGTTGAAGGTCAAGGTCTGACCCGACTCGCCCGGTCCCTGAGACATTCCCGTGGCAAAGCCGTTAACGGTCTGGGCGCCCGCATCCTCGTTGACCGCCGGCGGATTGCCGGCCAGGGTGTTGAACGACGGCGCATCGTTCACCGGGTTGACGGTGATGTTGATCAGGTCGCTGTCGGTCTTGTTGCCTCCACAGCCGGTATTGCCCTGATCTTCCGTCAGGATGGTAAGCGTGGCGTTCGGAGGCGAGAAGAAGTTCGGCGTCGGCGTAAACGTCATCCCGTTTAGCGCTGCATTGATGTTCGCGATCGTCCCAGTGAAAATCATCTGGGTGTCGTTTGTGCCATCGTTGCTGCCGCTCGGTGGCGTAAACGTTAGACCGGCGGTTCCACTCAAGCTCATCGTTGCGTTAGTCGCCGTGAGTGTCACTTTCACTGCTGCGCCGCCCGCATCCGGATCGGAGATCGAGATCAGGTTCGCGTTCCCCGCATTGAAAGTTAAGGTGGCGTCTTCATTGACGTTCTGCGCACCGGGAACGCTGTTGACCGGCGCCAGGTTCGCAAAGTTCGACGCCCCGATGTGGTTCAAAGCCTTGCCTGCGAAACTCGCTGGCTCCGTCTCCCCAGCACTCCCGAGCGTCCAGTTCGGCGCGGCTCCTCCGAGCACGCCGCTCGATACCCAGTCGGCTGCCGTCGAGCCCGTCGAGTCGCAGACGCGGCCGACGTAGGACGGGATGAAGGGGACGATTACCTCGGCGCCCAGCGATGAACCGCTCCCGGCGACGTTGCGGTAACCAAAGGCTCCGTACGCACGGGCGTTGGCCGAACCGTTCATCGCGTTAATCGAATCACGGACGCTCCATCCGGGGAAGACCGTGCCGTCGGTTAAGCCGTTGTTATCAGCGTCTATGTCGTCCGCAAGCGTCGGGGCGACGCCAGTCTGAATCAGCATGAAGCTGACCGACGCGTCCTCGATATCCGTAGCTGCGCCGTCGGCGCTCCAGCGGCTGCCCGGCAATCCGCCAAAGCCGGTAGTAGTGCTGGTCACGACCGTCGCGCCCGCAGCGGTGGTGTAAGTGTTCCCGTTCTGTAACAGCACCAGGAACCCGTTCGAGCCAAATGTCAGACCCGACAGATTGATGATCGTCTGCACGTCGCCCGGATTGTCGGCAGCGTCTCCTTCAATCGCAACAAAATAAGTGCCCGCAGGAATCACGCTTGAAGGCGTTCCGCGCAGTTCTATGTACTCGTTGGGCGCATCCGTGCCCGGCGGGTTAAAGAGCACTTCGTTGATGAAGATTGCTGAAGTGTCTAGCACTGTGATGTTCACCGTCGCCGTATCAGAGTTGCTGGCGTTGGTGGCCGTATAGCTAAAGCTGTCGGGTCCGGTGAAGGTTGCATTCGGCGGCGTGTAAGTGAAGCTGCCGTTTCCATTCACGGTGACCGTGCCCCCCGCCGTGGTGGCGCAGCCGCTAAACGGATCGGTGACGTCAGCGCACCCGCCGACCGCGGAAACAGTCGGACCGCCACTGTCGTTCGCCAGCACACCGGGCGCCGGGATATTCAACGGCGTGTTCTTGAAGGCGTTGTAGTTGTCGTCATTGGCCACCGCAACCCCAGTCACCGGAGTGATGGTCGCATCGTCAGCCGCACCCGTGCCCGGATCGTTAGTGACGATATTGAACGGAACGGCGTTGAGCGTGCCCGCCACAGCGCCCTGATTAGAAACCTGGTTAGGTCCGAGGAAAGGACTGTCCACCGTTACCTGGAAGGTAATGCGCACAGCCTTGCCAGCCGGCAAGGCGCCAATCGTGTGGGTCACAGTCTCGCCCGAAACCGGAGCTGTTGCGGCACGGGACGTTCCAGCGTGATTCTTGCTGCTTACTGCCTTCTGCTTACTGCCTTCCGTCTTCTTCCCGTCTTTCAGTGTCAGGAAATGTGTCCCCGACAGACTGCTCGCCTGAGCATTCGCCGCCTGGCCTTTCGCCGGCACGCGACGTTCGCCCACCGTCAGGTAGCCGTACATGATGCTGTCGCGATCTCTCTCCGCGTACAAATCATTAAGGCCCAACTTATGGCCCATCTCGTGCTCGATGGCCGTGAGCAAGTCGACGTGACCTGCCGGCGCAGCCATCGGATTGGCATAGAACCTACTACCCGAAACGGCGTTGCCAAAGCTGGCGTTAGACATCGGACCAGAATCGACAAACCAACCCTTGCCCTCCGCATCTCTATCGACCAGGATGCGATTGCCCTTAGCTGCGCCGAGATATGAGCCTTGAAGATCCGCGATCTCAAACTTAAGTGCGCGCAGCTCGGCAAGCTGCTGTGCAGTCAAATCTGTCGCCGCCCAGCGCTCAATGGCGGCCGAGACTACCAGGTCAAGCTGCTGTTGATTGAGTGAATTGCTGACACTGCCGAATGACGTGGACGCTCTGCGCCAGGATGTGATATCGAATCCATCTGCAGATGGAGCATCGTTTGCAGTCTTACACTGACTGAGATTGAAACCTGTAGAGAGCCCTGTGTCGTATGGCATGACCCCGCCCGGCGCAAAGCGCAACGGAGCCGTAGCGCAATTTGAGAAACCGCTGGTGGCTGAGATCAGCAGTGTGCCGCCGCCTGCCGGGTTCTGACCGTTTACAAATGCTTCGATACCCGGCGTAGCTGTCGCGACCATCCCCTCTATGCCGAAGGCGTTGACAGTCGTGCTCGTCCCCTCCTTGCGTAGGCCTATGCCCTGGGTGCCGCCGCTACCCGCGCTCGTGTTGCCGGAGATGTCCAGACACACATCGTTGTCAAGTCCTGAGTTGCCCGCATCCACGCGAATGCCGGGTCGCACACCTCCCCCGGGCGCGGCCACCGTGTTGGTCTTGATTGATATGTTAAGGTGCCCTCCCTCAGCGTCACGGGCCACCATCAGGATGCCGTTGCCGTCCGTCGCACTCACGTTGTTGTTGGTAATCGTAACTGTCAGGGTCGGCGTATTATTGACGAATCCGCCTACGTCGCTGGTTCCACCCGCAATTCCTGACGAGGCAAGGCAACAGTTGTTGGAAACGACAGTATTGCCGTTGATCGTAGTCGTGACAGTGGCGTCGCCAAAGACGTTATGTGAAATGGAGTTTCCGGTAGTGTGCTTGACATTGTTACCAGAGACGTTGAAGTTGCCGGTTCCCGTGCCATTCTCGTTGAACAGAATGCCCTGCGTCCCAAACCCATTGACGGCATTCTCTCCTGAGAGTGTGTTGTTCGTAATGTTGACCAGGTTCGCACCGCCCGATCCACAGGTGGTGACAGTTCCGCCCTCGACGGCGTTTCCGCACAGCACCATGACGCCCGCGTCGCTGGGGAAGTTCAAAACTGTGTTTTGATTAATAGTCGCTTTCGTGAGGTTCGCCAGCGATATCGGGTTGATCTGGATGCCCGTTCCCTTGGAAGTCGCCGTGGAGTTGGTGCTAATAATCGAGTTGCTCGAGACATTTACGTCCGAGAGCGTTCCGGCAAAATTCTTGACGCTGATGCCGTGAACGAAGGAGGTCTTAAGCGAACTGCCGGTGACGGTGAAGGTGCCGGTGATATTGGTTTCGTTCCCCCCGGCATCATTGTTGAAGGCGATATTAGCTGTCTGCGGTATAAGCGTATTTGTTCCGGAGTTTTCAACCGTGCCGTTGGTGAAGCTAAAGTTTGACGAACTGGAAAACCCCTTGATGCCGCTGTCAGTAGTGTCCTGGATAAAGCACGAAGCTAGCGAGACGGCGCTGGAGCCGCTGATTGAAACACCGTTGCCGGTGTTGTCATGGATGTACATGCGGGTGAGCGAAACGTTGGGTGCACTCGTCAGCGAGACGCCATGACTGGTGGTGTTCTGAATGGTCCCACCGGTGCAGTCCGCAGTGTTGGGCGCGGTGACGGTAGCCGGCGTACCCACCGCGTTGACGGTTACCTGGCCGCCGCAAAGACCCGCTGAGTTGCCCTTGACGAGTAAGCCGCCGCTCGCGCCAGTGGTATTTAAGACGATGCCACTCGCGGCGCCATTTGCAGAGATGCTGCGGAATTCCAACTTGTTGGCGCTGATGGTGGTGGCATTAACGTTGAGCCCGGTGCCTGTAGTTGTGGTTATGGTGTTTACCAGCGCGCCGGTCGCCGCCGCATTGCACGGGTTCTCGTCACAGACTTCGATTGTGCCGCCATTGATTGCGCTGAACGCAGTATTAATCGTGGTGGTGAGCGTCAGGCCGCCGCGGAACGTAATGGTGGCGCCGTCGTTATTGTCGAGCAGGACCCCATTACCGGTGCCGCTGACGGCGCCATTGAAAGTGACATTGCCGCTGGTGGTCTTGCCGGAAATGCTTACCGGACGCGAAGCTGCCGCAGTCGTGCTGATCGTGCCGTCGTAGGTGAGGGTTACGGTACTGTTTGCTCCCGTGATGAAAAACTCTTCGGCGGTGGCGCCGGAGAGCGCGCCGGTCCCGAGAGTCGAGCTGCCACCGATAGCACTAAGCCTGATGCCGTTCGCTCCACCAGACGATGAAATCGAGTTGAAGCTGCCGCTCAATGACCCGGTGGTCAGATCGAGCGCCGGGCCGCTGCCGCTGATGATCAGATCCGCGGTGGTGAGTGTACCGAAGGAGGTGCCGTTAATGCCTTTGCTGGTTCCCGAGCCGGTAGTGATCGTCAGGCCGCGCACGGTGTTGCCCGTCCCAGCTGCGTTCAGGTTCACAGCGTTTACGCCTGCTGCAGAACTGTTGAGCGTCGTGGCTGGCGCGCCGGGGTTCATCGCCGGCAGCGGGAACGAATCCAAAGGCACAGTCACGCCTGCAATTGCCGCCAGCGTCGCGGTCGCGTCCTGGCCGATCAGCTTTTGATTGCTGAGCAACGTTATCGGACCGGTGTAGGCGGACGCGTTCTCGTAAATGAAAATGTTATCGCCGTTGCCTGCAGTGGTGCCGCCGGCGTTAGTGTTTATTGCCTGGAACGAAGCGACCGAATTAAATGGCGTAGCGAGACGGCCGTTGCCCGCGCCAGCCGCCGCGTTGATGAACCAGATCATGCCGCTGACAATCAGACTAACAGTGGCGCTGTTTGACGTTCCCGAAGCGTTCGTAATCGTGTAGGTAAAAGAATCCGCACCTTCGTAGCCGACCGGTGGTATGTAGCTGAATTTGCCGTCAGCTGCCATGACGACCGTTCCGCCCTGTGTCGACGATCCTGACTGGTTAATCGTGACGCCGGTGGAGGGCGTGTCATTGGTGAGCACTGAAAAATTGCTGCTATTGGCGGTGTTGACTCCGACATTGCCGAGAATCGACGCGGTTACGCCAGGGTTATAGTTGTCGTTTACCGCTACCGGCGGCACTGAGAACGAGAAGACAAAGTCCGCCGTCATGTTGTCGGGCGGGTCGCCGGTGTCTTGATCGGCAACTTGCGCGGCAAACACGGTAACCTGACAAATGTTGCCGGCCAGCAGATCCGTGGTTGGGTTGATAGTAAACGTTAGCGGCCCACCCGTGACGGCCGTGTCGCCCGGGTTCTTTGTCTGGGAACCACAAACAATCTGGAACCAGTTGCCGGTGACATTCACGTTCTCGCTGAAGGTGATCGTGATGTTCGTGCTGGCGACCTGATTGAGCGCGCCGTTGGTCGGCGTCGTCGAAGACACGCTGGGCGGGCTATCGGTCGTAAAGCTGAAGACAAAGTTCGCCGTCATGTTGTCGGGCGGATCATTCGCGTCGTTATCCGTTACCTGCGCGGCCAGCACAGTTACTGTGCAGAGCTCGCCGTTAGCAAAATCTGTATCCGGATTTACGGTGAAAGTTGTGTTCGGATTCGCCGTCGAGACGACCGACGTGTGCGCTCCGCTCGTAGCGCAGGAAATCGTGACTGGTGTCGCGCCGAGATTCACCGACTCGCTAAAGGTGAGGGAGATATTCGCGTTATTCGCTACGTTCGTCGCTCCGTTTGTCGGAGTGGTGGCGGTTACCGTAGGCGCGGCGTCTGTCGAGAAGCTGAAGACAAAATTCGCGTTCATGTTGTCGGGCGGATCACCCCCGTCCGTGTCTGTTACCTGCGCCGCCAGCACTGTGACCGTGCAGGTCTCGCCTCCTACAAAGACCACGGTCGGAGTGACGGTGAAGGTTGTGTTCGGACTGGCTGTAACCCCGGAGGTGTGCGCTCCGCTCGTAGTGCACGAGATGGTGACTGGAGTCGCGCCAAGACTCACCGATTCACTGAAATTAAGTGTGATAGTGCTGTTTGTCGCTACATTGGTCGCGCCATTGGTCGGCGTCGTGCTGGTCACGCTCGGGGCCGCGTCAGTGGTGAAGCTGAAGACATAGTCCGCCACCATGTTATTCGGCGGATCGTTTGCGTCCGTATCTGAAACCTGCGCCGCCAGGACTGTAATGGTACACAGCTCGTTCTGAGCAAAGGCTACGGCCGGAGTGACGGTGAAGGTTGTGTTCGGACTGGCTGTAACCAAGGAGGTGTGCGCACCGCTGGTCGCGCATGAGATGGTAACTGGGGTTGCGCCAAGACTCACCGATTCACTGAAATTAAGTGTGATAGTGCTGTTTGTCGCTACATTGGTCGCGCCGTTGGTCGGCGTGGTGCTGCTGACACTTGGCGCGGCATCCATGGTGAAATCAAATACGTAATCGGCCACCATGGTGTCAGGTGGATCATTAGTGTCGACGTCCGTAACCTGGGCCGCGACGACGGTGACGGTACAGGTTTCGCCCTGAGTGAAACCAGTGTTCGGAGTGAGAGTATATGTAGTGGGTCCGCCGCCAACTACCGCCGTGTGCGCTCCGCTTACGGAGCATGAAATCGTAAACCACGAGCCCGTTACATTAACCGGCTCGCTGAAAGTAATTCCAATAGCTGTATCCGTCTTTTGATTTACCGCGTTGTCCGCGGGCGTCGTGCTTTGCACTGTCGGCGCGGCGTCCACATTGATCGTGACTGTCGCCACATTGTCGACGCCCGGGTTTGGTGGCGCCTGGCCGTTCGTGGCCGTGTAAGTGAATGTGTCCGCGCCGGTGAATGCCGCGTTAGGTGGCGTGTAGGTGAAACTGCCATTCGCATTCAGAGTGACCGTGCCTCCGGCTGTGGTCGGCCCTGCGGCAATTGGCACTGCGGTGGGGCCGGGGAGACCGGTATCGTTACTCAGCACGCCAGGCGTGCCGACGTTGAGCGGAGTGTTCTGAGTGGCTGAGTAAGTATCGTTGAGAGCCAGCGGAGAAACTTTAAGTGAACCGGGAACGAACGTGGTGTTCGCGTCAATAGTATCAGTGAAACCCACTCCGAGGGCGTCAAAGCCCGTCGTATTGGTGACATCAACGTCGTAGGTAATCACCTCACCGGGCGACGCGTTGCCGGGCGAACTCGGATAACTGTCATTCTTGGTCGCCGTGATCCCGATGGCGGGGGGTGGATTTACAAAGAGCTCTTCCGCTGATGACGTGGTCTTGGTGGGTGGAACAGAGCCCTTCCTCACCTTCGGGCCAACGCCAGACCTGGGCGCCGCGATGGCAGCGATCGGAGTTATCAGAATTGCAAACGAGAGTAAGCAGGCGATGAATACTCTTCGATTGCTGGGCGTGGAATCAGGGGATAATTTCTTCACAGCTAATGTATTTTTAGAACGCGAAGGTTACTAAATTCGGTGCTTTTAAAACGGCGAATAAGGTGACTATTAAGGAACAAAGGCGACCTTGTGCGGACGGGAAAGCGCAAAATCCCTTTTAACGAGCGCTAAGACTAATACGGATTTAGGAAAGCGTCAACGGAAATTCGTTGAATCTTGTTTAAGTCCGGGCCGTCGGGACCCTTCGGCTGTCTTAACGTCCAGCAGAAGACTCGATCACCACCCGCGACCCCGTCAGTACGTATCCGCGCCGCGTCTTGCGTTTTCCACCGGCGGTCGCGCACTGCTCACTACTCAGGGCGTGGGCGTCGCCTTTGCTTTGGCTTTCGCCCTACGATCCTTTAGCTGTTTCTCAGCCTCCAAATCCTTGATTTCAATGTAATTGAGGTTACCGCCTGGGCCTCCGGTAAAGACCTGGATCTCAAAGTCTGTGCACCTCAAAATCTTTAGATTATTGTCCATGCCTACATGCGCTTCCCATGATTCGGCAGGAAGGTTCTTTCCTTCGGAATACTTCTCCACAAATTTATCTACGTGTGAGAACTCAGGGCCGTTGTGACCGACGCGAACACTTGAAATGCGGCCATCGAGAAGCCTAACAGTGATTTGACGGATGTCGGCGAATTTCTCTTTTGATTCGTATCTTTCAGGTCTAATGACAAAGCTGGATGTACCAAATTGGCTGATGGTGGATGAGCTGGAACGGATTTCCGGGTCCTCCTTGCTTCCGGGAAATAGCGCCAGTACTTCCTCTGTAGTCATGCCGAGTCTGAGGCCTTTTATGTCCGGAGCTCCTGCCCGGGTCAGTTGGCACTTCGGTTTCTCTTGACCGGTCGAGTTGGTTGCGATCGCTGGGGACTGCCCTGGCGACGAGACGTTGTTTGCAGTCGATTGTGAACCCGCCGACCTCGAGGCGGTGCAAGCAACCGACACAGTGATCACGAAAGCAATAATGGCCAAAAACGTTTTCATGATGACTATGATGCCGGAACATTTTCCATTTGTCATTTCTCAATTGACACCTGCGTAATCCGGGATTGAGGTGTGCAATCAAAACAAGACCGCCAGCACTCACTCATCCCGAGTCAGTGCTGGCGGATTTTCTGTTTCTGCCTTCTGCCTTAGGTTCGTGGCGGGAAGACACCCTGAAGCGCGATATTAAAATAATAGGTCACGTACGGCATCAGGTTGTTGTGCGGCTGATCGCCGCCCGCCGGCGTCAATGCTTGTGGCGCAAGTTGCGTCAGTGCCCCCACGGGCACAGCGTACATCCCAATGCCAATGCCGGTGGCTAACAACTGCCCTGGCGGATTTCTCTCGATTCCGTCTGCTTGCGAGACATGCATGCCATGCGCGTGCGCGGGTATCTCCGACTCGAGCAGCGTGACTGTCTCGCTGCCGCCGTCTTCTCCCAAGTCATGCAACGAGAGCCCGGGCCCCTGACCGGGGTGCATCGGCGCTCTGCCTTCCAAGTCAGGAAGGGCAAAGTTCGATTTACCATCGCCGCCGTAGGTTGTGCCGAGCAGCGAGAATAAAGCTGTGTTCTGACTTAACGGCAGCAACTGTCCGTCACACCAAGCCCAGCCTCTCGGCGCAAAGTTGAAGCAAAAGATTCTTATTTCGGCAACAAATGGATCGGCCATGAGCAATCTCCTTAGTCTTCAAGAAAGAGCGAAATTATTTTCCGGTTGATCGACAACCTAATCATGTTTGCGACGGAAAAAGCCCGAACAGCGAGATGATGAAGTCGACGCACAAGTACGGTTGAAAGTTCGTGTGCGGCTGGCTTCCGCCTATGGTCGACACTGCGGATGGAAGCAAGTTTGTTTGGGGCGCGTCCTCGCCGTAAGGCGACACCGTCACTTCCGACGAAGCCGCAAGCACCTGAGCAGTCGGCACCACTCCACTAGCGTTGTTCACGGTCGCGAGCATGGCGTGCGTGTGGGCGGGAATCTGATTTGTCGTCAGCGTGATCTCCTCCGCGCCACCCGTTTCACCAACGATGAACCCGTTGCCTTGATGTAGCGGCAGGCGGCCCCGTAGGTCGGGCAGGGCAAAGGTTGCTTGCCCATCACCACCGTAAGTAGTTCCAATTACTACAAACAGGGTCTCATTCTCAGAGATTGGGATCAACTGCCCTTCACAAAACATCCAGCCCGCCGGAGCGAAGTTGCCCGCGAACATTCGGATTTCACCAACATATGGTTGTGCCATTTCTTCTCCTTTTAGTTCGGTGACGGGAAGATCCCTAGCAGCGCGATACAGAAGGTCAGCGTCAGAAACGGCTGCATGTTCTGGTGCGCCTGGCTGCCACCGACATTTGTGATCGCTGAGGGCGACATCGCTTCCAGGTTCGCCGGGGAACCGTAGAGTTGCGAGGCCGTTGCCTGCGCCAGCAACATTGTCCCGTCCGGAGTATTGGTCGTGGCGACCGCGGTTGTAGCATTGGCGGAATGAACGTGCTCCGGCAACTCCGAGATCGACAGCGTATGCGCCTGTTCGCCACCTCTTTCACCGAGGGTGTGACCGCTGCCCACGTGAATTGGCACGCGTGCGCGCTGGTCAGGTAGCGCGAAATTAACCCGCCCATCGCCGCCGAACGTGGTGCCCAGCAAACTAAACAGCGGCTGGTTCTGATTGATGGGGAGAAGTTGCCCGTTGCACTGCGCCCAGCCTTTCGGCGCGAAATTGAAACTCATGATTCTGATTTCAGCGAGAAATGGTTCTGCCATGGTTTTCTACTCCATCGAGTAAAGTTGTCGTTTTGAATTCAGTCTTTAGATTGATATCAGCTAAAGGCTTGAACTCTGAACCTGCAGTTGGAAAGATCCGGCCAGCCGACGCCAAACTCTGGCGCGAGTCCTGCCTTGGGGTCGTGACTCATTAACAACAAAAAAGCGATTGAACTTTGAAGCGGCGGAGATTCTAACCGCAACCTTACGAAATTACAAGCAAGAAATAATACTAGCTTGAGCAAGCCTTCTCAGAAAAAAGGCTTAGTTGTTGATTTGGTCGGAATTCCGAGTGTTGAAAAAGACTCCAAAAATTCCCACCCAAATATTAGGGAAAATTTCAAACCCAGGAACGTCACCGATTTCAACACGCGGCCCAAACCGCCGAATCCTGAAACCTCAAGGACTTCCTATTCTCTCGACTTCCTGATATTCGGCTGGATGCGGCGGGTGAGAACGGCGACAACTTTGGCAATGCCAATCCGATCAATCGATCTCGAACGGATCTTCGTCGTTGCTAAGATCTAACACCCTTGCAAATCACGATTAGGGTAGCCGATTGATAGTCGCCAGATATCCCTGCGCCCCATTGCTGTCGGCACCGACGGGTACAAGGAAAAGTTTGAACGTGCCAAGCGCCGAGTGCTCAACCGTATAAGTATTCTGAGGCCAAGCCGTGCTTCCGCCGCGGAACAACAACGAGAAGCATTCGCCGCCTTCTGGCGCTTCCAGATCGTCGACGCTCAAAAGAGTTATGGCCACAGCGCCGGACGCGGTCTGCATTTGAAAAACGGAATTCAGATAAGAGACGAAGGTCGCTTTTGTGTAATTGGCGAGCGGATCCTCTTCCTCGTCCGGAAGAGCAAAGTCCGCATTTGCGTTCCAGCCCTTCGCCAGAACATTTTTCATGGGGGCCGCCGCAAACACTGCCGCGAGCATGCCTACCTTTAGGAAACGTCTTCGGGAATCACTCATTGATGCCTCCTTGGCAAATTAACTGAACTGAGAGCTGCGTTAAAGGGGTCTGCCGTGGATAGTCCACTTTAGGACGGCGTAGTCTATTCTCTTTTGCCGAAGTATACAACGATTTTTTGTAAGCCGGCACAGTTCTTAATACGTCAGTTGTTTAGGACGCGAAACTCCAGCCATCCCGGTTGAGCGCCAATATTTACCAGGTAACATCGCCGGCTCCAGTGAACGGACAGTACCCCGGATCAGATAGCGCGAAAAGTTTGGCCTGGCTCAGTGAAGCTAAAGCAATACCACCTGCCGCAGCGGATCGGTGTATTATCCGGGGCCGAGGATTCCCAGAACAGCGACTCAGCCTATGGAAAACATCAACATCACGCTCCCCAAAGGTGGACAGTTGCGTCTGCAGCGAGTGACTGCCGAGGACGACGCGTTCCTGCTGACGGTTTATCACAGTACCCGGGCGGATGAGCTCGGGCAGGCCCAATGGAAGGAGGGGCAAAAAGAACTCTTTCTCAAGTGGCAGTTCGATCTGCAGCGGCGTGAATATGACGCCCGCTTTCCAGATGCTGACTACCTGGTAATTCTGATCAACGACCAGCCAGCCGGGCGCATTTGGATTGGCCGCGACCCGGAGCAAATTCGACTGCTCGATATCGGACTGTTACCTGAATTTCAAAATCGCGGCGTCGGCACCGCGTTGATAAAGTTGCTAATCGACGAAGCCCGTCAAGCAAACAAGGCCCTGCGTCACATGGTCCTGGTGCTGAATAACGACGCCCATCGCTTTTACGAGCGGCTGGGCTTTGTGGAGATTGAAGAGTTTGGCGCGTACAAACACATGGAGTGGAAGTCGAGCGAGGAGAATCCACAGATTACACAGATTAATAAATAGGCGAAGCGGCAGGCTCGGTGTTTCAAACTGACGCGAACCTCGATTGGCTGTTAACTCTCGTTAGACCGACAAGTAATTCTGCGCTTCTTGAACTGCCTATCGTTGTAATCTGCGGATCTATTTCTTGAAGTAGTTAAAGACGGCTTCGTAGCGATAGCCCTTATCGTCGCCCGAGACCGGCACCAGGAAAATTTCGAATTCTCCCATCCGCTCGTGGACAAGTTGATAGATTTGTTGCGGCAAACGAATGTCGCCCGGGCCGGTAAAGAAAATTGAAAAGCGCTCCAAGCCGCTTTGCTCATCCGCACCCGCGTGATAGCCCTTCACTTCGACTAATTCCAGAGAAAGTTCGCGGTCGGGGAGTTTCACTTGAAACGAGGAATTCAGGTGCTGAGAAAATTCCTTTTCAGTCAAAGGCGCAGGCATCGGGGGTCCCTCGATCGCTACTTTACTTCTTCATGAAGAGTGGTCAGCCGTCTGATCTCAAACCGTCGTGATCCAGAAGGAATGCTGACGACCACTTCGTCGCCTGCCTCTTTGCCCATCAGGCTGCGGCCAATCGGCGAGACGGTAGAAATCAGGCCTTGCGGCGGGTCGCTCTCTTCCGGCGTTACCAGCCGGTAGGTCACTTCCTCTTGCCGCTCAGCGTCAAAAAGCACCAGGGTCGAACCGTAAGAAGCTTTGTCGCGCGGAATCTTTGATAAGTCGATCGAGGCGATCTCGCTAATGCGCTGTCGCAACTCGCGAATGCGCGCCTTGACCATCGTTTGCCGCTGCAGCGCTGTCTGATATTCAGAGTTCTCTCGCAGGTCGCCAAACTCGAGCGCGCGCTTAATCTCCCTGGGCAGATGGATCCGCAGCTCGGCTTCCAACTTGTCCAGTTCGTCCTGAAGCTTCTGTTTGATTGCCTGGGTCATTATTTATTGGTTCATTGAATCATTGATTCATTTGTTCATTGGTTCATTGAATCATTCGACCAATTGGTTCACTGATCATTTTCACGCATCCATTAAGTCAATGAATCGATGGATCAATTCCGGCTAGGCTTTGCCCTTATCGTTCAGCGCTTCTTCGATTGCCTGCCTCATCAGGCGCGGCGTGGAAAGCTCGCTGTAGCCGGTGAAGTGTTTGACGATCCGCCCATCGCGCGAGATCACGAAGCTTTGGGGAATCACGGAACGGCCCCGCACCAATTCAACCAGCGGCCTCGCCAGCGTGCCGTCGTCCCAAATGATCTTGTAGGGGATGTTGCGCTGCTTAACAAAATCCTTAACGTACTCTGGCCCGTTGCGCTCGTTATCGGTGGTGGCCAGCCCCAGCACGACCAGGCCGCGCGACTTGTACTCGTCGCTAATCTTCACGAGATCCGGCATTTCCAGTTTGCAGGGGCCGCACCAGGTGGCCCAGAGATTTACCACCAGGACTTTGTCTTTGTAATCCGATAGCGCCAGCGACTCTCCGTCAAGCGTCTTCACACTTTTCTCGCGTAGATCCTGCGGCAGATTAATAACTGCCGGCAGAGGCGGTTTCGATGGAGCATTGACCGTCGTGATCTTATTCGCCGGCGCGTTATTAACCTCGCTCGAATTGCAACTCGAGAGGCCCGTCGCCGCCAACAGCGCCAGGACGATTAGAGTCAGAGCCGTGCGGCCGCGCGTCCAAAAAGTGTCGCTCGAAATCCGGGATTCTCTTGCTGAAGCCATTAAATTCCTGCTTTCCTTAGCTATCGGTCCGCGGCTGTCACGACTCGAAAAGTAGCAATGCGCGCCAAGTCGTCGCCAATAATCGCATATTCTCCCGGCATCAGCGAAGTGCGCGGGCGAAATTCCATGAAAACCTGCTCACCGTCTTTGGCCAGCACGCGAATCGATGGCCTCACGATCTCTGCCGAAGAAATAGCAAAACCCGCGGTCCCACGTTGCGCCACGGCGGTAACTCGGCGCGCGCCGTGACGAGGGGTTAGCCACACCAGGAAAGGCGGATGCGCGCCGGGCCGCTCGTACGTAAACAGAAACCAGCGCGGCATGTTATTCGTGATGGTCGTGACCGAGTGATCACCTTTCAGTTCGACGTAGCTGACTTTAGTGCTGCCGGCGACCTTTTCGGGATGCAGTGGTGTCTGTCCTTTTTCAAAAGGAAGCGGCACCAGTTTGTTTTGATCGTCGAGGACGTACACCAGGCCGCGGTCCGGAGGTGGAGACGGCAGGAATTCCTGGGCAGCTTCAGCGCTCAAAAGAAAAACAACGAATCCAAAAAGAACGCTATGAATGAATCTTGTCTTCTGGCTCATGCTGACCTTCAACCGGACTCCATATGAATCTATCGCACTCAATCACCTGTTAATCTAGAAGCGTCAGGGATACAGAGGAGTTACTGGATCTCAAGGCGTATAGAGTACCAACTTTAGTTGGGTTCTTCTCTTCCGCAGGATAAAGCCCGACTAAAGTCGGTACTCTATGCGCCGCTTATCAAACCAGACACTACGGCCCCTCGGTTCTCTGCCCAACACAATATCCTTGTCGCCAGACGCGCCGCCAAGTAAACTTTGCCGAGCGAAAATCTTTCAATTGATTGATTCATGCCGCGGATAAATACGTCGGAGTGGAATAATGAGAATGAAGTTAACATCGCGCACGCTTTTGTCAGTCCTTATGGCCTTTACCTGCTTTGCCGGCCCAATCCGCGGGCAAGACATTAGCGGCGGCGCCAGCGCGCTGCTGGCCAGCGCCGACGTCGAGGCCAAGTTAGGAAAAGGTATTTTTACTTCTCCGCAAAACAAGGCCCACACGCCAAAAGTTTTCGAGAAGAAGACCGTCGCGCGGCCAACTCGCGCCGCGGCTCATACGCAAACTCAGAGACCGACAACGACGGGCGGCGGCCGGCAGGAAACGGCGCGCGCAGAAACAAAGCCTCGCACCGCGACTTCGTCGAAACCGCGCGAGGGAACTTCAAAGCCATCCGCCGGAGCCTCAAAGCCTGCCGCGGGATCTTCAAAGCCTGCGACGACCGAACCGGCCAAGCGTGAACTGACCGCCGAAGAGTACAACCAGCAGGGCGACGACTTTTTCGACGCCGGCCAGTTTGAAAAGGCAGCCGCTTCGTACCAACAAGCGGTGCGCCTGCAACCGAACTATCCGGAAGCATACCTTAACCTGGGCGAGACCTATTTCAACCTGGGCCGGTTTGAAGAGGCGATCAAAGCTGACCAGCAGGCCATCCAACAGAAACCAAACTGGGCGGCCGCTTATCACGCGCTGGGCAACGCCTATTTCAAACTGGAGCGAAACACGGAAGCGCTCGAAGCCCTCAAGCAGGCCCTCATCCTGGACCCGAATGATAGCGAAGCGCGCAGCACGCTGAGTCTGGCGTATTACGATCAGGGCGTGTCGGCTTACAACTCCGGCAGGTACCAGGAAGCGATCGCCTCGTATCTCGAGGCAGTCAAACTTAAACCGGATTACGCCCAAGCTCAGAACAACCTGGGCGATGCCTATCGCCGTCTCGATAAATATGCGGACGCGATCGAGGCTTACAAGAAGGCAGTCAAACTGAAACCCGATTCAGTCGATGCCTACAGCGACCTTTCCTGGATTTATGACAAGCTTGGTCGGTATCCGGAAGCTGCCGAAGCCTACCGCCAGGTAATTCGTCTCAAGCCTGACGACGCTGAAGCGAACAACAACATGGGCTATGCGTTGGGCAAGACCAAGCGCTGGACTGAGGCGATTGAAGCGTTCAAACGCGCGATTCAATTAAAGTCTGATTATGCCGAGGCGCACAGCAATCTGGGCTGGGCCTACAACAACCTGGGCAATTTCAACCTGGCCCTCGAGCCGCTTAAGCGATCGATCCAGCTAAAGCCGGATCTGCCCGAAGGTCATTTCAACATCGGGATTACGTACACCAAGCTGCAAAAGAACGAGGAAGCACTAGCTTCTTTCAACAGGACGATCCAGTTAAAGCCGGACTGGCCCGCTGCGCAGAACAATCTTGGCGTCACTTACATGAATCTTGGAAAGTGGAAACAGGCGGTTGCGGTGCTCAAGGAGGCGGTCAGACTCAAACCGGATTATCAGGGCGGACACTTCAATCTCGGCGTCGCCTATCTGAATTCAGGTGACAAGAAGTCAGCTACCGAAGAGTACCAAATACTGCGAACCCTGAATCCAAATAATGCCAAAGTGCTCTATCGTTTGATTTACAAGAAGGAACCGCCGAGTTAGGGGTATAGGCTACAAAATATCCTGCGCCCGCAACGTGACAATGGTCGCGATCACCAGGGCGAAGAACATCAGGATTAGCGCTATCGGATCGAGAATCCAGTGGCCCCAGGGATGCAGAAAGTTTATGTAGCTGCTCAAATCTTCCGGAATCTTCTTGGCTTCAGGAACTTCGGGAGGATCTTTCAGCTTCGGCGCTTCAGGCTGAGTCGCCTGTTGCCCACTTTGTAAGTCCTTCACATAATCCTTCATCTTCCGCTCGTACTCTTTCGAATCGGCCTCGGCGTCCTTCTTATAGTTTTCCACGTCCTCGCGCGCCTTGGTGATGTTTTCGTCGTTTAGATCTTCGTAATGCTTGTAGAGGCCGCGGCCCTGATTCTCGCCTTTCGGATCAGAACCCTCTTCGTCCAGCGTGTCGAGCGTGGAAAACTGCTTGATGCCGTCAAACGCCCAGGTCGCCGGCATCACTGAGCCGATAGCTTTGGTCGCGATTCCCGCAGGCACGCCCACCAGGCCTGAGAACAGAATCTGTGGAATCAGAATTAGTGGAACCAGACTGGTGGCCATCTCAGACGTCTTAACGATGGCCGAGACAAACAGGCCCAGGGCAATGCCGACCGTCGCCGCCATCAACATGATCGCAAGCTGCGGAATCGCCCAACCCGGCACGCTCATGAGACCGGTGTAATGCAAAAACTTTAGAGACACGAACAGCAGGATGCATTGGAGAAACACGATCAGAGCCAGCACAAAAAGCTTTGAAGCCACGTAGGGAAACAGGCGCAGATTCACCATTCGCTCGCGCGTGTAAACGGCCCGTTCGCGAATTATTTCTCGCGACGCCACGGAAGTTCCGAACCAAACCGAAACCAGCGACAATACGAAATAGGGAAAGTCGCGTGGCATTTTATCGCCCACCACCAGATAAGTGAGAAAAGCGATGATCGGAGCCTGGCCAAAAAGAATCAGCAGGTTGAATTTGTCGCGGCTGAGAACTTCCAGATAGCGACGCGTCAAAGTACCCCACTGTCGAACCGCATCCACTGGACTGGTGCGGCGCTTGGGTGGCGCGGCGGCGCGGCCATCGCGCGGCAAAACGCTCAGCGGCTCGACCACATTGCGGCGGTACGTGACCGTGTTTTGAAAATCCTTCTTCCATTTGTCAGCTACTTCTTCGGCGATCTGTTCGCGCCGCAGCTTGAAAGCCTGCATCTGTGCTTTTGAAGCGTTTGGAGGAAGCGGCGGCATGGCCGCGATCTGCTGATCAACGGGCGCCTCGAGTTTGTCGTAGAGGTCCTTGAAGCTATCGGCTTTGATGTGCGCGAGAGCTTCCTGTGGCCCGCCATAGAAAACCAGTTTGCCGCGCATCAGGACCACAATCTTGTCGAAGAGCTTGACGTTCTCCATCGCGTGGGTCGTCAACACGACGGTGCGGCCACTCTCGGCAATCTGCCGAAAGAGCTTCATGATCTTCTCTTCCGTCGCCGGATCCAGTCCGGAGGTCGGCTCGTCCAAAAAGATTACCGACGGTTTGGTAATCAGCTCGACCGCAATCGAAACGCGCTTCCGCTGTCCGCCCGACAGTTGGCCCACCGGCACGTCGCGACGTTCGGACAATCCGGTGACGTCCATGACCTCGCTGACAATCTGATCGATCTCACGTCCGGAAACGTCAGCCGACAGGCGCAGGCGCGCGACGTAGTAGAGCGTGCGATAGACCGTTAGCTCGCGATGAATGATGTCGTCCTGCGGGACATAGCCGATCGATTGCTTTAACGAATCCAGGTGGCGATAAAGGTCGAGGTTGTTGATGAGCACATTGCCGCTGGTCGCCGGTCGCATGCCGTTCAGTGAATCCATCAACGTCGATTTGCCGGCGCCCGATGGTCCCAACAAGCCGACAAACTCATTGGGTTGGATGGTCAGGCCGACGTCGTCGAGCAGCCGGATCTGCCCACCGCCGGATCGATTGGTGACGATCTTGACGATGTTGATGCAGTCGATACGGGTTTTGGATCTGGTATCAAAGACAGCCACGCCCTGAGTCGCATCGGCCTGCAAAACAAATGGGCCAATCTGAATTACGTCGGAGTGCTGGACCGGGCGCTTGCTGGTAATCCGTTCACCGTTGACGTAAACGCCATTGGTTGATCCGGCATCTTCGACGACGACGCTGCCATTCGTGCGGGCGAAACGCGCATGATGATTTGAGATCTGTAGACCATCGAGACGAAGATCGTTGTCGGCAGCGCGGCCCACGGAAAGCTGCGGACGATTATCGAAAGAAAGTCGCGCCAGCAATTGCGGCTGCGCTGATCCCATCGGCGAGGTCGGCGGCATCGAGCTCGATCCGGTCGCGACAATTGTCTCGCGCCGGGCCATCGCCGCGATTTGACCAAAGGCCGGAGGAATTAGCTGCTGACTGGGAGTCGGAGCTCCCGGCTGGATTTCACGATGGGGCGGCGCCGGATGTGCCGGATCGATCAGCTTCAACTCAGGGCCACCGACGCCGAGTTGGATCTGATCGCCGCCAAAGAGAGTTACGGTGATGCTAATCCGCTGTCCGTTTACCAGGGTGCCGTTAAAGCTCTTCAGATCAGTCAAGGTAAAGCGTTCGCCATCTTTGCGGATTTCGGCGTGACGTCGTGAAACGACTGCCGCGGCCGCATCGATGACCACCTCGCCTTCAGGATCGCGCCCCAGACGAGTCACTTCCCCTTTTAGCTCAATCCGCGTAACCCGGCGGGTGGCCGGATCCGTTAACTCGAGATGCGCCGGGCCGCTCCTCGCAGCCGAACCCGCCGGCACCTTTGATATGTGTTGGGCGTTTGCTGATGGCGCGGAGGGCGAAGGCGGGGGTGCTTGAGGCGGCGGGACTTTCCCTATTTGAGATTCCCGAAAAGTAGTGACGCCCTCTTCGTCAGACGACTGGGGTTCGGCCTTTGCGGTTGGAGTCTGTTCGATGCTGACGACGCGGATGATCGGTCCGCCGGTGCCAAGTTGAACCTGTGTGCCTGCTTTTACCTCGATCTGCGCGGTGAGCTGTGCTCCGTTCACGAAAGTGCCGAAGCGAGATTTCTTATCAGCCACTACCCAACTCCCGCCGCTGAGGCGGAACTCGGCATGCTGGCGCGAAACCATCGGCCATTGGTCCTGAGCAAAGAAGTAAAGGCACACCGCCGGATCGCGGCCCACCAAAACCACCTCGCCGGTGAAGGTGCGCTCATTAAAGAGCTTGCCGCCGCTATCTTCCGCCAGAACAATTTTCATTGGTTTAATACCGCGAAGCGGTTACGTCTCAAAGCCCAGGCTTCAACCCTGGGGCAATCGAATTGAACTCAATCAACCCTGAAAGGGTTGAGCCGATGACGCAACCGCGTTGCGGTTGAGGCGTTTCTGAATAACGTAGAACCTTCGAGGACAAAGCATTGCGCTTCGCAATTTGATCTCGCGAGCCTCAAATACTAAATGAAAGTTTATTTCTTTCCGAACCGGAATGATTCGAGCAACATCGGGAGCTCGCCCTTCACGCCTACGTCGTCGACCTTTTTCGGTTCAGGCGCAAGTGAAGTTGCCAACATCAAAAGCGTGACGCCGTTTTTGGTGCCGTCAGTCGGAGGCACAAAGATAACGCGTCCCCAAACCTTGATGTCGCCTTTGTCGGTGCCTCGCGATACGCTCTCAAAGCGGAATTCATAGCCATTGTAGACACCGGCTTTGGTCTCGCCTTCGGAAATCTTGCGGTACTCAGGATACTCTTTTTCGAACTGGGCGCTTCTTTGTTCGGCCAGCCGCGGATAGGAAGCTTTGTCCGCCGCGTCTGAACCGGTTGAGGCATACCAGCCGACGGCAAATATCTCCTGCGGAAAGTTTTCTTCCTGCTGCCGCTGGATCTTGGCAAAGTTCTTTGCTCCCGCTATGCCCGCGGTCGGATCTTTCTGCCAACCTTTCGGATAGTAAAAAGAAAAGTCCACGAAGTTCTCTGCCAGTTTGCCGTCGAGTTTGGCATTGGAGTTCACAAACTGAACCGCATTGGGCGGCGGCGAGTAGGGCGGTGGCTCCGGCGGATTTTCATTGACCGGAGCGCTGGGCTCAGACCTGGGCGTCGCTTCAATAGAAGGTTGTGGTGTCGGCTCGTCGCGGGTGACTTCCGTGCGTTTCGCCAACATCGGCAACACGACAAAATATCCGACTGCGAGAGCTCCCATCCCCAGGACCAAAAGCACCGCCAGCAGGCCGAGCACCAAAGGCAGCTTCGATTTTTTTGCCGCGCGTGGCGCCGGCTGACCCTGCGCGAGTGGTGGCAAAGGCTGACTCTGCGGGGGCGACGGCAATGGCTGACTTTGCGGTGGTGGCGTCAGTGGCTGACTCGGTGGCGGTGGTGCTCCACCCGTGTAGAGAGTCCGCTCCAGGTCAGCGGCAGCAGAGGCCGCATCCGCCCGCTGCGGCTGACCGCCGGGTAACGGCGGCAGTGTAGGCAGCGTGCCCGAATCCGGGATCCCGAATGAATCTGTACCAGCCGGCGGCGGTGGCAAAGAGGCCGACGTCGGCGCCGGCGGCAAAGGAGCTGATGTTTGAGGCGGCGGCAGCGATCCCGATGGCGGCACCAGGTCCTGTGTGTTACGGCCCCGGCCTCCGGTGGTCTCTTCGGGACGGGCCATTACCGTTTTGAAAGGATCGAACTCGCCGCTCTCGGAAACCAATTCCCGAGAGATTGCCCGGGTCGGCGCTTCCTCAACCGCGTCCTTGAACTGCGCTGAGTCAATGCGAATGGTATCGCCCTGACCGCCTTCAATTACTTCGAGCAGTCCGCCGTCTTGCGTGCAGAATTTCTGCGTGCCGCTGGCATAGGTTCGATTACATTTGGGGCAACGTTTCATTTGATTCTTTTCCACACCAGCCGGCCGCTAGGTTTTGGCACGCGCGGCGGCCAGCTTGTTCTGTAGCTCCAGATTGTTTGGATCAAGTTGCAACGCCCGCTGATAAGCGCGCACCGCATCGCCGGGCCGCCCAGCATTCATATAACCGTCGCCGACTCCCCCAAAACCGAATGTGCCCGCGAGCTGTTTACGATCTGCTTCCGAAGCAAGTTCCACCGCGTGATCGTAGGTCTTGTAGGCATCATCATAACGCTCAAGTCCCAAATATGCTCGGCCCAGAATGTTCCGAGCGGCGAAACTCTTGGGATTTACTTCGATCGCGGTCTTCAGCACAGGTTCCGCTTCGGCGTACTTTCGGTTCACTGCCAGCAGGCGTCCCAGCAGATACAGGGCGCCGGGATTGCGCGCGTCGATCTGCAGCGCTCGGCGCAGAACCGGCTCGGAATCATTCCAACGCTGTTCTGACTGCATCGCGTCAGCGATCAGTACCAGAGTAGGAGCATCCTTCGCTTGCTCGATCGCCGAACGATAGAGAGGTTCGGCTTCTTCCCGCTTATTCAATCGCCGAAGGACCCCGGCCAGGTGCACCTGGGCGACGACGAAACTCGGATCCAACTCCACGGCGCGACGAAACGCCGCTTCCGTCTCGCTATTGAATATGCCACGCGCCGTCATCGCGACTCCCAGACGATCAAACGCGACCGCGTTAGTCGGCTGCAGTTGAGTCGCGCGCCGCGCAAACAACTCGGCATCCGCAAACCGTTTGGCGTTCAGCGCGCCGGTGCGCGGCTGGACCAAAACAAAGCTGAGAGCCACCAGCGATTCGGTGCTGTTGGGAGCCAGATCGACTGCTCGCCGGTACGATTTTTCCGCATCGTCCCAACGCTGCTGGTCGGTAAAGATGTTGCCCAAACCGTAGTGCGCTCGCGCGTCGTTTGGTTTCAAGCTGGCCGCAGACCGGTACGAAGCTTCGGCCGCGGCATATTTGCGCTCATCGCGCGCATCGTTGCCGGCAGCCAGGGCATCTTCAAATCGCTCCTCGACTTCAGCCGGATTCGGCCTGGTCGGGCGTGTGGGCTTGGGCCGGTTCGGATTAGTGCTGCGTTTGGCTTCCGGATTTTTGGGACGGAAGATTCCGCCGCTCAAGTCGCCGCCGGTTTCCTGAGCGCGCGCGCTGCCGGCCAGGACCAGAAATAATATTGATAGCAGGACCGCGAGAGAGGGGATGGGAAACTTTTTATTACGAGGGCGTCGAAACATCTCTTTCCTCCGTGTACGTGACAGGACGAGTGCGCATGCTCGATTTTGCGGCGCCAGATCTCGATCAAGGCCGAAGGCCATCTGCCTGTTAACTGCGCCTGATTGTGAGGAACCCGGGCTCTGAAAAGCAAGTAGAGAGGAGCCGAATTGTGTCAGAATCTCAAAAGCTATTTCGTTCTAACTAAACGAAATCCCAGCACCGGATTTTTGTAGTTGGGCGCAAACCAATCGCGCATCGTGCCGCTGACTTTGTTTGCGGGACTGCTATAACCGCCTCCGCGCGCCACAATCCAGGTCTTTTGCACGTCGGGAAGGGCGATTGAGTTGCCGGGATAAAGTGAAGCCTTTGAAGTTGTCCACTCCCAAACATTCCCCATCAAATCCTGAACGCCCCAGCGGTTGACGCCTTGCGGATAGCTGCCCACCGGTTGTTCTTTGCCCACTCCGGCTTCCAGAGTGGCAGCGCGAGCCGGTTGCCAGGTATTACCCCACGGATAGAGATTGCCGCTGTCACCGTTGCGCGCGGCGTATTCCCATTCCTCTTCAGTCGGCAAACGATAAGTTACTCCGTCGCGCTTCGAACGCCACTCGGCAAATGCGAGGGCATCGTTGTAATCAACATTCGACACCGGCAGCAGTTCCTGACCAACGGGCGGCTTGACGCTGCCCCATTGCTCAGGCGGCGCGTGATTAGCCTGACGCACGAATTGGCCGTATTCGGCGTTCGTCACTTCGGTCTTGTCCATCGCGAACGGACTCACGCCTACCGCATGCGCCGGTCCCTCAGTTTGCAGTGAGTCGTTCCTGCCCATCTGAAATTTTCCAGCCGGAATGTTCACCAGGTCAGGTTTGATTGGGACCTCGGTTCCGTCCGGAGGATTTCCAGGACCCCCGGGCTGCGTTGTCGTCTTTGTTTTCAACAGAAGATATCCGCCCACGCCGGCGCCGACCAGTAGCACCACCCCCAGTACGATTATCAGCGGTAGCGAAGATTTCTTCTGCGGCACCAGGCTCACGTCCATCTTGGAAAATCCATGAGCTGAGGTTCCGGGAAAACTGTTGTCGTGGGTCGCCGTGCCCACGCCTTGTACGTGTGTCGCGTCCGGGTCCACCACCGCGGTGGTCTTGGGCGACATGGTGGCGGCCAGTTGGGTGAGCTTCTCTTCTAATACTTTGGTTTGCGCCGCGACCAGATCTTCCAGCCGCCGGCGTTCTTCATCGCGCTCTGCTTCAGCCTTGCGTTTGTCTTCTTCCTCTTCGGTCTTGCGCTTATGTGCATCGTCGACGTATTTGCGTCGGGCTTCGCCCTCGCGCGCCAGCTCTTCCCGGGCTGCGCGTACCTTGGCTTCATCCTCTTCCAGCAGGGCGGCTCCGCTGATCGTCCCCGCCAGCGGATCGTACGCGGTTCGCGATCCCTTCTGAACTATAGTCGGGCTTTCAGATACCGCAGGGCCGGGGCCGACCAGGGTCTTGGAGGGATCGATTTCTTCCGTCTCGCCTGTGCGTTTCAGCGTCGCGCTCGCCGCCGTCATTGCCTGGCCCAGTTCGAGGACAAAATCATCGGCCGAAGCGGTCCGGTACTTCGGTTCCTTTTCCAGCGCGTGGCGAACTGCCGCTTCAATCTGCGGCGGCACTTCGGCTCCCTTCGAAGCCAGCGTCGGCACCTCAGCAGTCAGGTGCTTTTTCATGATCGAAGGAATCGAGCTGCCTTTGAAAGGCACCTCACCGCAGAGCATCTGAAAAAACATGACCCCCAGACTGTAGATGTCGGCCCGCGCATCCGGCGGTTCGTCCGACCATTGCTCCGGCGCCATATAAAAAGGCGAACCCATCAGCCCCGTGGTCTGCGCCGCGATGAAAGAGCCGAGTAGCTCGCCCGACTTAATCTTGGCCAAACCAAAATCGAGAATCTTCGCGCCCTCGGCAACCGGCAGATCATTCTGAACCATCACGTTCAGCGGTTTCAGATCGCGATGGATGATCTTCTGACGATGCGCCGCCGCGATGCCTGAGCAAACCGGCTGAATTAGTTCAAAGGCTCGCAGCGGGGACATCGCGCCTTCCTCGGCCATGATTTCCTGGAGCGACTTTCCCTGAACGAACTCCATTACCAGGAACGGCATGGTGCCGCGCACCACGCCAAAGTCCGTGACGGCGATAATGTTTTGATGGCGAATGGCGGCGGCAGCCAGCGCTTCCTGGCGAAAGCGCGTGACCAGATTGGGATCGTTGCCGACCAGATCGGGCAGAATGATTTTGATCGCGTGTGCGGTTTTGAGAAAGATGTGACGGGCTTTGTAAACGACACCCATTCCGCCCTGACCAAGCCGCTTTTCCAGCTGGTAACGGCCGTCGAGAATCGGCTCGCCCTGGATCGAGATCGCAGTTTCCAAGCCGTCGTCCGGACAGTGATTGACGTCGTCAGGAAAACAACGGCGGCAGGTTGGACACTCTTTCATTCGTCGGTTCGACTACCGTGCAAACCCCTAGCGGGCTAATGAGATACGCGAAAGGAATTCTAACGGCTGTGAAGCAGGCAAGCAAGCAAGGATTACTCAGACGAGTCCTTGTGTTCGTGCCAACTCATGCGGGGACCATCGAGAAGCACCGCCACGTGATTCAATACATCGCGGCCCAGAATTCCCGTGTTCGAATCGACGATCACGTACTTCCCCCTAAAAGCCTTTTCGAAGAAGATCAGGTCCAATTGCGCTACCTGGGCCATGGTTCTTCGGCCATCAAAGCCCTCCAGTTCGTAACCGGCGTCTGGGTCAATTTCTAAGTTAAGCTCCTCAACTGATGCTCGCGGGTGGGATCTCGAACGCTCACTACTGCTACGGGAGCTGGCGGATCAAAAAGGTTGGGATCATACGCCGGCATCGGTTATGTCTTCGATGACTAGCTTTTCGAAATCTTTCGCTTGCTCAGGGTGGGCCAAGCGAGGGCTGAAAATGCGCGGAATCCGTTTCGCTTCAGCATCCGGCACCAGCACGTACACGCGAGTCTTCTCGGGAATGTGGGCATCCGGAGGCAGCGTCACGTGCCCGTTTTCAATTACGCCTTCATATGTAGCGAGCTTTCTCATTTAAGTAGTTCCAACAACAAAATCGCTTTAGGATATGCCAAAGCCTTCAAACTATCCAGCGAGAGTCCATGCGAATTTCGCGGCCGCTTCACTTCACCACGACATTCACCAGTCGCTGCGGCACCACAATTACCTTCACGACCTCATGGCCGTTAATGAAGCTTTGGACTTTCTGGTCAGCCAGCGCGGCGGCCCGCAGGTCGGCTTCCGAAATGTCTGGTGCGACGGTTACGCGCGAACGCAATTTACCGTTGACCTGAACGGGAATCTCCAGCTCTTCCTTGCGAGCCAGTTCGCGATCCGCGACCGGCCAGGGAGCTGCCGTCACTAAACCGGCTTCGTGACCAAGACTTTCCCACATCTCTTCGGCGACATGTGGCGAGAAGGGAGCCAGCATCACCACCAGCGCCTCGATGGCCTCGCCTACGGCGAACACATCAGCAGACGAGGCATCGCCTGGTTCGGTATTGAAATCGCCGAGCGCGTTCAGCAGTTCCATCAAGGCGGCCACATTGGTGTTCAGATCCAGCTTTTCAAAATCGTCAGTTACGCGGGCGATGGTCTGATGGGTCTTGCGACGCAAGGCGCGCGCGGCATTGCCGAACTGATCAGCCGAGTGTTCACTGGATTCGGTGCGGTGTTCAATCAGAGTGTCACGCCAGCGGTAAACCATCGTCCAAACCCGGCGCAGAAATCTCACCGCGCCCTCGATGCCCGTTTCCGACCAGCGCAATTCGTTTTCGACCGGCGCGGCAAACAGGACGAAAAGACGGGTCGCGTCGGCGCCAAAGGCCTCGATCATATCGTCCGGATCGACGCCGTTGCCCAAACTCTTGGACATGGCTTTCCATTCGTTTGTGCCATCGACGCGATTCGTCACCATGCCCTGCGTCAACAGGCGCTTCACCGGCTCGTTGAACTTCACCAGTCCCAGATCGCGCATAACCTTGTTCCAAAAGCGCGTGTAGATCAGGTGCATCACCGCGTGGGAATCGCCGCCGATGTATTGATCGACGGGAGTCCACTTGGCGGCGATCTCCGGATCGAATGGCGCCGACTGGTTTTGCGGATCGAGGTAACGAAAGAAGTACCAGGACGAATCCACGAAAGTGTCCATCGTGTCCGTTTCACGCTTGCCGGGACGGCCACACTTTGGACAAGGCACGTTCACAAATTCGGCAACATGCTTCAAAGGCGACTCGCCCGTGCCGGTGAACTCGGCCTTTTCGGGCAGTAACACCGGCAGATCTTTTTCCGGCACCGGAACCATGCCGCAGTCGACACAATAAACGATGGGGATCGGCGCGCCCCAGAATCGCTGGCGCGAGATGCCCCAGTCACGAATCCGGTAGGTGACTGCGCCGCCGCCAAACTTTTTGGCCGCGGCAAAGTCCGCCATTTCCCGCATCGCATCCTGCGACAACTTGCCGCTCCACTCTCCACTGTTAACCAGCACGCCGTATTCGGTGAAGGCGTGCTTCATGTCCATCGACTGATCTGCGCCGGGAATAACATCGGGGCTTTCGCCCTGTTGTCCGTGGATGATCGGCGCGATCACCTGGCGAATCGGCAGCGTGTATTTCGTGGCAAACTCGAAATCGCGCTCGTCGTGCGCCGGCACGCTCATCACTGCGCCCGAGCCATAATCCATCAGCACATAATTGGCGACCCAGATGGGCAGGACTTCGCCATTGAAAGGGTTGACGGCGAGATGGCCGGTATTGATTCCCAGCTTCTCTTCTTCTTCGGACGCATCTTCGGTCTTGATCGCCCGCGCCGCTTTCACTTTTTCAGCAAACTCCGTGACGTCGTCTTTCAGAGACGAACCTTCCAGGAGCTTCGGCAGCAGCGGATGCTCAACTGCGAGCACGATGGCCGTGGCCCCAAAGATCGTGTCGATGCGAGTTGTGAATACACGCACCCGTTCGTCGTGACCCTTAACATTAAAGTCGATGTAAGCGCCTTCGCTGCGGCCGACCCAATCGTGCTGTCGCTTGAGGACTTTTTCTGGCCAGCCGGTTTCGATCTCCTTGATGTGCGCAACCAGCTCTTCGGCGTATTTGGTGATGCGTAAGAACCACTGTTCGATCTCTTTCTTCACTACGGCGGCGCCGCAACGCCAGCAGACGCCTCCTGAAGACTGCTCGTTGGAAAGGACCGTTTCTTCTTTCGGACACCAGTTGACTGCCGAAGTGCGTTTGTAGGCGAGACCGTGCTCCAACATTTTCAGAAAGAACCACTGGTCCCACTTGTAATAGTCAGGCCGGTGCGCGGCGATCTCGCGGCGCCAGTCGTAACTCACGCCGAGGCGCTGCATTTGACCACGCATGTGGGCGATGTTTTCTTCAGTCCAGTCACGCGGCTGAATCCCGCGTTTGATGGCTGCCTGTTCAGCCGGCTGGCCAAAACTGTCCCAGCCAATTGGGTGCAGCACATTGAAACCGCGAAGCCGTTTGTACCAGGCCAGGGCATCGCCGATTGCATAGTTGCGCACGTGCCCCATGTGCAAGAAACCCGACGGGTATGGCAGCATTTCCAGCGCGTAAAACTTCGGGCGCGGATCGTCATCGTTTGCCTCGAACGTGCCTGCCTCAGCCCAGCGCTGCTGCCACTTCTCTTCTATTTTTTCCGGAAAATATTTTTCGTCCATCACTTATAGTTCCTGCTCAATAGCTACATTAATCGCCGTCGCAGACCGGGCAAAACGCTTATTAAAGCATTTTCGCGCGCGGGCCGCCTAACTGATGTTTTGGTATTTGAGATTTTCTGCCGCTTCGACAAACCAGGCTTAGGCCCGGCGCAAAAGCGGCACCGTAAGGAGGAGTTTAGTAAGTGAAAGCCGACGAAACATTCGTATCACCTGATGCGGAGGATTCTAGCGAAAGATTGCGGCCGCGTCCAGAGCGCCGGTCGACTCGTTAAAGATCGATCCACGAAATAACACGAAATATAAAGAGACTTCGTCTTGCTTGGTGTGATTTGGTGGATCGCTTGTTTGTCTCTCAATTGAGAATCTCTCTTGGGTGCGAACTAGAGCGCGGAAAGCAGCTATGTCGCACTATTGGCCATTCACGAACGATCGCAGCGCTTTGCAGATTTTTCAAATCAGCGCGCGGATCGTCGTAGGGTGTTTCCAAATAAAAGCAGCGATTTTCGGATGTTGCGCGAAACTGCGTTGTAAGAAGTTGGTAAGTGTCGAATTCGGGAAGATGTCACAGATTGATCCATTACTAATTCAAGAAAACCGTGTCAGCCATTTGTACCAGGCCTGCGCTGGTCGATGTTCCTAAAAATCCGAGATGGAAAAACTAAAGATAATAGTTTTTCCTGCTCC
>JBBPID010000144.1:0-5604 GCA_038040505.1 Acidobacteriota bacterium | reverse complement strand
GTCGAAGGGCGGCGTGGCGCAATTGACCAAGGCGCTCGCAAACGAATGGGCCGCCCGCGGAGTTAACGTCAATGCCATCGCGCCGGGCTACATGCGCACGGACAACACCCGTGCATTGCAGCAGGACGAGACGCGCAACCGGCAAATACTCGAACGAATTCCCGCGGGCCGTTGGGGTGGACCGGCGGATCTTGCGGGAGCTGCGGTATTTCTTTGCTCGGCAGCGAGCGATTATGTGAATGGCCACGTGTTGGTGGTGGATGGTGGTTGGATGGGCAGATGATTTGGAGTGCGGCGGCAATCCCGATTTATCGGGAGACGCCGCTTTGATCTTTTGCTTGCTAAACGCGAAGCGACATCCAAAGCGCCATCGCGCTGCGCTTGCCGGCGCACTCCAAAAAAAGGTCAACGGCGAAGACGAGCAGGATCAATGAGTCCTCGGAGGCGGCGACTTAAATGCAGCTTCAGCATTTAGCCAACGTTAACAGGCCCGCTGGCGCGGGCTCGTCGAGTGTGACACTCCTTCCTGCCCTATTATTACTTTTGCTAACTGCGTCGGCCGCTACCGCCCAGCCTGCTCGCTCATCTTCCCCATCAGCCATTGAAACTTCTTCTCTCGATCGCGAGATCTTAAACTTCTTTGAGCGGGAGATGCTGGCTCACTTGAACGATATCAAGTCTTACAATCCGCCTCCTGACAAAGTGTTCAACGCCGGCGCCACCGGCGAGTACACCTGGGGAAGTTTCATGAATGCGGTCGGCGCGTACGCGGCGTTGAGCGGAAAACACTCACTGGGCGCGCACGATCTTGCGCGTGAAGTCGGCCAGATCGGATTGCTCGAGCATCGCCTGAAAGGAACACGCTTCTCGCAACTTTACGGAGTACAAGCCCTGCGGTTTTTCGGCCGCGACTTGAATAAAAATCCTGTCTGGCAAGGTCTGAACGAAGAAGAACGCGCGCAGTGGCGACAATGGCTTGATGTTTCGTCGTTCTATGACCCGAAGACGCAACAGGTAATAAAGCTTCCCGAGAACTACCTGGGAGTTGCGGCCCGCATCGCGAGCATTAGCTATCAACTGGGTTTGCTTAAAGACCGTGAGCTGGTCGACGGCGTAATTACGCGCGCGGCGCGGCCGTTCATGAGTGGAGGCCTTTATTCTGACGATGCTCCGCCGACGGGCCGCTTTGATCGTTACTCGAACGAATACGCGCGCTTTGTCTGGGACGCTGCTGAAGCGGCCGGCCGAAAGGACATTCTGGACGCGGTGCGGCCTTCACTGAAAGCGCAGATGCAGCTCTGGTGGGATCTGATTCTGCCGGATGGTTATGGATATGCGTGGGGCCGCAGTCTGGGTGTGGTCAGTTACCTGGACACGATGGAGATAGTCGGCTTTCTCGCGCAGCACCCTGAATTTCGGCCGGCGCCGCTGAGTCAACTCGCAAGTGCTTACTACCAGGCCTGGCATTGGCTGCGGAATGACTACAACGACAAATCTCATACGCTTTCGGTTTTCGCTTTCGGACGTGGCAACTATGCTTACATCACCCGCGACCGCGAATGGCAGCAGACGGTCAATTTGTTTGGTAAAGGGGCGCTGGCCCATCAGCGCCTGATTGAAGTTCTCGAGCGCGAGCAGGTAACGACGTTTTCGGCTGAGATTCCACGACCGGATGTCTCGCGTTTCGTGTTTTTTCGTCAGGGTGAGCGGCAAGCAGGAGTGTGGCTCGTGCGTCAGGGTCCGATATATTTCACTCTGCCCATCACCACCGGAACAAAACCGGGAGTGTCAGATTATTTGCCGGCGCCGCATGGCTTGAGGGGTTTCGCAAATCCGGTCGAGCAGGTCTATCCGGCGCTCGTTCCTTTTCTGGAGCTTGCTGATGGCCGCGTGATCGTGGCTACGGATGGGGCCGATCAGATCGAACCCGGATCTGATGGAAAATCTCTGCGAGTAGTCTGGAAGCACTGGGCGCTGGTTGGTGGTAAGTCGGGAGAAGTCTTTGATCCGCATATCACCAGCGAAGTGACCTGGCATCTGGATGGCAACACCCTCGCGCGCGACGAAACTCTTAAGGCGACTGAGGCGATCTCGATACGCCGCTGGTGGATGGCGGTGCCGGTCACAACTTCGAGTGAAGAAACCATGTTAACCGGTACCCAACGCTGGGACCGTTTTAATATCGGCGAGACCCAGGTGGCTATCGCGGCGAGGGCGGACTGGCCGCTAAAGACTTCGATTCTAGCAAGTGGAGATACAGCTTTGAGTCGGGGTGCGCGCGCGCCCTTGCCTCTGCATTTGATATACGAGTCGCAGGATTTGCGTCTGGCGCCGAATCAAATTTTACGTTGGCGACTCCTGATAAAAGTCGCCGGGCCTCAGCTGGAGAGAAGGGAACTAGCCCTGCCCTAACCATGATGTCAGTGAGGACTGAACCAGGATGCAAGCAACCACTTTAGAACCAAAGCACACCGACTGGGACACGGTCCCCGTCGAAGAGGTCGGAGATGGAATTAAGCGGCAAATGATCGTCGGCGACAATATCATGATCTGCCGCTTTCAATTTGCGCCGCATTTAGTGACGCCGGCCCACGATCATCCGCACGAACAGATGACGCTGGTCGAACAGGGCCGCGTCCTCTTCACGATCGGCGACGAACAACGCCTGGTAAAGGCTGGTGACGTACTGCACTTTCCGTCCGGCACCTGGCATGGGGCCACGATGCTGGATGAAGAGGTGATTCTGGTCGACATCTTCTCGCCCATCCGAGAAGATCTTCTGCGTTGACGAATGTCCGACAAACTGTTTAGTTGGTCGATGAGACATCCAGATTCCCCTCCTTTTGGGAGGGGTCAGGGGAGGGACGTAACTAGCTTGATTAGAGCTTACTGAAGTTTGCGGACGACGATGACACTGACGATCAAGTCCAAAGAAGAATGCCGCTGGGACCTCGTTAGTCTGGGCGAAGTGATGCTGCGACTGGATCCCGGCGAGAATCGCATTCACACGACGCGCAGCTTTCAGGTTTGGGAAGGCGGCGGGGAGTACAACGTCGCGCGAGGACTCCGCCGTTGCTTCAATCTGGATACCGCGATTGTTACGGCGCTGGCTGACAATCCCGTCGGACGCCTGGTGCAGGATTGCATTTACCAGGGCGGCGTTGATCAATCGCACGTCAAATGGGCGCCGCATGACGGAGTCGGCCGGCGCGTCCGCAACGGATTAAATTTTACTGAGCGAGGTTTTGGAGTGCGCGCTGCCGTCGGTTGTTCGGATCGAGGGCACACCGCCGTTTCTCAACTGAAACCGGGAGACATCGATTGGGAAAAGATTTTCCGGGACGAAGGCGCGCGCTGGTTTCACACTGGCGGAATCTTTTGCGCGCTGTCGGAAACGGCGCCGCAAGTTGCGCGCGAAGCGATCGAAGCAGCGCGCCAGTATGGCACGATCGTCTCGTACGACTTGAATTATCGCGATTCACTGTGGAGAGACATCGGCGGATCAGAGGGAGCCCGCGAGGTTAACCACCAACTGGCGCCGCTGATCGATGTGATGCTTGGCAATGAGGAGGATTTCACCGCTGCCCTTGGCTTTAAAGTCGAAGGGCTGGATGAACACCATTCGAAACTCGACGTGGAAAACTTTCGAAAGATGATTGAGCGCGCTGGGGCTGAATATCCTAATTTCAAGATTGTGGCGACGACCCTTCGCCACGCCAAGACCGCGACAATTAATGACTGGAGCGCGGTCTGCTATTGCGACGGCAAACTCTATCAAGCACCTGTCCGTGAAAACCTGGAGATTCTCGATCGGGTTGGCGGCGGAGATTCGTTCGCGTCGGGCTTGATCTATGGCTTTCTTACCGGTAAAGGGGCGCAGTGGGCAGTTGAATGTGGCGCCGCGCACGGCGCCCTGGCAATGACCACTCCCGGCGATACCACGATGGCCACCCTCGCGGAAGTTGAAAAGGTAATGAAGGGCGGGACTGCCCGAGTGGATAGATAGCGTTTTTGGAGTGCGCCGGCAGAGTCCCGAAGCGTCGGGAGCGACGGCGCTTTGGATAAACCACTTTCACCAGATCTCATAATCAGAAAAGCGGTGTCGCGCTTCGCTTGCCACCGCACTCCAAATAATGAATAAGACCGAGGTTCTTCAATTAATCCGTGACACCGGCCTGATTCCGGTTGTGCGCGCCGAGACGGCCGAACTCGCGCTCCGCGCGGTCGAGGCGATCAAGGCCGGCGGCGTCAGCGTCCTCGAGGTAACTATGACTGTTCCGGGCGCGATTGCTGTCATTGAGCAGCTCGCGGCGACATTTGGCCGCGATGCCTTGATTGGTGCGGGAACGGTGCTCGATCCGGAAACCGCGCACAAATGCATCCAGGCAGGAGCGCA
Source organism: Acidobacteriota bacterium (assembly GCA_038040505.1). Taxonomy (GTDB): domain Bacteria; phylum Acidobacteriota; class Blastocatellia; order Pyrinomonadales; family Pyrinomonadaceae; genus UBA11740. Next base: position 1,208 of record JBBPID010000144.1, on the reverse strand, counting down.
ATTTATCGTCAGCCCGGCGCTCAATGAAGAAACGATCGCTTTCTGTCGCGCCAACGAAGTGGCCGTCTTCCCTGGTGCGCTGACACCAACCGAAGTTTTACGCGCGTGGAACGCCGGCGCCGATGCGGTCAAGATCTTTCCGGCGGGCGCCGTCGGCGGAGCCAGTTATCTCAAAGCTCTAAAAGCACCACTGCCGCAAGTCGAACTGATTCCCACCGGTGGTGTCTCGTTGAAAACGGCGGCGGATTTTATCCGCGCCGGCGCAATGGCGCTCGGCGTCGGGGCCGATCTCGTCGACACCAAAGCGTTGCGGGAAGGTCACGATCAAGTGGTCACCGAGCGCGCCCGACAGTTTCTGGAGATCGTGCAGGAAGCGCGGCGGAGCTGAATAATTGAGACTCACGTTCAGCTTCCTCTCGCTTTTGATCGCGTTGTAGTCAGGCGAGCGGATTCAGTCTATGTCCAGCAGGACGGCATCCGATTCGAGGTGCCACCCAGATTGTGACTCCACAGGACCTGACCGCTCCAGAGGAACGGCTGAATAGCTGAATGTTAGTCCGATCGACTGAACCGTTGGATTTAGTTGCCGAATTTGGTAAACAAACTTCTTCACAACGCAATATGGTGGTGTTGCTCTTTTGGTTTAGTGATAGAATCGTGCCCAAACCAATGTCTCAGGCAGGAGCGCGGACAGCTTGCCCTCAGGCATTTCCTTTTGCCGCTGCTTGAATGCAGCTCCTTCGCTCCCGCCGAAATCACTGTTAGACCTCGTCACAAGTAACCGTTCTCTCTCTCGTGCATTGGGCTTGTGAAAGGTCTTTGTCACATTTCCGATAGTCACACCTCGCGCGTTGCCATATCGGAAAGAACGGAGCCCCACACAATGGAAGACACTGCAATCAGGTTTGGTAACTGGCTAAACCTCCTGGTAGCCGGTTCTGTGTTCGTAATGGGTCTGTACTACCTGTTCCGATCTCCTTTACTCAAGAAGAAAAGGTTTCTGAAGGGAGTGCTGGTATTTTGGTTGGGCCAGTGGTTAGTGTTTGTACTGAGCTGGTCGCTGATTATCTTCATTTACCCGGGGAAGAACGGTTATCTGTTGTTGATTCTCAGCGACTTACAAAGCATCCTGGCAATCGGATTCTCCATCGCACTGCTATTCGGAGAAGAGTTCAAACAGCATTGGTGGACTATCGTTAGAAGTCTCG
>JBBPID010000044.1:0-41791 GCA_038040505.1 Acidobacteriota bacterium | reverse complement strand
TACCTTGCGGACTTTACCCGCTAGTTCGCGCGTTCTGGAAAGTTCCTGAAAAACTTCAACCACCGCGATTAGCTTGTTCTCAGACACGGTCAACTTTTGAATTGTGTTACGGATGTTGAAGGGCGGCTGATTGCTTTCAATGAATTGCTTTGTGTACTGCTCCATCTGCTTAACATCACCCACTCTACCGTCGGGGAATATGGCGTGAAAATCCGGCGTCTTCAGGCTGGCAATGGCTTTCAAATCTTTTCTGTTGTGAGCTTCAGCCAGCTTCTTATACTGGACTTCTAGTTCACTGCGCACTTGCGCATCGTCCTGGGCAAGGGTTTGGCCACCACCAGCGGCCGTTAGTATCAAAGCAAACAGAATCAGCAGTCGCTTTATCATGGTGCATTCTCCTCAATCCGCGGTCCGCGCTCCAGTTTACCAATTGCGGAGACTTTTCTCCTTGACAGCTTCACGGAGTCCCGGCTACTATATCGCCTGCCGATATATCGAACTGTGATACAACATGGCTAAAGACAAATTAGATCCCGACTCGCTGCTGCCTTTGAGGCCGTCCGTGTTTCATATCCTATTGGCGTTGTCCGATGGCGATCTACACGGCTATGGGATTATGCAGGAAGTTGCCCAACACTCTGACGGTCAGATAAAGCTGGGGCCCGGCACGCTGTATGGCGCGATCAAGAGGTTGCTGGGCGAAGGCTTGATTGTCGAGGCGGATGAACGGCCGGATCCTGAGTTGGACGACGAGCGTCGCCGCTATTACCGCCTGAGCGATTTTGGCCAACAGGTCTTGAAAGCCGAAGCTCGGCGTATCTCAAGAATGGTTTCAGTAGCGCAAACCAAGCGCTTAATTCCCAAGACGCGAAGCTGAAATCGCAAATTCGTCAAATTGAAGTTATGTTGCGCGCACAAAAATTCTTTCAATTGCTCCTGCTCGCATACCCGGCGGAATTTCGCCGAGAGTATGGCCCGCACATGACGCAGCTTTTTCGAGATTGCTATCGAATCGAAGAGCGACAGCCCGGACGGTTCTGGGTGTCGACCGTATTGGATCTGATTAGAGCGGCGCCCAGGGAACACCTGGAGAGACTGGGAAAGGAAAACTCAATCATGAAAAACTTGCGCAGAGATGCTCTGGCGTTGATCGGAACTCTGGCGATAGTTGTAATCGCGTTCCTGCTGTTGAGTTACGGCAGAAAGCATGAAGTGGCGTCAATCATAATGTTCGGTTACGTGCTGGACGCACTGGTCACGGTCGGCATTTTGGGCAACATAATTGTTTTTTTGCTGGTCAAAACTACGCGACTCAATCCAGTGCGAACAGCGTTATGGACTTTCCTGGTCATCAGTGCCGCGCCCGTACTCCTGCTCTTGCTGACCGTCGGCCGCAGCGATCCTCAGTTTCGAATGGGAAGCGTTGTCGTCGGCTATGTGGTGAGTTTTCTCTTCTGGTTTGCTTTGCATTGGATGTGGGCGAAGAGCAAAGGCCAGTTGGCAGTGAGAAGTGAGTGAGCGTTTCAGATCGCTTAAGCCGACTCAACTAATAACCTAAAACTTTTCCGACTCGGAGGCTGCTATGAGACCAGTGTTCATTTTGCAGAAGGGCGTAGTGTTGCTTTCTGCGGTCCTTACAATACTAATTTTCATCACCACGTGTGGGGCGGCGTTTGGGCAAACACCCGGTGCGGTGACCCAGGACATCACGCCAAAGATCAACGAGTACATGGACGCGCTGGTCAAGGCTGGAAAGTTCAACGGCTCTGTTTTGATCGCGCGTGAGGGAAAGGCCCTGATCAGCAAAGGCTACGGGATGGCCAACTTCGAGCTGGACGTGCCGAACACTACTCAAACCAAATTCCGCCTCGGCTCGATCACCAAGCCCTTCACCGCCATCGCAATAATGATCCTGCAAGAGCGAGGGAAACTAAGCGTTCAGGATTCGATCTGCAAATATTTCTCTGATTGTCCGCCCGCATGGCAGCCCATAACCATTCATCACCTGCTGAGTCACACCTCGGGCCTGGCGAAGCATGACAAAGCCGGCGACTATCTGAAAACTGCGATGATGCCGATGACGGTTGCGCAATTAGTCGACAGCTTTCGAAACAAGCCAGCGGATTTCAAACCCGGTGAAAAGTTCGACTACAACAACAACGGTTACATTTTGCTTGGTTATGTCATCGAGAAGGTGTCGGGCCAGTCTTACGAAGCATTTCTGAAACAGAACATTTTCGCACCGCTGAAGATGTCAGATAGCGGTTATGACAACCACGATCCGATCATTAAAAATCGGGCCGCAGGTTATCGGCGCGATGTCGAGCGCGTCGGTGGCGAATTGTTCAATGCAGTCTACATAGACACCTCACAGCAACTATCGGCGGGCGGACTCTACTCTACAACTGAGGACTTGTGGCGTTTCGATCAGGCTCTTTATGAAGGAAAAATTCTGTCGCCCAAAACTTTAGACGCGATGTCCACGCCGGCGATCGGTAGCTTCGGGCCGGCGCCGACTTACGGGTATGGATGGTTCGTTAATAAGCAACTTGATCATCGGGCTGTTTCTCATCCCGGTGGCGTGCCGGGCTTTACTTCCATCCTCACTCGTTTTCCTGATGACAAAGTCTTGATTGTCCTGCTTGGCAATCTCGAGAACTCTCAGGTCATTCGGGCGAGCAATGATCTGGCGGCGATAATTCTTGGCGGGAAGTACGAAGTGCCCAGAGAGCGCACAGCCGTGAGGGTCGATCCGAAAGTTCTTACCGCCTACGTCGGACAATATGAAGACCGGCCCGGCCGAGTGGCGACGATTCTGGTGGAAAACGACACGTTGCTCTTGAAGTTACCTGGGCAGCCCGACGGCCTGCCCTTGATGGCAGAATCCGAGACGCAGTTTTTCCATCCGGTACAGGATATACAGATTGCATTCGTCAAAGACGCGAACGGCCAGGTAACGGAAGTGACGCTGCGCTTAAACGGGCGAGAGTTTCACGCGAAGAAGATCAAGTAGTAATGAGCCCAGATCCGGGTCACTCATATCGCAACGCTTCGATCGGATCGAGTGCGGCCGCCTTGCGCGCGGGATAGTAACCAAAGAAGATTCCCACAGCGACTGAGAAGATCACCGACCCGATGATCGCCAGGGTGGAAATCAGCGTGGGCCAGCCGAGCAACTTTGGAATCAAAAGCGAGACTGCGATGCCGAGCACGATCCCAAACAACCCGCCGGTAAGACTAAGCACGATTGACTCGATTAGAAATTGACTGCGCACCGCTGACGAGCGCGCTCCGATTGCCATGCGAATGCCAATCTCGCGGGTACGTTCGGTGACCGACACCAGCATGATGTTCATGATCCCAATGCCTCCCACCATCAGCGAGACTCCGGCAATACAGGCCAGCAGAAGGGTCATGGTGTTGTTGGTTTCATTGGCCGCCTCAGCCACATCCGTCATGTTGCGCACGGTGAAGTCATTACCATCACTGGGCGCCAACTTGTGACGCTGCCGCAGCAGGTCGGTGATTTGTTGTTGCGCGGTATAGGTTGCGTCCTGCGAGATCGCCGACACGTAAGAGATCTGGACGCGGGGACTCCCCAGAATCTTTTTCTGCACCGTGGTGAAAGGCGCAAAGGCAATATCATCCTGATCGCGCCCCTGCTGATCCTGGCCTTTTCTGGCCATCACCCCGGCCACGCGGAAAGGCAGGTTGGTAACTCGCAGGGTCTGGCCGACCGGATCGGTCCCGGGGAACAGGTTGTCTGCGACGGTTTGACCAATCACGATCACGCGGGCCGCGGTTCGCACATCCGTGTCGTTGAAGAACTCCCCGCTCTGCACCGTCCACTTGCGGATGTCCGGATATTGCTCGCTGACTCCCTGCACTGAAGTATTCCAGTTCGCGTTTCCGGAAACGAGTTGAGACCGGGCGTTGATCGCAGGCGTTACCATTGAGACGCTTGGCACTTCTCGCTTAATCGCGTCGAGATCTTCGACGGTCAGCGTATTTGTGCCGCTGTCGCCGGTGCCGCTGCGCACGCCGCCCACGTTCTGGGCGCCGGCACTGACAAATAACAGATTAGTACCTATGCTCTCGATTTGCGCCTGCACCGAGGCCTGGGCGCCCTGTCCGATGCTCACCATCGCCACCACCGCGGAAACGCCGATGATGATGCCGAGCATGGTCAGCGCCGCGCGCATCTTGTTGCGAACCAGCGCTCGAAAGGCCACGCGAATAATCATTAAGAGGTCCATTAGTTTTCCTGAAAAACGTCTCTCCGCAGATTACCCTGATTAATCTGAGGCAGTTGAAAAGCGTCTGAGTCGAGACCGTGGCGGCTTAGGCACGATCCTTTTTTACGTTTGGCCTTTATCTGCGAAATCTGTGGATTCCTACTCTTCATCTTCATCCTCTTCCACCGCCGGCAGATTCTTTAGCTCTTCAGCTGCGTTGCGCGGCTGTTCGATTTCGTAATCCTTCTTGATCTTGCCGTCTTTGAATACGACCACGCGGTCGGCGTATTGGGCGATGTCCGGCTCGTGCGTTACCAGCACCAAAGTGATGCCCCTTTCCCGATTGAGCCGCTGAAAGATTTCCATGACTTCTACCGAAGTGCGCGAATCGAGATTACCGGTCGGTTCGTCTGCCAGAATCAACGCCGGGTTGTTAACTAGGGCGCGGGCCACCGCGACGCGTTGCTGCTGTCCACCCGACAATTGATTGGGGTGATTCTGCTCGAGTCCTTTTAGTCCGACCGCAGCCAGCGCTTCCAGCGCTCGCTGGTCACGCTGCGCATTGGCGACCCCCGCGTAAAGCATCGGCAGCTCAACATTCTCTAAGGCAGAAGTGCGCGAAAGCAGATTGAAACCCTGGAAGACAAATCCGATCTTCCGGCACCGAATGTCGGCGCGCTCATCTTTCGACATCTCTGAGACATCCTGGCCATCGAGGACATAAGTTCCGCGCGTGGCTCGATCCAGACAACCGATAATGTTCATGGTGGTGGACTTGCCAGAACCCGATGCGCCCATGATTGCCACGAACTCTCCCTCGTTAATGGTGAGCGAGACGCCGCGTAGGGCGTGCACCTCAACATCGCCCATGGTGTAGGTCTTATGAACGTGATCAAGTTGGATCACCGGACGCTGCTCGGGGGTTTGAACCAGCCTGAGCACGCCGGCGGAATTTTCCTGTCGTCCAATTTCTCGAGTGGCTTGCATGGTTTCTTTCTCGTGTCTGCATATCCAAGTTGCCGTCCCTTACGGTCGGGCTTTCGGATACTGTCGCCGGTCGATCGTCAACTTCGGCGGACGGAAACCAATTCACCGCAATCGGAATCCGTCCGCCACCTTGGCGTGCTTTAGTTTCGTCTCCCACCGCCACCGCCACCGGTTCGCGGCGCGCCGCCGAATCCGGGGGCTTGTGACTGATTGCCCTGCGTTTTGTCTGCGGCCGATATCGTCTGGCCGGTAATGACCATCTCGCCTTCCTTCAAGTTGCCTTCGACAAGTTCAGTTGAGGCGCCGTCAGTCAGTCCAATCTTGATCCGGCGGCCCTGTGGCTTGCCGTCCGCGCCCAGCACCCACACCAGCCGAGTCTGACCGGCGAGCACGGGGGCAGTCGACGGAGCGAACCGCGATTCGCCACCATTTCCTGGAGACGGCGAAGCGTTCGCGTTGGCCGAGGCGTTGGCACTATCAGTTGATTGTCGACGTCGGCCCTGACCGTTGGCATTACCGCCACCGGTTCTTTCTCTGGTTGCATCCTGCGGCACAAAACGAAGCGCCGCGTTGGGGACCTTGAGCACATTATTGCGTTCGTCGATCGTGATGGTCAGGTTCGCAGTCATACCGGGCTTCAGCTTCTGTTCGGGATTGTTGACGTCAATCACCACGTTATAGGTCACCACGTTCTGAACGTTTTGGGGATTCAGTCTCATCTGCTCGATCTTGCCGTCGAAGTCTTTCCCGGGAAACGCGTCGACAGTGAACTTCACCGACTTCGCCTGTTCCACAAGGCCGATATCCGCCTGATCGATGTTCGCGATTACCTGCATCTGCGTCAGGTCATTCGCAATGGTAAAAAGTGTCGGCGCCGAAAGGCTGGCCGCCACCGTCTGGCCCACGTTCACGTCGCGCGAAACGACGATCCCGTCGATGGGCGAAGTGATGGTGGTGTGTGTCAGGTTTACTTCAGCCAGGTTCAGCGCGGCCTGAGCCTGCTGCACCTGCGCCTGGGCTTGTTGCACCTGCGCCTGTGATTGCTGTACCTGCGCCTGCGACTGTTGCACCTGCGCCTGTGACGAAGCGATTCCTGAGCCGGCCGACATCTGTTCGCTCAATTCGGCCTGGTTCAATTGGGCCGCCGCCTGGTTGTAGCGAGCTTCGGCAGTCCGGTAAGCCGTCGCGGCGACATCGTACTCACGTTGCGCGACCACACCGCTCTTAACCAACGATTCCTGTTGTTTGAGAAAACTCAACGCGTCATCCTGCTGCGCTTTGAGCACCGCGAGGTTGGCGCGGGCGCCTGATACGCCGGCCTGATTGTTCTGCACGGTTGACCGCGCCGCCATGGCCTTGGCCTGCGCATCGCTGACGCCGGCGCGCGAGTTCGTCACCGCTGCGCGGGCCTGTTGCAAGCTGGCGATCGCCTGTTGCAGATTTGCGCGCGCTTGATCGACCTGAGCTTTGGAAACGGCCGGGTCGAGCTGGGCCACTACCTGCCCTTTCTTAACCACTGAATTAAAGTCAGCATAAAGCGCTGAAATAGTTCCGGAAGCCTGACTGCCAACTTGTACGGTGGTTACAGCCTGCAAAGCGCCGGTAGCGGTGACTGTGTTGCGCAGATTGCCTCGGTCAACTTTCGCAGTTAGATATGTCGGGGCGGCGCTGCCGCCTTGCCAGAAGTAATATCCAGCCGCCGCCAGGGTCATGACCAGGACCGCACCCAGCATGAGTTTCATGCGCTTGCTGAGATTCAATCCCTTCAAGCCCACCAATAACCGATCTTTTATTCCCGAAGCGCCGGTTCCGGCGACCAACGGTGCGTCAAAAGTTTTGGCTGACATATTAGTTATTTACCAATCCTCTAGTATCTTGAAGTCCAAACTGCCCCAATTAAGTAGACACTCCGCGGTCCTCTTCCGTTACACCTGACTGTTTGCGCCGACGATGTAAGTCGATTGACACAATATTCACTAACAAAAAAGGACATTTCGGAGTCACAGGCATGAAGTAAGTACCGGGAGCGGTAGCGACCGGGTCTGGGGCGACAACGAGATCGAGGGTTGCAAGGAAATTAACCCGGCCGCTACCGCTCCCGTTGCTGACCTCATCTACCAAATTAGGTCAACGTATGGCTCAGTGGATCCTCCTGTAACGGATTTCCGCGCGCCGGTGTCTTACGAGTCGAGAGGCTATGGCCTCAAAACTAGAACAAGGAAGTTAGGAGCAAAGAGAACAAATGAAGAAACTCGGAAAAGTTAAGACACTGGCAATAGCTTCTCTCTCGGCGATTGCATTGGCTGCTTCGATCGCGGTGGCCCAGACGGTAAAGACCGATCAGGGCAACCAGAATGGACAGAAACCACGTGGCGATTGGCACGGTGGTCGCGGTCGCGGCGAACGCAAGGGCTGGGGAGGAATGCGCGGTGGCAATTTTTCACAGCTAAATCTAACTGATGATCAGAAGGCAAAGATGAAACAGATCCGCGAGACCTCTGCCGCAACCAACAAACCGTTGCACGAACAGCTTCGTGCCAAGCGGCAAGAGTTGCGTCAGGCGAATGAAGGCGGTACGTTCAACGAAGCGCTGGCCACTCAGAAACTGACGGAAATGGCACGCCTGCAGGCCAAACTGATGGGTGAACGAATGAAAATTCATCAGGAAATGCTGTCCGTCCTGACTGCTGAGCAAAAGGCCCAGCTTGAACAGAGGAAAGCGCAATTCAAAACTCGCGAAGGCGGACGCCATCGTGGAGGTGAAAAGCGCGATAACCAATAACGTTTCCCCCGGGAACCGGCGGGCCCAAATTTCTTATTCATACCGGGCCCGCCGCCCCGTAATTCCGGCTGAGGAACGCTTCTGGCGAACGGTTATGAACAAGCGTCCGACCTTGAGCTCGCGCGTCAGGCACGCGCTGAAGACGAGTCTGCCTTTGCCGAGATTGTGCGACGCTATAGTCCGCGAGTGTTCCATGTCGCACATCGCTTCTTTCGCCAACGCAGTTTGGTCGAGGAAGCAGCCCAGGAGGTTTTCTTGAAAGCTTTCACGCAACTGGGAAGCTACGAGGGCCGCGGATCGATGGAAGGTTGGTTCACGCGGATTGCCACCAACACTTGTTTGAATATCCTCCGCGCTGCTAAACGCCGTCCCGAATTGACCGCGGCTGATCTGACCGAAGAGCAAAGCCACTGGCTCGAAGGAGAGCTGGCCAGCGCGGCCGGCGAGCTGCACCGCTCAGCCGAAACCAAATTGGTGGCCGCCGACCTGGCCGATCGCCTGCTCGACACTTTGTCTCCTGAAGATCGTCTGGCGTTGACCATGATTGATGGTGAAGACGCGTCAGTTCACGAAGTCGCCGAGATCACGGGGTGGTCGGAATCAAAGGTTAAGGTGCGCGCGTTCCGGGCGCGCAAGAAAGCGCGCGAAGCGCTGGAGAAATTGTTGGGGGTGAAACTGCTGAGCCCGAGCAGAACCTGATTGAGAAGTTAGGGCGGTTGAGTTTATTAGGTTGGTTTATCTCCCTTCTCCATTTGGGAGAAGGGCTGGGGAAGAGGGGCGAAGCTAGGGCGGCGCGACGTAAGCCCTCTCCCTAACCCTCTCCCAGAGGGAGAGGGAATAACCACAGCCGGCGGAAAATGAAAGTGCAGGGTGAACGATGAAAGATAAGCACATCATCGAGATTCTCGAGAGCGGACCGTTTTCGAGTCTTACCGAAAATGACTTGCGCGCGATTAGCGCGCATACGGAAAGTTGCGCGGCTTGCGCTCGCGCTTACGAGGCGGCCCGGATCTCCTCGCTGCTGGTGAAAGCGCGCGCCGGGGAAACCATGGAGCCGTCACCTTTTTTTCAGACCCGCGTGCTGGCCGCTCTCAGAGAGCAGCAGGCAAACAATAAGGTCCCGGCGTTTTGGCGCTTGTGGAAAACGGCCGGCGCGCTGGTGGCTTCGATGGCCATGACTACGGCCGCGCTGGCGGTCTTGAGTTTTGTCGCACCGGGTGTGACTGAGCCGGCGGCGACCGTCGCCCTGACTCCACCGTCTGCGGAGGAACTGGTTTTCGATCAGTCAACGAGCGAAGAAATGACGGACGAACAGGTGCTCAACGCGATCTACGTAGAGCAGGAAGAGGCCAGGTAAATATGGACACAACGCAGCGAAATCGATGGCAGGTGCGGATCGCGGCTACGATTATTTTTCTGCTCGGATTTGTGGCCGGCGCTCTGGCTCTGAATGTCTATCGTGGCTGGGCGCGTCGTTCCGCGGCGAGCCACGAATCCCGCTTCGAGCAGATGGCTGAACGCTTGCAACTCAACGCCGAACAAAAACCCAAAGTGCAGCAGATACTTGGTGACACCCGCGAGCAGCTCCGCGCCTTGCGCAAAGGCTCAGAGCCGCGGGTGAATGAAATTCGGCAGCAGACTGATCAAAAGCTACAGCAGGTGCTGACGCCCGATCAATGGCAGCGTTTTCAGAAGATGAGAGACGAGATGCGATCGCGGCGCGGTCGCGCCGGGGGCGAAAGGTGAGAGTTAAAAAGTTGGTGGTGCTGTTTCGTATGGTTTCGTGGATCGTTTGCTAACTTTTAAGCGAACACTAAACTCAGTTACATCCCTTCAAGCCGAGCGGCTTTGCCAAAAAGGCGGAGTCGTAGGTACAGAACCGCTCGCGGTAGCGAGCGGGATAACGATTCAACAAGTCATAGTTCCTGGCCCGATCGCGACGGGTTGTATATCAAAATACCAGTTCACCTCGCGCCCTGATCCCGCTCGCTACCGCGAGCGGTTCTGTACCAAAAGCGCTGCTCCTCTTTAATGTCAGACTCAAAATGACTTTTTGGGCAAAGCCAGAAAGAGCCATTACGCCGTTTCTTGTCTTTTTCGTTCTTCCTTGCCCAGCGTTACGTCTCGCCTCGGAAAACTCACATCACAGATGAATGCACGAGAAATAATCTTAAGCATCGCGCTTCCAGGGAGAAGAAAGTCATGTCACGCGAAGCCAATTCATTTGCAGTCCGCAGTTCGGTAAGAACCTCACGACAACAAGCCGGCGCTTTGCGCGCAACCTGTCTTCTCTGTCGCGTCCTTTGGCCCATTGTTGTGCAGCATCGGCATCTCCTCTTTGCAGACGTTCAGAAGGGACGACAACTGTACGTCCAAAGATCCACGCCGGGAGACACACAATCTGCCGGAAGGCTCGTGCTTCATTACTCCGACGAAATCTCAATCGACGGATCGGCATAGTCATGGCGAGTCCCAGCTGGCCGTTCGCGACTAATCCCATTTCCCGCTTGCCCTTCGCCTAACCCCACTTTTCTCGGTCAAGTACTCGTCAGTAGTTTCCACCCGGCCGACTCGTCAATTTCAGAGCGAGAATTCTTGGGGAAAGTTGTGTCGCTTATTTGAAGCAATACAGGCCTTTGGAAAAAGCCGACCCGGCGGCGGCGTTACGTTTCTCCAGGAAAAAGTCACTGACAAATGAAGCACGAAATCGTCGTGCGGCCAACTCTGAAGACCAACACATTTGGTCTTTTTGGAAATGAACCTTGTTCCCGATCTTGGAACTCACTGATAGGAGAATCATCATGCAAAGACAAACACTGAAGCGATTTCTAGGCTATTCATTGGTGGTCGCAAGCTTCGCACTGCTGGCGACCTCGGCCAAACCCCAGGAACGGAAGGCGCCGCCAAACAACGAGCTACCCATAGTCAAGGGCGATTGTCCGCACCCCATCGCACTGACGCTTACCGCAGCGAATCCGACGAACTTCGTCGCCGCCGACTTTGCTCCGGCGCAAGTCAACGCGCAGCACATGACGGGGCTTGGTGACACGTCGATCAATAAGAATTTCTTGTACACGTTTCAATGGAAAAGAGAACAGCGATGCTGCCAGATCACAAAAGCAATACTGACAGTCAAGATGAGGTCAAATCAGTCAGGCCAATCAGGAAACTCTGATGCGAGTAACGACGGCATTGCGATGATGCACCTTGGCAATGTAGTGGCGCCTTACAACGAGGCGATCTACAGTAACGTAACCAAGCCCTTTGTCCTGGGCACGCCTGCCAGCAAGACGTGGACTTTGAACGCGGCCGCCTTAAACAACATAAATACATCCGGCAACCTCAGTTTTGCGGTTCAGGACGACACGCGTGTTGAGTCGGCAACGCTGCAACTCTGGGGTTGCTGTTTGTCAACGCCACGACCCGAAGCGAGTGAGCAGTCATCGATCAAAAGCTCCCCGAAAGTAAGCAATTAGTAAAGCTCGATTGCTTGCGATTCAACTCGCGAAACGCATAACCAGAGGTCAAACGGCGACAACCATGTCTTGGATGTAATAAGAACGTGACCTCACCCCACCCAGGGAGCCCGGGCCCCTCACGGCTCGGGCTCCCGCCACCTCTCTGGCAAGGCGCTCTAACTGTCTAAGTTTTCGCAATTGCGCTATGCTATCGTCGAATTTCCCGACTACTCTGAATCACGGTCAGCCCCAGCTGCCGGCATCCAAAGTGAAAAAGGAAGTAACGCGAGAACGATTCGAGGGGTTTCTCGAGTGGCTCAATCCCGACCGCGACCGGGCGGGCGAGGAGTACGAGCGCCTGCGGTTTCGCTTGTGCACTTTTTTTTCCCAGCGCCAGTGTGGCTTTGCGGATGAATTAGCGGACGAAACCATCAACCGCGTAATTCTGAAGAGCTCGGAAGAGCAAATTGAAAACAAGATGGCGTACTGCTATGGCGTCGCCCGAAACGTATATCGCGAGTCACTGCGCAAAGAGCGACCGCATCTGAATGTTGATGAAGTAAATATTGCGGCGAAGGTTCCCGAAGAGCCGAGCTTTTCCCGCGAGTGCCTGGATAAGTGCCTCGATAAACTATCGCCTGACAACCGAAGCCTCTTGCTTGATTATTTTTCAGAAGCCAGGCAAGCGAAGGTTGAACTTCATCGCCGCATCTCGGAAACCTTGCAAACGACCCAAACCGCTTTGCGCATGCGCGTGATGCGGACCAAGCAGAAACTGAAAATTTGCGTGCAGGAGTGCATGGGTTAGGACAACAGTTACATAACGGTTCGGTAATGACACCCTTTATTGGCGGGGAGCAATGGGCGAATCATTAAAAAGTGACCAGACCATCCGCGAGTATCTTTTGGGCCGGGTTTCGGATGAAGCAACGCTCGAAGGGCTCGAGGAACTCCTGTTTTCGGACGAGGAGTTCTGTTCGCAGGTCGCGCTCGCCGAAGACGGTATCATCAATGATTACGTCTTCGGGCGCCTCGACCAGGCAGATGCAGAGAGTTTTCGCGCCACGCTCGCCGCTGATCCTGAAAGACGTTTCAAGCTCGAACTAACCCAGGCTTTGAGAGAAAAGGCGCTGGCCGGAAATCTGAAGGTGGCCAAAGACAAACCATCGTTCTTTTCCTCGATCATCCTCTTCTTTCGTCAGCCGGTTTATGCCGGCGCGTTTGCCGTGCTGCTGATCGCCGTAGTGGTATTGGCAGTTTATTTCACCAGGAAAAGTAACCCGGATGAACTCGCTGAACTGCGATCAATTTACCAGCGAGAGCGGCCGACAGAAACACGAATTTCTAATTTTGATTACGCGCCAGTGGCTCAGTTGCGTGGAGCGGCCGAGCTACGCGAGAAGAACCGGTTGCGGCGGATTGAAAATGGCTTGATCGAGGACACCGAAAAGGACTCGAATGCTCAGACCCATCACGCGCTCGGTGTTTTTTATCTTACGCAGCAGAAATATGTCGAAGCGATCAAGGAATTCGAAACCGCTTTGAAGTTCGCTAATAACAACGCACAGATTCATAACGACTTGGGTGCGGCTTATTTTGAATTGGCCAAAGCCTCACCTAAAGACAGGAGATCCGAGCCTCTGGCCCACGCACTCGAAGAGTTCAGCAAAGCCACGGAACTTGACAGCAATTTGTTGGAGGCGCTCTTTAACAAGTCCCTGGCCCTGCAGGAACTGACTCCGCGCCAGGCGAAAGAATCCTGGATGCTCTATTTGCAGAAGGATCCCTCCTCTCCGTGGGCTGAGGAAGCACGGAAAAATCTGGCCCGGATTGAAGCAGCGCAAAAGCTTTCAAAAACTGACGCAGAGGTCCTGTCAGATTTCTTAACCGCCTATCGCAACCACGACTACGAGCGCGCGCAAAGGATTCATCACGAGACAAAGGGTTTGTTAAAGAATCCCGCGGTGACGCTGCAACTGTCGCGCCGGTATCTGACGGCAAAGAAGCACGGCGATGACGCCGAGGCGAAAGAGAGCATCGAGGCCCTGGTCTATATCGGCAGGTTTGAGCAAACGCAAAACTCGGAGTTTTTTTTTCTGAGTTAGCCGGCTTCTACGCAAATGTCCGGGCCGACCAGGTTGACCTGCTGTTGCAGGCAAAGGACATCCTCGTCTCTGGGGAGATTCTGGTTACCGGGGAACATCTGGCCGCCAGTGATCTCGTGAAAGCCATATCGGTGTTTGAAAAGAGCAGAGACCTTTTCGCCGCGGCTGGTGACGTTTGCGAGGCGGCCCTGGCCGAGAATTCGGCGGCACAGTATCTCCCCGACGTCGCAAGGATCGCCGAAAGCCGGCAGCGTTTCGCGGCGATGATTACAGATGCGGAGAGCCGGAAATTCAACGTTCTGCTGCCCCCGGCTTATTACTGGCTCGCGGTGAGCGATTTTCGTCAGACCGGCTATTCGAACAGCAACAAGAGGCTAAAGACCGCACTGCGACTCGCTACGGCCGGAGAGAATGTTTTCGAGATCCAACACGCGGCGGAACACCTGACGCTGAACTATTCCGAACTGGGCGAGTTGGAATCGGCATTGTCCTACGCAAGCCGGATGATTTCCGCCAGGGGAACTTATTACGAGAGCGCCAGCCAGTCGCTACGTGACCTGGGTACTCTGGCAGATCTATCACTGAAGCTGAAATTCGCCCGGACCTCTTTGAGTTTATCCAAAGAAGCCTTGAATCTCGCGCAGGACAACTGGCCCGACAGCGCCCGGGTCAATGGCCCTCTGCGCCACCTGATTCGCGCAGCAACTGAAACGGGAGACCTTTCCGCCGCACTCGAGTACGCCAACGAAGCCCAGCGAGTGGCGCTGAGGCGGGGCGGCGGCGCTGAGCAAACGCGCACAATCGCTGAATCACACCTGTTGCTTGCCGAGGTAGAGAGTAAAATGAAGAATTGCCTTCAAGCTGTCGCGGACTACGATCAGGCGCTCGATCTCTACCGCCGGCTTCCGGAATTCACCTTTGACTCGTATCAAATTCACAAGGGCAAGCTGTTCTGTTTCCAGCAACTGGATCGGGAGGAAGATTTTTCCCGCGAGCTACAGACGGTCCTGCATTTATCGGAAAACTATCGCGCCACCATTCGCGAAGACGATTCACGGCGGACATTCTTTGCCAATGAGCAGGATGTGTTTGATGTAGCGGCAGTGAATGCGATCAGAAAAGGAGACAGGCGCCGCGCGTTCGAGTTCGTCGAAGAGTCGAGGGCACGCTCGTTGTTGGATTTTGTCGAATCCACCCAGACCATTGCCCAAGTCGAAAAGAATTTTGCCTCGGTCGCCCGCCCTCTATCGTTGGAGGAAATCCAGTCACGCCTCCCGGAGCAGGTGCAACTCGTCCAATATGCCGTACTTCCAGACAGGCTTGCGATATGGGTCTTGTCCAGGACGCGTTTTGATCTAATCGAGAAGCCGATTGAAGCCGCCTCGCTGGAAAAGAAGATAGATGACTATCAGGCGTCCGTTGTGGGAAAAGCCCCGGCGACCGGCCTTAAACAAGCCGCGCGCGAGCTCTATCAGCTTTTGATTCCGCCTGATCTCGCCGGCGATAAACAGATTTGCCTGGTTCCGGATAAGTCTTTACATCAGCTTGCATTTGCCTCGCTTGTCTCGCCAGGCGGCAAATATTTTCTGGAAGATTTTGCCCTGTTCTATGCGCCCAGCGCCTCGGTTTTGGTGTTGGCTACTGAGAATGCCCGGCGGAAAGATCGGGAGACGAATGAGAGACTGTTGAGTATCGGCAATCCCGACTTTGATCGCGAAGAAAACCCGAATCTGCCTGATCTGGAAAGCGCCGAGGTGGAAGTAAAGAGCATTAGCGGGAACTATGCACGGTCGTCCCGTAACCTCCTCGGCGGAGAGGCCACGAAAGAGGCATTTCTGAACGACTTGAATCAGGTGGAGGTGGTTCATTTTGCCGGTCACTTTTTGGCCAACCGGCAATCACCCGGTAATTCAAAACTGCTTTTTGCGGGCGGCGAATTGCGTTCTTCAGAACTCAGCGCTTACAAGCTGACGAAGATGAAACTTGCGATACTCTCGGCCTGCCAAACAGGATTCGAGGGTTACGACAAGGGCGAAGGGGCGATTGGTATCGCGCGAACGTTCTTAGCACTGGGAGCGCCGCTGGTAGTCGCAAGTCAATGGAGAGTCGACTCAGAGCCGACCAAGGATCTGATGGTTGCCTTTCATCGCAATCGCAAGGAACGACGTTTAGCGTCGGCCGAGAGTCTGCGCCAAGCGCAGCTGGAGGTCCTGAGCAACGACAAGACTCAAGCGCCTTTCTACTGGGCCGCGTTTTCGTTGTTCGGTGGTTACGCTAATTATTAGGACGGTAAACGCAAACTGCCGGTTTGCGGTTGGTTGAGCATGATGCGTCTCTGTCCAAAATGTGGCGATTACTATGATGACGCTTCGTTGGCGTTTTGCCTCGCCGACGGAACGCCACTGGTTGGCGTGGACGCGACCAGCGAGAGTTGGACCGAGGGCGCCCGCATCGTTGAACAAAAAGAGAGTGCGCTTAGGAAACAAAAACGGAGACTGAAGTGGCAACGGGTTGCGAGTGTGCTGGCGATGTTAATTGTAACGATGGTCGTCGTCTACGGCATCGCTTCTAAGAGGTACATCTGGGTTGTACCACCCGCGCCAACACCGACGCCATCTCCTTCACCCACGCCATCGCCGTTACCGACGCCATCTCCCTCACCCACGCCATCGCCATCACCGACACCATCTCCCTCGCCATCGCCATCACCGTCACCGTCACCGTCACCAGTAGTAAGATCAACCGCCACGCCGATTCCAAGGCCGACTCCAAGGCCGACTCCGAAGCCAACGCCGACTCCTACGCCGAAACCAACGCCGACTCCTACGCCGAAACCAACTCCGACTCCTACCCCGAAACCAACGCCAACTCCAACTCCGAAACCAACGCCGACTCCTACGCCGAAACCAACGACTCTGACCCCAGCCCCAAAAGTGTGTTCTGACTCTGACGAAAGGAGTGAAGAGCAGACTATCAGGAGTTACTTCCCTGCCTGGCGACGGAACATCCAAGGCGAACGCTCCAGGATCATCGCCGAGAACGTCCCAGCCGACGCCGTAGAGAAGGAGGCTATTTTAGGGGAAATCGAATTTCAACTTACCTTCGTAATGCCGTGTGCGTCCGCCGCCATTACAGTCAGATATGCGTGGCAGGTTTCTTATAGTCCTTCTCCAAATAACATTGGCGCTCGCACCACTAAGACCGTTCCGAGGAAAAGGACAATGGGCTGCGGGAAAGTCTTAGGAATGTGGGTTTGCCGCTAGACCCTCCCCGCCTGGCGTTACGTTTTTATGCAGAAGAGCACTTTACTCTGAAAGGTTTTTTCAACTAAGCGATAAGATTGGAGAATATTATGTCCATAAACGAAAGTTCCGCTACCGCACTTGTCCGCTTCACCGGGCTCGGGATTATCCTCTTCAATAAAGAGGCGCAACGGGGTGAAGTCGGTGTCATTCGCGACAATAAACATCTGCTGACGATCAATATTCAGCGGCCGGTTTTTAGGGAGGCGGACGGAAACGACCTCGTCGGCTATCAGGACATCGCGACTTACAAAGACCTTCCGAAGGAAGACGTGCAGATTGAAATCAAGGCGCTGGGCAAACCGGCGATCGAAGGATACGAGATTTATCAAAGCGGAGATTTTGACAGACTTAATTCGACTGACGTCAATGATTTTCGCTGGATCGTGAACATGAACAATCTGCACGGGGATGCACCTTTGGTGGTCCCGGCTGCCGAAGATCGCCCTCCGCTAACCAAGATCTACATCGGCAACGGTCTCTTCTACACCCACAAGCTGGATACGGATCTACTCTTTGAAAGGGTGCGAAAAGATGAGGCTGGAACGGCAGCGGAGCCTGAGGTGTTTGGTAACATAGCCGAAACCATCGGCGTCAAGATCGAAGGTGAAGAAGTCAGCTTCACTATTCGCGTCGGCGGCAAAGAAGAAACCCAATCGCTCAAGCGCATTGACGGACTCCCGTTCAGAATTGAGATCAAGAATATGGACACGAGCGACAATGCCGTTTACAGCGACATGCCTGACTATTACAAATATCTGTCCAGCCCGGCCGGTGACCGTTTTGACCTGACGCCAATCGTCGAAGATACCGGTGGAGAAGGCGCGAGCGGCGATTCCGTAAATTCGAGGGAGTTCTGTCATCCGATCGGCGTGGATGAACTATCGTCCATCGATGATCTCTGAGGCATACATGTTCATGCTCACACTGGCACCCCAAGTCTTACGAACAGGTGAGGATGGGACCTGGTATTACGACGATACGCTCACCTGGGTCACAGGTGTTTTGGTCCTTGCCTGGCTGGTGTGGTTTTTTGTGCGCAGGTACCTGCGAGCACGCAAATTAAGACGCCGGCCGCGGCAAACCAACTACAGGTTGCTCAAACGAACCGAAAAGATCAAACGAAAATTGAGCTCGCAATACCTGCAGCCTGGATTCTCCGGAAATATCCACGCGGTTGGTATAGGAAGGCTGGGTGGTGGGGGCGACTATTGCATTCAGGTCTTTTTCAATGACGCAAACGAAGAGCTATGGACAGGTTCAGGAGTAGCCGCCTTACCGAATAGCTACCTGGGTGTCCCCGTCGTTCCTATTGAAATGTCGATGGCTGGTTTTCTTTCGACTGAAGGTTTGACGTCGTTTGAGAACCCGAACAACTATCCTAAGGGGATTCGTGAAACCCAGGCAGTAATAGTAGGAGGAATCAGCGGCGCGAACACTAATCTGACCGGTCAGAGTGGAACCATAGGATATTTTTGCACGCGTAAAAGCAAATGGTCGCGCCGGAAAGACGTTCATATGCTAAGCAATTCGCATGTCTTTGCCGACTTGCGAAGGCAAAAGGTCGATGACACCGATCTAATCATGCAGCCGAGCCCGGGTGAACCGGGAAGCAACAGGCCCATCGGAACGTTAGTTAATTTTTCCACGCTGAAGTTGGATGGCGGAATAGAGGAGCCGAACCATGTAGACGCTGCCATCGCCAAACTATGGTCACAGCATCCAGTTAAACCGTTAATCCCGTTGATTGGCGCGGTCAAGGGTTATGTTGTGAAGCAGGACATAGAACTGGGCGAAGCCACACGCAAGTTTGGACGAACCACGGGTTACACAGAAGGCCGCGTCTTCTCGATCTGTCTCGATATTTGGATCCGCTATGACCGCACCGGTCAGTTGGCTTTCTTTCAGAACCAGTTGCTGATTGAGCCGGCGATGCAAAACTTTCCGAAGTTTGTCGCAAAGGGCGACAGTGGCTCTCTGGTGGTTGATGCTGAGCAAGATGCGATCGGGTTAATTTTTGCGGGCATGTCCGACGCAACCAAATCGACCCGGCCTTTACCCATGACCGAATCCACCGTGGCAGGTGCTCCCGTCGCCGGCAAGCCCAGGCGGATTGAAGGCTATGGCGTAGCAAATCCCATTAGTGAAGTCATGGATCGGATGAAAATTGAGTTGCTGGTCTGAGACGAAAAGCGGAAAGAGTGCTGGTTCACTTGGAGAGTAATACTCAGTTAATGCTCTCGAGCGCGGACGTCTCGGAGATTTCCCCCAGATTTGCAGTTCAGACCTTATTCGGTTCAGACCACGTTGGCGTTCTGCTGGAACGTTAAAGCGCCGCTGCGCCGGAAACAATCTCGATGATTTCGCGAGTAATGGCGGCCTGACGGACGCGATTCATGTTGAGAGTGAGTGACGAGATCAGATCGCCGGCGTTCTTTGAAGCTGCATCCATCGCGGTCATGCGGGCCCCTTGCTCAGAGGCAATCGATTCCAGTAGTGCGCGAAAGACTTGCGTTTCAACCAGGCGAGGCAGCAGCCGGCTGAAGATCTCTGCCGGAGGCTGCTCGAAAATATAGTCTTTGGTTTCATCCGCAGGTTTGGCATCTGCCGTCTCGGCTTCCGCGGTTCGCGAAATCGGCAACAACTGTTCAACGACTATTCGCTGATTGAGCACCGACTTGAACTCGGCAAAGATCAGGAAAACTTTGTCGATTCCTTCGTCCTCGGTGAACCGCTTGATCACGTCGGAAGCCACCTCGAGCGCTTCTGAGAACTCGACGCGGCCTTTCCCGGTTAAGCCAACGTATTCGCCGACTATGTTCTGGCGCCGGCGAAAGAAATCACGCCCCTTGCGGCCGACTGCCAGCAACTCAACTTTCTTGTCGGCATTTTGCTTCAGGAACACTTGCGCCGCTTTCAGCAGGTTGGTATTGAAGGCGCCGCACAATCCTTTATCGGCAGTAACCAGCACGAGCAGATAGCGTTCGTCGCCGCGCGCGTCGAGCAAAGGATGATGAAAATCTTCGGTTGTTTGCGCCGCCAACTCGCCGAGCACTGCGGTCATCTTGTCGGCAAACGGGCGCGCGTTGATAACGCGATTCTGAGCGCGCTTCAATTTTGCCGCCGACACCATTTTCATCGCCTTGGTGATCTGCTGCGTGTTCTTAACCGACTTGATCCGCCGGCGAATGTCTAAGAGGTTTGCCATGCAAACGTGGCACAGACTTCAGTCTGTGTTTCGATATTATCGTTCGCGGTCCAATCACAGACTAAAGTCTGTGCCACTAAGCGGCCGCCGCGGCCCGCGCGTTTTCGGCCCAGTTGTCTTTGAAATCTTTGAGCGACTGTTCCAGATCCTTCTGAATCTCGTCAGTAATCGCCTTCTTCTCGCGCAGCTTCTGCAAAACAGCCGGGTGCGAATTCTCGACAAAGCGGAGCAGCTCGGCTTCGAATTTGCGAAGCTCTTCTACCGGCACGTCGTCGGTGAAACCGTTGGTTGCCGACCAGATAATCAGCACCTGCTTTTCGACGTCCATCGGCTGATACTGCGGCTGCTTGAGAATTTCAGTGAGCCGCTGACCGCGCGCGAGTTGGGCCTGGGTGGCTTTGTCCAGGTCCGAGCCGAACTGCGCAAAAGCGGCCAGTTCGCGATACTGCGCGAGATCGAGCCGCAAGCTTCCGGCCACCTGCTTCATCGCTTTAATCTGGGCTGCGCCGCCTACGCGTGAAACCGAGTTGCCTACGTTAATGGCCGGACGGATACCGGCATTGAACAGATCGCCTTCCAGAAAGATCTGACCGTCGGTAATCGAAATCACGTTGGTCGGAATATAAGCCGAGATGTCGCCGGCCTGGGTTTCAATCACCGGCAGGCTGGTCAATGAGCCGCCGCCTTTGGCGTCGGAAAGTTTCGCGGCCCGTTCGAGCAGACGCGAGTGCAGATAGAAAACGTCTCCCGGATAAGCTTCGCGGCCCGGCGGTCGTCGCAACAGCAACGAAATTTCGCGGTAGGCCGCAGCCTGCTTTGAAAGATCGTCATAGATCGTCAAGGCGTGCTGGCCGCGATCGCGAAAGTACTCGCCCATCGCCGCACCGGAATAAGGCGCGAGAAACTGCATCGCGGCCGGGTCGGACGCGGTGGCCTTCACCACGATTGTGTAGTCCATGGCGCCAAAATCCTGCAGCGTCTTGACGACCTGCGCCACGGTCGAGGCCTTCTGGCCAATCGCCACATAGATGCAAATAACATCTTTGCCGCGCTGGTTGATGATCGTGTCGACGGCTACCGCTGTTTTTCCGGTTTGCCGGTCACCGATGATCAGCTCGCGCTGGCCGCGGCCAATCGGCACCATCGAATCGATGGCTTTCAATCCGGTAGGCAGAGACTCTTTCACCGGCTGTCGATCGACAACGCCCGGGGCGATGCGCTCCACCGGATTGAAATCTTCGGTCAGAATCGGTCCGCGATCGTCAATGGGGTTACCCAGAGCATCAACGACGCGCCCCACCATCGCCTGGCCAACCGGCACCTGCATAATACGGCCGGTGCGCTTGACCAGATCGCCTTCCTTAATCTTTTGAAAGTCGCCAAAGAGCACCGCGCCGACTTTGTCTTCTTCAAGGTTCAGCGCCAGGCCGCGAACTTCGTGCGGAAACTCGAGCAGCTCGCCGGCCATGACTTTTTCCAGGCCATGGATTTCGGCAATGCCATCACCGACCTTGATGACGGTGCCGACTTCGGAAACGGTCACACCGGTCTCGAAGTTCTGGATCTGCTGCCGAATAATTTCGTTGATTTCGTTTGCTTTGATTGGTTCCATAATTCATTTCCGATTTTCGATTGCCAATTGCCGATTTCGGTTTTGTACTTTGAACTTGGTGCTTTGTACTTCGTTCGCTAAATTTTCATCGCTGTTTACACATCAAAGAACAAAGTTCAAAGTACGAAGCACATTTGCCGCGATTTCTTATCCAGCCATTTTGACCTTAATCATCTGCAAGTGGTTCCGCACTGAGCCATCGTAAACGGTCGACCCGATGCGCGTGACCAGGCCGCCGATTAATTCCTCGTCGGTGGCAAAGTTCACTCGCACTTTGCTTCCGGTCAAGGTGGAAAGTGTCTCCTGCAATCGCTTCTGCGCGTCTTCCGGCACTGACCGGGCCGTAGTCACAGTCGCGGCCATCGTGCCGGCGCGCACGTCAAGCACCTCAGCGAACTTGCGATTGATGTCCGCCAGCTCGGTGAGCCGCTGGTTCTGCAGCAGCACCTTTAAGAAATTGATAGTCGTGGGCCGTGGCTGCGCCCGTTCGATCAGCTTATTCAGGACGGCGCGCTTTTGATCCAGCGAGATCGTGGGATTGCCAAAAACTTCCCGCAGATTCTCGCTCGACTGAAACAGACGCTCCCAGGCGATCAGCTCTTCCTGCACTTCCCGCGCTTCGCCGCGCTCGAGCACCACATCAGCCAGCGCTGAGGCATAACGGCGCGCTACGGTTTGGACACTCATCGCGCGGCACCTCCGAGATCCTCGATGTTGCGGGTAATCAGCCGCGCATCGTCTTCCGGCTTTATTTCGCGGCGAATCATTTCTTCGGCCATCCGCACGCTTTGCTCGGCCGTGTAACGGCGCAGTTCGTGGCGCGCAGTTTTGCCGGCGCGCTCGATTTCCCGCTGCGCCTGCTCACTCAGCTTGCTAACTTCGGTTTCCGTGTCGCGGGCAATGCGCTGGTTCTCTTCGGCGGCTTCGCGTTTTGACTGCTCTTTGATGACGCTCACTTCGCTGTCCAGCCGGGCCAGTCGTTCTTCGACCTCTTTTAGTTTGGCCACTGCGGCATCGCGTTCCTGCTGGGCGCGCGCCAGTTCAGTGCGAATACCTTCGCGCCGCGTGCGAAACGCCTCACCCATTCTTCTCCTCAGGATAAGGATCATCACCGCCAGGAAAATTCCCAGATTGACGAACTTCCACAGCTCGAAACCGGGATAGTCCCACCAGTGCACGTCCCCGCCTTCGGAGAGCGCAAACAGAACAGTGCTGACGGCAAAAGAAAGTAACATTGCTTTAGTTCAAATCCGCCCCGCTGATCGGGCGGCTGAGCACGCGTGATCCAATTTCACTCGCAATCCGGCGCGACTCAGCCTCGAGAATTTTTCGCGCTGCTTCAGCCTGACGCTGAATCTCTTCTTTCTCTTTCGCGGTTGAGTCGGCGAGCTGCTGTCGCATTTCGTTTAACTTCACCTGACGTTCCTGGATTGCTCCGGCGCGCTCATTTTCGGCGAATGCATAAGCTTCGCCGCGCGCCTGGCGCAGGCGGCGTTCATAGTCGGCGAGCTTTTCGTTGACTCCGCGCAGTATCTCCTGCGCTTCGCTGAGCCGGCCCCGGGTGCGTTTTTCCCGCGCCGTCAAAATCCGATTTATGGGTTTAAAGAGGGTGGCGTTAAGCACATAGACCATCACCAGAATGATCAAAATGTGCAGCAACAACGTGCCGTCAGGCACAAGTTGAATTGAGTTTTCGGCAAAGCCGAGCGGCAACGTCATCGCAAGTTATGTAAGCTGGGATTTAAAGCTCTTCAGACCGCGAATCTCAGACCAATCGTCAAACCTTTCGGTCTCAGACCTGAGATCCGATTTCGCAGAAGACTGAACTGAGCGTGCCCAGTCTCAGTGACCCAACTGCATGTGTGTCGAAAGCCTTTGAGGCTAACATGCGATTTTAGAGCGCGTCAAGCAGCGTTACCGCCTTCCTTGACATCACTCGTGGCCCGCGTTTAGGCTAGGTCTTTTCCTTGAACGGGGGAATTATTCTCTATGCCAAAGCGAACCTTTCAACCCAACAATCGGCGCCGCGCCAAGACGCACGGATTCCGCGCGCGGATGGCGACGAAAAACGGCCGCCTGGTACTCAAGCGCCGGCGCGCCAAAGGCCGCAAACGGCTGACCCCGGCGCATTACTAAACAGTTGGTCCGAGAAGTTAACCAGGCGCCGGCGAAAGCGAGCCTGGCGCTGCCAAAGCGGCGCCGTTTGCACGCGCGGGCTGAATTTCAAATAGTTTATGCCGAAGGGCAACGTTATGACGGCCGTTTGCTGGCCGCTTTTTTGCGAAAGAACGGTCTGACTGAGCATCGCCTGGGAGTGACCGCGTCGACCAAAGCAGTCGGAAAATCAGTAGATCGCAATCGGGCCAGGCGTTTATTACGCGAGCTGTTTCGACGCAGCGCGTCCGAGATGGAGGGGTTGAAGCAACATTACGACTGGGTTTTGAACGCTAAGCGGTCGTTGCTCGCCTCAAACGAAGAACCTCGGTTTCGCGAATTTCGTAGGATTATTGATCAGGTCGCCCAGGCCGAGCGTCGCGGTTAGGTTTTGGAGTGCGCCGGCAGAGCGAAGCGACGACGGCGCTTTGACTGACGATTTTGGCGAGTGGAAAAGACGGTTTTGTTAATTGAAGCGGGTTTCCCGATGAGCCGCGATTGCCAAGCACTCCAAAGTCTTAGCCATGCGCTTCATCCTTGTTGCACTCTTGAAGTTCTACAAAGCAGTAATCTCGCCGTGGCTGCCACCGTCTTGCCGATTTGTTCCGACCTGTTCCGAATATGCTCGCGAAGCGATTGAGCGCCATGGCGCGCTGCGTGGCAGCTGGATGGGAGTGCGGAGAATATTGCGTTGCCATCCCTTTCATCCGGGTGGCTACGATCCGGTGAAGTAGTTATGGAGTGCGGTCCCGACCTGTCGGGATCGCCGCTTCACCAAAGCGCTGACGAGTCAGCGCACTCCAAAATGGTTATATGAAGCAGCAACAACGATTCATCCTGGCTTTGGTGGCTTCGGCCGCCGTGCTGATCCTTTGGAACTATGTTTTTCCTCCGGTCAAACCTCCTCAGCCCGATGCCAACGCTAATGCCAACAGTCAGGCCGTAGCGCAAGTTTCGCCATCGCCCACAGCTCAGGCGACGGCGCAACCGACGGCCACGGCCACTGCCACGCCGGCTCCCGCGAAAGCGACTGCTTCACCGGCGCCGGCAGCGCCAACGCCGACTCCGGA
Source organism: Acidobacteriota bacterium (assembly GCA_038040505.1). Classification (GTDB taxonomy): domain Bacteria; phylum Acidobacteriota; class Blastocatellia; order Pyrinomonadales; family Pyrinomonadaceae; genus UBA11740. The sequence continues at coordinate 16,878 of JBBPID010000044.1, read as the reverse complement.
AAATGTTCCGCAGCGAAAGCTCCACGTGGTTACGCCGCTGTATGAAGTCACTTTCGATTCGCGCGGCGCAGTAGCCACCAGCTGGAGTGTTAAGCGCGTCCAGCGAAGTGATGGTAGCTGGCGAGAGCTGCATGCCGCCTCGTCAACCAGGGATAATCTCCAAAAGTTGGAATTAATCGCCACGCCTCCCGAAGGCGTGGCGCCCGAACAGCTGTTTCATCCGTTTCAAGTAGTCACCGGCGACGCGGCAACTGATGCCGTTTTGAGTAGCCGTAACTTCAAAGTTGCGACGGCGGGCGGTGATACAGGCGATGCCACGATTAATGTACCGAGCGGCTCGCAACAACTTGAGTTTGTAATTCGCGACGACGCGACCGGGCTCGACGCCTCAAAGCGAATCACGTTCTACGCCGACCGTTACATCGCCGAAGTCGAAGTCAGGGTGAATCGCAACGGCCAGCCGGTGCCGTCAAAACTCGCAATCGGGCCCAATATCGGCGACCAGGGCATCCCGCAATACACCTTTTACCTTTACGCGCCTGAGGGCATCACCGTCGTCAACAACGAAGTGATGCGCATCAACCCCCTCGAGGTCCACTCAGATCATCGCAACACTGGCGTCATCAACAGTCTGTTTGAATGGCTGGGTATGAAAGCCAAGGTTGCCAAACCGCCTGACCACGAACAACTCGATGGTCCGGTGCAATGGGCCGGCGTGGGCGACACTTACTTCGGCATGATTGCGGTCCCGGCAAAGGGCGCGGCGGGTCTCGAGTATCGAACGGTTCGGTACGAACACAAGGTAAACAACAAACCGGAAGAGAGATTTCTGATTACCGGCCTGGTGCCGGTCGCCGCGGACGGCTCTAAGACCGAAGTCTACGTGGGTCCTAAAGACCACCGACTGCTCGACGCCGCCAGCGCGCAAATCAAAGAGGCGGCCGGCAACCCGATTGATCTGGGTGAAGTTATTAACTACGGCTTCCTCGGCGGCATGCGCCGCTTTCTGGCGGTGCCGATCCTGTTCGCGATCGAAAAGCTGCAGCGCCTGACCAACAGCTATGGCGTCGCGATCATGCTCTTCACGATCTTGATCTATTCGCTTTTCTTCCCGCTCAAGTGGCAATCGTCACGCAAGATGAAGAAGGCGCAGAAGTACGCGCCGCGGATGAAAGAGCTGCAGGAAAAGTTGAAGGGGATGAAGCAGAGCGATCCCCGCATGAAAGAATTGCAGATGGAGCAGCTGCGGCTGATGAAGGAAGCGAATCCGCTGGGCGGTTGCCTGCCGTTGCTGATTCAGATGCCTTTTCTGTTTGCGCTCTATACCGCCATCACCATTTCGATCGACTTTCGCCAGGCATCTTTCCTCTGGATCCCTGACTTGTCGGGACCTGAGCCTTACTTTCTCCACTTCCTTCGCATTCTGCCGATCATGTTCACCGGATCGATGATTGTCCTGCAGTTGCTGACACCCGCGCCTTCGGCCGATCCGCTTCAGCGCAAAATGATGGCTATCGGCATGCCGCTCTTTATGCTCTATATCTTATGGAGCGCGCCGGCGGGACTTTTGCTCTATTGGTTGGTGGGAAATATTGTCGGCTTTGTGCAGCAGCTAATCATTAACCGGCTGACCAAGGAAGAACCGCCTCCGCCCGATGAGAAGGCGGTCAAGAAAAAGCCCGTCAAGAAATTAAAACCCGCGGAAGCCTGAGGCATTTGAAGGGATTTCCATGATTAACAGGAAAAGGGAGACGCTTCCAATCTTGTTAATCCTGTCTATTTCCGTGGTTTCTTTTTCTTCGGCGTCTCGTTCACTACCTGATAATGCAGCCGCACAACTCCATCCGAAAACTTCTTACTTGAAAGTAGTTTCAACGGCACTGTGCGATGGCGCGGCGCGACCAGCGGAACACCTTCGCCGATGAGTGTCGGAATCACGTGAATGATGAACTCGTCGATCTCGCCGGCGTCCAGGAACGAGGCGATGATGCCGCCGCCGCCCATCATCCAGATGTCCTTTCCTTTCTTAGCCCTAACCCGCTTCCCGAATTTTTCGATCGGCTCATTCACAAACTCGACACCGGTGACCGGCTTTTTCAGCGGATGGTGCGTGAAGACGTAGTTTTTGATGTTCTTGTCGAACCCGCCGAATTCGCCGCCCATCTCGCTCGTTAGGCCAGCCGTCTTTCGTCCCCACAGAATCGTATCGATCGATTTGTAGAAGGCGCCCATCCCGTAATCGCCTTTCACGCGTGGGCGATCCAACCAATCGACCGCCCCATCCTTGCGGGCGATAAATCCGTCGGCACTGGTGGCGATGTAGACGATTATTTTGCGCATCGGACTAATTACCCTTCCGGAAAACGAACAAATCCACCGGCTCATAAACCGGGAGGCCCGGCGGCTGGCCCTTCAACCAGGCTGCCATCCGTTCCACCCCATCCCTAAAGCACGCATCGTCGATTGAAATGAGCGACGATAAGCCCCGGCTGGTGATCTTCTTGAAATAATCTTCGCTGGAATCGGCAAAGAGCTGATGAAGGATCTGGTGTGACGTCGTTTGGAAGCCATGGCCCGTTGCCAGGCCAGTCAATTCCGATCGCGACGGAGCGCGCCGATCTTCGATGACCTTTGCTTCCGGAAAAAACTCCAGCCACTTGAGGCTTTCGTTTTCCTCGCGCATTCCATTGCGAATGGCCAGAAAGCCTCCGGGCTTAAGAACGCGGCGGATGTGATTGAGGGCGGTGCGCGAATCGATCAAATGATGAAAAACCTGTGACATGAAAACCAGATCTACCGCACCGTCTGACAAAGGAAGGTTCTCAGCCTGTCCTTGCAGCCACGAGATATCTTCTCTGTTCCGCGCCACCTGCAGCATTGCCGCTGAAGGTTCGACTCCGATCACGCGGCATGAAAAAGCCTCACCCAAAGCCGTGCTGAAACGACCGGTGCCGCAACCCAGATCCAGGATGCTGGTAATTCTCTGGTCCCCAATCGCCGATTTGAGCGCGCCGAGCCACAAGGCCGTCGTCGCAGTTGGTAGTTGGCGGGCAACATCATAGTGCTTCGCAGCCTCTCTAAGATTGTAAGGGTTTTCCATGAGTTCTAAGTTGGACCGCTCCGTCTCTGCGCTTCCTCGTAAAGGTTCTGGCCTATCTCACGGTCACGGTCAGTTTGTACCTGGAAGTCCCTTTCGCCTGGGTTGGCCTCGAGACAAAGATCAGATAGTCGCCGGTCGCCGGCAGCTTGGCTGAGTAATCGTAGTTGGCGTCGTATTCCAAACCCAGATCGACCTCATCGGGACCGCGGAGATCAAAGACTGACGATTTCGCGGGAACGGACGCCAGCTTAATGGTTAACCGCTGGCCCTGTTTCGCCGAGAGCACATATTCTGCCTGTTCGCCGCCGCGGACCGTCCCCCTGATCGTTGTGCTGGTTGCCCCGCGCTTGAATTCAATTCGGTTCGGTTCGGCTTTGCCGCCGCGCTGAGCAATAGAAGTAGTGCCTAAGGCCGAAGCCAGGCAGATCAAACCACAGATGAACACAGATTTTCGCAGATGAAGGAAGGAGCGATTTGACTTGAGTGAATTTGATTGCAACGCTGTCAGTCCTCGTCAAAGTGAGCAGTTACAAGCCTAATTCTGATCGGTGTGATCCGTGTAGATCTGTGGCCGGTTTCTAAGGATTCGGCTTCATCGACATCACCGCGGCCAGCGTCTCGATACCATCCCAGAGATTCTGCAGCCGCAGATTCTCGTTCTCAGCGTGCTGATTATTGTCATAATTCACAATGGGCACAGTTATCGTCACGGTGCGCAAGCGCTCGCTGATAATCGAAAGCGGCAAGCTGCCGCCGGCCGTGGGCAGCTTTACGATGGGCTGTGTCGAGGTGGATTGGACCGCGGCGATCACCGCCACTGAGATGGGAAGATCCATGCGCGTGCGTTCCGCGTTATAGCCTCCGGGCCGAGCCGTGACCTTGGCAATCAAGGGATATTGTTTCCTTTCAGCGTCCGTCGGATCGTGATCGACCACCTGGAAGCCCTGCCCGCGAATGTGTTCGACGAGGCGTTGCACCTGCCGGCGATGATCGTTTCCTTTTACCAGACGCAGATCCAGCACTGCGCTGGCCGTGGTCGGAATCACATTTCGGGCTAACGCACCCACGTCACCGCTGCTGATGCCGTTAATGTTCAGCGAAGGCTGATTGATCAACTCCAGCAAACTCTTTCCGTTTCCTTCGGTGCGCGCCAGACCCAGCTGCGCGCGCAGCTCGTCATCATAAGCGGGCGCTTCGGCAATCGCGCGTTGCTCTGCTTCACCCAGAGGTTCAACGCCGTCATACCAGCCGGCGATGGTCACACGTCCCGCGTCGTCCTTCATGGAAGCAAACAGGCGCGCCAGCAACATCGCGGGATTTGGCGCCCAGTTGCCATAGTGTCCGCTGTGCAGCGGCCGCTTCGCTCCATAGACCGTGACGTCGACATTCACATCGCCGCGCACGCCGAACACAACTTGCTTGCGTCCCGATTGATGCACCGGGCCGTCGCAAATGATCCAGGCTTCGGCCGCGAGCAAATCCTTGTGCTGATCGATTATTTCACCGAGGTGTGGCGAACCCGCTTCTTCCTCACCCTCAAACACAAATTTGATGTTGAGCGCAGGAGTGACGCCCGCTGCGCGCAACGCGTCAAAGGCGGTGAGAATCCCCATGACTCCCGCTTTATCATCGGAAGCTGAGCGCGCGTACAGCCGCCATTCGGGATTGATCGCCCTGTCAGCGGGCACGGCCATAATTTGTCCGCCGGATTCCAAAGCCGCCGTTCGCCAAACAGGTCGCCACGGCTCAGTGCCGATCCATTGTTTTGGATCCGTGGGCTGCCCATCATAATGCGCGTAAAAGACAACCGATCGCGTCGCGCCGGGCACCTTCCATTCGCCGTAGACTGCGGGCGGAGAGTCTTTCGCAGCGGTTTCCAGCAACCGCGGGTTAAGACCGCGACGCTGCATCATCTCCACGATGAATTGCGCGTTGCGGCGAATGTTCTCGCGGTCCGAAGCTATGTTGGGAATAGCGAGCAAGCGCGTAAATTCGTCGAGGATTTGACGCTCATGCGTGCGGCGATAGTCGCGGATCGACTGTCCGTTGGTGACAATTGCGAAAAGGACCACCAGCCAGGGGATCTTCAGAAGAGTACGAGGCAGGCTCATGCGTTTAGTTGACCGGAGCTACGTCATATTTCTCGCGCAGCACTCCCATGTGATGGCGCACGTGTCCGGCCATGATAAAAGCAATCGCCTTGACGGTGATTTGATTATCGTTGGCTGTCCCGGTCCGGTTCCAAGACTCTTCATCCAAACTGCGCAACATCGCAATGTTGGCCAGCCGCACGAGACGGAACTCACTCAGCAGGTCTTCCAATTCAATCCCATCGTAAGGCGCAGTCAGCATGTAGTCATTCTGATCAAAGCCCGGCAGATTTTGGCTCTCGCCGCGGGCAATACAGAACGCGCGATACCCAAAGACGCGCTCACCATCGATCAGATGACCGGCGATTTCGCGGATGCTCCATTTACCTTCGGCGTACCGATACGTTTCGCGCTCCGGCGCGACTTTGCCCAACAACAAGTCGAGGTCGTCGAGCTGTGCACGCATCACCGGAAGAATTTCCTGCTCGCTTACCTGGTCGATGTAGCTTTGATAATCCGGCGCGTATTCTGTTTCCGCTGGACGACGCATCGTTTGAAAATCCTTTCGTATCTGCTATCCGGGCTCTGGGAAAGCGAATCATATTGCGAGTTAAGGGCTGATGCAAAGGAAAGTTCGCGATGGATTAAGAAAAGAGGTTACAAGCGGTTCGGACTCCAGGTATCGATCAGGTTCGTGTAATTTCGGGACTAATTTGCGCTCGTGACAGGCGATCCACTAAGTCACACGAAAATCACGAACAAGAGTTCTCTACTTCCCTCAAAACCGTTTAGCTTGGGCTATGTTGTCGTATCTTTCAGACAATAGTTACCCGCAGAGAACCTTCTCTCGTCTTTCTCGCAGCCGATCAAAAGCCTCAGACTCAGCCGGCTGGGCCGCATCCCAATTGATCTTTTCCCAATCCTGATCTTCGGGGTCGAGACCGAGCGCCTGAATCACGTCAGCCTGGCAGACGTAAAAGTGGTTCTGGTAAGGCAGCAGGAATCCGCCGTGCCGCTCGCGCGCCTGCTGCGCTTCCTCGTAGTTCGCGTACCACCGATTCAGGAAGACATCCAGATCAGGGTGATACCAGAGAGTATCCTGCTCAGCTTCGGCCATGGTCTTAAATCAATCTTTTCCCGGAAGCGCGTACTCAAACTCATAGAAATGCTTTCCGTTCTCAATCTTGATTGTCATCTTGCCGGTGAGCCCCTGCAATTCTTCGGTGCCTGAGTCGGGCACGACAGTTATGGTTAGTTGTCCCTCGCCGCGGGTCATAGTTCCGCTGTGCTGAAGCACAAAAGTTCCCTTGCGGCCCTTCAACGTTCCGCTGACCTTCTCAATCGCGACATAGCCCGCCGAACCCGTTGAGACATCACCGCCGGTCAGCATTTGTCCCTTGCTTGTGCCAACGATATCCCCCTGCCACTGCTTTTCTGCTGTAAACCTTCCTAAACTCGGATCGATCTTATCGTCCTGTGGTGTCAGTTTCACTTCAAACGTACCGGCTGCATTAGTGGTCATTAGTGGTTCCTTTGGCTTCGGCTCTGTCCTGGTGACTTTTATTCGACGGATGATCGTCCTTTCCGGAAGAAGGCTTAAGGTGCCTTCCATCATTTTCCCTTTGACGAGGTACTCCCACAGACCATGATACCTGGCGTTCTGGAACTCGCCGCTTAACATTTGCTTGCCGGCGTCATAGACGAAGTCCTGAACGTACATGGGTTCAGGTTTTCCGGCGACGATCTTGTCGGCGTTGAGCGTTAATTTATTGCCGCCGGCTGATGATTTGGAGAAGTGATAAATAACCTTCTCGTCATGGCAACTGGGATTACTTCCGACGCAGATGGACTCGCCGGTCCAGTCGCCCAGCAGCATTGAAAGATCCGCCGGAAGTGTCTGTTGGCCGGCCACGCCACCAAAGCACAACGCTACGTAGATCCCAGCGATAACGAAGAGCGCAGCACGGATATGAAATCTCCTATTACAGCCTGCGCTTTCAATCAAACACTTCAGCCTTTGATAGAAAATATGCAACTGAATTGCCTCTCAGGTACCCTGAGGTTAATGTAGTCGACCCATTTAGCTCTAATAAATATTCACTTGCCTACGGCGCGCCCGTTTCCGCCACATTCTTTGTGGGTGGTGTTGGATTCTTCTTCACGTACTTGTCATACCAGGCCAGATACCTTTCATAGCGATCGCGCACGTAGCTCGGTCGCTGAATGCCGTGGTTCTCGTTGGGATAAATGATCAGTTGGGTTTCGACGCCCAGGCTGCGCAGCGCCTGATACATCTGCTGGCCGCCCTGCACCGGCACGTTGAAATCGCGCTCGCCCCCGAGGAACAGCGTTGGTGTCTTGATCCGATCGGCGTGCAGAAAAGGATAAGAGATTTTTTGATAAGTCTCCCAGGCTTTCGGATTCCAGGGCGGGCCGATTTCGTAATCGTATTGAATGATGTACTGGTCCGTGCCATAGAAAGCGACCGTGAAGGCGGTGCCGGCGCCGCTGGTCGCGCCTTTGAAACGTGCGTCGGTCGCGATTATGTAATCAGTCAGGATCCCGCCATAGCTCCAGCCGCCCACGCCCAAACGATCGGGATCGGCGACGCCAATCTGAATTACATGATCGACCCCGGCCAGCAGATCTTCGACTTCGTAATGACCCCAGTCGGCGAAAATCGCCCGTGAATATTTCTGGCCGCGGCCGGAACTGCCGCGGTAGTTCACCGCCAGCACCGCATAGCCTTGGGCCGCAAATACCTGGCGTTCGGTGCTCCATGAATGCTGATCCTGGCCGTTCGGTCCGCCGTGAATGCGCAGCAACAGCGGGACTTTCGTTCCTTTCACATACCCGACCGGATAAGTGAGTAGCCCGTGCACTTCAGTTCCGTCTTTGCTCTTGAAGCCGACTTCTTCGGTCTGGCCGACTTGGAGTTCAGCCATCAACGCGTCGTTTTGATGAGTGAGCTGCCGCAGCTGCGACTGGTTGTCCACCGCGTACACTTCGGTTGGTTTCGTGTCGTTGCCCGAGAGCAGGGCGGTATGGCCGCCGGCAGTCATCAGGTTCGAAACCACAATCGGTGGTTTCATAAGACGCTCGACACGTTCGCCGACCACCATTACCGGATAAACCGAACGGTCATCAGCAACTAAACCAATCAGCGCCTTAACGTCCCGGTCGAATCGCAGTCCCGAAATGCCGCGATCGAGAGCCTCGACCGCTTTCACTCGCGTCGGCGCGGCACTGCCGTCGGCCGGCACAAACATCAAATGGTCCATGTTGTAGGCGCCGAATTTTTTCTCGTCACCTTCGAGAAAGGCGATCCACTTGCCGTCGGGGGCCCATTCCGGCCGGGCGCGGCTGGCGCGATTTGTGGCGCCGGTTAACTGCTTTTCTGTCGAGTCTGGCTGCGCGTCGGCAATGAATAGTTGGGCCGCTGGATCGCGATCGGGATCCTCAGCATGGTTACTCATGAAGGCGATGCGGGCGCCGTCAGGCGACCAGGAAGGCGAAGACTCGTCCCATTTACTCTTGGTTAGCCGCGCTAACTTTTGCGTCGTGATGTCGTAGAGATAGATAAAAGAATGACGTCCCGACAGCAAGTATCCCTGTCCGTCCTGTTTGTATTTGTAACGATCGATCACGATCGGTTTTGGTGGTTTCGCGCCGCCGCCGGGACTGGCGCCAGGCGAAGGGGTGGCATCAGCTTCCGGATCGGGATCGCCGATTACCATGGCCAGCCGTTTTGAATCCGGCGACCATTCGTAACTTTGTAGGCGGCCTTTCGTTTCAGTGAGCTGATAAGCCTCGCCCCCGCTGCGCTCCATTAACCACACCTGATTCCCTTTGGCTTTCCCCGGCCGTGAAGAGGTAAAGGCCAGATACTTTCCGTCCGGGCTCCAACGCGGCGAGCTTTCGCTGTCCTGACTAAAAGTAATTTGCCGATCGCTCTTCCCTTCATAACTAACCATCCAAATGTGCGTATTGGTTTTATCGTCTTTAGTGTCGATCGTGGCAACCACATAAGCGACCCATTGACCGTCAGGAGAGACTTGCGGATCGCGAACGTCACGAAAACGCGCCAGGTCATCGAGCTTCAGCGGACGCTTTGCGGTTTGGGCAAAGAGCGTGGTCGTTGCGATCAAGACGATTACAAGGATTGTTGAGGTTCGTTTTCGCCTCATAATAAAGTCCTCCGACGTGGGTAGAATTGCGGCTTTGCCGCGGCACACTGCGGAACGGCTCTGCCTTTCCGGGGCGTCAATTCAATCTCTGCCTGAGGCTCAGCCTCAGGCTAACAACAAAAATATCTTTAGCTGCGGCTTAGCCGCGTTTTACTTTTCTTTGTGCGGCCTCAACCAGCTGTTCGAACATTTGAAAATTGATCCCAGGAGAATTTGGCGGGCGAATTCTACTGCGATTCAAGTCAACTGACCAGAGTTATCGGTTGGATTTGCCGACCGGACATGCGGTGAACAAGTGTCTGCCTTGAACGCCTGACATTTTCCGGCTAATGTACCCGCCCAAACATGAAAGCAAAGCAAAACCGACACATGATCAGGCGGAGGCCATGACGCTGGGACATCGCGTTGCGGTGATGAATAAGGGTAAGCTGCAACAGTTCGACACGTCGCTCGAAATCTATGAACGCCCGGCCAATCGTTGTGTCGCTGAGTTTGTGGGCAGTCCGAGCATGAACTTTTTCGAAGGCCGGTTTAATAAGGCAAGTGTCGGAAGCCCGCGCGTTAGCCAGGGCTGGATACGATATTGGCACCCATGAAACTAGCACTCAACGGCGCCACCACCATGAAGGCGGATCTCGCCACCGACGTGCGCGCGGCGGCCGCGGCCGGGTTTGACTATGTAGAGATCTGGGCCGCCAAGTTGCGCGATTTCTTAAAGCAGAGTTCAGCGAAAGATCTGAAGAATCTTTTCACGGAAAATCGAGTGCAGCCGCTGAGCATAAACTCGATCGAGCACATCACGTTTCGCGATGCGGCGACGGCAACTAAAATAAAGGCCGAGTGCGAAGAGCTGAGCGCGATCGCGGCCGCGATCGGTTGTCCATACATTGTGGTCGTGCCGGGCAAGATTCCCCCGGGCGGCGTCAGCAGCTATGAAGTGATTGAAGAATCTGTGCGCGTGCTCAGAGAGCTAGCTTCGATCGCGGAAAGAAATAACGTAGCGCTCGGTTTTGAATTCCTGGGACAGAAAGACTGCACCGTACAGACGCTGGAGTTGGCCGACGAAATAGTTTCCAAGGTGAATCGCCGCAATATCGGGTTGGTAGTCGACAGTTTTCATTTCCACGCCGGCGGCTCGACAGTAAAGATGATCGACGCGCTCGATCCACGGCGCTTGTTCATCTTTCACATCAACGACGCTGAGGATCTTCCTTCGGCACAACTTACGGACGCGCATCGTCTGCTTCCTGGTTTAGGCATTCTGCCGCTTCAGGAAATCATCGCTGCCTTTCGCCGGATCGGCTATGATCGCGTCGCCAGCGTCGAAATCTTCCGGCCGGAATACTGGGAACGCGATCCGTTTGAGCTGGCCCGCGCGGCGAAGACGGCTGTGGAGAAGGTCCTGTCGTGATCTATCCCCAGATTACGCAGATTTCCGCAGAAGTTCATGAACGACCCGAATCGGATCGCGCTCACGAACACTAGTGAAGAAAAGGCTTTATCTGCGTAATCTGCGGATAAATCGTTATGACGAAGGTCAAGATTGGTTTCCTCGGCGCCGGTTATATCGCCGGAGTTCACGCCGCACTTCTGGCGCGTGACGAGCGCGTCGAACTCGCCTCAGTTCATGATCTGGTCCGCGATCGGGCCGAAGACTTCGCGCGGTCGACCGGCGCTGCCGTCGCGCACAGCTCATCAGAAGCACTCGCCATCTGTGACGCGGTCTATATCACTGCTCCCAACACCATTCACGATGAACTGGCAATTTTCGCTCTGGAAACGGGCAATCATGTGTTCTGCGAAAAACCGCTGTCGACCAGCCTGACCGACGCGCGACGGGTCTTAAAGGCTGTGAAAAAGAGCGAGTTCGTTTTCCAAATCGGGCACAACCGACGGTTCGCGCCGGTTTACGTCGAGTTGAAGCGCATGATCTCTGAAGGGCAACAACCGCATTCCGCCCATGTGAAGATGAATCGCGGCGAGTTGGTTAATCCCGAATGGGTGGGCGATCCGAAGACCACGGGCGGGTTTCTCTATGAGACGACCATTCACATGTTCGACATGCTTCGTTTTCTGTTTGGCGAAGTGGCCACCATCCAGGCCATCGGCTCAACTCATGAGTATGCCGAGACAGATGATTTTTCGGTGCTGCTGATGTTTCAGAGCGGTTTGCATGCGACCCTGGCTTCGTCGGCGGATGCGAGTTGGATGTTTCCATTCGAACGCATCGAAGTATTCTGCCACCATGCCACCATCGTCACCCGCGAGATGGAGAGCCTGGCATACAGTGACGGCCTTGATGGCCGGCACGTCGAACGTTCGATGCATCAACTTTCGAAAGCAGAGAAGTGGGGTTATGCCCAGGAAGATCGCGCCTTCATCGATTCGATCGTCGACGGAAAGCCACCCGCTGTGACAGCCTTTGATGGTTTCAAAGCAGTCGAGTTGGTCGATGCGGTATACAAGTCAGTTAAGGAAAAGCAGCTGATCGAAATCCCATCGAACGATGACGACTGAATAGAAAATCAAAGAATATCGACAGGATTAACAGGATTTACATCGTCATATGACGTCAGTACCGCTCCCGGTACTGACATCCTCCCGCAGTCTGGGCCGCGCACCCCTCCCCCCATTTGACTATTTCGGTACATATGTACCATAGTAACGTCCTGCCGGATTGGAGAGTTAACGTGCCCCAGACCAAAAAAGCCAAAGCGCCGTTGCCGAACGATAAGCTCCTGGTCGAGCGAATTCAGACCGGAGTGCGTCTGGAAAAGCGTCTGCTCAAGGTGCTGAAGGGTCTGGCTGAATATCACGATATGACGCTCGGCGATCTGCTCGAAGGGATCGTGCTGCACGCTTTTGACGGGCGGCACCCGTTCGGCGACGAGACCCGCCAGCGGATTGCCGACTTAAAGCGGATTTACAAGCTGGATCTCGACGCCGATTCAAGTCACCGGTTACTGGAGGCGAGGGATCTCGAGTCAACCACAGCCGGCTCAACACGCGCACGTGAGAAGAGGAAGAAAAAGAATGACTGAAGACGAATTCATCGCGCGCTTTGAAGACTGCACTTTTCCGGCTGACGACTTTCATCACCCTGAGCACATCAAGGTGGTCTGGTTGTATCTGCAGCGCTATTCCCTGCTGGAAACTCTCAACCGGTTCTCGGAAAACCTGAAACGCTTTGCGACCGCGAACGGAAAGCCCAACCTCTATCACGCGACAATCACCTGGGCCTATGTTCTGTTAATTAACGAACGGATTGAGCGCAATGGGCGAGATGAGAAATGGCCGGGGTTCAGCTCAAGCAACGCCGACCTCTTTGACTGGAAGAACAATATTCTTAAATCTTACTATCGCGAAGAGACGCTGGGTTCGGATTTGGCGCGGAAAATGTTTATCTTTCCGGATAAGTTTTGCGTGTCGCCAACCTGATCGGAGGGCCGCTTAGTTGCCCTTGGCAAGAACTCGTTTGCCCGCGCGTCGGTTTCCTCGGTGCTCTGTTCCCGCACCTGTTGATTGATGCCCCACTCGTGACCGAACGGGTCGACGATCTTTCCGTATCGCGCACCCCAGAACATATCGGCCACCGGCATCAGGACGCGGGCGCCCCGCGCCAGGGCGCGTTCGACAACGGCGTCGGCGTCGTCCACTTGCAGCGTGACGCGCACGCTGGTGCCGCCCAGTGTCTGCGGCATTTTGCAGGTCCCACCTTCTGCTTCTGAGAATTCGTCGCTGAGGAAAAGTTTATGCCCATCCAGAACTATTTCGCCGTGCATTAAGCGCTTACCGTCCGGCGCCATCATGACGTCGCCTTCATCCGCCTTAAAAACGTCTTTGTAGAACTCGAGCGCGGCCCGGCCGTCCGGGACAATCAGATGAGGAATGAATTGATCTTCTTTCATGGTTGCGCGGTGTCTTTACACCAATCTCCTGGGGGTCAAAGTTACCTGCAGGGTCTGCTCGCCCCGGCGAATGGTTAACTTATAGGCGACCGGGCGCTCGAACATCTCGTTCAATCTGGTCAACGTTAATTCGGACGCCGGTTTGTCGTCGACTCTAATGATCAGATCGTTGGTTTGCAAGCCCACCTCGGAAGCCGGCGAATTTTCCAGCACTTCGGTAATGCGAAAGGTTGTGTAGGCCTTGTCTTCGGCGCTGAGGGCGAGTCCGCCGTAGGCGCGATCGAACGGAGTATTGAAGGTTGCCGCTGGCTCAAGAATGATTCGCTCGCGATTGTAGTCGAGAAAGACTTTGAACTTGCCGGCGATCTGTTGCCCGATGTTCCCGGCCAGCGCGGTGCTGGCAAAAGCCCCGGCTTTATCTTCTGAAAAGAGGGTGATGGGACTGACCATGTTGAACTTACCAATCTTTAGTTTAGCCACGCGTCCGATCTGCCCCGTCGTCCGGCCTCCAGCGCCGCCGGCGCCAATCGATTTGATTGTCTTCAAGCCGGAACCGAGCAGTCGATGCTCAGATACGAAAGGACTGTAAAGAGCCAGGGCTGCACCCGAACCAAGATCCAGCACGAACTTGCCTTTGATTGCCAAACCGCTAACCGGCGTGACTTCAGCGTGCAGCAAAGGATGGCCCTGGCCGTCCAACTCGATCGGAATCGCTTCCCCCGATCCCGAGTAACTGAACTTGTCTCTATCATGGAGCCTGATTACGCGTTTCTCGTAATCAACTTCGACGACAAATTGCCTGATAAACTCGCTGCCGATAATGCCGTCAAAATCATGGCCGAATTTTGCCGCCAGGTTTCCCAAAGGCAGCGCCAGCGCAATAGGCTGAGAAAATCCTTCCAGGCCGGGAATCGTCCAGTTTGCTCCCTTCACGAAAGATCCAGCCAGCGTGTTGCTGCCCGCGCCCCCTACTCTGACCTGCCCTTGAAGATTGAGACCTAGTTCTTTGGCGCGCTCGGTATCAACGATGCCAACCTTGTCACCAGTGTCGAACACAAACGATAACGGCCGTGAGTTGTTGATCCTGACCTGGACAACTATGTGACGGGCAACCAGTTCGAAGGGAATCGAAACCGCCGCGGTAGCAGCTACCGACTTTGAGGGCGTCTGGATTGTCCGCGCTGCGGACGTGGCTAATGAAAGAAAGACAACGACAAGGGCGAGCAGAGATTTCCGCTTCATTTCGTGAATCCTCACTCTGATTGGAAATGGCCCCTGGCAGGCGGTGCGGGCTTCTCACCCGCAAATTGCGGGCGATGCGAGTTTCACAACCCCGGGGCTTTCGGATTTAACGTGCGCACAGGGTGGTGAGTTTCAAAATGTGTTGGGAGTGGAGCATCGACTTTAGTGTTATTTAGCGGATCGTTTCTATGGAAGCGGACGATCCACTAAGTCACACGAAATTGCACGAAAAGAGGTTTTTGATAATCAACTCAATGGCATCTTTGATGTGAAAGCTTTAGCAACTCTAGCAGGCCGCCGTTGAGCTGCGCGGTGCTGGTTATGACCACCATGTGAGAGATGCGCGGCATTGGGCCTGACAGCTTTGATTTGGTCACCGATTCGTCAAAGGACCGTTCTCCCAAATCAAATCCAATGCGAAGTTCTTTGGGCTTGATATTGATCGCCGCAAACTCGCGCTTCTCCAGGACCGAGACGTAAGTCTTCTTGGGCAGGACGGTCGTATTGGGAAGGTTCTTTTGGACGAAGGCGGTAAAAGCCTCATACAGCGGGCGCATCTCCTCGGCTTTGGCAAATTGATTATCGAGCAGGTCCGAAGTGCTGCCATAGACCGGTTTGCCGCCGTTCAGATGAATTCCCGCCAGCAACGTCGCGTTCATATGACCAAAACCGTTCTTTTCTTTCAGCCACTTAACTATGTCATTCCGTTTGGCGGCGCCGGTTGAACTTATTTGCTTCATCCATTCGGGTACGGTCTTGCCGGTCGAGCTTTTCAGGTTGTCGATAAACTCTTTTTCAATTTCTCCAGATGTTTTTGCCGCCATCGTTCACCTCCAGATTCCTAAAACAAATCCGATTAAAGCAAAGTACACCGTGATGTATCCGCAATTGATGAGCAGATATTTGAAAGACCGCTGCTCAAAGAGCGAGATGATCACGAACATAGTGGCCACCCAACCAACGCCGGCCAGCAATCCGGCCACCAGGCCCCACTGCCAATTCGTTTTGCTGTCGCCAAGGAAAAACGCGAGATTGTAGGAAATAATCCACGCCAGAAAAAAGGTCAGCGAATAGGTCTTGAGGGGATTGGCTTTGGCAACCTGCTCGTCGGTCAAGCCGGTTTCCTTCTGCCATGCTTTGAAAAAGAGGAGCGGTGAATACCAGAGCCCGCCAACGACGAGGCTCAGGACCGCACAGACAAAAACGGCCAGGTGGTTAATGTAGGGTTTTTCCATAGCGCGCTAAATCTAAAGGCTCTTGCCGCGCCTGTATTGGAAAAAATTTACCTGTGGCACGTGGCACGGGCGTCTCGCCCGTGAGTCACGCGCAAGATGCGCGTGCCACGACGATTAGCGCCACTAACCTACCGGCACATAGTTGAGGACGTCATTTTTCATGCGGACGTATTCTTCGGGAGTAAAGCCTGAGAAGTATTTGAAGTCGTGGATGAAGTGAGCTTGATCATAGAAACCACAATCCTGAGAGATGGTCGTCCAATTGACTTCTTTGGATTGCTCGATTTCGCTGATGGCTTTTTGGAACCGGATAATCTTCAGGTAAGCCTTGGGTGAAATCCCCACCTGCCTTTTGAACAGGCCGATGAAATGCTTCTGCGAGTAGCCAATCTTTCGGCTCATGTTGGCGAAATTTATTTGATCCGGCTGGCGAATAATTTCTGACATCGCGTAGTCGACTGCGGGGTTAAGCACCAGCCGGCTCTGAAAATGTTTGAGCAGGAAACTCTCGACCGTGGCAAACTTGCGCGGGATCTCTTTGATTTCCAACAAACGTTCTCTCAGATAAGCAAAGTCATTTCCCCAAAGCAGATCCGCATCAAGCACTCGATCGGCCATCTCATCCATGGGCACGGGGAAAAAAGGATAGGCCATGCCCTTCTTAAACGAAATAACAAACATCGCTGCCTGTTTTCCGGAAGGAATCGAGATGAATTCCGTTCTCACCCCCGAGGCCCACACGTGATGACAGGCTTGAATTTCTTTCAAAGTTTGATTGTCGTAGATGTATTGCGGTCCATCGTTAAAATCCATGATGATTTCCGTGTTGCCGTCCGGCAGGAAACGATCGATGGAGTGTTCCGGGTTATAGCCTTCGTAATAGATAAAGTGATCGACGAAGCGATCCAGCGGAAACTTCGGAATGTGCATTTCCAGAATCATTTGTTGGATGTACGCCCCATTGCAGAGTTCAGACACCGGGAATGTCGGAATTCTTTCGGGCGATTCGGATCTCATTCACACCTGGCTTTAGCCAGGTGAACCCCGCCGGGCTAAGATCTGGAAACCGTTTAAACGCATTATGAAAGGGCGCCCCTAGTGGTGATAAGTTGGAGT
>JBBPID010000043.1:0-42308 GCA_038040505.1 Acidobacteriota bacterium | reverse complement strand
GTTCCGGTGAGAATCCGTCGAGTTGATCGAGCGGAAGCAATTGAGTTAGCAGAATTGAAGTACAAATCTGAAAGGGAGCAATCATGCCAAAACTAAAAACACATAAAGGCGCGGCGAAGCGTTTTCGCCTGACAGCCACCGGCAAGATCAAACGCGGGCATTCGCACGCTCGCCACATCTTGACCAAGAAGACAAACAAGCGGAAGCGTCTGCTGGACATTGACGGCCTTGTCTCTGACGGCGATCAGAAACGGGTCGAACGCATGCTGCCGTATGGCCGCGATTGAAACATTGAATCATTTTCCCATTGAATCAATGAAACAATGAATCAATGGACCAATTTTTTCGGAGGTTGTCATGCCAAGAGCAAAACGTGGAAATAAGCGCCTTGAGCGGCGCAAGAAAATTCTTAAACTCGCCAAAGGTTATCGCGGCACTAAATCAAAGCTCTATCGTTCGGCCAAAGAGTCGGTTGAGCGGGGGTTGAACTTTGCTTATACCGGTCGCAAATTGAAGAAGCGAGACTTTCGTTCGCTTTGGATTGTGCGGATTGGGGCCGGGGCGCGACTCAACGGCCTGAACTATTCGCAGTTCATGCACGGGTTGAAACTTGCCGGGGTTGAATTGGACCGAAAAGTTCTTGCCGACCTTGCGGCCAACGAACCCGCGGCTTTTGCCGAGCTGGCCACTCAGGCCAAGACGTCGCTGGAGAACAAGCCGCAGGCCCGTGCCGCTGCATAGTGCTTGCGAGATTTGAAATTTTGAGGGGCAGGGACGTGTCCCTGCCCGTTTTTGTAATTAGAGCAGACCGTGTCGGACCAGGATCCAAATTCCCAGATTGAAGTTGCGCAGCGAGGGTTTGCGGCGGACTTTGAACGCTTCGCTCCTTTTCGTGAAGGCGTGGCCCCCGGTAGTCTTTCCCTAAGCCAGGCCGAACAGCTGAGCCGCGAGCTGGCTGAGCTGCGGACCCGCCACGCGGGCAAGAAGAGCGCTCTGGCGACATGCAAAAAGCTTATCGGTCGCGTCCAACCCGAACAGCGAGCATCATTTGGTCAACTGGTTCAGCAAGCCGAAGGCGACATCGTGCAAGCGCTCGACCAAGTTGAGGCGTCCCTGCGCTCGTTTATCGATTCGGGGCGCATTGCCCGAGAGAGTATCGACGTCACCGTGCCGGGTCGTCGTCCGCGAGCAGGGCACTTGCATCCGATTACTTTGATGCGACAGCGCATCGAAGACATTTTTGTCTCGCTCGGATACGCCGTCGAAGACGATCGCGAAATTGAAACCGACTTCTATAACTTTGACGCGCTGAACATTCCCGAAGGTCATCCGGCGCGCGATGAACAAGACACTTTTTATACGACCGAAGGCTTTGCCCTGCGCTCGCAGACGTCGACGGTGCAGATTCATGCCATGCAGCGGCGCGGCGCGCCGGTGCGCATGATCGCGCCGGGCCGCGTTTTTCGCCGAGACACTCCCGACCCGACTCACAACCCGATGTTCTTTCAAGTCGAAGGTCTTTGTGTCGATCGCGGCATTACCATGGCGCACCTGAAGGGAACCCTGCAGGAGTTTGTTCATCGCCTGTTCGGACCGGATACGCGAACACGTTTCCGGCCTTCATACTTTCCGTTCACGGAGCCCAGCGCCGAAGTTGACTACAGTTGCTTTAACTGCGGCGGGACTGGTTGTCGCATCTGCAAGTGGTGCGGATGGATTGAGTTGGGCGGCTCAGGCATGGTGCATCCCAACGTTCTGCGCGCGGCCGGTGTCGATGCGGAAGAGTTCACCGGCTTTGCTTTCGGGCTTGGCATCGATCGGACCTGTGCGCGAATTTACGAACTCGACGATATCCGGTTGTTGTTTGAGAACGATGTTCGATTCCTTGAACAATTTCGATAGGAACACAAATCGTACTTGGTGCTTTGAGCTTTGAGCTTTGTACTTTGATCTCTATCTCGCGCGGCTCATGTCCTCCTGTTTTGAGCCAAACGTTTGAATAGCAAACAAAGTACAAAAGCACAAAGTTCAAAGTACAAAGCACAAAGCACAAGGTACGCAAACACGAATCATGTTGATTAGTCTTAATTGGCTGCGTGAATTGACCGGCACCAGGCTCGGCCCTCAGGACGTGAGAGAGCGGCTGACCAATGTTGGTCTGGCCATCGACGCGGTCGAAGCGCGCGGCGATGATCACGTGCTGGACGTCGAAGTGCCTTCCAACCGCGGCGACTGTCTGTCGCATGTCGGGATTGCCCGTGAGCTGGCGGTCATTGAAAAATCTGAGATCTCAGATCTCAAATTTGAAATTTCTAATTTCAAATCTAAGACCGCAAGTCTCGAGTCCCAGACCCTAAATCCGAGTTTTGAGATCAAAGGCGCACAGGGGAAAACCAGCGATCTGACTGCAGTTGAGATCCTCGACCCGGATTTGTGTCCGCGTTACGCCGCCCGCATTGTGCGCGGCGTCAAAATCGGCCCATCTCCGGACTGGCTCACCAGGAAGCTCGAAGCCATCGGCCAGCGTCCCATCAACCACGTGGCCGACATCACGAACTATGTGCTGCACGAGCTGGGACAGCCGCTGCATGCCTTCGACCTGGCCAAACTTTCTGAGAATCGCATCGTGGTCCGCCGGGCCGCGAAAAATGAAACCATCAAAACCCTGGACGGCGTCGAACGCCGGCTTGATACCGAAATGCTGGTGATTGCCGACGCTAAACAACCGGTCGCCTTGGCCGGCGTGATGGGTGGTGAAGAATCGGAGATCTCCAACAGCACGCGCGATGTTTTGATCGAGAGCGCCTATTTCAATCCCGCTTCGGTGCGTCGCACGGCCAGGCTCCTCGGCTTACATACTGAGGCTTCGCATCGCTTCGAACGCGGCACGGATCCCGAAGGCGTTTTGCGGTCGCAGTCTCGATGCGTGGCATTGATCTGTGAACTGGCAGGCGGCGTGGCGACCGGCGATGCGCTCGATGTTTATCCCAACCCGGTACCGCGAAAATCGGCAACTTTGCGGCCGGCCCGCGTCGAGGCTCTGACGGGTTTGCGGGTTGAGACATCTGAAATGCTTCGGATCCTCTTAGCGCTTGGTTTCGAACTTTTCGATGAAAAGCCCACCCATCTCACCGTAAATATTCCTTCGTGGCGCCATGACGTGGCGATCGAGGAAGATCTGATCGAAGAGGTGGCGCGCCACACGGGGTTTGACCAGATCAGGACTGAACTTCCACCGGCGAGCCTGGCAGGTGAATATCACTCGAGCGAGCGTCGCAAACGATCTTTGCGGCGGTCGCTGTCGGCGCTCGGTTTCAATGAAGCGATCAGTTTTAGTTTCATCGATGCCGCGCATGACGAACAATTTGACTTAATTCCCGCCTTCGCGACTGACGAGACATTAAGCTTCGTCACGCTGAGGAATCCGATCATTGAAGACTGGACCCGAATGCGGCCAACTTTGTTGCCGGGCTTGCTGGAGGCCGTGCGTCACAATCTGAATCAGGGAACGCGCGACCTGTCCCTGTTCGAACTCGGTCGAGTGTTCCGTGCGGGTAGACCGGGTGAACTGCCGGCGGAGCGTGAAGCGCTGGCCCTGGCTTTGACCGGTGGGGTGCTCGAGGCCGACAAGGCCGCGGGTGCGCGCGAGTTCGACTTCTACGATCTTAAAGGCGCCCTTGAGGCCGCGCGCGAAGCGCTCAAACTGCCCGCCCTGAATTACTCTGCCGCGGACTTTCGTCATCTGCGCGCGGGTCAGGCGGCCGCAGTCATCCTCAACGGCACGCAGGTCGGATCTATTGGCCGCCTCTCGGAAACAGCGAGCAGCAGGTATAAGTTTCGGCAGCCGGTTTTTGTTGGTGAAATCGATTTGACGGCGCTTTTGGAAACAGCAGAAACGCCAGTGCTTTATTCGCGTTTGCCGCGCTTTCCCTCGATCGTCCGCGATGTGTCGCTGTTGATTGATCGCAAAATCACTGTGTCCGAGCTGATTACGGCCGCGAACGCGGAGGAGGTGGAAAACTCTGCCGGCGTAATGTTTGTGGGCGTCTATGAAGGCGAGGGGATTCCTGAAGGCAAGCGCTCAGTGACTTTGCGTTTTGAATACCGCGCCGCCGATCGGACCCTCCGTGACGATGAAGTAGACGAACTGCATTGGCCTTTGGTGAAGGCGCTCCAGGAAAAGTTCGCAGCAGGGGTTCGCTGACCCACCCGGATTCTTACCAAATTTCCCACACGCGCAACCTAAATACCGCGAAGCGGTTACGGAACATAGCCCAGGGTTGCCGCGGTTTCGCGGCTACCCTGGGATTGAGTCTTTCAAGAAAGACGCAACCCCATTCGGGGTTGCGTCGCTTTTTGGGGAGGCCGGTTCCCAACGTAGCCGCCGAGCGGCAACGTTGGGCTCTGTGGCGCAACCGCTTCGCGGTAGTACTGGTGAGTTCATAACCACAATACTCTTGCGCTCTCGCTTCTGAAGTCGGATAATCAGCCCAACTTTTTTAGCGCTGACAGGAGAGCGAACGATGGTAGCTCTGGACGGATTAGAGAAGTTCTCGCACCTCGAAGACAAGATTTATCGCACGATCGAGCTGGCCAAGACGCTGCGCCAGGAAAAAGACGATCTCGAGCGTCAACTGGCCACGGTTCGTAATCTCGGGGGAGACAAGCAGGAACTGTTAAGTAAGGTCGAGCGCTTGCTGGCTGAGCGTGAGGCGATCCGCGCCAAAGTGCAGCGCACGCTCGACGCCTTGATTGCGGCCGATCCTGAAATTGCGGAGGCACTACGCTGATGAGCGCAAATATCACCGACCTGGAAAGAAACGCGGATGCCTCGCCCACGATCAAGGTTGAAATCTACGATCAAGCCTACACCGTGCGCTCTGACGGCGACCCGGAATACTTGAAAGAGTTGGCCGAATATGTCGACCTGCGAATGCGTGAGATTTCTTCCGGTACGCTCACGGTGGATTCACGCAAAGTTGCAATCCTGGCCGCGCTCTACATTGCCGACGAGCTGTATCAGTTAAGAAAACTTCAGGAGCAGGCCGACTCTCAGCTGGCCACACGCAGCGCCGAGTGTTCCGAAATGCTCGATCGGCTGCTGAAAGTTCCGCGCAGTCTTACCCGGCCCGCGGCTACTTCTTAAGGAAATAAAACTCAGGGAAGGTCTTTAGATTAGGAACTTTAGTTGGGTTCTTTCTCACGTAAAAGCCCGACTAAAGTCGGTACTCTGAACGCGTGTAAACCAAGCCCGCCGCGCCGCTAACGACCGATTCAATTTTATGCTACTATCCCGGCGGCAGAGGGAAGTCTTCTGCGGGGTTCGTCACCGAGTACAGATGATTGAGCCAACGTCGTTGATAAGGGAGACCGACGCCGCGCGCTAGTGCGTTTCTTCATAGTTAAGAAATGCCGACAGTAAGCGGTGAAACAAAGGTCACCCACCTGTTCACTCAGGTTCAATCACGACTTCGGAACGGCCCGGCGGTTTTCCCTCTCGCCAAACTTGTAGCGCAAGTTGTTGACTTGCGATAGCGCAAGCTAACAGCTAGCGCTACTTTGCCTTTATGAGAGCTCTGCTAATTGGCGATGTTGTAGGCAAGCCCGGCCGCTCGGCTTTATTGGACCGTCTGCAGGATTTGAAAGAGCAGCATGCGATCGATTTCACTGTGATGAACGCCGAGAATGTAGCCGGTGGCTTTTCGATCACCGCGGCTATTGCCGATCTGCTTTTTTCCTCCGGCATCGATGTGATGACTTCCGGCAATCACATCTTTGATAAGCACGAAGTCATCGATTACATCGGCAAACAGCCCCGCCTGCTCCGTCCCGCGAACTATCCACCGGACACTCCCGGCAGCGGACTATGGGTTGGCGAAGTAAAAGGAGTCCGCGTCGCCGTCTTTAACCTGCTGGGCCGGGTCTTCATGCAGCCCTCCGATGATCCTTTTAGGATTGCCAATGAACTGCTCGCCTCGCTGTCAGAGGAAGTTAAGGTTCGCATCGTCGATATGCATGCTGAGGCGACTTCGGAAAAGATGGCCATGGGGTGGTTTCTCGATGGCCGGGTCTCGGCCGTAGTGGGCACGCACACGCACGTGCAGACCGCCGATGAAAGAATTCTGCATCAGGGCACCGCCTATCTCACTGATTTGGGTATGACGGGAAGTTATGGCGGCGTGATTGGGATGAAGAAGGGCGACATCATCGCTCGCTTCACCTCGCCACTGCGGCGCAAACCCGACCATTCCCGGAGCGAAGTCCGCATCTGTGCGGCGGTCGTGGATGTCGATGAAACCACCGGCCAGGCGCGATCAATCGAACGAATCAACCTCAGTCATTCATCCTAAAAGCAGGCATTTAGTGACCTCCCCGGCTGACCAAATTTGCAGCAACGATACGCGCTCGTTTACTGACGACTGCTGGTCATCGGCTTCGCGCATCGCACAGCTTCCTAACTTAAATCGGTTACGAAAACTGACCGGGAAGACCTGCAAGAACTGGTACGAACTTATTAATAGCCTTTTCCTTTAAAAGACGGAATTTTGTCGAAATGCGATGACGGCCGGGAATTCTAAAACGTCGCATCTGAGCTATGAGACGGCGACGTTTGCCCCGGGAATCGTGAGAACTCGGCTAAGTTGACTCGCAAACGCTTCTAGCCGCAATCTTGAGCAGCATGAACGAAATCGAAACAGGGGTTTTGACCGAGCTTTTGGTCAAAGCAATCCGTGATATGCGGGTGGGGGACGCAACCTCGCGTGCCGAGGCAGCCCGCCGCCTGGGAAGCGCTCGCAGTCAGCTGGCGGTGAGCTACCTGGTCGAAGGTCTTTCCGACCAGGCGCCCGAAGTACGGTGTGCGGCGGTCGAGGCTTTGGGTGAAATTGGCGATCCGGCGGCGATTCCTCCGCTCCGCGAGTTGCTGGATCGGGAAACAAATCCCCTGGTTAATCTGGCTACCATTCGCGACGCCATCGATCGAATCCGGCAAACCGAGGCTCGCTTATCAGCATCTTCGAAGTTAACGGAACCGGCTAACTTATCGGGCCGGACAATCAGAACGTCACCTGGCTCTGCTTCGCCTGCTTTGAAATCAACCGAGGTGCAATCTTCAAGTCCACGCTCGAACGCAGACGAACACACCTCACAACCACCGGGAAACCCTTTCAACGATGCGGCCGGCCGCCTGCAGGCCGAAGAGGAACGGCAACGGTTGGAAGAAGCTTACCGTCGCGCAGCCGCGCAGCGACAACTGATCGAGGAGGCCAGACGACGGTCGACTGAGGATGCAAATCGTCGCGCTGAAGAGGAGCGCCTGCGGCTGGTAGCGGAAGAAGAATCGTTGGCGCGGTTAAAGGAAAATCTTAGCCGCCGCCGCGCGCAAGTCGAAGCTGCGAGAGGCGAAGCGGAAGAAGACGCGAGAAGGCTAAAGGAAATCGAGGACCGGCTGCGCGCTGAAGAAATGGGCCGGAAGCTGGTTGAGCAAGAAAGCCTGCGTTTGGAATCAGAAACCCGGCTTCGTACCGAAGAACAGCGAAACCGCGTCGAAGAGCTGCAACGCCGGGCCGCCGAACAACAGAAACGCACGGAAGAACATGAACGTTCTCTTGAGAGAGCCGAACGGCTGCGAGCGGAAGCTGAGGGTTATCAACGCGGAGAAGAAGAAAGATTGCAGATCGAACAGGAAGCTCTGCAACGCGCCGGTGAGAAGCTTGCCGGGCTCCGGGCAGAGGTGGAGGCTGCGCGCCGAGCGGCTGAGGAGGAAGTACTCAGGCTCAAGGAAGCAGGAGAGCGGATACAACTCGAGGAAGAAGCCGGCCGCCAGGCCGAGCATGAGCGTCTGACCCTCGAAGCGGAAGTGAAAGTTAGAGCTGACGATGAGCGTCGCCGGCTCGACGAGATGCGTCGCCGGGCAGCAGAGAGCCGGCAGCGTTTTGAAGACGATGCTCGTCTTCGCGCTGAGGAAGATAAGCTCCGGCTTGCGGAATTGGAGGCGCTGCGGAAGAGCCACCAGGAAGAAGCGCGGGAACGAGCCGGCAAAGAGAAACAACTCCGGGCGGAAATAGAGTCGCTTCGCCAGGCCAGGGAAGAACAGTCTAGAGCTCTTGAAGAGGCTGAGGCGCTAAAGAAGAGCGAAGATGATTCTCTGAAGAAAGCGCAGCAGCATGCGCAAATGCGAATTCTTGAAGGGAATAGAAAGCGGACCGAAGAAGAGGCTCGGTTAAAGGCCGAGCACGCGTCGTGGATACGCGAGGAAGAAGAAGCGCGTCGTCGTGCCGCGGACGAGCAGGAACGAATCAAAGAAGTCCGCCTGCACGCGGAAGAGGAAGTTATTCGTCTGCGCGAACTGGAAGAAGAAGCGCGTCGGCGCACCGCCGAAGAGGAGGATCGCATTAACGAAGCGCGTCTTTGCGCCGAGGAGCAAGCAAGCAGATTTCACGAACTGGAGAAGCTGGGTAAAAAAATTGCTGACGAAGCTCAGGAACTTGCCGACAGAGAGGTCGAGCTTCGCGCTGAAATCGAAACCACTCGACAAGCTTGGGAAGGCCATAAAAAATCTGTCACCGAACTCGAAGCTCAACGAGTCGCGGAGAAAGAAGGCTTTAGTAAGCTAGATCAGGAAAGGTCGCGCTGTGCGGCAGAACTACGCGCCCAGGTTGAAATCCAGGAGAATCTCGAGTCCGAGTTGGCGAAGCTTAAGGATGGGCTGAGCCAGCGGACCGAAAAAGAAGCGGAGCTCCGGGCCGAGGCAGAAGCTCTCAAACGCGCAGCCGATGAACAGGACAAGTTAGTCGAAGCCGCCGAAGCCCGTCGCAGGGCCGAAGAAGAGAGAATCCGGCAAGCTAAAGAAGCGTTGGCGGAGGCCGAAGAAGAGGCCCGCGTGCGAGCAAGCAAGGAAGAAGAGCGGCGCCAGGCCGAAGAGGCGGCACTTACTCGAGTGGAAGAACAAGGCCGCCAGCGCGCGAAAGCCGAAGCAGATCGCCGGGCTGAGGAGAAGCGCTTGCGAATTGAAGTGGAAGAGCAGGCGTTGAAACAAAGAAGTGAAGAGCTTGCGCGGCGGCGCGCCGAGGTTGAAGTGGCGCGAGATGTAGCTGAGGAAGAAGCGCGAAGGCTGGCCGAGATCCAGGAGCGAATCACAGATGGTGAAGCCGGTCGACGCCGCGCCGAACACGAACGGCTTCGTCTCGAGGCTGAAGTTCGGCTCCGTGTTCAGAAGGAACAGGAACGTCTTAAAGAAGCGCGCGAGCGAATTGACGATACCCACAAAGATATTGAGGAAATGCGATGTCGGGCCGAGGAGGAGGAACGAGACCTCGAAGAGTTGAGGGGCGTCCTTGCCAAAGCCAAAAAGGAAACCAAAGAGAGGGCACGGGTAAAAAAAGACCTACTCAGTGAATTGGAAACGGTGGGCGCGACCGAGACAGCGCTGTCGACCGAAGGGTCTACAGATAATTCCTTTAATAATGATCAAGTAGAAAGTAGCTAGGTCTTCAAACCAGGACACTCTCATACCCAGCCACGGTTTTCGCCCCTTATCATAGAAATCGAGCCCCAATCGACATTTATCCCAGGTAGCTCTCATGAAGGGATGGACCTATTAATGTCCAGATTGTTCAATCTGTTTTCCAGCGATCTCGCTATCGATCTCGGAACTGCCAACACCCTGGTTTATGCAAAAGGACGGGGCATCGTGGTTTCCGAGCCGTCAATTGTCGCCATTAACAAGGTTACGAATCAGGTCGAGGCGGTGGGCCGCGATGCCAAAGAAATGCTCGGGAGGACCCCCGGAAGTATTGTCGCGATCCGGCCGATGAAAGACGGAGTCATTGCGAATTTCGAAGCAACGGAAAAAATGCTTCAGCATTTCATCAAGCAAGCGCACAACGGCCAATCCTGGGTAAGCCCCAGAGTCGTAATCGGGATTCCGTCGGGAATTACGCAGGTTGAAAGACGCGCCGTCGAAGATTCAGCCCATCGGGCCAAAGCTTCTGAAGTGTACCTCGTCGAGGAAGCTGTAGCGGCAGCCATTGGCGCGGGTCTGCCCATAACTGAGCCGGGCGGTAACATGGTCGTCGATATCGGTGGCGGCACTACGGACATTGCGGTCATCAGTTTGAGCGGAATAGTTTATTCAAGTTCCATTCGGGTGGCCGGAAATGAAATGGACGAAGCGATCACCCATTACATCAAACGAAAATACAATCTGCTGATCGGAGAACGAACTGCAGAATCGATTAAGATTGAACTTGGCTCGGCCTTCCCGCTCGATAAACACTTGTCGCGCGAGGTCCGTGGTCGAAATCTGGTAGAGGGCATTCCCAAAACAATTACCGTCACCGACGATGAGATTCGAGAGGCCCTGGCTGACTCAATTTTGGCGATTGTCGATGCCGTTCGGGTGGCGCTCGA
Source organism: Acidobacteriota bacterium (assembly GCA_038040505.1). Taxonomy (GTDB): domain Bacteria; phylum Acidobacteriota; class Blastocatellia; order Pyrinomonadales; family Pyrinomonadaceae; genus UBA11740. The sequence continues at coordinate 31,898 of JBBPID010000043.1, read as the reverse complement.
AAAGACGCCGCCGGAGCTTTCGGCCGATATATTTGAACGAGGTATGGTCTTAACCGGAGGCGGCGCCCTGATCAAGAATCTTGATAAGCGCTTAGCCATTGAGACTGGGCTGCCGATAACCATCGCCGAAGAGCCGCTGTCATCCGTGGTACGAGGCACGGGTCAGATGCTGTATGACTTTGAGTTGCTAAAGAGAGTAAAGTGGGAAAATACAATGATTGCGGCCGCTTAAAGGTTCACTCGTCCACCGAAACGGCGGACAACGATGCTCGCCAGGCTGCAACTATGGTAACGGTCGGTTTGCTGAATTCTATCCAGCGGCCGTGCTTTTCTTACTCAACCCTTCGTCAGTGATCCGATTCGACGTCTCCGACGTAACCAGGGGCTCCCTGAAAGTGTAAGACATCTTCGATTCGCGCACGGCCTCAGCGGGCTTCTCGGCGTTACTTGGCTGCTGAACCATCTTGCAGGTCCCATCGAAGATTGCGCCTTGTTCAATAACCAGGGAAGGCGTCTGAACGTTCCCAGTAACTCTTGCCACCCGACCCAACTCGACTCGCCGGCTAGCGATGACGTCGCCGTTAACTAATCCGTGAACAATCACGACAGAAACGTCGACGTTTGCATCGACGCGACCGCCGGCTCCGACTATTAGCTTGCCACTCGTGGAGTTAATGCGACCCGAAACGCGACCGTCAATCCGTAACATCTCCTTGAACTGAACGTCGCCGGTGACAAGCGTACCGCTGTTGACGAAACCACTAAGAGAACCGTCTTTTATTTCGTTCGCAATAACTTCACTGTCAGTGAGAGCTCGCGAAGCCGAAGCAGTTTCAATCGCGGGCCGGGTATGCGTCTCACTATTCTGGTTGGCTTCAGTTTGGTTCGTTCCTTCGTTCGGGTTCTGTCCGATTCTCAGCATTGCTAACCTCCATGATTTGAAAAAGGCGATAATCCGGTCGCCGCTAGCGAGTGTCTCATTGCAACCGAAACTGGAGATTGGTCACAACGGCCAATCCTAGTCGAAAACCGCTTCTTACCCCGGAGCCTCATCTTCCGGAACGCGTTCCCCATCACGTTCAGGGTCTGTAGGCGGGGAAAGTAACAATTCGGCAAAAGCCGGGGGCAGGGAACGAACGCGGCCGTTAGCGTCGGTGACGACGTGACCGGTTTCGCCTTCGGCGATCACAGTCCCGTCCGGGACGCGAATGATTTCATACCCAAATCGCAACGAACGGCGGCGCAGTTCCGTGATGTGGGTTCTCACGACTAGTTCGTCGTCGTAATAGGCGGGCGCTTTGTAGCGGCAATAACTCTCAGCGACCACCAGGAAGGAATTCTCGTTCTCTTCCATGTCCCGATAGGAAAATCCGCGCGCACGACAGAATTCCGTACGTCCAATCTCAAACCAGATCAGATAATTCGCGTGATAGACCACGCCCATCTTATCGGTCTCGGCGTAGCGCACGCGCAGCAGAGCTTCGTGCCAATCATCGAAAACCTCTTCATCGTCCAAGTTCATCAAGGCCGTGTGTTCCCCCGGGACTCAAACCTTTCCATCGGCGGGCGGCCGTTGGATGGTATCCACTCTAGTGTTGAATTGCTGATCGTTTTAGCGGACTATAAGAGCGAAAGATGAGGATGTCAAAGCAAATCGGAACGCGGCTCGCGCGTGGATTCTGAGTAAATCATTTAGTACGCCGCGCACACAATTTTTGAAAACCAAAAAACTTCTCATGTCCAAACAAGTTCGCATCAAGTTTTCGTTGCTAGCGTTGGTAATCTTTGTCCTTGTAGGGCTTTCTATCCCGGCTTCGACATCGTCGCAACCAGGCCAGCAGGCTACCACCACGGCGTCGTCAAGGAATGCTGCGCTGGTCGCGGCGACGGCGGAAGTTCTTAAAGAGACCAGCGAGGTGCGCCAACTGCCGGTCTTGCGTCAGGTGCCAAGCTCGACGCAGTCGCGCGCTGAGATCGAGCGGATGTTGATCAAGAATCTTGACGAAGAAACTACGCCGGCTCAGCTCCACGCCACCGAAGTGACTCTCAAAAAGCTCGGCCTGGCGCCGGCTACCTTTCGCTATCGCGAACTAATGCTGCGCCTGCTGACCGAACAGGTAGCCGGCTATTACGATCCCAAGATGCGTGAATTTCACTTGGCTGACTGGATCGATCTTGATGGACAGAAGCCGGTAATGGCTCACGAGCTGACGCACGCGCTGCAGGATCAGCACTTCGATCTGCGCCGCTTTTCTCACTGGCCCCGAGGAGATTCAGACGCCGAGCTGGCGGCGCACGCTTTGATTGAAGGTGACGCGACGCTGTTGATGTCCTTTTATGTCCTGCGAGATCCGTTGCGCGCTCTGGCCTTTCTGAGGTCGATGGGCTCCAACGGAATGTCTTCAGACGAACTCGACAAAGCGCCGCGCGCGCTGCGAGAGAGTTTGTTGTTTCCTTACCAGCAGGGGCTGCTCTGGACCAGACGGGTTTATGGTGAAGGCGGTTGGCCTCGAGTCTCAAAGGCCTACACGGACCTGCCCCAATCGAGTGAGCAGATCCTACATCCGGAAAAATATTTTGCGAAAGAAGCGCCGGTAAAGCTGACGCTGCCTGATTTGACTCTGCTGCTTAACCGCAGAGGTCGAAGAGCAGAGATCAAGAGTCAGAGGTCAGGGGGTAGTGGGCAGTGGGCGCAGGTCAGTGGGCAGTTGGCAGTTGGCAGTGGGCAGTCGCCGCCTGCGAGTGCGGACGGACTGTCCGCTAGTAGAGGCGAACTGCTCACTGCCCACAGCTCACTGCCCACTCCTACTGCCCACCGCTCACTGCCCAGTGTTGCCTGGCGCCGCATCGACACCGACGTCAATGGCGAGTGGAGCCTCTACCTGGTCCTCGATCAATTCCTTAAGTCGCCCACCGAATCGCGTCGCGCAGCCGCCGGCTGGGGCGGTGACCGGTCGGCAGTCTACGAAGGCCCGAAAGGCGAAGTGCTCTTCGTTTGCCTCTCGACCTGGGATACCGAAAACGACGCTCGCGAATTTTTTGATGCGTACATTAAGCGGACCGGCCTTAGATACCCCGGGGCGAGCGCTTCAACACCCAAGTCTTCCACATCGTCTAGAACCTTCAACACGGCGGAGGGTGACGTAACCATCGAACTGCGCGGCGCGAGGGTGCTGATCGTGGAAGGCTCGCCCGCCAACGTAAATATGCGAGCCCTTATCAGTTCAGTTATGTAATAGCTGAACTCTTAAGTCGAAAATTGCTGGTGCGCGTCAAACTGTGATATTTTTTCAGCAGACAATCTCCAAAGCACTTAGGCATTAATCGGCAGCCAGTCAGTTTTTAACCAGCCGGAAATGACTGAGGCAGAGCCCGAAGTGCTCGGCACTTCGAGATTTCAAAGTGCGGCCACCGTCGAAAGTCGCAAACGTGAACAGTCTCGTTTCGGAGTCACAGAAGGGGCTTGCGAGCCAGCGCGAAACCGAAACTCAAAACTCGATCCTCCAGCCAACTAAGCTTCAGAACGCGAAATGCAACTTTCCCGCTTGCGACAACTAACAGACGAACTTCGCCAACTGGAAGAGAAGCTGCGTCTGGGCGGCGGGCCGGAACGGATCGAAAAGCAGCACAAGCAAGGCAAGCTCACCGCGCGTGAACGAATTGAACTGCTGCTGGACAAGGATTCCTACCGGCAGGAGATCGGGTTGCTCGTGGCGTACGATCAATACCTCGAGGCTGGGGGGCAGGGGTCGGGAGCCGGGGATCAGGGAAAAGCAGAAGGCAGGAGGCAGAAGGCAGAAGGCAGCGAACAGAAAGAGACGCGGGGACTCGGGGACTCGGAGACGCGGCGAAGTGAAAGCGAGCTGGAAATTGGCGGTGCTCCGGCTGCCGGAGTGGTGACAACTATCGGCGTCGTGAATGGACGCGAGGTTGTCGTGGTCGCGAACGATGCCACCGTCAAAGCCGGATCGTGGTGGCCTGAGACGATCAAAAAAATTCTTCGCGCGCAGGAGATCGCCATGCGCTCGCATGTGCCGATTATTTACCTGGTTGACTCGGCCGGCGTGAACCTTCCCTACCAGGGAGGAGTATTCCCGGGACAATATGGCGCGGCTCGAATCTTCTATTACAACTCGATCATGCGGCGCTATTTGAAAGTGCCGCAAATCTCAGCGGTGATGGGTCCGTGCATTGCCGGCGGCGCGTATCTGCCCGCGCTTTCGGACATCATCATTATGGTGGAAGGGACTTCGTTCATGGGGTTGGGCGGCGCGAACCTGGTAAAAGGCGCGACGGGCCAGACTATCGACAACGAAACCCTCGGTGGCGCGCGCGCCCACAACGAACTTTCGGGGGTCGCTCATTATCGGATTAAGAACGATGAAGAGTGTATCGCCAGGATTCGAGAGTTCATCTCTGAGTTGCCGGCAACGAATGCCGGCTCTAGTCAAAGCTTGAAAGCAGAGGGCGGTGAACCGAAGACTCCGGAAGAAAAAATCTACGAGATCATTCCTGAGGATCATCGACAGCCTTACAACATGCGCGAGCTCCTGGACTGTCTGCTCGACGAAGGGCACCTCGACGAGTTTCAGGCAGACTATGCCAAAGAGATGATCACCGGACATGCGCGCATCCGCGGAATTCAGGTCGGCGTGATTGCCAACGCGCGGGGCATGTTTCGGGATCCAGCGGGCGGCTCGCCAAAATTTGGCGGGATCATCTATACCGAATCGGCGGAAAAGGTTGCGTACTTCATTGAGACCTGCAATCGCCATAAAACACCGCTCGTTTTCATCCAGGATGTCTCCGGCTTTATGGTCGGGGCCCAGGCTGAGCACTCGGGCATCATTCGGGCCGGCGCGCGCTTTGTGGAAGCGATGGCGACCGCGACAGTGCCGAAGATCGTCCTGACTGTTAATCACGCTTCCGGAGCCGGCTATTACGCCATGGCCGGTCAGGGATTTGATCCTGATTTTATCTTCAGCTGGCCGTCCGGACGCATGGGGGTGATGGAAGGCGAATCAGCGGTGCAGGCAGTCTTCGGCAGTCAACTGGAGAAGCTTAAAGCAAAAGGCGAAGCGCCAGGTGAAAATCTCGAGGCGGAAATGGAGCAGGTCCGCGCAACCTATGATCGCGATCTGGACGCGAAATATGCCGCCGCCCGGGGATTTGTCGATGCTGTGATTGCCCCGGACGAGACTCGGGACGCGTTGGAGCTTGCATTACGAGTGAGTTTGAATTATTCAGGTCCGCATCTGGGGCAGTTTGTGTTGCCACAAATGTTAGCTTAAGGCATTATCCGCAAGTCCGCAGGTTTACATTTGATTCACGCGACGGCGCAGAGGCGCCAGGAAATAACAAAGGAGAAGAAACGTGAGAAAGACCATCTACCTTTTCGCTCTGGGACTGGCTGTTGTGCTGGTGGCGGCGCTGGCCGGCGCGGGTCTGGTTGTCTCAGCGCAAAACACGAACTCGTCGACGACGATGTCGAACACCGGCGGCACGATGAGCCACAAACCGAGTAAACGTAAACCCAGAACGAAGGCCAGCAGCAGTGCCCCGGCCACCGACACGGGCGCTCCGATGCAGGAGTCGACGCCCAAGCCAAGAACTGGTCGGTGCGATCCGAGCCAGGGAGAGCAGGCGGATCTTTCCGGAACTTACACCGGCAAAGTTGATTATCCGGATGCCTCGTTAACGGGCGATGCGACGCTAACGATCACGGGGACCAGTTTCACGCTCACGGCCGGTTCGAATACGCAGTCGGGTCGTATCACCGCGGTAACCACCTGTGGCTACACCGGGGCGACTATGATGTTCGGCGACCTGACGCCCCCGACCCCCAGTCCGAATCCTCCAGCCGCGCTGCCGGCAGTCTCTATACGCGCGCGCAAGATGGGTGACCGTGTGACGTTGATGACAGTTCCCGGCGAGCGGCGATCGTTCTCGTTTGGCAGTGCGGGTTCGACATCGCGACCCCGCAGGCAGAGGTCCAAGCCGAAGACCGACGCCCCAGCGACCACACCGCCTCAGCAGTAGGTTTGGCCGGACAGTTAGACCTGGCGAAAGAAGCGAAGACACGGGGAACCTGGCGACACAGCACTGAGCACGTTGCCGGCTGGCAGCGTCCGCGGGTTGTGCGCTCAGTTTTCCCGTGTCTTATTATGTAATGACGCTTTGGGACAGTAAGTATGAAATCCAGGATTCGCATAGCAGCCGGCCAGGGCTTTTGGGGTGATTTGCCCGACGCGCCCGTGCGTCAGGTCGAAGAGGGACCAATTGACTACCTGATGCTCGACTATCTGGCAGAAGTCACCATGTCGATCATGCAGAAGCAGAAGGCCCGCGATCCCAGCGCTGGTTACGCGCGCGACTTTGTACCGCTGATGCAGCGAATCCTGCCGGCCTGTGTAGAGCGGGATATCAAGGTGACGGCCAACGCGGGCGGCGTTAATGTCGAAGGATGCGCGGCGGCCGTGCGCGACTCGGCGCGTGAAGTGGGTCTTTCAGGCAAGTTGAAAATCGGAATCGTGATCGGCGACGACATTCTCGATCAGATTGACGATCTAATAGAGCGCGGCATCGAGTTGCGTAACATGGACACGGACGAGCCGCTGGCCACGGTCCGTAATCGAATTCAAAGCGCAAACGCTTATCTGGGCGCTGCGCCAATTGTCAGCGCCCTCAATCAAGGCGCCCGCGTCGTGATTACGGGACGCGCCACGGACACGGGGCTCACTCTGGCGCCGATGATTCATGAATTCGGTTGGGCCGCAGATGATTGGGACATGCTGTCAGCCGGAACGATCGCCGGCCACATCATCGAATGCGGCGCGCAGTGTTCCGGCGGCAATTGCCAATTCGAGTGGCAAAACATCAAGGACCTTGCCAACGTCGGCTTTCCCATTGCCGAGGCAGCGCCCGATGGTACCTTTGTAATTACCAAGCATGAAGGAACCGGCGGTTGCGTGAGTGTGCCCTCGGTAAAAGAACAACTTGTTTACGAGATGGGCGACCCGCACGAATACATTACGCCGGATGTCGTTGCGGATTTTACGACAATTCGTGTGGCGGAGGACGGGCCCGATCGCGTCCGAGTCTTTGGCATCAAAGGACGACCGGCTACCGATTTCCTAAAAGTATCAATTAGTTATTCCGCCGGGTACAAAGCCGTCGGCACTTTGGTTTATGCCTGGCCGGATGCTTATGCGAAGGCGCAAGCGGCAGACAAGATTCTGCGGACGAGGCTGGAAAGACTTGGGCTTAAGTTTGAGCAGATACTCACCGAGTTCGTTGGAGCCAATGCTGCACACGGCCCGTTGGCCGGTGAGCCTCCCGGGGATCTGGCTGAGGTGCAACTGCGCGTCGGCGTACGCGGCGATGATCGCAGTGCGGTCGAGAGATTTACCAAAGAAATCGCACCGTTGATTTTGACAGGTCCGCCGGGCGTTACCGGCTTCGCCGGAGGGCGTCCCAAGGTGGAAGAAATCGTTGCGTACTGGCCGGCGCTGATTCCGAAGCGCGAGATCAATCCGCGAGTCGAGGTGATAGAAGTCTGAGAACAAAGTTTTCTATGAAGGTGCAACTCATTAAGCTCGCTCATGCGCGTTCCGGAGACAAAGGCGATACAGCCAACGTTGGCTTGATCGCTCTGCACGAAGAGTTCTATCCAATACTCGTCCGCGAAGTAACCGCCGCCCGTGTTAAGCAGCACTTCAAAGGCATCTGCAAAGGCGAAGTAGAACGCTTTGAGCTGCCCAATCTGGGCGCCCTCAACTTTCTTCTGCACGAAAGCCTTGGTGGCGGTGGCACGCTCTCGCTGATGACTGACGCGCAGGGAAAAACTTTCTCCACGGCCCTCTTGCGAATGGAAATAGAAATTCCGGGTGACGAGGCAAAGAAGGTCGGCCTTTAGTTTCGCTTTAAGTCGTTCTAGCCAGTCGTTCCTAATTGATTATGTCGGAAGGTAACACGACAGTTCTGTTTGAGGTGGTTGATGAGGTCGCGCGCATCACTTTGAACCGGCCTGAAAAGCGCAATGCCTTGAATGACCAATTGATAGCTGGTCTCAAGGACAGCCTGATCCGCGCTAATAATGAAGAAGGTGTTCGCGCCGTGGTCCTCTCCGGAGCGGGTGAAGATTTCTGTGCGGGCGCCGATCTCGCGGCCTTGCAAAAGATTTCGGGCGCCTCAGTAGCAGAGAATCTCGATGATGCGCGGTCTTTGATGGAACTTCTGGTTCTGATTCGGTCGATCAACCTACCGGTGATCGCCGCAGTTCAGGGACGGGCTTTGGCTGGTGGTTGCGGGCTCGCCTTCGGGTGCGACATGGTTCTGGCATCAAGATCGGCGCGCTTTGGTTTTCCCGAAGTGAAGATTGGTTTTGTGCCGGCGATCGTGCTGGCAGTCCTCCGCCGTAACGTGTCAGAGAAGAAGGCTTTCGAGCTGATAGCAATCGGAGACCATATCTCCGCGAACGAGGCGGAAGCGCTTGGTCTCGTCAACCGTGTTCTGGATGACGAAGCCTTTGCCGACGAGGTCGACGCCTTCCTGCAATCGATTTTGAGAGTCAGCGGATCCGCGATTTCGCTGTCGAAACGTCTCTTGTATCAGACCGACGCCATGAGTTTCGAAGATGCTGTGCGGTGTGGGGTGGACACGAACGTGATGGCCCGTTTGACCGCAGACTGCCAGGAGGGAATTGCACGGTTTCTGAAGAAGAGATAAGTGCGTTTAATTCCGGGGTCTAACATTTTCCCGGATGAACTTTGCGATGTCCTGAGTCGAAGTACCCGGAAGGAAAATTTCAGCCACGCCCTGTTGCTTTAGTTTGGGAATGTCTTCCTGAGGAACGATTCCTCCCAAGACAACCAAAGTATCACTCATGCCCTGTTCTCGTAGAAGCGAGACGATGCGCGGGCAAAGTGTGTTATGCGCGCCGCTCAGAATCGAGACGCCGACCGCATCCACGTCCTCTTGCAATGCCGCCGCAGCGATCATTTCCGGAGTTTGCCGCAGACCCGTGTAGATAACCTCCATGCCGGCGTCGCGTAACGCGCGCGCAATTACTTTTGCGCCGCGATCGTGCCCATCCAGACCAGGTTTGGCGACCAGCACTCTAATTTTTCTGTTTGACTGATCCATTCGACGTTGAGGACGAATCCTAGATCGCAGGCTCCTGATAAATTCCGTAAACATCGCGGAGGCCTGAACAAATCTCCCCAAGCGTGGCGTACGCTCGTACAGCTTCGATGGTAGCCGGCATGGTGTTGTCGCCTTGTTGGGCCGCTCGTCGTAACTTATCGAGCGTTCGGCTTACTTCTCCAGCGTCTCTTTTTGCTTTGGTTTGTTCCAGGCGCTCGAGTTGATGTCTTCTCACTGACTCGTCGATTACCATGATGGGAACTGTCTGCGGTTCGTCTTCCATCGCGTATTTGTTGACGCCGACGATTGTCTGATCGCCTCGCTCCAGAGCTTTCTGGTATTGATAAGCGGATTCCTGGACTTCTCGCTGGGGAAATCCCTTTTCAACAGCGTCGACCATGCCACCCATCGCATCGATCCTGTTGAAGTAATCGAGAGTGCCTTCTTCCATCTTCGTGGTCAGCGCTTCGAGGAAGTATGAGCCTCCCAGAGGATCTACGGTATTGGCCACGCCTGTTTCTTCGGCGATGATCTGCTGTGTCCGGAGGGCGATCAGCGCGGCACTGTGTGTGGGTAGCGCTAACGCTTCATCATAGGCATCGGTGTGCAGGGATTGCGTGCCGCCGAGCACGCCCGCCAGAGCCTGAATCGCTACTCGCGCGATGTTGTTCAGCGGCTGTTGCACGGTTAGCGAGACGCCTGCCGTTTGCGTATGAAAACGCATTTGCATCGTGCGTTCATTCCTGGCGCCGAAACGATCTCGCATCACACGGGACCAGATGCGGCGCGCCGCGCGATACTTCGCTATCTCTTCAAAAAAGTCATTGTGCGCGTTGAAGAAGAAGGAAAGGCGCGGTACGAACTTTTCAAGTTCCAGGCCGGCACGAATGCCCCACTCGACGTACTCGATCCCATCGCGCAGAGTGAAAGCGAGCTCCTGCAAAGCTGTGGATCCGGCTTCGCGAATGTGGTAGCCGCTTATGGAAATTGGGTTGTAGCGGGGAACATGCTTTGTGCAGAACTCGAAGGTGTCGACCACCAACTTCATCGCCGAGCGAATCGGATAGATCCACTCCTTTTGAGCGATGTATTCCTTCAGGATATCGTTCTGCAGCGTGCCGGAGATTTTTTTCCAATCAGCGCCCTGCTTCTCAGCCACGACCAGATACATGGCCAGGAAGACTGAGGCGGGAGCGTTTATGGTTTGCGAAACTGTGACGTTTTCCAGCGGAATCCCGGCGAAGAGCGCCTCCATATCGGCCAGTGAAGAGACGGCCACCCCGCATTTTCCGACTTCGCCCTCTGAAAGCGAAGAGTCGGCGTCATAACCCATCAGGGCAGGGAGGTCGTAAGCCACCGAAAGCCCGGTCTGGCCTTCTTTCAGTAGATACCGAAATCGTTGATTAGTTTCCTCTGGTGTTCCAAAGCCGGCGAACTGGCGCATTGTCCAAAGCTTGCCGCGATAACCAGTGGCATGGATACCACGTGTGTAAGGGAATTGTCCTGGGAAGGCGATATCGTCTTCAAAGCTTATGGCGGAGACATCAGAGGGTGAGTAGAGACGATTGACCTCCTCAAGCGACACGGTCTGAAAGGAAGTTCGTCGCTCGGCCCGCTTGAGTGCCGGTGTCAAAATCTCCTCTTCCCAACGTTCTGTTGCGAGTTGCTCAGGAGAGGCCTCTTTGATCTCTTGCATATTAACTTGTCACTTAAGATTGAATAGAAATCGATGTTAGTGGAACGATAAGGTTAGTGTCAAACAATGATTTGAAGCGGTAGGTAGAGTCAAGCGCGGCGAGTTAATTGATTTCTTACTTCGCAGCGGCGGCGTCTTGATAGTTGCTAACGTGGATTTAGAGAGAAGGGGCGCGGCTACCAATTAGGCAGCCGCGCGAATCTCGGAGGGACCCGAATAGCGTGGACAGAACAGCGGGGTCAAGCGGTTGCTATTAGCGGACGAACGATAGCGTTCCAAAAGCCGTGCCCTGTTTGGCCGGCTCAACGGGTATAACAACGTCGTTGGGTCTCACCATCCCCAGTCTTATTCGTGCGGCACTTTCTATAATGTTCGGGTCCGTCGTCATCCGACGAATTTCAATCTGCAGCGACTCGTTCGCACGACGGGTGGCCGCGATCTCATCAAGCATTTGCTGATGTTGAAGCTGTGAGGCGCGTGACTCTGCTCGCGTACGGAAAATAACGGTGGCGCAAATTCCGAGTGTCGCCAGAAGAATCATTCCCAGGATTATCCAGGAAGGGATTAGCCTCAACCCGCGGACAGTTGCCGGAACAATATCCTGCGATATGTCGCGAACAGATATCTCTGGGAGCGCCCGCGCAGTCATTCGTTGAGTCGAGGGCCTGTTGGTTAACCAGTTAGTATTTCCGGCGATATTCAAGGGACTGTCCTCCGTCTTTACTCTGTTAATGCTCGGTTCACTTGTGATCGCGGCGGTATGAGCTGCGGGAAGAAACGCGACGACGTAGCTTTCGCTGTAGAGATACCCGCAGCGAGGCCATCTTTCGCCGGGTCGTAACCCTGGACGTATGGGAATCTCGTCGAATAGAGGCAATTGAGACTCGGGTGCTCATTGAATTGTGCTCCATTTAACCGTCGGCCTGTGAAATCGAAGAATTCCCAATGTTCGGCCGTTAAAACGGGACAGCCACTACATAACCGGTTGGAAAACAGCTATTACCACAAGATAGAGTGGCTGGGGGGCTTTCAATTCCTTGCGCTACAAGGCTTTACCGTAACCGAGGGCGACTGTAACACCAGTAATTAACCCGCGCAAGCGCATTTCACTACAACAGTTTAACAAGCTAACCTCAACATTTACATCAGGTAAGGGTGATTAAGCGCTTAATTCGGCGAACAGCTGGCGAACGGAAAGAGAGTCGGTAGAAAATCCCAAGGAAATCGGCTGAAGGAGCGTCGTAGCGGGGAGAGTGTCGTATTGGAACACGAACATCAGGTCGCCTCTTCTCGATACGTTCGGCAGCTCCGCCGAGAGGTTGAGCTAATCGAGGGATCGACGATAAGGCTAAGCAAAAACGAAAGTTAGCGCAGGAACGGTCCTCGGCACAATCATTGCTCAGACTGACGCAGATAGTTGTGTGCACGCCCTGTTGGGATTCATAGGAGAGTCAAGCATAAGATGAGAATGATCAAACATGTGGAGCGAGGTCTGACGGTTGTCGCCGGGGGCCTGTTTAATTCAATTCAGGTTTTCAACAAGTATAAGCCAAACCCCTCCTTCACTCCGAAGTGGTCTGACAAGCCTCTTTTGAAATCCTGGCAGAAGACGAAACCAACCTTGGGCTGGCCCCGAACCACGGACTCTCTTTGTCCAAACTGCGTGATTGAGGCCCGTGAGGACATTCTGAGCGGTAAGAAGGACGTGGCCGTTCTTTTGAACGAGAAAGTTGGGGAAATCAAAGCGCAGATTATCGAGCGTGACGGCGAAATTTGGATGATTAAGGATTGTCCCATCCATGGTCATTTCGAAGACATGATGGCGATTGATGCGAAATTCCTTACGCATATTGAGGCGATGTTCCCTGGGCGAGATATTCAGGCGCACAACGACGAGAAGCTGCATAACCACGGTTCGAGCACGATTAAGTACGGACGTGGCGCTGTTCTGACGGTCGACCTTACTAACCGTTGCAACATGATGTGTGATCCGTGCTTCATGGACGCGAACCAGGTTGGGTTTGTCCACGAACTGAGCATGGACGACATTAAAGAGATTCTGGACAACGCTATCTCGATCAAACCGCGCCGGCAGATGTCGGTTCAGTTCTCGGGCGGTGAGCCGACGATTTCGCCGCACTTCATTGAAGCGATTCGGTATTCGCGCAAGGTCGGCTATAACTCGGTTCAGGCTGCGACCAATGGTATTGAGTTCGCCAAGAGTAAAGACTTCTGCCGCCAGGCTGCGGAGGCGGGACTTCGCTATGTTTACTTTCAGTTTGATGGCGTCGGAAACGACGCGAACAGCCATCGTCAGGTCGGAAACCTTTTCGATGTGAAGTTGCGCGCGATTAATAATCTGCACGAGGCGGGCGTAGAGATTGTTCTCGTCACCACCCTGGTCAACGGTATCAACAACGACCAGGTCGGTTCGATTATCAGGTTTGCTCTTGAGAACCCGAAGAAGATTGCGTTCCTTTCCTTCCAGCCGGTGTCTTTCACGGGTCGTGACGAGGCAATTACCGCTGATCGCCGTTTGCAACAGCGCTATACGCTTTCGCACCTGGCGCACGACGTCAAGAATCAGGTGGGTATCACCGAACCGACGCGCGACTGGTTCCCGCTGTCTTTAATGGGCGCGTTTGCTGATTTTGCGGATCTCGTTCATGGACCGAACTCGGAGTGGGGTCAGGTTTCCTGTGGATGCCACCCGAACTGCGGCGTGGGAACGGCCGTGATGGTGGACAAGGAAACCAAAGAAATGAGTCCGGTGCCGGCGTTCCTGGATATTCCGGGGCTGGTCAAGGATATGCGCAAGATCACGGACGCAGCGCGCGGCAAGTGGAAATCCAATATCATGATGGGATTGGCGCTGCTAAAGAATTACCGACCTTACAACGCGCCTTCCCAGTTCAACTTGTATGAGCTTTTCAAGAAGTTCGACAAGTCGTTCGGGTTGACCGGTAAGGATTACGGGAAGGTCGACGGTGAGCGCACCCAGGACGATATTGAAAAGCGCCGCTCGGATCGCTGGAACTTCCTGTTTATTGCCGGGATGTGGTTCCAGGATTTATTCAACTACGATTTCCGACGCACCGAGATGTGCATCATCCCTTACGGCACGCAAGAAGGTGAGATTAGTTTTTGCGCCTACAATACCGGCATCGGATGGCGGAATATCATCGAGCACATGCACCAGAACGCAACCGTAGCGAAGTGGTATGAAGATCACGGTCGTCATGAGATCTTTGCCGGCGGCAAAGAAGTGCCGATGGCTGACAGGACTCATAACCTGAGACTGAACGAAATTGATTTGGCGCGGCCGAACAAGCCGGAAATGCAGGGACCCAAGACTGCGCACGAAGAAAAAGTGGCGATGCGGAAGCTTTATCAGGAGATGGTCCTCAAGCAGCAACAGATCAAAACCGACAATGGCGACAAGCCGGTCCAGATCCAGGGCCTGAGCCGAAAGAAAGAGCTTGAGGTCGTCACTGCTTAAGATGGATTTGAGCTAACACGAGCCCCGCGAATGGCTTTCAACTATTCGCGGGGTTTTCCATGCGCGCTTGACCCTGACATACAGCCGCATGTTTAATAAGAGTTCGCAGAAAGATACTGAGGAACTGAAAAACCAATACCGGAGAAATAGATGGCAGTAGTGAATATCAACCCAGGCGAATCGATTGAAAGCGCTTTGCGGCGGTTTAAGCGGAAGGTAATGACCGAAGAGATAATTAAGGACGCTAAGAAGCACGCGTTCTTTATGCCACCGGGCCAAAAAGCGAAGCTGAAATCCGCCCTGGCTCGGAAACGAAACAAGAAGAAGGGCCGTCCTCGGCCACGCCCGACGAGCTAGGCTTCCTCCAGGAAGTCTACGATCCGCGAATCCGCCCTCGTTCAATATCGACAAAGCGGTTGCTTTTCAAATTCGGAGCGCGAGTGTGCAAGGTTAACGGTGACAACCGTAAGAGCACTCGATTGAAGTAAGCAATGACTCGTATTCTCCTGACCAATGACGACGGCATTCACTCGGATGGCCTGGTAACGCTCGAGCGGGCGCTAAGCAGTCTGGGTGACGTTTTTGTGGTCGCGCCGGCGGCAGAAATGAGCGGAGCTTCACACAGCTTAACCCTGGCTCGACCGCTCAGGATTCGGCAGATTGATGATCGACATTGGACAGTGGACGGAACGCCGACGGATTGTGTGACGCTGGCTCTTCACAAGATCCTCGAAGAGGCGCAACTTCCTCAATTGTGTGTCTCTGGCATCAATCACGGCGGGAATCTCGGCGATGACGCCACGTATTCTGGGACAGTTGCCGGAGCTTTGGAAGCGACCATCCTCGGGGTTCCGGGGATCGCTGTGAGCCTGGTGGCCAGAGAAAACTTCGACTTTACCGAAGCCGCTCGCTTCGCCGTCCTCTCCGTCAGAAAGATTTTGAGTGAAGGATTGCCTGAGGGAACACTCTTGAACATTAATGTCCCGATGGGAGAGATTAAGGGCGTAAAAGTGACGCGACAAGGGATAAAGAACGCCCGGCCGGTTATCAGTGAGCATATCGATCCTCGGGGCAAGCCGTATTTTTGGATCGGCGAACAATACTTCAGCTCCAATGCCGAGGATGGAACTGACTATCGGGCCATTGAACAGGGTTATGTGTCTATCACGCCTCTTAAGAGCGATATGACCGATCACAAAGCCTTGTCGGAGATTCAGTCCTGGGCTTACCTGGCTTCGTCTGAAGTGCTTCAAACCTGATAACAGACCATTCTTCTAAGGATTGATCTCCACGGCTTCACTCATCAACACGCTCCTGGCTGAGCACCGCATCCCCCGCGAGCGCATGGTTGGACGTTTGCGCGAGCACTACGGCATTCGCGACCTTCAGTCTCTTGAAGCGATTCGGAATGTGCCGCGGCATTTTTTTGTCTCGGAAGCCCTGCGCGGCCGCGCCTATGGCGATCACGCCCTGCCGATCAATTTCAATCAAACGATCTCGCAACCATTCATCGTAGCGAGAATGACTGAACTGCTGGAACTCAATAAGCAGAGCCGCATTCTGGAAATTGGGGCCGGGTCGGGCTATCAAACCGCAGTCCTCGCCTACCTGGCGGGGCAGGTGTATTCGATCGAGCGAATCGGCGAATTAGCGCGCGAGGCGCAGGCGCGTATCAGAGAGCTTGGTATCTATAATGCGACAGTCAAAGCCTTCGACGGCACCCTGGGCTGGAGTGCCTACGGCCCATACGACGGAATCCTGGTGGCAGCGGGCGGGCCGCGAATACCGGATCCCTTGCTGGCTCAGCTGAAAGTTGGCGGCCGGCTGGTAATTCCGATTGGCGAAACTCGGGAGTCCCAGAAGTTGGTGCGGGTCATCAAGACAGAGAGCGGATCCAAAACTGAGGACCACGGACCATGCCAGTTTGTGCCGCTGATCGGCCAGCATGGATGGGCCGCGCACACTTAAGAAACCAAGGTAGAGACAAGAGGATAGATAACTGAAGCCGGTATGGTAGGAAAAATCATTAAGCTGCTTTCGATCTTCATTGTGGCCACCATTTCGAAACTGGGCTATGCGGGAATCGTTTTGCTTATGGCCATCGAATCGGCGTGCATTCCGTTGCCCTCCGAAATAATCATGCCGTTCTCGGGCTATCTGGTCTATACCGGCCGATTCAACCTGTGGTTGGTTGGCATAGCCGGGGCGGTCGGTTGCGTGCTTGGGTCATTGGTAGCTTACTGGTTCGGCATGTACGGCGGCCGACCACTGATTGAAAAATACGGCCGTTACGTTTTGATTTCGCGGCATGATTTGGACTTAGCCGATCGCTGGTTTACTCGCTTTGGAGAAATCATCGTGTTTGCGAGTCGCTTGCTGCCGGTGATTCGGACCTTCATTGCTTTTCCCGCCGGCGTCGCGCGCATGGAGTGGAAAAGATTCGTGATCTATACGTTTCTCGGCTCACTGCCGTGGTGTCTCGGTTTGGCTTATATCGGTCAGAGACTCGGCCAGGAGTGGGATTCGAATCCGACGCTTAAGAACCTCTTTCATCGGTTCGATTTTGTAATTGGAATCATCATCCTGGCGGCGGCGGTCTGGTGGGTGTGGCGACACATTAGACATGTCCGAAATGCCTAATCCATCCATAAGCATATTGTTGGCCTCGGCTTGAGTCAGAGTTCAGGATCTCGGCCCGACCCCTAAAAGACAAAGCCCAACAGATCAAATCCCTAAGCATCGCGATTGCGTGGACCCAGCCGGCTTTGCCGTATGGCAGTTACTTCTGCCCTATTTCTTGGGCTCGAAGCTCAGATCGCATTGGAAAAGCTTGCTGAGTGGATCCTTATTCCTTGAGGATTAGCTTGGTATGTTGTTACGGTGGTTGAAATACTGCTGATTGACAGCGGCGTTGTTTGCAAAATCGGCCAATTTCAGGATGCATTGGCTTAATGCATTTTTCAGGAAAAGAGGAGAAGCTAAAGATGTTCGAGAAAAACAAGGCCTTCACGGTTATCCTGTCCGCGACCTTAGGTTTGGTTATCGGACTAGTCTTGACCGTTCTATTTACCGGACGGGCTACTCTTGCCCAGAAGACGGCACAGAGCAACGTAATGATTGTTCCTGCGGCAGGGCTCTATTTCAAAACTCCTGAAGGAAGAACGGTAGCAAAGATGGCTGTCAATCAGGACGGAGGAAATATTCAATTTTTTGACACTGCGGGACAAGTAGTCTCGTGGATGGGAGCCGTTAAGGATGGGGGTTATCTAATGATTAATAATGACCAGGGTAAACGCGTAGTCGGGTTATGGGCTATTCCGAATGGTGGGAGTATTGGTGTCACAAATAGTGGAGGAAAATCAGTCGCTGCTATTTATGTGACCCAGGATGGGGGTCGCTTTATCGTAAATAACAATGAGGGTCAGTTAGGATTAGATCTATCGGCCGATAAAGTCAGTGGCAACATAAATATCTATAATAAGGAAAAAGACATTATGTGGAACGCACCGTAGTAGCCTGGAAATGCCGAAGCGAACCGGTCATATTTAGCAACTGCGGGACGCTCTGCTACTTCAGAGCCGTCTTGATCTTGAGAAGGACAAAGACTCCAAAGTCCGGCCCGGAAGATCGAATTATTGGGCCAGTCCAACCGACCGGACGCGCCACCGTGAGGGCGTCCATTCTTATTGAGACTGGTGCTTTATAGGCGCCCGATGCGGCCAGGGGTCCAAAATAATCCTGGACGTTTCTCAGTTCGAACGTATCGCCATTATGCAAGGCCTTGCTTAGGTCGAGTGTGACGGTCGGTAGCTTTCCGGGATTGTAAACGATGACATTCGATCGGTTCGGATCATAAGGATCGATCCGGATAGTCACCTTAACCTCGGCTGGTCTCCGGCCGCATGGATTTATGATCGAATGGGTGTCAAAACCCCTGGCATTCCATTGGGTGACCGAGAGGCTCTTCGTATTCACACTTCCATTGACATCGAAGGGTTCCTCAGTGAACGGCTGCGTACCGTTGCGACAATCAGACGGATAGAAGTAGTAGATTTGATTGTCGAGTAGGGGTTGAGCCCCAATGGTGGGAGACGTCCAATCAATTAGCGGCCAGTTCGATGCTACGAAGTTGCGCTGGAAATCCAATGAGATCAATTTATTCAGCCAGTTCTGCCCGCCGATCAAGGTGTTATCTGTGATGACGGCTGGTCCCGGATTGTCGACGGTGCTCATGTACCCAAGGTCGACGTTCATTCCAAGCCGACCCTCGCGATGAAAGCCAAAATTATTCTTGAAGGTGAGGTTTGAGATTGGCCGATGGCCAACTAAGTAGTTCGTCGTGGCACGTCCTTCAGGGGCGTAGAGGCTGTCCTTGAGGCGCGTCCAATAACCGTTGTCAACTGAGACATTCCATTGAACGTCAAGGCCGCTTAAATGTCCGGTTCCTGCGCTATAGGCATGAAAGCCAACGCCGAAGCCGTTAACCATAATATTATCGTAGACTCGGAAGTAGCCATTCCTATTGGCGGCATAAATGCCGTGGCCCGTGCCCCCTTGTTGTAGTCCGGTATGGCGGTCGTCCCATCCATTATTCCAACCTACGTTCCAAGACACTTCAGTATTAGCAGCTAGATCATTTTTGCTTACGAGTCCGCCAGCATCGTGGATTATGTTGTCGTAGGCTTTTGAACCCGTCGCCCATTGATCAATACCGATCCCGCCCAGTCGCGCGGAAGTTCTATCGGGATTTGAGTTTGTTATCTCTAGTCCAGAAACAAAGGTGTATCGGCTGCTGATCGTGAAGGTAGCGGCTCGGCCATCTGGAGGCTGAATACAAGGCTGATTGGCCACACAATCCCGATAGACGGTTCCGTCGTCTATGATGACTCGAGCGCCCGGATAAGCGCGAATCCTGATAGGAGCTGCCGCCGTTCCATTTACCGCGGTGCGATAAAGCCCCCGATATGTACCCTCCAATAAGCAGATGTCATCCCCCGGTTTGATCGCCGCCGGCGGCACCTGGTCGATAAAACCGCCAATGGAACCGCGTGCAATATATTCGAGCGACCACGGCTTCTTAATACTTCCGTCGCCAAAAGCACTACCCGTGCTAGCGACAAACCAGGTACAGCCTGACGTTGCTTGCCCAAAGCTCTTCTCGTTGGTCGGAGTAACGAGCGTAAAAAGCGTCAACGTCAATAAACTTAGTCCGATTTGTTTCATCTTATGAGACCAAAAATACTGATATAACAGGAACACCTCTTAGCACAAGGAGCCGCGTCGGCAGTGGAGACAAGAAATCGGTTTGACAGGTGCCTTCACGGTCACATAGAATCCAACACCTGCAGTTCGGGGCGTGGCTCAGCCTGGTAGAGCGCTCGGTTCGGGACCGAGAGGTCGGAGGTTCAAATCCTCTCGCCCCGACCAATAGTAAAACTCCCGCTTGTTCGAGCGATCCCTCCATTTTGTGACGTGGTTTATGACGTAACCCAGACTTTCAGCCAGGCAATTCATGAGGGTCTTGTTATCCGCCTCGTTTTCGTAACTCCAGCGACAATCCGGCACGAGAGAAGAATGTCAGGCAGAACCTAAAATTCTGTTCGTAGAGATCTGAGTACATAAAAGTATGAAGACGCAGCAGACCTAAAATGGGCAGCGAGCGTTTGAGTTCATTCTCTGGCAATAGGGAACTGCGGTCTTGAGGTATCCAGGCCGCTCTCGCAAAACAACTTGGGACACAGAGAGACTGAAGAGTACGTTGCTGAAAAGAGTTCGCTTAAAAAAATGTCGCGCATTTGACAAGGATGCGCTAGTATACAAATTCGCGCTAGACCAAACCTCAGCTTTTATTTAAGAGCTTCACTTAGAAATTAGTATTTAGGACTCCAGGCTTAAGGAACGTTTTCGTTAGTTGCCCCCGTCAACTATCATTCCGGAGGCATAGCTGTTGTCTATCAGATTGCTGTGTGGTTCCCCTAAATTCCAACGGATCGCATCCCTAATTTGTTGTCTTCTCTTTTCCATTATTTCAATTTCTTACTTGTGTTCAGATCGAGTCGCGGCCTCCCGTCTTAATATAGTCTTGCCGGTTCAGACATCCAGCGCGCCCATCTTGCTAACGCAGGAAAACTCGACCAGAGCCATTGCAGTCAACTCGGTCACCCTCCTTAAAGAGCCCTTTCAGCCGCAATCTGCTGTTAAGTTCAATGATGATGGCCGCACTCGAATCATGCTATTTGCCACAAATGTTACTTTACTACCCGGGGAAGACGCTTCATCTGTTACGGCTCAGGCCGAGGACGGTCAACATCAGTTCTACAATTTGCCTGTCGAAGCCGTTTGCGACGTTCCCGGCTTTCAGTTTAAGACGGTGGTTCTAAAGTTGGATGATCGCTTAATCGATGTTGGTGACGTGTTGGTAGGTATCAAATTGCATAACCAATGGAGCAACCGAGTTCGAATTGGTATGGGCCATATTGGAGGCGGACCAGCTGACGATCCAGTTTCGACCCCCACTCCGACTCCACCGCCGGCGCCAACCCTCGTCGCAAACCCCGTCAGCGTGCAAACTGGTGGTGTAATATCAGTTAACCTGGGAGGCACATGGAGACCGACGGGCGACTACGTCGGGCTATACAGATCGGACGCCCTAGATTCCCAGTATCTGAATTTCCAAGTCGCTGCCGCGAGCCTGACTTTTCCTGCGCCGGCCGTGGGCAGCTACAATTTTCGTTATCTTGCACGAGAGGCATCGAGTGGCAACTACTATGTGGCGGGTACAAGCAACAATGTGACAGTTTCGTCCCCGCAGCCGACTCCAACGCCCGTGCCTCCAAGTCTATGTAAGTGGTACGTGGCTACAAATGGCTCCTCTGCTGGCAATGGCAGTCTCACCAGTCCGTGGTCTATAGGTACCATTGCGGGAGGTCACCCGGAATTTGACGGTAATGCACCGCCGCCTGCAGTTATTCAACCCGGGGACACGATTTGTTTACGCGGCGGCACCTACATTTCAACGTCCAACACGGTATTTTTCCGCACAACGCTTAGCGGCACTTTGGGAAATCAAATTACAATTAGAACTTACCCCGGCGAGCGCGCAATCCTCGATGCTCAGGCGCCGGCCCTTGGTAATACCAGGAACGAAATCCTTATTATCGAAGGTCCTTACGTGACGATTCGCGACCTGGAAGTTACCGACAGCCTAAGTGAGCGCACGGCCGCACGGCCGGGCGGAATTCAGATAGCCCAGGGAGGCACTGGGGTTAAGCTTATCAACAATATTATCCACGACACGGGAGACGGTATAGACAAGAATGATCCAGCGACTGATTGCGAAATCTACGGGAACTTGATCTATAACGTGGGGTGGGACGACCGTACGAATGGGTTGCGGCAGGGAGGAACTGGTCATGGCGTGTATGCCGCGAATGACTCAGGCTACCTGCGTGTTTACAACAACATCCTGGCCACTTCCTTTGGGTTCGGGTTCCACTTTTACTCCGCCGGA
The DNA here is from genome assembly GCA_038040505.1 of Acidobacteriota bacterium. Classification (GTDB taxonomy): domain Bacteria; phylum Acidobacteriota; class Blastocatellia; order Pyrinomonadales; family Pyrinomonadaceae; genus UBA11740. Next base: position 10,049 of record JBBPID010000043.1, on the reverse strand, counting down.
ACCGGCCAGTTCAACGGGCTCGACATCCAGGACAACGTATCATTCAACAACGGCTACTGGACCCGCTACCACGATAGTTCATATGCGACCGAAGGACGTGGGACAGACAACTATTTGATTGGGCATCGTCCGGTCACTGGGATAATCTTCAACCGAAACTTTGGCTATCATCGTGAGCAGCGTGGGACTCAGAACCTTCAGTTGGGTTACAGCGGGATAGAGAACGTCAGCGGCACCGCGACAAACAATGTGTTTATCGGCGGCGTCAATTCCATAGAACGCTTTCCAACCCTTGTCTTCACCAATAACTATATCTCGAGCTTTTTTGAGAATCTGCAGTACATCGCGTCTAACACTCCAGTCTCGACCACGATAAACAACAATACCTACTACTATTATCGGAGCGGCTGCGTGATTCCACAGTTCGGACTTACCGCAAACGATATCATGACCACCGTAACCCAATGGAAGGCTCTGGGCTTCGATACCAACTCAACTATCAATCCCTGCGGTGTCAGAAGCAGCACGGCGACGATCACGATCACAGCAAACGCCTACGACGCAAACCGTTTCCGCGTGATAGTCAACAATCCGCAGAGCGTTCCGACTATATGGCTTAACTTTTCGGGCGTGTTAGCGAACGGCGACACCTTCGAGCTGAGAAATTCTCAGGATTATTTTGGGCCCATGGTGGCCAGCGGAACTTACAACGGCCCCATCAGCATCAACATGACAACGCTGAACGTGGCGATTCCATTCGGCTACGGTTCCTTACCGAACACTACTCCGCTGGGACAGATGACCAGTGGGCCCCAGTTTGGTGCATTCATTTTGATTAAGAAATAAAAGAAGGCAAGATCGTTGAGGTGCCGTAACGAGTCTTGCTTTATTCAGGAAGATTGACTACTTGAAAAGCTTAATAGCCTCAGCTGGTCCGACGAACTGGAAACAATTTCCCATAGAGTGCGACAGTAAGAAGTTCAGGTTCTGCTCGATATTCGCTCTGGATTTCGAATAGAGGAGAGCATCTGTTCGCATCACTGGCGCTAGATAGGGCTGCCTCCTGACGTTAAGCAAGCTATTCATCATTACGCGGAACTGAGAACGATCAGAGCCAAGATTTAGCTGGTCCGCTTCATAAAGGTCAATGCCCAAAGCTTTCGCGGCCCGCTTCACTCGGGCGAATCGACCAACTCCTTTATCGGTACTTAGCGGAATCAACCACATTTCACGTCCCTCTGTGTGACCTGGCTTTCTGAAGTCCTGTCGAGACGGCCTGTAAGGTAGCGTCGGGGTAGCCGTATAGTCCGGCAATGAGCCAGTGTGCAACTCTTCAGGCACCAGGCCAGGTTTCGCCTTTCGCCCTGGTTCGACCGTAAGGTCGAACTTCACCCCCAAAAATTCGAGTAAGTCCATCGTCTCATCGTTCATCCAGCGGTCGCCGAATCTAAAAGAAAGACAGGAACGGCCGAATGCGGTCCGATAGGCGCCAAAGGAGCTACGTATACAGTGATTGATCCATTTCTGGTCGCCGTGATCGGCGATCCATCGATGCATACCAGCTTCCCATCGCCAGGCATGGGTATGCAGGCCAATCTCATCGCCGGCTAGTTCGAGTTGATTGATGGCTTCGCGATAACGCTTGGCCACCCACCACGACAGACCAAAGGTGTGCTCGATCTGTGGATCCATTCTGAGGAACCAGGAGAAATTCACGCGTCCCCCGGTAACTTCCTCCAAATGAGGTCTCAGATTGCTGAAAAACGTGAAAGTTTTCTCGAAGCCCTCCCAATCTTTGGCGACGGCGCAGTCAATTTCGCGCTCGTCAGGCTCAACATCGATGCACATTATGACGGGGATTTTGCTCATACTCTGAACGTGGATTCGATTATAGGGCCGACGTCTTCAGGCGTGTTAATACGTCTCGGAAGCGGCTAACTTCATTGTTGTGCTTCGTCAGAGGTGATGGGAATCATCATAGCGCTTATATCACCGATCCAAAGGTGACGCAAAGGCACACTACCGCTTCATAAAGGTTGTCACTTGTGAATTAACGGGGCAAACACGTTACCCGATCACACGGCTTCCTGTGTAGCGCGAGATAGCGCCTGAACCTGTCGACGGAAGGCTTTGGATTTAGTCGGCGTAGTTCGGTAATAGCAAGGTGCTACTGTCCGGGGATCGAGAGGTCAGGAGGTTCGAATCCGCGCGCTCCGACAACTTTTTTCCAATCTAGCTGTCATCATTGACGGGCGCCTGGACCCAGCGTATCGTGTCGTCAAAAGATAACACGCTGGCCTTATTTGAAATACGTCCTAGCCCGGGGGTTTCTCTCTTTTGGACCGCCTGTCATTTGTTACCCCAGGTGCCGCTCCAGCTATCTTTCCGAGAGGTTCGAAGCATGCAGAATGTCCCCGACTTGTTACAGGACAACCCTGGACATCCGCCGTCACTCTATGCGCGCGCCGGTCAAGCACCGCTCTCATTTGCTCAGCAGCGGCTCTGGTTTCTCAATCAGATTTATCCGGCCGATATTTCGGCGAACATCTCGCATGCAGTACGCATCACTGGGGCGCTAAACATTGATGCCCTGAGGCAGGCGCTGCAAGCGATTGTCGCCCGGCACGAGTCACTTCGTACGAGGTTTGCCAAGACTGAAATCGATGCTGGCTTCGACAGTCAGCCACACCAATTGATTGCGACCAAGGGCTCAGTCCAGTTCGACGTGACTTCTCTTTTTGCCCTCACCGGCCAGGAACCTGAACAGACGGTCAAGCAAGTAGCGCGCGCTGAAGCTCAGCGCCCGTTCGATCTGACGCTGGGCCCTCTTATCCGGCTGAAGCTGCTCTCGCTCAACGAGCTTGACCACGTCCTACTGCTCAACACGCATCGCATCATCTGCGACGACTTTTCAGCCAGAATCTTCTCTGCGGAGTTATGGGAGTTTTACCGGGCAATCCTGAGCCGCGAGCCCGCTCGGCTTGGCGAGCTGCCGTTTCAGTATGCAGACTACGCTGTGTGGGAGCGTGAACGGTTGCAAGGGGAAACGCTCGTAAAAGAAATCGACTACTGGAAGGGCAGGCTGGCAGGCGCTCCGGCGGCGATCCAATTGCCGACGGATCACCCTCGTCCCGCCGTCCTGAGTTGGCGCGGCAATTACGTGGCGACAGTGGTTGAAAGAACCCTGACCGACTGTCTCAGAAGGCTGAGTGAGGGAGAGCAGACGACACTGTTTACAGTTCTGCTGGCGACCTTCCAGGTCTTGCTGAGCTATTACAGCAAACAAAACGACATTGTCGTCGGTTCGACAATCGCGAATAGGGATCGTGAAGAAACGCAGAAACTGCTAGGCCCACTCGCGAACGCGCTGCCTTTGCGCACGGACCTATCAGGAAATCCGGTCTTCCGAGAGCTGCTCGCGCGCTTGCACCGTTCTGTGATTGAAGCACGAGCGCGATTGATGCCGTTCGAAAGGCTGGTTGACGAATTTCCTGTTGAGCGCACGCTTAGCCATACGCCGATCTTCCAAGTGATGCTGAATTTGAGAAGTGAAGAAAACGTCTTTCTCGATGAGGCCGGCCTGCGGGTTGAGACGCTGGCCCTCGAAACCGGCATATCGCGGTTCGACTTGACCCTCGACGTCGTTGAAGAACCCGCACAGCTCAACTGTCGTCTTGTATACAATTCAGATCTCTTCGATGAAGCAACGATTTCCAGAATGCTGGGCCAGTGGCACACGCTCCTGGAAGCAGTCGCTACAAATCCCAATCGGCCAATTGCTTGTTTGCCGTTGCTAACTGAAGCGGAGCGACGGCAGATAGTCATTGAATGGAATAACACTCAGGCTAACTTGCCGCTACATCATTGCGTGACAGAACTGTTTGAGGAGCAAGTCCTGAAAATGCCTGCGGCGACCGCGGTTATCTCTAACGACAGCCAACTGAGCTATAGCGAGCTCAACCGGCGCGCAAACCAGGTTGCTCATTTTCTTCGACGGCGGGGCATCGGTCCGAATGCTTGTGTTGGACTTTGCATGCGACGCTCCCCCGAGATGGTGATCAGTCTGCTGGGCATTCTCAAGGCCGGAGCTGCTTATGTCCCACTGAATCCCAGGCATCCCCTTTCACGGCTGGCCCTTCAACTATCTGAGAGCCAGGCCAAAGTTTGCCTGACGAACGACAAGGCGATTGCCGAGTCGCTTAAGTTTGATGGTGAGACAATTGACCTCAAAAGAGACGACGAGTTGCTGCTCTGCGAACCGACCACGAATCCACTCTCAATCACAAACCCGGACGATCTTGTTTACGTGATCTACACCTCCGGCTCGACCGGCGTGCCGAAAGGTGTCGCGCTGCAACACCGAAACCTCATTAATTATGTGCAGTTCATTCTGCAGAGATTGCAGGTTAACCAGCCCCTGAATTTCGCAACCGTTTCCACTTTCACCGCCGACCTTTGTAATACCTGCATTTTCCCCGCACTGCTTTCCGGCGGCTGCCTGCATATTCTGATGCTTGATGAGGCTATAGACGGAACTCTTTTCAGCGATTATCTCTCTCGCCATCCGATCGATGTTCTGAAGATTGTCCCTTCGCATTTACAGGTGCTGCTGGCATCAAGTAAAGGAAACATTCTTCCCTCGAAGTACTTGGTTCTGGGTGGTGAAGCGCTCTCTTGGGAACTAGCCGATCGCCTCTCGTCCATGACACATACCTGTGAGATCATTAATGAATACGGGCCAACGGAAACTACGGTTGGCTCCTTAACATTTAGTCTCAGTGATGAAGATTCGCGCTATGGACAGACAGTACCAATCGGCCGGCCCATTGCCAACACCCGGGTTTACATTGCCGATGAAAGTCTCAGACTCGTGCCCCTCGGCGTCCCTGGCGAGCTTTATATCGGAGGTGCGGGCGTTGCAGCCGGTTATTTGAACTTACTGGGTGAAACAGCCAAGCGGTTTGTCCCAGATCCCTTCTCTGGCGATGAGGGTTCCCGGCTTTATCGGACGGGTGATCTTGCACGTTATCTTGCGGATGGGAACATCGAATTTCTTGGTCGTGTTGATCAACAGGTAAAGGTACGCGGCTATCGCGTCGAGCTGCAGGAAATCGAAGCAGTGCTATTAGAGGATCCGGAGATCCGTGAGGCCGTCGTCGTCATGGGGCGCAAAAACGAGGAAGAAAGGTTGGTTGCCTACCTAACCACTCATGGACTTGAGCTTCCCAGTCAGGTTGAACTGCGGCGACTTCTCAAACAGAAGCTTCCCGACTACATGATCCCTTCTGCGTTCGTGATGTTAGAGTCAATGCCATTGACGTCCAACGGCAAGATTGACCGAGGTGCCTTGCCAGAGCCGGACGAAACTCGGCCTGATCTTGCTCAGAGTTACCTCGCGCCTCGCGACAAGATAGAGGAACAGGTAGCCATGATCTGGGCGAAGGTGCTCGGTTTGAAGTCGGTTGGTGTCAGCGATAACTTCTTCGACCTTGGTGGGCATTCACTACAAGCCGCGCGACTGTTCGCACAGATCGAGAATCGGTTCGGACAAAGCCTTCCGCTCAGTACTCTATTTCAAGCGCCGACAATTCAGCAGTTGGCCGGGCAATTGCGCTCCTCCAGGTCAACAGGGCGATGGTCGTCGCTGGTGACGATTCAGCCAAACGGTGACCGGCCACCCCTGTTCTGCGTGCACGCTGGTGGTGCTAATGTCCTAATCTATCGCCCGCTGGCGCGACATTTGGGAACTGAACGACCGGTTTACGCCCTGCAAGCTCAAGGTCTGGATGGGCAGACTGTGCCCTACAGGCGGGTCGAAGACATGGCCGATCATTACATTAAAGAGATGCGCAGCCTGCAGCCGAATGGTCCTTACTTTTTGTTGGGCGCCTCATTTGGCGGTCTGGTTGTGTTTGAGATGGCGAACCAACTCCTTGCGCAAGGTGAGAAGGTGGCGTTGCTCTGCATGCTCAACACAGACTGCCCGGTGTCTCCTGGAGTACACAGGCTGCGGCGCTACCTATTTCGCTTGGTTCGCAGGCTGCACTCACACTTGAGTGAGCTCAGGCAGAGGGGCTTAAAATTTTACGTCCGAGGGCGAAAGCGATCCCTAACTTCGAAACTGCGGTCGAAACTGGCGCGGCCTGAGACTCATGAAGTCAAGGATGCTGAGCTGCGGACGATACTCGAGAGCCGAGAGGACCGGGATGATCCGCTGGTTAGAACGATCTTCGGAATCTGGGAAGCAAGCAGGAAATATCAGCCAACCGTAAAGTCGTTTCCGGGAAAGATCACGTTCTTTTGGGCCAACGACGATCCTGTAAAAAACTTCGAGGACAACCGGCTTGGATGGAGACGACTTTCCACCGGCGGTTTCGAAGTTCAATCTGTTCCCGGCACGCATACTTCAATCAGAGAGGAACCCAACGTCGCGGTGCTGGCGGAAAAGCTGCAGCTTTGTCTTCAGAAAGCTCACGGCTTGATGTGACCCAAGGACATAACATGGAAAACCCGGCGGGCCACCTGGAGAAAATGCCTTGGTTGAGGGTTGCCCGCGATGCTCCTTGTTGACCTCTTTTTTCTTAAGCCGCACGCCTTTGCGCGAATTCTAGCGCCTCCCACTGAATTCCGTTAATATAGCCGCGATTACGGGGCAGGAAATTGATTGATTCGCCGGCTCATCCAAGCCCCGATGCTTTATCTCAATCGCGTCCATCTTCAAGACCTCCAATGGGTGCTGCGAACACCATCCTTCAGAACCGCTATCGCATCATGCGCGAACTCGGGCACGGCGGCATGGGCACTGTCTACGAAGCGTTAGACCAGCGGGTCAATTGTATTGTCGCCGTCAAAGAAACATTTGCCAGAGTAGATAGCGAGGGAAGAAAGGCCTTCGAGCGTGAGGCAGCGCTATTGGCGAACTTACGTCATCAAGCTCTGCCGAAGGTGATGGACTATTTCAGTGAGAACGACGGCGATTTTCTCGTGATGGAGTTCATCCCCGGTCACGACCTCGCAGAGCTGCTGGATTTGCGAGCGGGACCCTTCCCGCAGTCGCAAGTCGTGCAATGGGCCGACGATCTATTACGCGTCCTTGAGTATTTACACGGGCAGGAACCGCCGATTCTGCATCGCGACATTAAACCTTCGAATCTTAAGCTTACAAAACAGGGAGAAATCTTTTTGCTCGACTTCGGTTTGGCGAAAGGCTCATTCGGACAGATGCCGACGGTTGGAACAAGTCGCAGCGTTCGTGGGTACACTCCCGTTTTCGCTTCCGTCGAGCAGATTCTCGGCCAGGGGACCGACGCGCGCAGCGATATCTATTCATTAGGGGCGACCCTGTATCACCTGCTTACCGGTATCGTGCCAATCGACGCCCCCACGCGTTTTCGCGCAATGGAAGACGACCAGTCTGATCCGCTTCAACCTATTGAAGCACTAAATAGTCAGGCTTCAAAAAATGTTGTTGCTGTCATTTCCCAAGCAATGGCAATCAGCCGAAAGCAAAGACCAGAGAGTGCTGGCGAGATGCGAAAGGCACTGCGCAACGCCGTAGAAGACGATGAGCGAAAAAGTGCCGAAGCAGAGTATCGGCGCGCAAACACGAAGCCTCTGGGGCGCCAGGAAAAAAGGCGCTGGGGGGTAGACAAAACCACAGTGCACCATGAAGACAGTCAGTTGGTGGATGACGAGACGCCCAAGAAAGCAAAAGAAGCTCTTCTTAGAGCGAATTCTGAATGGAGCGAGGCGCGCGATGTGGCACAAGCAAGACAGCAGCCAGTGGCGGCAGACTTCCGTCCAGGAGTGCCAGGGAGCCATATATCTACGAAAACAGCGACGTTTATCGGTGCGACGCGGTCCCAACCAACCCCAACTCCCAGGTCGAACCGACTTTTGGTGATCAGTATCAGCGCATTCGCCGCGGCAGTTCTCGTGGGCATCCTGATTTTGTGGTCAACTCGCGATAAAGCGATTCAGAAGGCAATGGATAAGGCTCAACCACAAGCTAGTCAAGCAGGCCAGAGCACTAATAAACCAAAGGCTACAGCAGAAATTACCAATCGGATTGGCATGGAGTTGGTGTATGTGGCGCCTGGCACTTTTACGATGGGCTGGGATGGCGACGCTAAACATGAAAAGCCATCTCATCAGGTCACTTTCCAGCAAGGGTTCTACGTGGGGAAGTATGAGGTAACACAGTCGCAATGGCAGGCGATAATGAGATCCAATCCGAGCGCCTTTAAAGTCTGCCCTCAGTGTCCGGTCGAGAATGTATCCTGGAATGACGCTCAGGACTTCATTCAAAAGTTGAACCAGATGAATGACGGGTATAGCTACCGTTTGCCGACGGAAGCTGAATGGGAATATGCGTGCCGAGCCGGAACGAGCGGCGATTATGCGGGGAATCTGGATGCAATGGCGTGGTATGGAAACAACTCCGGTACGCACTACCAGGATGCTGCCGAGATTTTCAGAGCCGACACCTTAAACTTTGAGAAGCGAATAATTGCAAATGGGAATCAGACTCATCCGGTTGGCACAAAGCAACCAAACGCCTATGGTCTCTATGACATGCACGGCAACGTTTGGGAGTGGTGTCAGGATTGGCTCCACGACAACTATGTCGGCGCGCCAGACGATGGAAGCGCATGGTTAAGCGATGGCGAGCAGAAAAGTCGAGTGTTGCGCGGCGGGTCTTGGCTCGTTAGCGCCTACTATGTCCGCTCTTCATATCGCGACGGCAGAAAGCCGGATAACCGTCTCAACCGCATTGGCTTTCGGGTTGTAGCAACTCCGAAGACTCAATGAGTTTTCTTTGGGTCGGGTACTCGCGCCCTACTCTTTGAACTTGTGGTCGGAGGCTTTCACACACTGACGGCTGAAGCTCAAGTCCGTAGGGTCGAGCGATTCAACAGATAGAAAAGGGGCGGAGACAAAAGCGAGAGCCGCAACGTGCTTGCCGTTGCGGCTCTCTTCAAAACGAGGTTACGCCAGTTCCTATTTCTTGAGGACAATGAAAATCCCAAAGTCCGGAGCACTGGATGGAATCATGGCGCCGGTCCAGCCGGTGGGACGTGCGACGTTCAAATTGGCCATAGGGATTAAGACCGGAGCGTTCGCGTATATCCCCGAAAGAATCGGAGTCCCAAAATAGTCTTGAGCATTGCGGATCTCAAATGAGTCGCCCGCTTTGAGGACCGGCGATAGATCAACCGCAACTCCCGAATTCCTATTGAAGTTGTTGATAACGATGTGTGCGCGATTCGGATCGTAGACATTTGTCAAGACCGAGATCTTCACCGCACTTGGGCGGGTGCCGCAGAGAGGGAAGATACCCGTTGAATCGAAACCCATTGCTCGCCACTCGGTTACCGTTTTATCCGTCCCTTCGGGTGCATTGAATGGAGGTCGAGCGCAACTGGTCGGATAGTAGTAGTAGGTGTTTCCATCAATCAATCGTTGAACGATTGTCACCGGGGCGTTGTAGTAGAGTGCCGTCCAGTTGGAAGCAATAAAGTTATTCGAGAAAGCAACTGAAGCGAATCGAGAGATGCTATTGGTTCCCCCGACTAGCGTGTTATCTGTGATAACGGCCGGGCCTGGGCTATCAACATTGCTGTATCCAAGCTCAGCGTTCATTCCGCCTCGCCCCTCGCGGTGAAAGCCGAAATTGTTTCTGAAGGTAAGGTTGGGAATTGGCCTGTACCCTATTAAGAAGTTAGTTGTTGTTCTTCCTTCCGGCGCGTAGGAACTATCGTTAATTCTTGTCCAGTAGCCATTGTCAGCTGCCACATTCCCCTGGACGTCCATACCATCGAGATGCGCGCTCCCCGCACTGTACGCGTGGAAGCCAAAGCCGAAGCTGTTAACTATGATGTTGTTGTAGGCTTTGAAAAAACCCAAACTGTTAGCGGCGTACATGCCGTGGCCGGTGCCGCCTTGCTGAAGGCCATTGGTTCGATCGTCCCAGCCCACGTTATAGATTAAGTTTCCGTAGATTTCGACTTCCGCAGCTAGATCGTTTTTGTCGATGCCGTCCCCCGTAT
>JBBPID010000042.1:0-42989 GCA_038040505.1 Acidobacteriota bacterium | reverse complement strand
CGCGGCGCTAATCGCTTCACTGTAGTCTGCAGCGTTCGCGGCGCGACGAATGCGGCGCACTTCGTTGATCATGCGCAGGCTGTCGCGCGAATAATTACCAGACGCGTCCAATGCCCCGACATTATGATCCCAACGCACCGGAATCTCGCGCATGCGGAGTTGCGCCAGCTGCGCGAGATAGATCAGCTCAACATCGAACCCAAAGCGATCAATCTGGGCGGCTTCGATCAGGGGCCGGCACACGTTCATCCGAAAAGCTTTGAATCCGCACTGCGTGTCCCAGAACGGCAGGCCGGTCGCCACCCGCACGATCAGATTGAAAACCCGGCCGCCCTGTTCGCGTCGCCAGGGTTGATGCACCCCGATCAAACTGCGATCAAGCGCCCGCGATCCGAAGGTCAGATCGCACTCACCGTTCGTGATCGGATCGATGAGCTTGGCTGTTTCGGTAATCGGTGTCGAGAGATCCGCGTCTGAAAACAGAGCAATGTTCGCTCCGGCGGCCAGCAAACCGGTCCTTACTGCATAACCCTTGCCGCGATTGGCTTCATAACGAATGACCCGCGTTAGAGTCTTTCCCGAATCCTGCAGGCTGCGTTCCGCTACCGTCGCCGTTTCGTCGCTCGAGCCGTCGTCCACCACGATCAATTCGTTTACTTCCCCGCGTTGGTCCAGATACTCGAGCATGGCGGGCAGAGATTCGTTCAGCCGGGCCGCCTCGTTGAAAGCGGGAACCACGATAGATAATTTTGGCGCCATTTCAGTGCAGCCATTCTCAATGAATACCGTGTAGCGCACAAGCTGGAAGACGATTAGGCCCGTGGTGTCTTAGTCTGAAATCTCGGCGCCATTCGGCGATCTCGCATCTCGGCGGGTGTTTTGAGCGATAATTCACCGCTGAGACGCCAGGAACGCGGAGGCAGCGCTGAGAAAAGCTAAGACCAGGACCCCACTTCGTTCGCCCGCCTTTCGGCCAACCGCCAACCGCTGTGTTATATTTTTCTCTGAACCAGCGCAGCCTGCGCTTTGCCATGAATCGCTACTACTTTTCAATTGTCGCAATCCTGGTGATCGTCACCGCCAGCCTGGCCGGCGGCCTGCGCTCGCGGAACACGCACCGGCGCGCCGCGAATGCTAATGCCGTAAAGGTTTCGCAAGCCACCGCGGAAGACAAGTACGAAGTTGAAAGGATCGAAGGCGATTATCGCGAGGCGATCTCGACGGTAGAAGAGAAGTATGCCGGCGACGTCGATTACGAAAAGGCCACCCAGGCCGCGATTCAGGGAATGCTGTTCACGCTCGATCCGCATTCGGTTTACTTTCCGCCGGCTGAATTCAAAAAACTGAAGGAAGATCAATCCTCGAGCTTCTACGGCATCGGGGTGCAAATCCTTCGTCACGACGATGGCGTCTATGTTCAATCGGTCGTGGAAGGGACGCCCGCGTCGCGCGCGGGACTGCGTTACGGCGATCGCATCGTCGAGGTTGACGGCAAAGACGCCCGCGATTGGTCCAGCGACGAAGTTTCAAAGAACGTCCGCGGAGCCCGCGGCGAACCGGTTCAAATCAAAGTTGAGCGCGCCGGCGAAGAAGTGGCGGTCAATTTCAAGATCGTGCGCGATTCAGTGCCGCTGCCTTCGATTCGAAACGTTTTCATGATCAGCTCCGGCACCGGTTATGTCGGGCTGGTGGGCGGATTCCAGCACACTACGGACGATGAATTGCGTGAGGCGATCGCCTCACTGCGGAAGGATGGCATGCGCCAGCTCATCCTGGATCTGCGGAACAATCCGGGCGGCTTGCTGGATCAGGCGATCGATGTTTCCAGCGAGTTTCTGCCGCGCGACAAGGTGATCGTTTCCGTGAAGGGCCGCAGCGAGTATCACGACCCGGCCATCTACAAATCCAATGGCAATGATCCCGAAGATGTGCCGCTGGTCGTCTTGATCAATCGGAATACGGCTTCAGCTTCTGAGATTGTCGCCGGAGCCATTCAGGATCATGGCCGCGGCCTGATCGTCGGCGAGACGAGCTTTGGCAAAGGTTTGGTTCAGCACGTCTTTCAGATACCGCCTTTCGGCGTCGGCCTGACGCTAACTACGGCGCGCTACTACACTCCGTACGGCCGCTCGTTGCAGCGTGACTATTCGAGTGGTTCGCTTTACGACTACTACGTTCGCCACGACCAGAACGACAATCAGCAGCCGACCCAGCCGGGGCAGCCTTCGCCGAACGAAGCCGTCCCGTCGCGCGACTCCAACGCGCCGGCGTTCCGGACCGCGGCCGGCCGAGTCTTTTATGGTGGCGGCGGGATTACGCCGGACATCGAAGCCCGGCCTTTGACGGCGACCCCTGTGCGCGCCCGCATTATCGAAGCCGCGTTTTATTTCATGCGGACTCTGGCGGCGGGCAAGATTCAGGGACTCGAATCCTATCGGGTTGAGAAAGTTAACTATGGCCGGGATCCGAAACCCACGGAGTTCCCGATCAACGATCGCGTGCTCGAGGCCTTTCGCAATTACATCCGCAAAGAGCAGGCACAACACCTTCAGATCGCGCAACTCGACTCTGAGATGGATTTTGTCAAGCTGCGTCTGCGACAGGAAATGATCACCGCCGCTTTCGGCGCGGACGCCGGTCAGCGCGTCCTGCTGGAAAGTGATCCGCAAACGCTGCGAGCGATCGGAGTTCTGCCGGACGCGAAACGTCTGGCTGAAAGCGTGCGCAACGGAACTCCGATAGGCACGAACCTTAAATCCATGCAACACCCTTCAGGACTTCCCTTCTTTCCAGGCATTGAAGAGTTTGAGGAAATCCTCATCTGAGGTTCGTCCTTAAAGTCAGTTTGCTCGTGGCACGTGCATCTTGCGTGTGATTCACGGGCGGGACGCCCGTGCCACCAATCCATTTGACTTTTATCGACCGGCGGCATAGAAGGGGCGGCGATCCATCACTTACTTCTTTCGAGGACAACTTATGAATCGTAGAACATTCGTTCGCAGTGGTGTTATCGGCGGAGTCGGCCTGGCAAGTGTGAGGGTAACGGCTGCGAAAGAAACTTCAGAGGCCAACCAAGCCGCGGCGCATCCAATTCCCGCGTTCGAACTCGATGAGCTGACGATCGGCGAACTGCAGAGCGGCATGACTTCCGGGAAGTTCACGGCGCAATCGCTGGCGCGAAAGTATCTCGACCGGATCGACGGTGTTGATAAGCACGGGCCGGGCATTAATTCTGTCATCGAGATAAATCCGGACGCGCTCTCAATCGCCACCGAACTCGACCGCGAGCGCAAGGCGAAAGGTCCCCGCGGACCTTTGCACGGCATTCCCGTCCTCATCAAAGACAACATCGACACTAACGATCGGATGACAACTACGGCAGGTTCGCTGGCCCTCGGTGGATCAATTCCGCTGCAGGATGCATTTGTCGCGAAACGACTGCGCGATGCCGGCGCTGTCATTCTCGGCAAAACTAATCTGAGCGAGTGGGCCAACTTTCGTTCCAGCCATTCCAGCAGCGGCTGGAGCGGGCGTGGCGGGCAAACAAAGAACCCATACGTGCTCGATCGCAATCCCTGCGGATCCAGTTCCGGCACCGGCGCGGCGATCGCCACGAACCTCGCCGCGATCGGTATCGGTACTGAGACCGACGGCTCAGTCGTTTGCCCATCGACAGCCAACTCGCTGGTAGGTCTGAAGCCGACGCTGGGATTGATTAGTCGCGCCGGAATCATACCGATCGCCCACAGCCAGGACACGGCCGGCCCCATGACCCGCAGTGTGACTGACGCAGCGATTCTACTGGGTGTGTTAACGGGAAGAGATTCCCGTGACGATGCGACTCGCGCGAGCGCCGGCAAATCTTTTGCAGACTACAGCAAGTTTCTTGACGCGAATGGATTGCGGGGCGCCCGGATTGGCGTTCACCGCAAAGGGTTTGGCTTTAATGACGCAGTCGACAAGGTGATCAACGACAGCCTCGACATCATTAAGAAGCGTGGCGCTGTGGTGGTCGACCCGGCAGACATTCCGACTCACGGCAAGTTTGATGATTCGGAATTGGAAGTGCTGCTCTACGAATTCAAGGCCGATCTGAATTCCTACCTGGCCTCGCTGGGCTCGCGCGCGCCAGTGAAATCCTTGCAGGAGATCATCGATTTTAATGAGCAGTATCGCGATCGAGAGATGCCTTACTTTGGCCAGGACCTGTTCATCAAAGCGCAGGCGAAGGGGCCTTTGACCGACAAGGCCTATCGCGCGGCGCTCGCGAAAAACCACCGCCTGTCTCGCAAAGAAGGAATCGATGCCGTGATGGATAAATACCGGCTGGACGCGCTGGTCGCGCCGACCGGCGGTCCCGCATGGCCAACTGATTGGATTAACGGCGACCACTTCACCGGCGGTTATTCAACGGCTTCGGCCGTGGCCGGTTATCCGCACATCACTGTGCCCGCAGGTTATGTATTTGGACTGCCGGTTGGGATCTCCTTCTTTGGCCGGGCGTGGAGCGAGCCAACCCTGCTCAAGTTTGCTTATGCGTTTGAGCAAGCCACGCGAGCGCGGCGAGCGCCACAATTTTTACCGACGGTAAAGATTGGATGATCTCAGACGCAGCCTTGGGGTACTAGCCGAGACCTCACACGGCACTGAACGCCTGCTTCGGGCTCCATAATTTCACGGCCGATTTATCTTCCGACTTTTGAAGCATCTGCGCCGCCGTGCACTTGAGGGTGGGATGAAGACAATGGGGCGCAATCTCGACCAGCGGTTCGAGCACAAAGCGTCGCGCATGCAGGCGCGGATGCGGCAACATCAAAAACTCGGTACATTTTTCGACGTCGCCGTACAACAGCAGATCGAGATCGATAGTGCGCGGACCGTCCTTGATTTCTCGCGTCCGGCCGAGGACGTATTCAATTCTCAGCAGGCGGGCCATCACCTGTTCCGGCGTGGGCAGAGTATTGCCCACTTCCACCACCATGTTTAGAAACGGGGGTTGCTCGATCTCGCTTACCGGCGCAGTTTCATAAATCGAAGACAGACGGGTCACACACATCGCAGCCTCGGTCATTCCCCGGATGGCCAGCAAAAGATTTCCGGCGCGATCGCCGATATTTGAGCCGATGCTCACGTAGGCTTTGAGGTGGTTACGATTTATGAACATGGCGATCTCATTAGCACCTCGCTTCAGCGAGGTGACTAATCGCGCCCGAAATATCGGTCGGCGCTCCCAGCAACGGCACCCGCGCTATGCTACACTGACACAGCAGAGGCGCGAAAGACTAATCTGAAACTCCAGTGATGCGAAGCGGCGTGGCTTTTCGCATCCGGGCGGGCTCGCCGGCCCCGTCATTACACAAATGGCTCGCAGAAGATTCCGCAGCAACCAACGGCACGAACCCGTCACCGAGCGCTCTTTTCAGGAATACCTCTATTCGACCGCCGTGCCGATGACCACGCGGACTGAGCTGATGCGGCTGGTTCGCGGCGGCGAAGACACCTTCCTTGAACTCAAAGTAAAGCTTTCCAATTCTGAGCGCATTGCCCAGGAGATCGTCGCCCTGGCCAACACCGGGGGCGGCATTATCGTGTTCGGCGTTAACGACCAGTTGCGAGTCGAAGGAATCGAAGACGGCGAGAACGTTCAGGACGAGCTGGTGCGAATCTGTCGCGAAGAAGTCGTCCCGTCGCTGATTCCCTTCATCGATCGCATTGCCTTTGACAACGGCCGGCGCATCGTCGCCCTCGATTGTAACGGCCGACGACGCCCCTATCGCACGCGTGATGGCCGTTTCTTTATTCGAGTCGGCGCGGAGAAACGCGAGGCATCCCCCGAGGAGTTGGCCACCCTTTTGGACGAAGCCAAGCCGCTTTCATATGAGAGTTTGCCGGCGCTGGGCGCAAAGATCACCGATATAGACGAAGCGTATCTTTGGAGTTTTGTGCGCGAGTTCGAAGGCCTCGCGTTTGACGAAGCCAGTGCCAGGGATTATCCCACCGGAGAAATACTCGGGCGTCACCTGATGCTGGCGACAAACAGCGCGGACGAATGGGTGCCCACCGTCGCCGGCGTTTTGCTGTTCGGAAAAAACGACAGTGTGAAACGATTGCTGCCCAGGGCTTCAGTGATTGCGACCAGGTTTGGCGGTGACACGACTCAGTCGCCCGTGATCGAGCGCGTGGAGCTGTCGGGAAATCTGGCAACAATTTATGAGGCAGTCCTCCGTTTCACCAGCCGCTATGCAGATCTCCCGGAAGCACGACCGCTGCGCTCTACAGTAGTACCTGACGAAGCGGAACCAGTGCCGGCGCGCGCGAACTACCAGAAGTTAGTGGTGGCGGAAGCGATTGCCAACGCCCTCACCCATCGGGACCTGGCTTTGCGTGACATCACCACGCGGCTGCATGTTTTCGACCGCGTTATCGAGATCGTCAATCCGAGACGCAGCGCCGGATTTGCGCCCGCTGGTCTGAGGGCCATTCGCTATGGAGTGTCTCAGCGACTAAATCCACAAATCGCGGCCATCTTCGCCAACCCGTCCTACGGGCTGCCAGTTCAGCGAGGTGGGTTGCCGATGCTGCTGCGGGAAGCGCGCTCATTCTCGCAACGCCTTCCGGACATCGCTGCCTTTAATGATGAGTTTCGTTTGCGGCTGCATGGGATTTGAGTCGGCGGATAAGGCACAGGTGCTTGGTCCCAGAAGTTGGCCAAGCGGTTACAGAACCGCTCGCGGTAGCGAGCGGGATAAGAACTCAATTCAACCTTAACGGAGGTGGCCGCTATCTCTCTCGATCAAATACGGAACACATTCAGATTTCAGCTTGCTTCTTTGTCCCGCTCGCTACCCCGACCAGTCGGGGTTCTGTACCAAGCGGTTTGCTGGCTTTTACCCGACTTAAGGATTCCCTTTAGGCAAGCCATGCATAAGTGGACCACGGACATCCTGGGATTCACGCGTTGTGACCTCATTACCATCTGCGGAGAACTCTAATGAAACGACGCATGTCGCTTAAGATTGTCTTCATTCTGTTTGTAGCCTTCTCAATCCAATCCGACGCGGCTCTCAAACCCTCCGCTGCGCTCGCGCAAAACCAAAATGTTCCCGCGCCTGAAGAGGTACTCGGATTTCGCCCGGGTGATGATCGTAAACTCGCCAGCTGGTCGCAGATCGTGCAGTACTTCCAAAGACTCGACGCAGCCAGCGACCGGGTGAGGTTTCAGGAGATCGGCAAGACGACGATGGGCGCGCCTTTTGTCTATGCCACAATCAGCTCCCCCGAAAATCTGAAGCGCTTGGATGAATACCGCCGCATCCAGGATCAACTGGCTGATCCCCGCGTGCTGGGCTCGCCCGCGAATCCTGCCCTGGCTGATGGAAAGGCCCGCGCCTTGATTACGCGTGGCAGGACGGTCGTCGCCATCACCTGTGGCATTCACTCGACCGAAGTTGGCTCAACGCTTTCCAGCACGCTGATCGCTTATCGCCTGGCTTCTTCTAATGAGCCGGAGATTCAGGAAATTCTGCGCAACACAATTATTCTGCTCGTGCCATCAACCAACCCCGATGGCGTCGACATCGTCAAGAACTGGTACGACAAGACTCTGGGCACGCCTTACGAAGGCGCCGATCCGCCCGAGCTGTATCACAAGTATGTTGGCCACGATAACAATCGCGACTGGTACGCGTTCACTCAGGTCGAGACGCAACTGGTCGTCGATAAGATTCTTAACGTCTGGCATCCGCAGATCGTCCATGACATACATCAGCAGGGCTCGGCGGGTTCGCGGCTGTTCCTGCCGCCTTACATGGCGCCGGTCGAGCCGAACGTGCCGCAAAAGATCGTCGAAGGTTATACGGAACTGGGCAACTACATGGCGAAAGAGATGCGGGCCGCGGGCTTCAAAGGAATCACCACGAATTCGACTTACGATGCCTGGACGCCGGCGCGCGCCTATTCGCACTATCACGGCGGCGTCCGCATTTTGTCTGAGACGGCCTCAGCGAAGTTGGCCACCCCAATAACGATGAAGTTTGAAGAGCTACGTGCGCGCGGTGAATTCGGGGAAGGAGCGAGTTCGCAGGGCTATGACCCCAAAATAGAATCCGCAAACTTTGGTCCCGTCTGGCAAGGCGGCGAGTGGCGCCTGCGCGACATCACCAACAACATGACTACCGCAGCGTTCTTTTTGCTGAAGCACGCTGCCCAAGATCGCGAGCATTGGTTGCAGAGGTTTTTTGAGATTGGGAAGGAAGCGGTGCGGCCGCGAAATGATGGCGAGCTATATGGATTTAAGGTCAACGTAGGAACTAACACCAAGCCACTTCTCGACGCGCTTGAACGCGGCGGCGTGGAGATTAGCTGGCCAAAAGGTGATAAACCAGTTGAAGTAACAACAGACTCCCATCTAGGTGGCAGGGCCGGTTATCCCGGTCGAGTTGCAATTGTCCAACTCTCGCAACCTTACGGCGGCTTCGCAAAAGCGCTGCTGGAACGACAACACTATCCTGACCTTCGAAATTCAAGCGGTCTTCCGATTGCGCCTTATGATGTAACTGCTCACACCGTGCCGTTGCTTATGAACGTCGATGTCCAGCCAATAATTGCTCCATACAAAGGAACGTTTCTCAAGCGAGTACACCTTACGGTTGGCCTGCCAGACTGCCAACTGACAGGAAACAAAGACGTAGGACTCTACAAATCAGCAGTGCCTGTCATGGATGAAGGTTGGACCAGATGGGTCTTTGGAGGGTGCACTGAGTACGCATCACTGATGGACGCTCAGATTCGTGCCGGGAACTTGCACAGTGTCTATCGCGTCATCATCATTCCCGATCAAGCGCGCAACGCCATTCTCGAAGGTCACCGACCCGGCCGGATGCCGCCCGAATACACTGGCGGCCTCGGTCAGGAAGGCGTGAAGGCTCTTCGTGAGTTTGTTGAGCAGGGCGGCACCCTTGTGTGTCTGAACCGGGCCTCGGATTTTGTGATTGAGCAGTTTAAGTTGCCGATTCGAAACGTCGTCAGTGGTCTGCCACGCCAGGATTTTTATGTGCCGGGATCGATCCTGCGGATCGAGCTCGACACTTCGGATCCGATTGCCAGGGGAATGCCGAAGGAATCCATCGCCTGGGCTGAGAACTCTCCAGCGTTTGAGATCAGGGGCGTATCCCCCGCGAATGCCGACGCACAAGCCGCCACGAGCAGGATGCCCGTGCCACGCGTAAAGATCATCGCCTGGTATCCTCGTGACAAAGATCCTCTGCTTTCAGGTTGGCTGCTTGGCGGCGATCTAATTAAGGGCAAAGCTGCCTTGGTCGAAGTCTCCTTCGGCAAAGGGCGCATCATCCTCTTTGGCTTCCGCCCGCAGTATCGTGGCCAATCCCTGGCCACCTATCCGCTCTTTTTCAACGCGATCAGCGCGAGAAACTAAGGGAAGGACTCGGAGAACATCGACAGGATTTACAGGATTAACAGACCACAGAGCTCTTGCTTTCCCTGTTAATTCTGTTAATCCTGTCTAAACTAATTTACCAACTCAATCACGCAATTTCACCCGATAGAGCACGAAGGTGCCAATTCGTTCTCCGTCATCGCGTTGATACCACCGATCCAGATTGGTGAAGTCGATTGATTCGCCAGCGTCGACTACCAGATAAGACAAAGCCGGCGACGCCGCGCGATCGCGATTAAAGGTGCGAGCGTAGTCGAGATAGCCGGCGAGTTTCGCGCGTAACTCGTCGGGAGTAATGGGCGCTGACGCGCCGCTGACCGGCGGGCTCAGTCGATCGTAAGAAAACATTCCGGCGAGAAAATTCCAATCCGCGCGATCCAGTTGCCGCCAGAATTTCTTTTCGTCAAAGCCGAGATAGTAGAGCTGCCGGTAAAAGCGTTCGCGATTCTCAACTTCAGTCACGCCCGGAAAGACCAGCATGCGCGGCGCCCAGAGCAGCGTCTGCGGCGCGTCGGTCGGCAAGCGATCGGCAAGTTTCAGGTCCGCCATCAGCACTGTGGCGGACGCCGGAGTTTCACCGGAACGGGCCGCCGCCTCGAGACGTTTTGTTACCAGCCTGGCTTCGTCAACGCGTTGGTTGTAGTCCCAGCTCACGCTCGCCGCCAGCCACATTTCACCGCCTGCCCAGAGGAGCGCGGCGATCGCGATCACTGCCAACCGTCTGCTACTCAATCCGGGGCCGGCTGCTTGCCGCCATAACGCCACGGCCAGCACGGCGGCGAGCAGCGCACAGTAGTTCGCGATATACCATTCGTAGTGAATCGGCTGCAGCAATTTGCCAGTGACGATCTGCTGATTGAAAACCACGAGGACGGTGAGCGCAAAGGCCGCCGCCATTAGCGCGCGCGGATCGCGCCACTCCCAGACGCGACGACGCGCTCCAATCGCGATGAAGATCAAAACCAGCAGCGCCACCAACTCAGAAAAACGAAAGAGATCGGGCCGCCGGCTGGAGAGCAGCGCCACGACGGCATCCAGCGTGGCCGCGCGACGTGTCAGCAATCGCGAATAAGGTACGAGGGCTGCCGCCGCTAATCCAAACACGATCGCGAATACGATCGCTGCCCTCCGGCGCTCGACTTTCCCGGCTATCAACCAGAGGGCGCACATTGACGCTAACCAGGCTGCCGCGGCGGTCCATAAATAAAAGTAGGAAAAGATGAGTAAGGCGAACAGCAATCCAGCACCCACGGCGGCGGTCACTGCCGACCGCAACCCCGCGCGCGTGAGTGCGAGCCAAACCAACGCGCACAAGATAAAGAAAACAGAAAATGCTACTGCCGGTTGATAAACACGAAGGAAGGGCAAGCCGTAAAGAGATGTCGGCGCTACCCGGTTCGAAATCCAGAGCGGAATCAGGTAATTCAGATTCAGTGCATGCCGCACCATTCCCTGCCCGGCGATCAACGTGCCGAAGCCCAGAACAAAAAGGACGGCAGCAGCACTGAATCGTTCATCGCGCGTCAGTAGCCAAACCAACCAGAACATTGCGAGTGATGACGCCAGCGCGCAAAGGGCCGGCAGAATTATGAAGGCAGTTGCGGCACTCAAGCCCAGGACGCGGGAAGGAAGCGCAACTGCGTGCGGAGGCATGAACTGAATTGAAAAGAGAGATTCAGGAGTTGGGCCGCTCTGGTTCTGGTTGCCGGTATAAGGATCGTAGCGGCGCGGGTGACCTCGGATCAGCGAAGCCAGATAAGCTGAGTAAGCAACTTCGTCAGGATGGGTTATGGCGTTGGCCCCATTCCAGGCGCTGCTGCGAAAGGCGATGAAATGGGCCTGGGGCAGGAGAGACACCATCATTACCGCAAGCGCAGCCCACACGCCCCATCGCCAACGAATCCGAGCCGCCGTGATTTCGTTTTTCGTCATTCGCGAGAGCGGATCCACAGATTACGCAGATTCCACGAATATACAGGGAAGGAGATCCGAATTGACTACGCCCTTTTGTCTTCTGCTCAATTCACTCTGATAGACCTAATCTGCGTAATCTGTGGATGAATACACTTCCCCAACTTCAAACAACTGACAAGGCTCTCTGGACTCCTGGATGCCGGAAGTATTTTTCCGCACGGCCGACATCGGCGGTGATTTGGGCTCGCAATTCGTCGACGGAAGCGAATTTCCGTTCGTCCCGTAGTCGATGCAGAAAGCGCACGCGCACCACATCGCCGTACAAATCGCCGGACCAGTCCATTATGAACGTCTCGACTGCTGTTTGCGGACCCGCATCAAACGTAGGCCGCGTGCCGATATTGGTGACACTGCGTCGCCATTGCCCATCTATCAAACTCGCCGTGACGTAAACGCCGCCGCGCGGGATGACCCGGTTCTGGGGCTGAAGATTGGCGGTGGGAAATCCGATTTGAGCGCCCCTTTGATCGCCCCGCACGACGCGACCCTCGACTCCGTAAGGCCGGCCCAGCATCCTTCGCGCCAGATTGACCTGACCGTGTTGTAAAAGTTCGCGAATGCGGCTGGAGCTCACGCGCCGGCTGTGTAAACGAACTTCCGGTACCTCGTCAGCGCGAAATCCAAGACGCTCGCTAACTTGCCGCAGCAATTCGATATTGCCTTCACGTCCATGGCCAAAAGCAAAGCCGCGCCCAAGGTAGACTTCCTTCGCATGCAGACGGTCGACTACGACATCGCTAAGAAAATCCTGCGCGCGAATCTGCGCGAACGCCTGATCAAACTGGATCACGATTGTCTGTTCGATACCCAGCACGCCGAGGGCCTCAATCTTCTGATCGAAAGTTTGCAGCAGCGGCGGCGCGGATTGCGGATGCAGGACGGCGCGCGGATGAGGCGAGAAAGTAATCACGGTAGGCACGGCATTCGCCGCCCGTGCCCGCTCAACCACAGTCTGCATAATGAGCTGATGCCCCAAATGTAAACCGTCAAAAACTCCGAGCGTCAGCACGGTAGGACGTGCGATCGCGGCGTTGTCGGTACCGTGAAATAGGCGCATGAAGCAATTGGCTCATTGACTCATTGATTCATTGGTTCATTGAGTCATTTCGATCATCAATCGGCGGTCTTAGCTGAGTAACCAGGTAAACGAGTAAATTAATCATTGAATCAATGAGTCAATGATTCAATCCTCAATGACCAACCCATCGTACGCCCACGAAACGCCGTCAGGCAGGAGCGCCGAATCGCGTTCATGTTTCACATCATGGGTGATGTGCGTGAAATAGGTGCGGCGCGGCTTTAGCTCAGCCACATACTCCAGCGCTCGATCAAGCCAAAGATGCGTCGTATGCGGTCGAATCCGAAGACAATCAAGCACCAGCACCTGCAAATCGCGAAGTCCCTCGATCGTCGCCGGCGGGATTTCGCTCAAGTCAGTGGCGTAGGCAAAATCGTTGAAGCGATAAGCAATTACCGGCAGACGGCCGTGAATTACTTCCAGCGGCGTCACCTCTAGATCACGAGCGAGACAAAACGGCGCGCCGGCGACGACGGTGTGCGGCACGATCTGCGGCAACCCGCCGCCAAAATGTGAAGGTTCAAACACGTATTGGAAGATGCGTCGAATGTCGACCCAGGCGCGCTCGTTCGCATAGAGACCCAACGCCCCATGACGAAAATTGAGTGGACGAATGTCGTCAAGACCGAAGATGTGGTCGGCGTGGCAATGCGTTATCAGAACGGCGTCGAGATGTCTTAGTCGATGACGTAAAGCCTGTTGCCGAAAGTCTGTCGAGGTATCGACGATCACAGTCTGGCCCGCATGTTCGATCAGCACTGAGACGCGCAGGCGCTGATCGCGCGGATCGTCAGAAGTGCACGTCTCGCAGTCGCATGCGATCGAAGGCACTCCGGTGGATGTGCCGGTACCTAGGAAGGTGAGTCGCATTTTATTCTGGGTTCAAGAACTCATTTTCCATTTCTCATTTATCATTTTTCATTGTTGAGGATTCCTTTCGTGTAGTGTCGTGTCAGTTCGTGGATCGTTTTGCTTGATCAGAAAATCACGGACGATCCACGAAACCACACGAGGTTCACGAAGCAGGTTTTCAAAAATGGCAATTGAGAAATGACAAATGGAAAATGGAAAATAGATTTCCCAAACGCGCGGATACCGAAACCTTACTTGCCGCCGGTGATGTCGCTGGCGCTGAACTTTCCGGAAGCGGGTGGGGGCGAACTCGAAAAAGACACGTACTGCATGCGCAAGTCCGCGAGCAAGCCCTCGAGCACCTGCGCTTCCTGCGAATCGAGATTGCCCTGAGTTTTGGCATCCAGCATTCCCAACACATCGATCCAGTGCTTCGCAGTTTTCAGGTCAACCCCGGTCTCGCCGGAAACCGGATGCGGCATCATGCCCAAAGAGGCCGCCGCGTTGGATGCCAGCGACATGATCAAGCTCAAAAAGCTGGCCGGATCGTCCAGGGGATCGCGGCCCGGAAGTGAAGCTTCGCTGTCAGGTACGACCGCGGCTCTCGGTCTCGCGGTGGGTTCGCGCCCGGCCGATGATTCCGACTGCGGCGAGCTGGATTGCTTTGGAACAGGCTCCGGCTGAGTCGCTTCGACAGTGGAAGCAATGGTCGCGTTAGTGACTTCGGGGTCGCCTCTTTCCTCCGCCGAAAGCTCGCGCGGAGTGCCATCCGGGTTGAAAGGCCTGCGATCTACTACTTTGATTACCGGTTGCTCGTCATCCATGGCGGTTTCGGAAATAAGAGCGCGATCGGACTGGCAGCAGCCTTCGATCCGCTTTACGAAATAGGAAATTAAGACGCGCTGGATGTTAGCACTCGCGTTCGCCGGATCGCAAAGCGAGTGGCACGCGGGTAGGGTCCTGATATTTGCGTTGCCCGGCACTAGCGGGGAACTGCCGCCATTTTCCCATTGCAAACTTGAACCAGTGTCGCGGATTTCAGACAATCAGCCAGATGCCCAAAACATTTGAAGACCTGGTCGCCCTGATGGATCGGCTGCGCTCGCCCGAGGGCTGTCCCTGGGACCGCGAGCAAACCTACGCCACGCTCGCGCCAATGCTGCTCGAAGAGGCCTACGAAGCTTTCGATGCGTTGGAAGAAGCGCGCGAGGGCCGCCCTGATGCTCTTCGCGAAGAACTCGGCGACCTGCTTTTCCAGATAACTTTCTTTGCGCGGGTAGCAAACGAGCGCGGCGAATTCAATATTGACGACGTCATCGAACAGGTGCACGAGAAGATGGTGCGCCGCCATCCGCATGTCTTTGGAGAAACCGAAGCCGGCGATTCGGCCGCAGTCCTGCGTAACTGGGAAGCAATCAAGGCCGAAGAAAAACGAGCGGCCCGCAAAGGCGCAGCTGAGCCCGCTGACGTTTCGATTCTCGATGGCGTGTCCACCAAAGCGCCGGCCCTGATGGAAGCCCATCAAATCTCAACCAAAGTCGCGCGCGTGGGATTCGACTGGACGCTGATTAAAGATATCTTTGCCAAGTTACAGGAAGAGGTTGACGAACTTCAGGCCGCGATCGAGCAGCATCAGAGCTCTTCAGAAGAGAGCGACCACGCGCATGTGCGCGAAGAGATCGGCGATCTCCTTTTCGTCGTCACCAACATCGCGCGGCGTCTGAATGTCGAACCTGAGGCGGCGCTGAAACTCAGCAACCGGAAGTTTCGGCGACGGTTTAGTTACATCGAGGGGCAGCTACGCGAACAACAGCGAAAGTTCGAAGAGACCACGCTTGATGATCTGGAAAAGCTCTGGCAGGAAGCCAAGCAGGCTGAAACCTGAACCTCGCGGCTATTTTTTCAACTCTTTTCGCCACGGTCCCTTCTTTACGCTCATCTTACTTTTCCAGGACACGAGTTTAACCAGATTAGAAAGGCTGAGTTTCCGGAAAGCCGCACGGATCTATTTCTTTTGCGGCTTCAGTTCCCACAGCACATTCACGATCACCCAGTGGCCGTTGTACTTCGCCATGTGCATGTAATCGATCCAGTCAGACATGACGGCTTTCACGCTGGCTGAGTTCTCGAAGATGTCGAGAATGATGACGTCCTTCTGTTGCTTTTCCTTTGGCGTATCTTTGCCGCCGCCGCGTCTGGCGCCCTGCACCAGGGCCATCGCACCCATTTGATCCAAACGGCTGCGACCCTCAGGACTTGTGCGCATGATCCGTTTGGCCAATTCCGGATGGAGCGCTCTCTCCATGCGCTCGGCGTTACCCTCGTACCAGCCCTCAACATAGTCGAGCGCGGTTTGTTTGATGGCCGCCTGAGTATCAGCGGGCGTTTGGGCGTTGGCATTGCCAACCAGTCCCATCAACACAAGTAGAAACGCGATGCAAAGCTTTGTTTTCATAATCATCTCCCCTTTGTAGCTAACGAACACCGAGTCACACTGATCTCAATCGAATCACGCCGCGCTCTTATCGTTGCCGCGCCTTTGTCGCAGTTTCTTCGCGCACTGCCGGCAGGATGCTTTCGGGTATGAGTTCGTCGGAAAAACGCCGGTAACCTCTCGACGCGAAGCTTGCGTTGAAGCTGGCGACCACGAGATCGAGATCCGGAAAGACCACCACATTTTGGCCGCCGGCTCCCAGCGCCGCGAATGCATGAACCTTGCGTCCCTGGTACGGGTAATCTGTGCCCCACCAGAGGTAGCCATACTTCCTGAAGGTCAAGCTGCCGAGATCTTTGAGTGGCGAGGATGCGCGCGCGACAAAGTCGCGACTCAAAATCCTGCGGCCTTGCCAGGTTCCACCGTTAAGCATGAGCTGACCAAATTTCATGAGGTCGCGAAGCATGAAACTTGAGCCACCGCCGCCATAAGGGTGCCTCACCCGATCGAGTCCCCAGTCATAGCGTTCGATCTTCATGGGCCCACCCACGAGCCGATCAAAAAGGTAAAGAGGATCCTCACCCGTCGCGCGCCCGACCATTCCAAGCGCAAGGTTGGGATCGCCGCTGCAATAGACCGCCTTCTCTCCCGGCTTTCTGTCCAAAGGCGCCTTCATATAGAAGCGATAAAAGTCAGGCTCCGCGGTTTGCTCCCACATCGTGTTCTCCCTGCCGGGAGCGTTCTCGTTGTTGTCGTCGCAGAAAAAACCCGACGACATCATCAGCAGATGCTCGAGCGTCATCATTCGCTTTTGTGGCTCAAGATCCGGCGGAAACGTGCCTCCATTCATGATCTGGTAAACCGGACTCGACAGCTTGAGCGGCGCTCCCGCCTGCATCGCGGCGCCAATCACCGTGGCAGTTACGCTTTTTGACGCAGAACGAGTGTTGTGCAGCATGTCGCGAGTAAACCCGTGGAAGTACTCCTCAAGAACCAGCTTGCCATGCCGCGCGATCAGGATGCCCTGGATCTGTGGAGTGTCGGCAGCTGTCTCAGGCGTCTCACTCACTATTTGGATCAGTTTCTCGATAGCCACGCGGTCGATATTTGCGTCCTCAAGCGTTCCGGTCGGCCAACCATCGTCGCGGGCAAGCGGCGGACGATAGGAATAGCGGCCGGGATGCTTTCCGCGCGAATAGAAATCACTCTCGTCCCCCTCCCGCCTAAAGTCGTAGCTCAGGCCCCGATTCAGAAAGAACAACGTAAGCACTTGATTTGCGGCGTCGAAGGTTCCAGTCGCCAGTTCTCGATCTTCTTTTTGCCCGCGACGTTTCCCGATCAGCTTTATGACATTGTCCTCGCGAGTCATTCGCTCGACGCCGATCATGTTGCCAAGATCACGCTCCGGATTGCGGAGCAGGATCCCAACTGAGCCGTCCGCCCGTTTCTCAACGATCAGATAAAAGGTGAATTCGTCCTGGCCTGGATTGACGATGCCACTCCAGCTCCGGGGTCCGTTGGGCTTAAGAACCACACGCGAGGCGCCTACCATCGCCGAAGAGTCGCCGCCATTCACCAGTGTTCCCGGCCGAAACCAATGGCCCAAAATACTTCCGGCCTCGAGCTTGCCCCGAAACTTGCCCTGATTGTCCGGCAGATCAAAGGTGAGTTCGCCCTGGTCGATGCGAACCGGCAGTCGCCGCCCCATCATGTCTGCGATGTAGGAAGAGCCATCCTTCTGAATTAGCAGTGGACCGCGCGCATCCGGGCCAAACCGTTTCTTCGCCTTCCACAGCCCGACCAACTCCTGAAGGGAATCCGATTGTGCGTTTGATACGTGGAGGTCCAGGGTCGGCGATGCCCACAAGAACCCCAGAACGGCCGCTAATAAGATTCGACGCATCGTATGCATGTCTGTGTCTCGCTATCCTGAGAACGCTCGCAAGTCGCAATGCACTATGAAATTAAGCAGCTAACGTTGAGTGTCGTTTGACAGATGAGACGCCACGACCTGCCACCGTCCATCGCGTCTAACATAGGTGTCTGTGTAGCGCTGTTGCTCTTTGGAGGTCGTCTGTCCGTCGCGCTGGTATTCGGTCACCACGCGTCCGCTAAGAATCACGGTGTCGCCATAAGCTCGACCCTGTACCTCTTCGGTGTGAAATTTCATCGTCGGACCACCCGGCGATCGAGGTCTTTTTAGTGAAGACATGATCTGGGCTTTTGTTTGGATCGAGCCGTTGGGAAAAGTGATCGTGAAGTCGTCGGCCACGATCGTGTTCATGGCTTTTTCATCATGTTGTTCGTAGGCATCCAACCAGGCGCGTTCCAGCTTCTGCACGGAGTGGACGGCGTCGTCTTGCGACGAAGCAAAGCCCACACCCACAGTCAAAACAATAAGAATTAGACACGTAATCGATTTCATTGTTCCCCCGATTTTCAATCCGTTCACGTGCGTCGATTGCGTCAACGCCGTGGGTTAAGAAAAGAACCAAGATTGGACTGCATGCTAGTTAGTGGTGATCAGCTCGTGAATCTTCGTCGCAATGCGTTCCGCGGACGGTGGATCGTAATTGGACAAGACGACCAACGTGTAGCCGCGACCGAAGTACATGCGAAACATCGCGTTTACTCCCGGGCCGCCCCCGCCATTTCCGACTATGCGAAATCCGTTTTGCTCACTGCGCATAAAGCCATAACCAGGGCTGGGGCCGGCCGCCTTCTGCAGCGCACCGGCTGTGAAAACGATTTCGGTAAACTCCGGCGACAGGAGTTTGTGAGCGCTGAGCGCATTCGCGAACTTAAGCATGTCTTCAACCGTCGAATAGCCACCGCCTGCCGAGCTGCCTTTGCCGGCTAACGTTCCTGTGTTAGGTGTTCGCGGTCCGGTTTGTTCATTTGCAGGTTGACCGGGTTGGCGAATCGACGAACCCATGCGCGTGTAGCCCACCGCCAAGTCAGACACGTTTTGACCGAGCTCGTAGGAATCGGTACTGGTCATACCTGCCGGCTTGAAAATATTCTCCTTCACATAGTCGTAGTAGTTACGGCCTGATAGTCTTTCAATGATCAATCCCAGCACGATGTAACCTGCGTTGCTGTATTGCAGCCGCTGACCCGGTTCGAACGCCAGCGGCTGGTTCACAAAGAACGGCAGAACATCCCGCAGCGTCTTTACCTGAGCCAAACCTTCGCCTAAGTAATCGCCCAGGCCTGACGAATGCGTGAGCAATTGATGGATAGTTACTTTTTCGGCAACTGTTTTGTTCGGGTAGTGGGGCAGATGTTTCGCAATCGTATCCGTGAATGCGAGCTTGCCCCGTTGCGCCAGTTGCGCGATGGCGACGCTGGTAAACGATTTATTGATCGAACCCAGGTTGAATCTGGTGGAGATTTTGTTGGGCAGTTTGGTTTCCTTATTTCCGAAGCCGACTGCCTTCTCGAAGATGGGCTTACCGTCTTGAGCGAGTAAGACGGCGCCCGAGAACGAGTCTTCAAGCGCAGCTTTGTCGATTAAGACGTCGAGCTGAGTGGCGATTCCTCTGGCGGTCATCCTGCCCGACGAGGTTGTCTGCAGTACCTGGGCCTGACCGAAACACACTGAGACGATTGCCATGCTCAGAGCGACCGCTTGGCTGATTCTTTTCATGCTGAAGTAGAGTCCTCTCCTGAATTAATGGATGGGCTCCACGGGTGCAGCCTAGGCCCTGAATGCGAGCCTGAGAATGGATTTGTGGCCGGAGGCGGATTTCGGGAGGCGAGCTGGTAGTAAGCAGGGGTGAGATGGAGTTGCAGATCATCAGCGTTACGAATTATGAGGGTTCGGTAAGAAGTTTCTGAATGCGCTCGCGATAGCCACGGCCGGACTCGACCCGAGTACCATCCCGCAACATGATGTCGTACTCGCCGCGAAACAGCGGTTGCAGCTCTTTGATCTTGCGGGCGTTAACGATCCGGGAGCGGTGCACGCGCAGGAACTGCTCGGGATCCAGTTTCTTTTCCAGGCTGTTCATCGTTTCGCGCAGCAGGTGCGATTCGCGCCCAGCGTGGAGCCGCACATAATTGTCTGCCGCTTCGATCCAATCAATCTCGGCGACGCTGAGAAAGAAAATGCGTCCGGCAGATTTGACGACCAAACGCTCGACGTATTTGCGGCTGGATTGCAGATCGTCTAGAAGACCCTGCAGCCGCCGGCTGAGATCATCGATGTTCTTCTGGTTAATGTGCCGGCGAGCGCGTTCCAGCGCTGTCGCGAAGCGCTCGTCGTCAAAAGGCTTTAGCAGGTAATCGAGCGCGTGCACTTCAAAGGCGCGCAAGGCGTAACGATCATATGCCGTGACAAAAATCACCGCCGGCATCCGTTCGACTCCGATGCCCTCGACTACCTGAAAACCATTGAGCTCAGGCATCTGCACGTCCAGGAAGACGAGATCGGGCGCCTGAGATTCAATTGCCTTCACCGCCTCGTGACCGTTCCGGCACTCGGAAATTATTTCGATGTCCTTTTCGTTTTTTAGCTGCGCGCGAATTCCGCGCCGGGCTAGCGGTTCGTCGTCGACGATTACCGTGCGAATCTTTTCCATGAGCTAAGCTTGATCAGTCGCCGCAAAACCGTTTTGAAAAGGTATCGCGATGACCACTTCCAGGCCCCCGCCGGTGGCGTCCTTCAATTCGAAGCGATGGCGCTCGCCATAGAGCTGGTTCAGTCGCGCCTGCGTATTCGACAGGCCGATTCCCTTCGTCAAACTCTCGGGAGCAGTCGATTGCAGGCCCGGTCCGTTGTCCCGCACCTTGAGTTCCACCATGCCGTCTTCCCGGGCCGCGGAAATCTCAATCAGCCCCTGTTGCGCGCGGGGCGCGACGCCATGACGAATCGCGTTTTCGACCAGCGGCTGCAGAATCAGGTTTGGCACCCGCGCATCCAGCACGCCCGGCTCGATCTCCATGCGCACGGCCAGGCGGTCGTGAAAACGCGTCTGCTCAATCTCCAGATAGTTCTTAAGAAAATCCAACTCTTCTCGTAACGAGACTTCATGCCGGCCAACATTTTCGAGACTTGCTCGCAAAAGCTCACTCATGCGCGTGAGCATGCGCCGGGCCGCAACCACGTCCTCGCTCATCAGAACTGAAATTGAGTTCAGCGTGTTGAAGAGAAAATGCGGATGAAGCTGCATCTTCAACGCGTCAAGCTGGGCATGAGCGAGACGGGTCTCGAGCTGCAGCGCGCGCAGTTCGCGCTCGCGATATTTGCGATAGTAATCGATGCCGTGAGTAAGGCCGATGACCATCCAGTACGTGAGCAGCTCTGAATGAAAGCTGACTACCAGCTGCGCGCGGAAGGCTTGCATAAAAGTCATGCCTCCAGAGCTCATGCCCAGCGCGAGCGTTATCAGAACAAAAAGAGCGAGAAGAACAAGCGAGAGCAACACCCCGGCAACGAGATGAACCAGCGCGCTCGTTATCCAACGATTTCGTTCGAGAGGAAAACTCCGCGCCAGCCACAGCACCAAAGGTGTCGCTGCCAGCCAGAGAAAAGCACAAAGCGACCAAATACCCAGAGCCCGGCCGAAATTAAGCGGCCGGCCGGCGTAGGCTCGATTTACCACCAGTTCGCTGGCAAAGAAAACCGCGAACAGCGTCCAGCCGGCGCCGATCAGAATCCATTTCAACCAGAATCTCTGTGCGATTGCTTGCCCTAACATCGGGCCTTAGCTTATAGCTAAAAACAGAGATTGGGAAAGCTAGCGATATTCAGGATGACAACTCAGGATGGGAACTTAACGCAGAGGGCGCAGAGGTCTTCGCAAAGGCATGCAGAGGAAAACTTTGCGTTCTCTCGGGAAATCCTCTTTAAATATTATCTCAGCAGCAGCAACGGGAAACTATATGCGCTTCGCTAGAGTTTGACGATTACTGACTCGAGATCGTTCCGCAGCGGTTCACTTCCAACAGAGCTCTCCGATTGGACCGGATGGTCGACCGGTTGATCGGAAGATAAAATCCCACTGACTCGCAGCTTGAATTCGTCCGGGTTCGTCGCGTTGTGGATTGCTTCTTCCAAAGTGATTTGCCGCGACTGAAGCAGACGGAAGAGAGACTGATCGAAAGTCTGCATGTCGTACTGCGACGCGCCATTAGCGATCGCTTCGCGAATCAGGTAGGTCTTTTCTTCGTTGATGATGTAATCGCGAATCAAGCCGGTCGACACCATCACTTCCACTCCCGGGACGCGGCCTGAACCTTTCGCGGCGCGCACCAGGCGCATGGAAATTACCGACTTCAGAATGCCGGCCAGTTGGATGCGAACTGATTTCTGTTGATGCGAAGGAAACGACGAAACAATTCGAGTAATCGTTTCGGTGGCGTCCAGCGTATGCAGAGTCGAAAGCACGAGGTGGCCGGTTTCGGCGGCGGTCAGCGCCGTTTCAATGGTTTCAAAGTCGCGCATCTCGCCAACCAGGATCACGTCCGGATCCTGTCGCAGGGCGCCGCGCAGCGCTTCCGCGAACGAACGGGTGTCGACGTCGACTTCGCGTTGAGTGACAAACGACTTCTTGTCACGATGCAGAAACTCGATCGGATCCTCGATCGTCACAATGTGCCCCGAGCGGGTCGAGTTGATCCGATCGATCATGGCGGCCAGCGTCGTTGATTTTCCGGAACCAGTCGCCCCGGTTACCAGGATCAACCCGCGCCGCTCTTCGCAAACCCGGTCTATCACCGGCGGCAAACCGAGCGCAGCCGTGTTCTTGCTCTGGTCGGGAATCACTCGCAGCACAATGCTGACGGTGCCGCGCTGCTGAAAAATGTTGGCGCGAAATCGGCCCATGCCTTTGGCGCTGTAGGCGATGTCGACTTCGGAAACTTCTTTCAGTTTTTGTTTCTGCC
Organism: Acidobacteriota bacterium; assembly: GCA_038040505.1. Classification (GTDB taxonomy): domain Bacteria; phylum Acidobacteriota; class Blastocatellia; order Pyrinomonadales; family Pyrinomonadaceae; genus UBA11740. The sequence continues at coordinate 20,309 of JBBPID010000042.1, read as the reverse complement.
GGTTCGACATCATCGAAAACGCCATGTCGAGGGTGTCTTCGGCACAGAGCCGAGGCGCGTCCGCAACCGGAAACAATTCGCCACCGATGCGCATCACCGGAAATGCTCCAACCTTCAGATGTAAGTCGGAGGCGAGATGCGCAGTTGCAGTAAGCAGGAGTTCATCAATCTTAACAGGCATGAAAGTTCTTCGTGGAAATTATTCCAGTCCCCTTTTTTGGAAGCTATTTTGAGAGGGATAAGGGCAAGAACTGAGACTCTAAACTGCGCTTGGGCAAACGCTGGAACCAAAAGCATCATAAGTGCTGGCCTGAATCGTCGTCAATGCTTTTGTGTGTGACCCGCGCATCTGGCGGGATGTGCACGGGAGAGAGGCCCGTGCCGCTTCACCCCAGGCGGCCAAATCCGCGCCAACTATTGCTGTTATGCCAGGTAATCGAGACCTTCTGGGCGCCAATCTCCGGCCACCACGTCGCGAACTCTTCGCGCGAAACATAGAACGCTGTCGGCGCCACCAGGTGGTCAAAGACGATGGTGTGTTGTTCCCGCCAGCCAAACCCGGCGATGGCTTTGAGGTAGTCGTTGTAGAAAAGATGCTGCGCCAGCGAGGCGGTGCGGGGCGAACGATTCAGCGGGCCGTAAATCAGTTTGGTGGCCGCAAACATCATCGCCGCGGGAACTTTCGAAAGGTGTAAAAGCAGTCGTGGGTTGATCCGCGAAGTGAGCCCCTCGCGCAGCGGATTGATCCAGCGCGTAATCCACTCGTTGTTCTCTGCTCCGTAAACCCAGGCCGAGATGTGTCCGCCCGGCTTAACTTTCGACGCCAGAGACGTGAACCCTCCCCGCGGATACGGCAAGTGGTGCAGCACGCCGACAGAAAACGCGTAATCAAAGATGGGCGCGACCGGCAGCTGATAAATGTCAGCCTGTACGATATGAACGTTGGGAAGGTTGCGAGTGGCGGCAAACGCCGGCTCAACGGCGGCGCTAAGGTCGACGCCGATTACTTCACGCGCACCCCAGCGCGCGGCCAATTGAGTGTGGCGTCCTTTGCCGCATCCTCCTTCGAGCACTACCTTATCTCGGAAAAAGTCAGCCGTGACTGGAGCGATCCAGCCAAGAAACTGCTGCTCATACTTTTCATCGACTTGAGTGAAGTGTTGCCACTGCCAGCCAAAGTTAGCCGCCGTGGCTGCTTTGTCTTCTGTCACCGTTTCCAGTGCGGCAAAGCGAGGCACGCCACGCGTGATTGGCCAGCTTTGCCCACAGCCGGCGCATGACAATTGCCCTTCGATAATCTCTTCTGATTCGGTGGTGGCAATCGAAGCCAGAATGATCACGCCGGCGCACGATGGGCATGACAGGTATTGAAGCAGACGTTCCTTCAATTTAGTTCTCGCGAAATCCGCGCGTACTATCGCACAACTGAACCAGTACGTACATCCCGCGCTGTGGCAGCACCACCCGCGTCAGCGGCTGCTGATTGACTTCATCTCCGCAGCATCAGCTTTCCGTGTTATATTTCGCCGCGCTACCACAAATCAAAATGTTAGAGCCGGAACCAGCTCGTCAGGATCGTGTCCAATGGGCGAAGGTCATCGACCACACTCGCTGCATCGGTTGCCATGCCTGCACGACCGCATGCAAGTCGGAAAACGTCGTTCCCGTCGGCGTCACCCGGACCTACGTTAAGCACGTTGACGTGGGAGTCTTTCCCCAGGTGCGTCGCGCGCATCAGGTTACGCGCTGCAATCAGTGCGCGCACGCGCCCTGCGTGACTGCCTGCCCGACCACCGCGATGTTCAAGCGCGCCGACGGCATTGTCGACTTTGATAAATCGATCTGCATCGGCTGCAAAGCCTGCATGGCCGCCTGTCCTTATGACGCTATCTTCATAAATCCTGAGGATCACTCGGCGGAGAAGTGTAACTTCTGTGCGCACCGGATTGATGTTGGGCTTGAGCCGGCCTGCGTCGTCGTTTGCCCAACGCAAGCGATTCTGATCGGCGACATGAATGACCAGTCTTCGTATGTCGCCCAGATTGTGAATCGCGAAGCGGTGAACGTTCGCCGTCCCGAGAAAGAGACGCTGCCGAAACTTTTTTACAAAGGCGCGCATCAGGCGACGCTGGATCCGCTCGCAGCTCGCCGTCCTGAAGCGGGTCTTTTCATGTGGAGCGAACAACGTGAATCTGCCGAGCATGTCGTCTCAGGCAATCCAACTTTTAACAACAGTTCGGCCGCCGCCTTGTTGAGTTACGACGTGGCGCATGCAATTCCCTGGGACTGGCGCGTGAGTTTGTATACGTGGACAAAAGGGATTGCGAGCGGAGTGTATTTGGTAGCAGCGCTGTTGGTGCTGTTTGGATTTATGCGAGCCGACAGCGCGTTGTGGTTGTGGGTCGCGCCGGTGGTCTCCGGCGCGTTTCTGGGAATCACTGGTTTGCTGCTGATTTGGGATCTGGAACATCCGGCTCGCTTCTACATGATCTTTACGCGAGCGCAGTGGAAGAGCTGGTTGGTGAAGGGAGCGTTCATCATCGCCGGATATTCTTTGGTGCTGGCGATGCATTTTGCGGGGAGTCTGATTGGCGCGAAGTCTGTGCAGAGTTGGTTAATGATTCCGGGAATTCCGCTCTCAATCATGACCGCGATTTACACCGCCTATCTCTTTGCTCAGGCAAAGGCGCGCGACCTTTGGCAGAATCCATTACTGCCACCGCATTTGCTGGTGCAGGCGTTGCTGCTGGGGTCCGCCGTGCTGCTTATGAGTTCGATCTGGCTTGAAGCGCCACGACGCAACTTCCTCGAAGTAGCGCCGGCGATCATCGTCGCGTCGTTATGGATGGTCGCTGTGACCAGTTTGATCCACGTCTTGATGATCTGTGGCGAAGTTTCTCTGACGCACTCAACCGCGCACGCCCGCCTGGCGATTTGGGAAATGATGCATGGCCGTTACAAAAGCAATTTTTGGCTCGGAGTACTGTTATCAATCGCCGGCGGAGCGCTGCCGGCCCTAGCCATCCTGGGCTACTTGAGCCCATCAATCGCTGTGGGCGGCGCGCCGCTGGCGCTGATCGGATTAATGCTTTACGAACACGCGTACGTGCAGGCCGGACAATCAGTGCCGCTGGCGTAGCTTTGGAGTGCGCCGACTTGTCGGCGCTTTGAGAAGAAAAACGATCAGCGCTCCGTTGTGGCTCTGCCACGCTGATGCGCGGCAAGTCTCCGACTTGCCGAATGCAGGTTAAGGAATTTATCAGGTCTTCGACCTGATAGGGTCTGAGACCCTGAATTGGAGAGGGACTGATTTCGGCAAGTCAAAGACTTGCCGCGCATCGGAGTGGCAAAGCCATCATGCGCGCGGCAAGCGCGCCGCACAGTTGTCTGGCGATAGGTATTAATCACATGGTCGAACGAACGGAATGGATTAAGCGGCAATTCTCTTTCGGGCTTCTCCTGGGAATGTACCCGAACGTGGTTGAGCGTGTGCGCGGGACTCCGTCGCGGCTGGAAGATCTAATGCGGGCGGTGCCCGCGGAAGCCCTGACACGGCGCGACGGCGACAAGTGGTCGATTCAGGAGCAAGCGGGACATTTGCTCGATCTCGAACCACTGGGAATGAGCCGCCTGGACGATTTCGAAGCCGGCCGCGATCCGCTCACCGCCGCCGACATGACGAATGAAAAGACGCACAAGGCAAATCACAACGCGAACAGTATCAAGAATATTCTGGCCGAGTTCCGCAGCGAAAGAATGGCTTTCGTCGATCGACTCGATGCTTACGATGAAGAGTTTGCGCAGCGGACGGCCCTCCATCCGCGCCTCCAGATGAAGATACGGGTGATCGATCTGGCTTTCTTCATCGCCGAACATGACGATCATCACCTGGCACGCATTTCAGAGTTGAAGCGGTTGTGGGCAAGTTGACAATAGGTGCAACGCCCAAGAGAAAGCTACAGAACCGAGAGCGGGGTCTGTACCGGATTGCGCGAGAGCGTTGATTGAGCATGAGCAAATCGCTACAGAACCTATGAGTACCTTCGACGAAATTTTGAAAGCGGCTCTCTCTCTTGCGCCAGAACAGAGAGCGATGCTTGCTGACCAGTTGCTCGCAAGCCTTGATAGCCCGGCTCAGAAGCGGTTTGATGCGCTCTGGGCGGAGGAAGCGGAGCGAAGACTCCGCGAGATCGATGAAGGTAAGGTCGAACCGATAGACGGCGAGTTGGTCATGCAGAGACTGCGATCTCGACGAGAATCGAAGGTTCGAGGATTAGGACATGAAGTTGAGGACAGGTAATGCACGCGGAACCGCTTTATGTAGAAAAAGTCGATAGTTATCTTACTGACCAGTTTCATCAAGGCCTCATGGAGGTTACCGAAGGGTTGTGGAGTGACGTGATGAACGGAGTGTGGTATTGCCATTTGGAGTTTTTTAAGTCGCTTCACTCGCAGTTCGATCAAATGGTCGAGTTACGCAGCAAACCAAGTCAACTTCGGGGTTATCTGGACCACTTGAACTTCAGTGGCCACCCTGGGTCTCAAGGTGGTCTGCGAGCTGAATACGTGAATTCTTGGATGCCAATTTGGAGACAGAGGATTTTCTTTCTAAACGCGGTTCACTTAATTCTTAAGCATCGGGTTGCAGAAAATCGAGAACTGGATTTTCTCCTTTCAATCGTTAAGCAGTCTCTTCATCAGCAGATCGTCACCGTATTCTCTTTTCTGGAAACTGACCTTGGCAAAGGTGTATTTGTCTCACTTACAAATCACCTTGAATCCCTAATCGAAACGAGAGCGAAAGTAGCATTCTTAGTTAATACAATGACCACATCCCTACAGCGATACGGTTTTGACTCTAATGAAGCCGGCGATTGGTACAAACAGAGAGTTCTATTTCGGACGCATGCCATGCAGCCCAGATTCAATGAGGCTTTTAAGGATTGGGGGACTCAGAGAAGTTTTAATATTCTGCACCAGGAAATAGAGAGACTCCTGGCGCTTGTTTATTTGGAGGGTCTCACACATAAACGAGGCCATTCACTTGACGGCTTAACGGGTCTTCCCGATCGCAAAAGCTTTGATGTGGAGATCCAGAGTAGGATCATTCGATTTGCAGTTGACCGTCGTACACTTGTCTGCGGTATGCTCGATGTAGATGACTTCAAGACAAAAATTAATGACATCCATGGACATCCAGCAGGCGACTTTGTTCTCAAAACCGTCGCTGATTTCCTTAGAAGCATGCTTGGTTCCGGGGACTTTGCCGCTCGATATGGAGGGGATGAATTTGTAATCTTGCTTGAAAACGTGACACTGTCTCAGGCTGAAGAAAGGATGGCAGCGCTCTCGAGGCTTGGCGATCTAACCTTCGACTATGAAGGGAAGCAGTTTCAGTTCACAGTCAGTTTGGGCCTGGCTGAGTGTGTCCTCAATGATGATGTTCCGAGCCTAATTAATCGAGCGGATCGAAAACTCTACGAAGTGAAACGACAAAGGAAGAATCCTATGCAGGAAAGAATACGGGCGGTAGTTAACGAAGGAAGGATCGAGCCTCTTGAGAAACTCGATATGCCTGATGGGACCGAAGTTCTGGTTACCGCTTTGTCGAACGGCGCCGACTTCTGGCTGAAGGCCAGCGAGCCATCGATCAAAGCGGTTTGGGACAATCCCGAGGACGATGTCTATGCCGAGCTACTCGAAAGGTGATGTCGTTCTCGTTCGCTATCCGTTTTCAGATTTGTCGGACGCCAAAGTGAGACCAGCAATAGCGGTCAGCGCTCCGCACAAGTCACAAGACATCTTCGTAGTTCCCCTTACGAGCAAAACAGATGTTCATCTGGGCGGTGAGTTCGTAATGAAGGATTGGAAGGGCGCTGGTCTCAACGTAGTCTCAGCCGTAAAGCGAGGCGTCTTTACGATTCATCAAAACCTAATAATCAAAACGGTTGGTAGCATCTCTGCTCAAGACGCAAGCGAACTAGAACGCTCGTTAAGGGCATGGCTCGGGCTATGAAAAACGACGAAACTTTCTACCCCGGCCCTTCTCGCATCCATCTCGCGGCGTTTCCGCCCAAGGAACGCTGGGATGATTGGACTGAGCTTGATTCCCAAGCGTGGCCGAAACGTAAAGAACGTCACTACCAGCTCGTGCCGACTACCTGCTTCAACTGCGAGTCGGCGTGTGGCTTGCTCGCCTACATCGACAAAGACACGAATCAAATTCAGAAGTTCGAAGGCAATCCTGAGAACCCCGGCTCGCGCGGACGCAACTGCGCCAAGGGGCCGGCCACGCTCAATCAGATTAACGATCCCGACCGGATTCTTTATCCGCTGAAGCGCGTGGGTAAACGCGGCGATGGAAAATGGGAACGGGTCAGTTGGGATGCCGCGCTCGATGAACTCGCCTCACGAATTCGCAAAGCCATAGTCGAAGATCGTCGCGACGAAATCATGTATCACGTGGGTCGTCCCGGCGAAGACGGCTTCACGGAAAGGATTCTCGCTGCCTGGGGAGTTGACGGTCATAACTCGCACACGAATATCTGCTCGTCCGGCGCGCGCGAAGGCTATCAACTGTGGATGGGTCTGGATCGGCCCAGTCCGGATCACGCGAATGCGAAAGTCATTCTGCTAATCAGCGCGCACCTCGAGTCAGGTCATTACTTCAACCCGCACGCGCAGCGCGTGATGGACGGCAAGGCCGGTGGCGCCAAGCTGATTGTCTTTGACACTCGCCTTTCGAATACCGCGACGCATGCGGATCATTTCATCGCTCCCTATCCCGGATCGGAAGCGGCAATTCTCTTATCAATCGCGAACTACCTGATTCAAAACAATCTTTACAATCGAGAATTCGTGCGGCGCTGGTGGAATTGGGAAGAGTACCTTGAGCAGGGGTCGAGGGTCGGGGGCGAGGAATCGGGGTCCGGAGACTTTGAGCAATTCGAAGAAGTCCTGAAAAACCTCTACGCCGAATACACCTTCGATTTCGCCGCCAAAGAATCCGGTGTCGATGCGAAGCAACTTGAAGAGATCGCTAAACTTGTGGCAACTGCCGGCACCCGATTCAGCAGCCACAACTGGCGCAGCGTTACCTCGGGTGTGAGCGGCGGCTGGGCGGTTGCTCGCGCGCTGTTCATGCTAAATGCGCTGCTCGGCGCAGTCGCCACTGAAGGCGGCGTTTTTCCGAACGCCTGGAACAAGTTTGTTCCCAAGCCGATTTACACGCCGCCGCATCCGAAGATGTGGAACGAGAAAACGTGGCCGCGCGAGTTCCCGCTTTCAATGCACGAAATGTCTTTCCTGCTGCCGCATCTTTTGAAAGACGGACGCGGCAAACTCGACACCTATTTCACACGAGTCTACAACCCGGTGTGGACGAACCCCGATGGCTTCTCGTGGATCGAAGCGCTCACCGACGAAAGTTTGGTTGGGTGTCACGTGGCTCTGACCCCAGTCTGGAACGAAACTTCTTACTTCGCCGACTACATCCTGCCGACGGGTTTGGGTCCGGAACGTCACGACATCCATTCTTACGAAACGCATGACGCGCAATGGCTCGGTTTTCGCCAGCCGGTAATGCGCGCGGCGCGGCAACGCAACGGTGAAGACGTCACTGATACGCGAGAGGTGAATCCCGGCGAGGTTTGGGAAGAAAACGAATTCTGGATGGAGCTGACCTGGCGAATTGACCGCGACGGGAGTTTGGGCATTCGGCAGTTTGTCGAATCGAAAAAGCATCCCGGTGAGCGTCTCGGCGTCGACGAATATTACGGTTGGATGTTTGAAAACTCGGTCCCGGGTTTGCCGGCGAAAGCCGCGGAAGAGAATCTGACGCCACTTGAATACATGCGCCGCTACGGCTCGTTCGAGATCTCGAGAAAGACCGGCGCGCTCTATGAACAGAACGTTCCGGACGAAGAGCTCGAAGACATTCGCGAAGATCATTTTGGCCGCGTCTTTACTCGCGCCGCAAAGCCTTCCTCGTCGAATGTGGTTCCCATTCCCAGCCCGGACGGCGACCAGGACGGGCGCCGCCTGGTTGGAGTCAGAGTTGACGGCGAGATCAAGCGCGGCTTTCCGACTCCCAGCGGCCGCCTCGAATTCTATTCAAGGACCATCGCTGACTGGGGCTGGCAGGAATTCGCAATTCCGACCTACATCAGGGGTCATGTTCATCCCGACAATCTCGCTCCGGATCAAACGATTTTGATTTCAACTTTTCGTCTGCCGATTCAGATTCACACGCGCAGCGCGAACGCCAAGTGGCTCAACGAAATTGCGCACACTAACCCGCTCTGGCTGCATACTAGTCACGCCGCGAAGCTGGGTGTGCGCACCGGAGATCTGGTGCGGGTCGAGACTGAGATTGGTTACTTTGTCGTGCGCGCCTGGGTGACCGAAGGCATCAAGCCCGGCATCGTCGCCTGCAGCCATCACATGGGACGTTGGAAGACGCATGAAAGCGGAGAGCGCCAATTGATGGCGACGGTAAAACTCGATCGACAGGGCAGCGCCTGGGGATTACGGCGAGAAGCTGGAGCCAGCCCGTTTGAATCGAGCGACGCCGACACCCTGCGGATCTGGTGGAACGATGTCGGCGTGCATCAGAATCTGACCTTCCCGGTCCACCCTGATCCGATTTCGGGGATGCATTGCTGGCATCAGGCGGTGCGAGTGCGCCCTGCCGAGACTACTGACAAATACGGCGATATCCATGTCGATACTGAGAAATCCCGCGAGGTTTATCACAAGTGGTTGGCCCGGACGCGGCCGGCAGACAAGTTCTCTCCGAACGGCGAGCGCCGGCCGTACTGGATGCTCCGGCCATTGAAACCGGCGCGCGAATTCTATAAATTGCCCGTCGACGACACCGTCAGCGAATGATTTTCGCTGCGAGTTCTATGTATTTCAAGCAGTTCTATCTCAATTGTCTCGCGCACGCGTCTTACCTGATCGGGTCGGAAGGCGAAGCCGCGGTCGTCGATCCGCAGCGCGACGTCGATCAGTACATCGATGACGCTGCGGCACAAAATCTGAAGATCCGTTACATCATTGAGACTCATCTGCATGCCGACTTTGTCAGTGGGCATCGCGAGCTGGCGGCGCGCACTGGCGCTGAGATCGTCTTTGGCGAGAAAGCGGGCGCGACCTTTCCACATCGGGCCGTCAAAGACGGTGACGAACTTTCGATCGGCAGGATCAGTCTGCGCATTCTTGAAACACCCGGCCATACGCCCGAGAGCATCTGCATTTTGGTAACCGATACCCAGGATTCGCAGCGGCCACCGAAGCTGTTGACCGGCGACACACTTTTTATCGGCGACGTGGGCCGTCCTGATCTGGCTGGGGCCAAGGGCTACACCAAAGAAACGATGGCCGCGATGATGTACGACAGCCTGCATGGAAAACTTTTGCCGTTGGACGACGCAGTGGAAGTTTATCCGGCTCATGGCGCCGGCTCGATGTGCGGCAAGAACCTTTCGACCGAAACCTCTTCGACGATCGGCCAACAGCGCAAGTTCAACTACGCCCTGCAGCCGATGCCAAAAGACGAGTTCGTCCGGATCATGACTACCGATCTGGCGGAAGCGCCGGCGTACTTTTCAAAAGATGCCGAAATAAATCGGAGCGGCGCGGCGGCCCTTACTGGTTTACCTGAACCGGTTGCCCTGTCCCCGGCAGAAGTTTACGAGCTCGGCGCCCAGGGTCAGGTCATCCTCGATGTCAGATCAGCGGCTGAGTTTGGCGCCGGTCATATTCCCGGCGCGCTCAACATCGGGCTCGGTGGTCAATTCGCATCGTGGGCCGGCTCGTTGATTCCCCTCGCCGCGCCGATTTTGATCGTTGCTAACACAGAAGAGCAGGTTGAAGAGGCGCAGGTTCGTCTCGCCCGCGTAGGCCTGGAAAATGTGAAAGGCTATCTCGCCGGCGGCCTGACTGCATGGAAGGATGCGAGTCAGGAAGTCGCAGTCGTGCGCCAGATCAGTGTTGCTGAGCTGAGGGAATTACTCGCCACCCGGCCGGACTTGCAGGTTATCGATGTGCGCCGCCCGCCTGAGTATGCGAGCGGCCATGCGCCACGAGCTATCACCGCGCCGCTGGCCAAACTTCGCGATGTGCTGCCCACGTTGGATTTAAGACCCGATCTTCAGACGGCGGTCATCTGCGCGGGGGGTTATCGTTCGAGCACCGGCACCAGTATCCTGCAGCGCACCGGTTTTACAGACCTTCTTAACATCACGGGTGGAACTAAAGCGTGGATCGACGCGGGCTATGAAGTCGAGATGCCCGCAAACGGTTGACGCTCAAGCGATCCACGAAATAACACGAACCAGAAACCAGCTATTAGTGCTGCTTCGTGTGATTTCGTGGATCAGGCCCTAATTCGAATTCCAGGACATCGACATGAAACCAAGCGAATTCAACCGCCGCAGCTTTCTCTCTTCGGCCGGCAAAGGTCTCGGCCTGGCCGCACTTTCATCCGGAACGATTGGATCGCTGCTCAAAAAAATCGAGGCTGCCGCTACCAGCATCGCGCATCTCACGCCGGAGCAAGCGGCGATGGATGAAGATTTCTGGTTTGAAATCCAGCAGGCCTTCACAGTTACGCGCGGCATCATCAATCTTAACAACGGCGGTGTTTCGCCCAGTCCGCGAATCGTTACCGAGGCTCTGGTGCGTTACATCTGGCAGCAGGAAGACGCCACCGCCTATACGATGTGGCAGATTCTCGAGCCGCAGTCTGAGACGATTCGCACCGGGCTGGCCGAACTGTTCGGCTGTGACCGCGAAGAAATTGCTATCACCCGTAACGCCTCTGAATCTCTTGAGACACTGCTGCTCGGTCTGGATTTCAAATCCGGCGATGAGGTCCTGACAACCACTCAGGATTATGGCCGGATGCTGACAACAATTCGCCAGCGTGAGCAACGCGAAGGCGTGAAGCTCAACCTGATCAAGATTCCGATCCCGCCAAAGAACATCGAAGAAATTACCGGCGCTTTTGAACGCGCGATCACTCCGCGCACACGCCTGATTCAGATCGCCCATCAGATCAACATCACCGGACAAATCACACCGGTCAAGGCAGTCTGCGAGATGGCCCGCGCGCGCGGCGTCGAAACCATTGTCGACGGTGCGCATTCATTCGCCCAGTTCTATTTCAAACAATCCGACTTGAATTGTGATTACTTTGGGACCTCGCTTCATAAATGGTTGTATGCACCCAAAGGCACCGGCCTGCTTTATGTGAAGCGCGACAAAATTGCGAAGGTCTGGCCGCTGTTTGCGGCGGAGGAAAAGCAAAAGTCGGACATTCGCAAGTTCGAAGAGATCGGAACGCACTCAGCCGCACCCAGACTAGCCATCGGCGAAGCACTTCTGTTTCACAATGGAATCGGAGGCCGGCGCAAGGAAGCGCGGCTCAGGTATCTTTCGCGTTACTGGATGGACAAACTCAAAGACGTTCCCAAAGTCCGCTTCAATACTTCTTTCGATCCGGCGCAGATGTGCGCCATCGCCAACATTCAAATCGAGGGAATCGACCCCACCAAGATTGGCAGCTACCTTTTCGCTCAGCATCGCATCTTCACGACCCCTATCGTTCATGAAGAGTTTCAGGGCGTGCGCATCACCCCGAACTTGTACACGACCTTGCCGGAGCTTGATCGTTTCTGCGAAGTAATGAAGATGATTGCCCGCAGAGGCCTGCCCGCATGAACCTTGCAGCGTAATTGACCTTTACACCTCGAATTCGGTTCATTGACACCACCGTGCGTTTCTCGTAGATTGCAGTCGCCAAAAGCACTTCGAAAATCCTCGGCACCACCCCACCTGCCGCATTCAAGGCTTAAGACAGCGAGCATCCCGTACATCGCTGCCCCAACGTGCCATTCTTGTATGGGCAAGGAGTCTAAAATGAAAACTAAGCGCATCGCTGTAAGTTCGTTTGCGTTGGTGCTACTGATTGCAGCTATCTCGGTGTTCGCCCAAGTCAATCGTCCTTATCGTAACGGAACAGTTTGGAACATCGCCTTCATCCGCATGAAACCCGGCATGGAGACCGCCTATCTGAACTATCTGGCGGGACAGTGGAAGGCCAATCAGGAAGCGTCGAAAAAGGAAGGAATCATCCTTTCCTACAAGGTGATGTCGGTTGAGGGCCACACCCCCGGTGAATGGAACCTGATGCTGATGACCGAGTATAAAGACCTGGCCACTATGGAAGCCAACGAGGACAAGGCTGACGCGTTGGGTCAAAAGATGATTGGCAACGACGATAAGCAAATGCAAGGCTACAAGGATCGGTCCGAAATTCGCGAAGTTATGGGTGACCGGCTGGCCCGCGAAATCGTCCTCGAACCCAAGAGTCGTTGATCTCCCCCGCGCCTTTTGATTGTAGCTTCAGACAGGTTGCAAGAGGTTGGGCGCCGTTCTCAGTGATTTGAGAACGGCGCTTTTGGTAAACATCGACCTCCGAAGACCAGCGCCCCAAAAAAGGTTCTTGACGACTCTTCGCCGCGCCCTCCATAATCGTTTGGAGCTGGCGCCAAGGCGCCGTTCCGACAATTAAGCCCCCCGCCTTTATCACTACAACCCGACCCAGGATCGGAGGAGATACACCCCAGTGACTGAAGAATTAGAGAATAGCCTGCGGCAATCGATCGACACCTATCTGGCCGAGCGCCTTCGCGGCATTGACGAGCAACTTACTCGTTTGCAGAGTGAATTCAACGATGCTTTGGCTGCTTTGCGCGAGAAATCCGCGCACGAACCTTTGGATCTGACGCCCGTCTCCGAGGCGATCGTCTCTCACCTGCAAGCCGCCCGCGAACAAAAGTTGAGTGGATCTTCTGAGGCGGCGTCCCCTCAAGTCGCGCCGCAGGTCGCCACGATCAAACGCTGTGTCGAGGAAATTGAGGGGCAACAAACGCACGCCGACGTGCTGCGGGTATTGTTGACCAGCTCGGTCCAATTCGCCGATCGGGTAGCCCTTTTTGTCGTCAGACATGAACAGGTCATCGGCTGGCAGGAGTGTGAGGCAGGCGACGCTACCAATCTCGAGTCAATACGCAACGTCGCGTTGCCGCTCAACGACGCCACGCTTTTGGGCCGGGCGGCGCTTTCGCGTTCGGCATGGTCGGGAGAGCCTGGCTCAAATGTCGAAGACCAGCGTTTGATCGATCAGCTCGGCGGCGAACCAAAACAGCTGGCCGCCGTGCCCTTGATCGTGAGGGGCAAAGTCGTCGCCGTCCTTTATGCCGATGCAGCTTCGGCCGATGCCAGCGCGATCGATTCGGACGCAATCGAATTGCTCGCGCGAGTCGCCGCCATGGCGATCAATCTGGTCTCGGCCCCCTCGCCCGCGCAAGCAAGACCGGCCAGCGCACCTCCAGAGACTGTTGACGCACCGATGGCGTCAGTTCCTGTCCACGAGGTTGAGCCGGAAACAACTTCTGAACCAGAGTCTTCGTACCAACCGCAGGTTGAAGCGGCGCCGCAGGTCCCGGTGCAACCGGAAGTTGAAGCGGCGGCGGAACCGGCAAGCGAAGCAGTGGTGACAGAGGTGGAAGCAGCCGAACCCGCCGCTGCGGAAACCATACCGGATAGCGAATACGTTGAAGAACGACCTGCGGAAGTTCCGCGTGCCGAACCCGCGTATGCGTCAAGTCAGCAGGAGCAGGTTGTTCCTGAATCGACCGCGCCGATCATGAGTGAACCTGTTATGTCGCCAACTCCGTCAGAAGCTCCGGCTTTCGCCGGGAGTTACTCGACGCCTTTGGGGACGGCGCGCCGCTACGGCGTGACTGAGCCGGATCTGCCAATCGAGGTCGGCGACGAAGAACGCCGCCTGCACAATGATGCGCGGCGCTTTGCCCGGCTGCTGGTGTCGGAAATCAAACTTTACAACGAGCAGAAAGTGAAGGAAGGACGCAGCGACAACAACCTTTACGAAAGACTGCGAGACGACATCGACCGTTCGCGCCAGATGTATGAAAAGCGCGTTGCGCCCCCGGTGGCTGCTCGCCATGATTACTTTCATCAGGAACTGGTGAATACACTCGCCGAAGGAGACACGGCAAAGTTGGGCTCGGGCTATCCCGGCGCCAGCGTCGCAATGATGCAATAGCCTGAACCAGACGGACGTCAGATTAAAAGGGCACGCAGGGTCGTGCCCTTTTTTCTTTAGTCGCACGTGCATCTTGCACGTGGATTCACGGGCGGGACGCCCGAGCCACTTTCTCGTGCGTTGCGGCCCAAGTGTCTTTGATCATAAAGTTCAACTCGATCTCCAACCTAAGAGGGGCGCGACCTTGTGTTTCATCGGCAGTCGTCGCGGAAAACATGAAGCTAACTCTGTCTGACCAAGCCATCGCTCCGATCACCGAGCGCTTGCGAACGGCCAATCTGGGCGCAATGGAAAACTATCCTGGCGAAACCGGCCGCCGGCAGCCAGTACACACCGTCTATGGCGGCGCTCATCTCTTCAAGTCCGACTCAGCGGCCAGGTTGGGAAAAGTTGCCGAGCGCGCTCTCAAAGACCATGCACCCGATTTTGTAGTCTTCGCGCGCGCGCTGGGCTTGCCGCGCGCTGATGAACTCCCCGATGTGCTGGGTTACGCAACTGGCTTAAGACAAAGACTGGAGAACGAACCGGACAGCGTCCGCCAGGACAATCCGGCGGCGTGGCTGGCGCACATGATCTACACCCGGGTACAGGAAAAGCTTAGCCGCGAACCCGTGGAGGATTTCCGTATTGATTTCGAGGATGGTTACGGCAACCGGCCCGATGCCGAAGAAGACGGTCATGCCGAGTCGGCGGCGGTCGAAGTGGCCGGCGGAATGAAGTCCGCGACGCTGCCGCCTTTCATCGGCATTCGCATCAAGCCTCTCAATGAAGAGTTGCGAACGCGGAGCCTGCGAACGCTGGATATTTTTGTCTCGACCGTTTTAGAGCAAGCCGGCGGAAAACTACCCGACAATTTCGTGGTCACCCTGCCAAAGATTACCAGCGAGGAACAGGTCTCTGCCCTCGCAGATGTTTTCGATCTGCTGGAAAAGCAAAACAAACTGGCCGCCGGCGCTTTGAAGATGGAGATGATGATTGAGACCACCCAATCGATTATCAATCGCGAAGGCCGCATTAACTTACCTCTGCTTTTGCAGGCTGCGCGTGGCCGATGCATCGCGGCGCATTTCGGCACTTACGATTACACTGCCAGTTGCAGCATCACGGCCGCCCATCAACACATGATGCATCCGGCGTGTGACTTCGCGAAGCACATGATGCAGGTCACGTTTGCCGGCACCGGCATCTGGTTGTCTGACGGCGCCACCAACATCATGCCGGTCGCCCCGCACCGGCCGTCCGAAGGAGGACTACTCACGCAGGATCAGCTTGATGAAAACCGCGCGGTGGTGCATCGCGCCTGGAAGCTGCATTACGATCACATTCAGCATTCGCTTATCGGCGGGTTCTATCAGGGATGGGACCTGCATCCGGCCCAGTTTCCAACTCGTTACGCGGCCGTGTATTCGTTCTTTCTGAATAGCCTGGATGCGGCCTCTGAGCGACTGCGCAATTTTGTCGAGAAAGCCGCCAAGGCTACGCTGGTCGGCGACGTGTTTGACGATGCCGCCACCGGCCAGGGGCTGTTGAACTATTTTCTCCGCGCCATCAATTGCGGTGCGATCACCGAAGCCGAAGCTTTGGAGTTGTCCAGCCTGACTAATGACGAGTTACGTTCAGGCTCGTTCGTAAAAATCTTAAAGAATCGACAGAATCTTTAGACCCGGAAGGACTTGCCATGAAACTGTGGAAGCAGCTTATCTCACTAGCACTCTTTTCAGCTTTACTTGCAACCGTTTCGCCGGCCCAACGAAAGCCCAGGGCGTCGGATCCTAACGAACTGCCCGCCAAGATTCGGCGTTTCTCGCCGACTGTGTTGACGGCGAATACAGCTCGACTGTCGCCCGGCGATCGCTTAGCCCTGCGCAAAATCATCGCGGCGGCCAAGCTGCTCGATCCACTTTTCCTCAGACAAGTCTGGTCGGGAAATGAGTCCTTGAAAAAACATTTGGAAGCCGACCAATCGCCGATCGGTCGCAATCTGCTTCATTACTTTCGGATTAACAACGGCCCGTGGTCGC
Source organism: Acidobacteriota bacterium (assembly GCA_038040505.1). Taxonomy (GTDB): domain Bacteria; phylum Acidobacteriota; class Blastocatellia; order Pyrinomonadales; family Pyrinomonadaceae; genus UBA11740. The sequence goes on along the minus strand of JBBPID010000042.1, from coordinate 4,154 downwards.
GTCTGGACGAGAACAAAGCTTTTATTGACGATGTGCCCGATAAGCCCGCGCACGCGAACTACTACCCCGACGATATGAGCAAGGAAGAATTCACTTCCTGGCTAAATGGACTGTCCGCCGCTGAAAAGGAAAAAGCCACCGGGTATTTCTACACGATTCGCCGCGACACCAACGGCAAACTGAAGAGCGTGCCTTACAACGAGGATTATCGTGAGTTTCTCGATCCGGCGGCCAGCCTTTTGAAGGAAGCTGCCGCGCTGACCACGAACCGAACGCTGCGAGATTTTCTCAACAAGCGGGCCGCGGCGTTTGCTTCCAATGATTATTACGACAGTGACGTGGCCTGGATGGATCTCGACGCAGCTATAGATGTCACGATTGGTCCGTACGAAACCTACGAAGACGAACTGTTCGGCTATAAGGCAGCATTCGAAGCCTACGTGACGCTGCGCGACGAAGCTGAAAGCGCAAAGCTCGTCAAATTCAGCCAGTACCTGCAGGAGCTCGAGAACAATCTGCCAATGGATCCGAGCTATCGCAATCCGAAACTCGGCGCCGCCTCGCCGATTCGCGTGGTCAACGAAGTATTTAGTTCGGGCGAGGGCAACAGCGGCGTGCAAACGGCGGCCTTCAACCTGCCGAATGACGAGCGCGTGGTCAAAGAAAAGGGATCGAAGCGGATCATGTTGAAGAACGTGCAGGATGCCAAATTCAACAAGACGCTAATCCCGATTTCGCGCGTGGTGCTCGCCCCCGCCCAGCAACGCAACCTGGCCTTTGATGCTTTCTTCACTCACATTCTTATGCATGAACTGATGCACGGCCTGGGCCCGCACAACATCACCGTGAATGGCCAGCCGACCACGGTGCGGCTGCAGTTGAAAGACAAGTACTCGTCAATCGAAGAAGCAAAGGCGGACGTGACTGGCTTGTGGGCGCTGCAATACCTGATCGACAAGGGCTTGATTGCCAAAAGCATGCAGCGCACGCTCTACACCACTTATCTTGCCAGCATGTTTCGCTCAGTCCGGTTTGGCATTACCGAGTCGCACGGCCGCGGCGTCGCTATGCAGTTCAACTACTTCACCGATCAGGGCGCCATCAAATTCGATGAGCGGACCAGCAGGTTTAGCGTGGATGAGTCAAAGATTCGTGACGCGGTGCGCAAACTGACAACCGAGCTGCTGACGATCGAAGCCGAAGGTTCTTACGATAAAGCCAAAGCGATCCTGGATACGTACGCCGTGATTCGAGCGCCCATGAAGGGCGCTCTGGATCGTTTGAAAAGCGTACCGGTGGACATCGAACCGATTTTCCCGCTGGCCAGGTAGCTCTTTGGGTTTGAACCTAGTCTTAGTATGGAATTCACAATCGACAGACTTGAGGAGCTAATCATCAAATCGGAATTTGATTCTCTGGTTGGCGAAATCGAAAACGAGTGGTTTGAATGTAAGGGCCAGCCCTATCAGGTTAATACCCAAACGGGAAAGCGCGAATTAGCAAAAGACGTGTCCTCATTCGCCAATATTAATGGTGGATACATCCTGATTGGTCTGAAAACAAAATCTGGACCTACGCACTTCGGCGATGAAGTTGAGAAGCTCAGACCACTCGACCCGGGTCTCGTGGACACTGCACAGTACCGGATGATCATAAGAGATTGGATTTACCCCGAGATCGATGACCTTACCGTCAATTGGATTGCGCTCAAGGATAAGACAAACAAGGGGATCGTTGTTATTAAGATTCCTCGACAGAAGCAATCAAGCAAGCCATTTTTGATCAGAAACGTCCTGGATGAGAAAAAGCGGGTCGAGATTCAGTTTGGCTTCGCGCAGCGAAGTGAAGATAGCAGTCAACACCTATCAGTTGAAAACCTTCAGAGAACCTTGCAGGCAGGACTCTATTACGAGAGGAGAGTTTCTGAGAGATTCGATAGCTTGGAAGCTTTGCTCAATCAATCAATCGAACACTCACGAGGGCTCCAGTACTCCCGAAGCCTAACGGAGAATAAGACCGATTTTGGTAAAGGAATGGCCGAGTCCTATCCCGGACAGTTAAGCGAAATTGAAATGCGTATAGAGGTAGCTCTATCCGAGTCTAAACTCAGCCAAGCTAGAGTTTTCATATTAAGCGTTGAGCCCGTCCCCGCGGGGGAGCTCAAGACTATTTTTCAAACGTCGGAGGGAACTGTTCGGAAGAGTTTAGAGGACCCGCCGACGCTTCGGCAGGGCGGTTTTGCGCTACAAACGCACGAACAGGCAAGAATCATTAAGGGGGAGTTGATCAGGGTTCTCAATGAAAAATACAAGATTCTCGACTTATACCGAGATGGGACTCTAATCTTTGCCGTCAGTGCTGATAGTAATTTCCTTGCTTGGGCATCAACAGGTGACGATCTGCGTCTGAATCCGGTTGCATTGATTGAATCGGTATATAACTTCCTTAGTCTTTACGCGCTTGTGTTAGACGACCTTAAGGAAAAGCCAAGGCGCCTCATTGTGCGAGCGGCTTTGCGGAACATGCACTCAAACGGCGTAAGGTCATATTTGTTGCCCTACGGTAATGACGGTTTGGGTTATCCATTGGTTGGAGGGGAGCTAAACTACGCACCCGATGAAGACTGCACTAAGCTCATAGAAGCAAACGGCGAGCAGTTAGACCCAAGCGAGCTAACTCTTCGAGTGGTGAAGGAGATTTACTTGTGGTTCGGCCTTGAGGAAGACAAGATTCCGTACACTAAAACCGACGGTGATTTTCGTTTTGTTGACCCTCAAGCTATCAAACAGCTATAGGTCTTTTTCATTGAGGCTTGTTCGCTTAGTTAAAAGAGGGATCTTTGTTGATCTTCATCATCGGGCTTGACCGATTCGCCGAGGTGCGGATAGCTTTCAACCAGTTTGGCGGGTGCCGGGACACGCTCCTCTGAGAGGAGCGCTAAAACCTCAAACGCGTTTACCAGACTCTTTCCCCGCGCGTGATTGTTGGTGATCACAAAAGTCTGTTTCGCTTTTCCGGCCACCTCGCGAATGCGCTCGACCCACGGCTCCAGCTCATCCCGCGAGTAGAGGTAATCATAGCGTTCCAAAACGTTCGCTTCTTCTCGAAACCAGTTCTGATAGTTGCGGCCATGCAGGCGAACATAGCCAACCGACGAGGTCACTTCGGCTGATGGTTTGATTGAATTGGCGAACAGCGGTTGGTCGATGTCGCACAAACCGACCTCAAGATCTTCGAGCGTCTGTAAAATCCGCGGGTGGTTCCACGATTCGTGCCGCAGCTCCACCACCAGTGGATATTCCTTAAAGCGTTCCAAAAGGCGAGTCAGGTAAGCGCGCTCTTCACCTTCGTTTTTGAACGACCAGGGAAACTGAATCAGGACGGCGCCGAGTTTCGCGTCTGCGGCGAGCGGATCCATGCCTTCCCGAAATAGTTTCTCGTCTTCGTTCGTAGCCTGGCCTCGTTTGTGGGTAAATACTTTGTTGAGTTTGGCCGTGAAAATGAAATCAGGATTGCGGGCGATTCGCTGCAGCCAGGAACGTGCGGTTGCGGGCGTGGGCGAGTAATAAAAGCTGCTGTTGATTTCGGCGGTATCGAAATATTTTGCCACCAGCGCCAGGGTGTCGAACCGTGTCCCCGCGCTCTCCGGATAGACTCGTCCGCGCCAGTCAGCATAAGACCAACCAGCGGGACCGATGAAGACATCCGAGCGGGTTCGCACGCTCAGGAATCTTGTCGCAGCGGTTTGATTTTGTCGAATGGTCCAGGGTTTGAGCCCCAAATTCTCGCGGCTGGTAGCGGGCGTAAGCTGTCCGAGTCTTTGCGGCTCTGCCGCAGCACATAGCGGTAAGCCTCTGGCTTACCGGTAGGGCTCTCTGTTTTATGCTGAGGCTATGCCTCGGTTTCTTAAGATACGGAGGCGGAGCCTCCTGAAATTATTGAATCCAGCCGGTAAGCCGGAGGCTTACCGCTATGTGCTGCGGCGAAGCCGCGAACCTCAGGAGATCTGGTTGAAATTGTTTGATGTGGGGCCGGTGAAGCTGAGGGCTTACCAGGCGCCGAAGCGAACTGCAAGCCGACTATCAACTCTGAGACGCGGCCAGCTTTTCAACCAGCGCATTGCGAAGCTCTGCCGCAACCACCTCCAGCTCCAG
>JBBPID010000162.1:0-2208 GCA_038040505.1 Acidobacteriota bacterium | reverse complement strand
TTCAGAACTTTCTCTGGTATGTGTGGTGTCGTCATCAGAAAGGCGGGCAGCAGCACGCCTTAAAAAACAGAATTGTCTGGCCAGGCCTCACTCTTCACTATCGCCAATTATGACGTTCGTCCCGCGTGTCGACGGAAGGCAACTGATCACCTGGACACGTTCGATTCGGGTCAGGTCTGAACCGGCCGAATGCCATAACTTTACCCAGAATGTGCGCGTGGCGCCGTGGATCGCAAACGTCGACCCATCATTCATTACCGGCACCGGTTCAGCCGCGGTGCCCGCGCGCAAAGCCTCGAGCAGTTCTGGAATGTAGGGCTTGATCTTGTCGAACTGCACCAACATGGCATTTTCCGCGACCTCGGCCGGCGGCAGCTCAACCGGGTCGGCTGATTCCAATAACAGTCGCGACTCAGTCTGATGATCGCGTTTTTTTACAACGGGCATGACGCAATCAAACCACAGCTCTGGCCGACTCTCAAAATCCCAACCGTTGAACTTTTTCGTTTGCCAAGCCGCCAACGCACGCACTAAAGTCTGTGACGTTTCATCATGGGCGCTGCCAACCTTTTCGAACATCTTTTTCAGTCGCAACGCTCGGCGTCCCTGGCGATACTGTATGAAGGCCGGCAAATCACTTATGAAGAACTGCGCGCAGCCACCGTGCAAACCGCGGAAACGCTCAGCGCACTGGGCATCGGGGCCGGAGATCGCGTTGGGATTCTGCTAAACGACTCGCCGGAATTCATTACTTCATTCGTCGCTTTGATCTCGCTCGGTGCGATTGCGGTCCCGATTAATCTGGCGCTGGGAAAACACGATCAGACTTTTATTTTAAGAGATTGTGGCGCCCGGGCCGCGATCATCGAAGCCCACGCGGTTCCCGATTTGTTTCCGACGACGGAATCCTGGAGTGAGCTGCAGGATCTACTCGTAGTTTGCCGGAACCAAGAACCGGTTCCGGCAGCCGGCGCCGGCGTCAGCGCTCAGGCCTTTCACCTCGCTAGCCGACAGTCACTCGGATCCAGGTTTCCAATTTCATCCAGCGGCGATCTGGACGCCTTTATCCTTTACACTTCGGGTAGCACCGGCGAGCCCAAAGGCGCCGTCCATACCCAGTCCGATATTTTTTACACCAACGAGACTTTCTGCCGTGAAGTGCTCAGTCTAAGGCCAGACGATCGGCTGTTCTCTTCTTCACGTCTGCCGTTTGCGTACGGTCTCGGCAACAGCTTTACCTTTCCGCTTCTCAATGGCCTGGCGACGATTCTTTGCCGGGAAAAGCCGGCGCCCGAGGTGGTGGGCCAGGTGTTTCGCGAATATCGCCCGACGATTTTTTTCGGCGTGCCGGTCGTGTATCGCATGCTCCTCGAACATCATCGCAACGGTAATCTGCTGGATACCACCAGCCTGAGACTATGCGTCTCAGCCGGCGAAGCCCTGCCCGCCCAGCTCGGTGAAGAGTGGCAGAAAACTTTTGGCGTCGAAGTTTTGGATGGCATTGGATCGACTGAGATGCTTCACATGTTCATGTCGAATCACGCAGGTGAGGCCCGTTACGGCAGTAGCGGCAAACTCCTCGCCGGCTACCAGGCCCGCCTTATCGATCACGAGGGCGCCGGGGTGGCCGCGGGCGAAGTTGGAAACTTATGGATTCGCGGTGACAGCGCCGCCGGACGCTACTGGCAGCGGCCTGAGACTACGGCGGAAACCTTTGTAGACGGATGGGTTCGTACCGGCGATCTCTACCGGCGCGACGCCGATGATTTTTGGTGGCACATGGGCCGCAGCGATGATTGCTTCAAGCCGACCGGGCAGTGGGTTTCACCAATTGAAGTCGAGAACGTCCTGTTGCACAGCTCCTGCGTCCGCGCCTGTGCAGTGGTCGAAGGCCGGGATCAGGATAATCTGTCGTGCGTCTGTGCGGTCGTGCTCCCGGCAAGTGACAAATCCGATCCCGCCATGAACGAACAGGAATTGCGAGCGCTTTGCGAACGAGAGCTGCCGCGCTTCAAGCGACCGCGGCGTTATGTCTTTGTTTCGGAATTGCCCTACACCGCGACGGGCAAACTGCAGCGATTCAAACTTCGAGAACAATTGAGAGGTAACTCCCTCTCCCCTTGAGATAATTTGGGCGTTTCTCCCTTCTCCCCTTGGGAGTGTATAGACCGGAGACATCAGTTACAGGTGTTCGGAAACATAGGTTAC
>JBBPID010000041.1:0-43175 GCA_038040505.1 Acidobacteriota bacterium | reverse complement strand
GTGCCCCCGCAGGGATTCGAACCCCGAACCAACAGATTATGAGTCTGCTGCTCTAACCGTTGAGCTACAGGGGCACAACAACTTACCGGTGACTGAGTTTAGCGGAATCAGGCGAGACTCGGAAAGCCGGCCTGCCAACCGAACGGATACACGAAACAACATGAAAATGCTAAGAAGGATTTTGTTAAGTGCCGGTTCGTGTGATTTCGCGGATCTGGAGCGGCTTTGCGGCAGCACATAGCGGTGAGCCTCGGGCTCACCGGACGGGACTCTTCAGAAAAAGAGGCTATGCCTCTCCGACCACGGTGGCAGAGCCACGGTGATCTAACCCAAGCGCCACGGTAAGCCGGAGGCTTACCGCTATGTGCTGCGGCAAAGCCGCTACTTGATCATCTGTTCAATTCTTGTTCCTATGCGAGGCATCGACCCCCAGAAAATCCCGTACCGCCTGAAAAGCGGACGCAGCTATGCAGAACTGGAAAGGAGCGGTGACCTTTCCGCTCTCAAGCTTTGCTTCAATTAAATGAGAACAACTGAGCCTCAGATAGAATTAAGACCGTCCCTATCTTTCGGGAGCCTTCTGCAATAAACCCGCGACCAGGGTGAGCAACTCGGTCGGATCAACCGGCTTCGAGACGTGAGCATTGAAGCCGGCCGCGATTGCCGTCTCAGCGTCTTTCTCGGAAGCGTAGCCCGAGAGTGCAATCGCCGGAACGTCTTTGAAGGCTTTGATCTCGCGCAATTGCCTAATCATTTCAAACCCGTCGACTTCGGGCATTCCGATATCCGAAATAATCAGGTCGGCATTCGTCTGTTCGGCGCACTCCAGCATCTCGGCCGCCGACTCGCAAGTCGTAACGCTGAAACCGCGCGCCTCAAGGGTCGCCTTCAACATCTCGAGGGTGTCCGGATCGTCTTCGACCACGATGAGCCGGGCTGTGGGCGCCCCGGGGCGTTTGGCAGTTTGTATCGGGCGCGCCGGTACGGCGGCGAGAGGCTGCTGGCGCGGCAGGCTCACTCGAAAACTACTGCCCCGGTCGAGTCCGCCGCTCGCAGCTTGTACGGTGCCTTTGTGCGCTTCAACAAAACTCTTCACCAGCGCCAACCCCAGCCCCAGCCCGCCGTGTGCTCGGGTTTTCGAGCCATCGGCCTGACGAAACCGATCGAAAACATAAGGTAAGAACTCTTCCGTAATTCCCTGCCCCGTGTCCTCGATGGTAACGACTGCCTCATGACTGTTTGCCTGACAATCGACTTTGACGCGATCGCCGGGCGCCGAGAACTTCAAAGCATTACTGAGAAGGTTCCAGAACACCTGCACCAGCCGCGCGCGATCTCCGCTGACAATTTCGTTCTGCCAATCATGAAAAGTTACTTCAAGCTGGATGTCGCGCGCCGCCGCCAGCGGCCGGACAGTCTCGACCGCTTCGCTAACTATGTCGCCAAGCGAAACGGGCACTTGTTCCATGCGCATCTTGCCGGTAAGGATCGCGGACATGTCGAGCAAGTCGTTGATTAGACGTTTTAGGGCCTGCGAATTCTTTTCAATTACGGCCATCCCATGCTCGGTCTCTTTTTCCGGCAGGATGCCGTTACGAATCATGTGAATCCAGCCAATCACCGGCGTAAGGGGCGTGCGCAACTCGTGCGAAATTGTCGTCAGGAATTCATCTTTGGCGCGGCTGGCGGCTTCAGCTTCCTGGCGCGCCGCGCGCTCTTCTTCAAACAAGCGGGCGTTGTCGACAGCCAGGGCGATGCGGAAGGCGACCAACTGCAAGAGCCGTGTGTCATCGTCGGTAAAGGGACGACGCACCAGTCTTCCGACGTGAACGACTCCCAGGACGCGCCCTTCGAGCAGCAACGGCACACCCAGTAGTGACTTAACTCCTCTTTCTCGCAAGAAAGGGGTATGAAGCTCTGCAGTATCAATGTCATCGATCACTATAGGCGATTTTTGCTCGGCGACGCGGCCGGCGAAGCCAGCGCCCACCGGAACACGAATCCCGACGTCAAGTTCCAAACCCTTCGTAGCCCAAGCCACCAGATCGCTGTCTTCCTCAAGCAACATAATCACCACGGTATCGACGTCCATTGCGTCACGGACGCGATCCAGAAGCTCGGCCAGTAATCTATCAAGCGAAAGATGGGACAGCGCGACCTCAGTGACAGTTTGGACCCGGGCCATTCGATCCATGGCGACTTCCACTTCGTGCCGGGCGCGCTGTTCGCAATCCAAAAGGCGAATCCGTTCTTCTTCCCCACGCTCGCGCGCGACAAACTGACCAATCTGATTTCCTATGCCACTCATCATGTCCAGCAAAGTCTGATCGGGAGGCTGGCTATCGCGACTGAAAAACTCCATCACGCCGGAAACCTGATTATGCAGCAGAATCGGACTGGCAAAGGCAGAGCGAAATCCTGCTCTCACCGCCAGAACGCCCCGCGGCAGATTGGGCTCAGTGCTGATGTCGCTGATCCAGTCAGAGGTCCTGGATTCCCAAACCCGTCCGGGCAGACCCACGCCGCGAAGAAACGTTCGGCTGCGACTGGCATTTTCAAATTCCTCAGCCGCCGGTGAGGAAAGTCGCCACGCGGCTAACCACCTCATCACCTCTCCGTCACGGTCGACAACCCACATTTGGCCCAGGTCCCAACCCAGACCTTCACTGATGGACTGCAGCAGGAGTGGCCCGGCCTGGGGAAGTGAATCAGATTCGGCCAGGATACGTGCAACGTGGAATTGGGCAGAGAGGCGGCGTTCGAGTTTGCGTCGTTCAGTAATGTCGCGGGCAATGCCGGTAAAGAACCGCCGGCCGTCTTCAACAAACTCGCCTAAAGACAGTTCGAGGGGAATCTCGCGTCCATCTTTGTGCAGACCCGGCAGCTCGACCGCTTCCCACGAAATGTGGCGCGCGCCAGTGGCGACGTATCGCTCCAGCCCGGCGTGATGAACATGCCTGAGATACTCAGGCATCAAGATAGTCAAAGACTGTCCAATCAACTCGGCCCGGGTGTAACCGAAGATTCCTTCAGCGGCACGATTGATAAAGAGGATCGTACTTTCTTCGTCAATCGAAATGATGGCATCTGAGGCGGTATCGGCGATGACCCCAGTGATCTTGTAAAGGTCATTCGGCTTATTTGGAAGTTTGTGCCCGCTGGACTCGGTCATGTGATGATCGAAAGCTAATCCTTTTTTGAATCGCGAGTCAATTCGAGTATGAATCGTAACCCAACCGGGCACTTAAGAAGTCGTCTCTTTTGACAAGCAACAAATTCACAATACACAATCGCACTTCGGAATCCTTTTAATGTATCCGGCAGGAAACCTCTTAATACCCGCCCCCCACGGGCAATTGGAAGCCATTTTGAAAGAGCCGCGCGCGGGCAACGTTCGCGGCGCTGCCCTGGTGCTGCATCCGCACCCGCTCGGCGGAGGCACCATGCACAACAAAGTCGTGTTCCGCGCCGCTGCCGCCTTGAACGACGCAGGTCTGGTGGTCCTGAGAATCAATTTTCGCGGTGTTGGTCAAAGTACGGGTGAGCACGACGAGGGCCGCGGCGAACTCGATGACGCACGGGTGGGGCTCGAATATCTCGCCGCCAAATACCCTGAACACGAAATTACGCTGTGCGGCTTCTCTTTCGGGGCGCAGGTTGGAATGAAAATCGGAATGACTGACGAGCGCGTAGTCCGCCTAATCAGCATTGGCACGCCGGTGGACAAGTACGACTTTGGTTTCCTCGTCGAATGCCGCAAGCCAATTCTTTTTGTCCATGGAGAGCTGGACGAGTACGGTAATGTTGAAAAGCTGCAGGAGTTAGCCGCTCAGATTAAAGCGCCCGTAGAAGTGAAAGTCATCAAAGGCGCGGGACACTTCTTTGACGCTCAACTCGACGAATTGAAGTTGGCAATTAGTGAGTGGATTGAGCGCAGTCTGGTGGCTTAGGCCTTACAAGGGTCAGGTACAGAACCGCTCGCGGTAGCGAGCGGGACAAGGATACGAGCTGAAATGGGACTGTTCGATGTTTTTATGAGGTTGACGCAACCCAGACGACAATCCTTAGCGATTTATGCTTTGTTGAGGCTTAACCCGCTCGCTACCGCGAGCGGTTCTGTACCCGCCTATCAACTTTTGGGGCAAAGCCAATGAGGAGAGCGCAACTTCAGTTGACGATTAGCAGTTTACGCTCAGCGAGTGTTGGTCCCGCTCACTACCGTGAGCGGTTCTGTACCCTCCGCTTTCACTTTTTTCGACCCGCCGCTTGCAGTTGCCGCAGGGCCTCAACGAATTCCTCGTCAGAAAACTGGGCGGCGCCGGCTTTTGTTAGCGTGGCCAACTCGCGGAAGAGTTTTTCATCCACAGTTTTGAAGTTGAAACAGGACTTTCCCTGCATTCGTTTCTTAAGTTCAGGCGACATGTTTTTCATCTCTCGCGGCGAAACATAAACCGACATCAGGTAGAAGCTGACGTAAGCCTTTCCCTTACGAACTCCGCCAAAATAGAGCGGCTGCTTGTTGCTCATCATGTGCCGCGTGTTGAGCATATAGACGCTATCCGTGTCGTGGAGTACGACCATCTTCTTATCGTAAGGCTTGAAGATCGCTCTTAGCTTCCGAAAGATTTCCGTGAAATCGTCTTTATCCGGCATGCTGAATCATTTACCACAAAGTCAGTAAGTCACAAAATGGTCTGTCAGATATCTTGATAAGCGGTGTTTAGAGTACCGACCTCCCCTCCCTTTGGGAGGGGCTGGGGGAGGGGCGCAGCTAAAGCGACAACCCAGCCACGCACTCGGGCGGGCTGAGCCCGCCCGCGAGCTTACTTGTTTAGAGCTACAGTAACTACGTCCCTCCCCTGACCCCTCCCAAAGGGAGGGGAATAACTGAAGTTGGTACTCTAAGCACCGCTAAATTAGGAGATTACCTTGTTAGTGCCTGTTCGTGTGATTCGTGGATCGTCTCCTATAATCCAGGCATGAAGACAAAACTTATTCTTTTGACCATTTTAATAGTAGCTGCGCTCTGCTTCGGTTATGGATGCAATCGAAACTCAGCCGTCGCGCAGGGTCAGGCCACTCCTTCGCCGACGGTTACGGGCGGGACTTTCACTTCGGCCAATTTGCAAAAGCTGCGCTGGATCGAAGGAACCTGGCGCGGCACTGGCGGCGGTGTGGCTCCTTTCGTTGAGCGATACAAATTTGAAAGCGACTCAATTCTGGCCGTGGAATCACTCGAAGGTGAAAAGTTCGATAAGGTCACGGACGTGACGCGTTTTGAGCTGAAGGATGGACAGTTTGGCGGCGGCAGTGAAGGTAGTCGCTATGTAGCAAGCTCTATCGACGACAAGTCAATCACTTTCGTGCCGGCCTTAAAAGCGCGAAACTCTTTTCGCTGGGAACGCGAATCGGAAAATTCGTGGAAGGCCATTCTTTCCTGGCCTGCTACCGATAAATCGCCCGCCAAAGAGCGCACCTATCAGATGGAACGCTGGCCGAAGCAATAAGCCGCAGCTCGTGTTGTCAATCCATGCAACTATCGGCAAATCTCCAGGACTGGTTTGGCGGCATCGATATTTACCTGTTCGACCAGTTGTTGAAAGGTCGACTTACCCCGCAGATGCGAATCTTCGACGCCGGCTGCGGCAGCGGCCGGAACCTTGTCTACTTTCTCCGCAACGGATATGAAGTCTTCGCCGTCGACGAATCGAATGCGGCTATCGCCGAGATGCGGCGCCTGGCCGCGCAACTGGCCCCGCATCTGCCCGAGAATAATTTCCGACACGAGCCGGTCGAGCGCCTGTCATTTCCGGACTCAAATTTCGAAGTGGTAATCAGCAGCGCTGTCCTTCACTTCGCCCGTGACGAGGACCATTGGCAGGCGATGGTCAAAGAGATGTGGCGGGTGCTGAAATCGGGCGGGATTTTCTTTGCCGCGCATGGCCTCGACTATAGGGATCGCAGACGAGGTAGAGTTGATAGCGGGCCGGCGTTATCGTTTGCCGGACGGCAGCGAACGATTTCTAGTGGACGAGCCGATGTTGACCGAGGTGGCGGCCACGTTAGGTGGACAGCTTTTCGAGCCGTTAAAGACAACGGTGGTTCAGAACCAGCGGGCTATGACTACCTGGTGCTTGAGAAAGCAATGACGGCGCGGCCTGGCCACGGCGAAACAGTTCTTCAGGAGAATAAAATGTTAGACAAACGGAAAATAGTTACTCACTCATTACTTGTTTCAGGCTTGTTGATGTTAGCGACCACGTGGTGCTGCTCCATCAAAGAGTCGTCAACGAACAATCAGTCAAATGCCGAAACGCCAGCGCAATCTACAGCTCAGAAAGAGACGGCGACGCCGCAAATCGAACCGGGCGCGCTAAAACCTGGGGAGGCTAGCGGTAGTTACACCGCTAAGGGCGAGACCGTAGCCTTAAAGTATGCATACGCCGGACGCGGTGAACGTTTTGGCAGCGAGAGCATTATTGTGTTGCTGACCGACAATCCCATTCCTCCGGAAGCGCTGGCCGAAGAGATCAAATCCCAGACGATGTTCTATGACGGAAAGATTCGCGGCCTGGAATATGTGTTTATGAAAGATAGCTTCTGGGTCAGGTTCCATCCCAGCCAGTATCAGGAAAGTTCGTCACCGCTGAAGGATTACTCGGTTGAAAACGGCATCGTTAAGGCCAGCGATGACGACAAAGGCAGCGTGACCGATGGGAAGTATTCACGATCGGTGAAGTTCGTGGCCGTGATTCAGTAGACTGCCTCCAAACCTTCAACCGGGGGAAATCTTCTCCAGCCCGCGCATGAAAGGTCTGAGCGCTTCAGGAATGATCACCGAGCCGTCGGCTTGCTGAAAGTTTTCCAGGATAGCGAGCCACGTGCGGCCAATCGCCAAGCCGGAACCATTCAGCGTGTGCACAAACTCGGGCTTTGATCCACCCGCGCGCCGGAAACGAATGTTGGCGCGGCGCGCCTGAAACGCTTCGTAATTCGAACACGAAGAGATTTCCCGGAAAGCATTTTGAGAGGGCAGCCAGACTTCGATGTCATAAGTCTTGGCGTTGCCGAAACCGAGATCGCCGGTGGAAAGCGTGACCACTCGATAGTGAATTCCGAGTCGCTGCAAAACGGTTTCGGCGTTCTTCGTCAATGACTCCAGCTCATCGTAAGAGTTTTCCGGCAGCGAGTACTTAACCAACTCAACTTTCTCGAACTGGTGCTGGCGGATAACACCGCGAGTGTCTTTTCCGTAACTGCCGGCTTCCGAGCGAAAGCAGGGCGTGTAAGCCGCCCACTTCATCGGCAGCTCCGCCGCCTCGAGGATCTCTTCCCGATGATAATTTGTCACCGGGACTTCGGCCGTGGGAACCAGATAAAGCTCACGATCGTCGTCCAGCTTGAAAAGTTCGGCGGCGAACTTGGGTAGCTGTCCGGTCCCGAACAGCGAATCACGATTCACGATGAACGGCGGCAAAGTCTCGCGGTAACCGTGCTCGCGCGTGTGCAGGTCGAGCATGAAATCGATCAACGCGCGTTCCAGCCGGGCGCCGGCGCCGTTCAGAATGGCGAAGCGCGCGCCTGCGACTTTCGCCGCCCGTTCGAGATCCAGAATGCCGAGCGCCGTACCAATGTCAACGTGATCCTTTGGCTCGAAGTCGAACTGCGGGGGCGTGCCCCAGCGGCGAACTTCGACTTTGGCCGACTCGTCTTTGCCTACCGGAACGCTCTCATGTGGAATATTCGGAAGTGTGGAAAGCATCTCGCGCATCCGTAATTCTGCCTGCTCGCGCTTTTGATCCAGCTCCGCGATGCGATCTTTTAGTTCATTCACGGCCTTGCGCCGGGTATCAGCTTCGTCGCGCTTGCCTTCTTTCATTAGCGCGCCGATCTCGCGGCTGGCGACGTTTCGCTCTCCGTTTAGTCGATCCGATTCGGCGATTACCTGCCGTCGTTCGGCATCGGCTTGCACGAAATCATCCAGCACCTCAGTCGGCATGCTGCGCTTGCCGAGCGCGGCGCGCACGTCTTCGAGGTTCTCTCGAACATAGTTGAGATCGAGCATTTGCTGGTTCCTTTGCGGTTATGGTATGAGAAACACTTCGATTATGCCACAACCTGTTCGCAAAGCAGTTTTCCCGGCTGCCGGTCTGGGCACCCGTTTTCTGCCCGCCACCAAAGCGTCTCCGAAAGAGATGTTGCCCCTGGTCGACAAGCCCCTCATTCAATACGTGGTCGAAGAAGCGGTCGCCTCAGGTATCGAATCGGTAATCATCGTCACTGGCCGCGGCAAGTCGGCCATCGAAGATCACTTCGATGTTTCATTCGAATTGGAAGCGCTGCTGCGCGACCGGGGCAAGGAAGACGACCTGCGCCTGGTGCGCGAGATTTCAAACATGGTGCAGGTCAGCTATGTGCGCCAACGCGAAGCTCTCGGTCTGGGTCACGCGGTCCTGCAAGCGCGCGATCTGGTTGGCGACGAGCCGTTCGCGGTGATGCTGAGCGACGATATCATCGACTCGAAAACGCCGGCGCTTAAGCAACTAATTGATGTTTACGAGAAGTACGACGCGCCGGTGGTCGCAACCATGCAGGTCGAAGGCGAAGCCATCTCGCGTTTCGGAGCGCTCGACGTCGAGGAAGTTTCCGACGGCATCTATCGGATCAAGGACATGGTGGAAAAACCGCCTCGCGCTGAAGCGCCTTCCGATCTGGCAATTATTGGCCGCTATGTTTTGACGCCTGATATTTTTGACGAGATCGAGGCGACTACGCCGGGCGCCATCGGCGAGATTCAGATCACCGACGCCATGCGCGCGCTCTTAAAAAAGCGCGATTTCTACGCGGTGCGCTTCGAAGGCACCCGTTACGATGCCGGCGACAAACTGGGTTTCCTGGTGGCGACGGTCGAGTATGCATTGAAACACACCGACCTGGCTCCGGACTTTCGCAGCTATCTGCGCTCATTGAAACTCACGTAGGGGTGCGTGTCAGTACTTACAAAACACTTATGTCTGACGAAAAACAATTTTCTGGAAAAGCAGCAATCGTCACGGGCGCGACGCGCGGTATCGGACGGGCGATCGCGGTCGAGTTAGCGAAACGCGGCGCTGACGTGGCCTTCAACTACGCGCGAAGCGTTGAGGCGGCCGAAGCCTTGAAAGTCGAGTTGGAAGGCCTGGGAGTTCGGGTGATCGCGAACCAGGGAGATGTCGCTGAAATGGACGCCGCGGCGGAAATGGTGAAGCAGGTCAAGGAAGCATTCGGACGGATCGACTATTTGGTGAATAACGCCGGCATCGTGCGGGATACTTTGATCCTGCGCATGAAAGAAGAAGATTGGGATGCGGTCCTGAATACCAACCTGAAGGGCGCCTGGAGTTTTTCCAAGGCGGCGCTGCGCACGATGCTGCGCCAGGAAGAGGGCGGCTCAATTCTCAACATTACGTCGATCAGTGGAGTTGTCGGGATGGCCGGACAATCGAACTACTCTGCGTCGAAAGCCGGGATGATTGGTTTGACGAAGGCGCTAGCACGCGAAGTCGCCAGTCGCAAAGTGACGGTTAACGCACTCGCGCTCGGGATGGTATCCACCGACATGGCTTCGGCCCTGGACGAAAGTTACCGCACAAAACTACTCGAACAGATTCCTCTGGGCCGGTTTGCTGAAAGCGACGAAGTGGCCCGCATCGCGTGCTTTCTTTTGTCAGACGATGCTCGCTACATCACTGGCCAGGTGATTCAAGTCGACGGCGGGCTGGCGATGTGAACCGGGAAGTGCTTGGTACTTCGTGCTTAGTACTTTGTGTTTCCCAACCTTGGGGCTTGATGGATTAGAGCCTCGCACTTGGAATAAAGAACCAAGTACAAAGCTCAAAGTACAAAGTCCGAAAACGGACTTCCAGATTTAAGATTTCAACTAGGGATTAAAGAGTTGCGCCCCGCCAATTCCGACGTATCGGTACTGGCGGGGCGAAAAACTTCAGGGTAGGTTCGGGTTTCAGGGGTGGCTGGCAAAGACTTGAGAATCGTCACATATGGCCGATCCCGTGCTTCATGGGTGGTGCTGCAATTGACGGGCGAGATAAAGTCTGCGGCGGAAAAATGAATCAAGCTGCCGCGTTTGCCTTTGAAACAGCGCCACTTCGAAGACTTCTGCCCTCGAAACTCCTGACTGTCAAATACCTGAAAGTTCTAGCAAGCCCGAAACTACACCCATCTTCACGTCGCGTCAAGCTAAAAAGCGAGAAAATCGTAACAGGTTTGTGACAATCAAAACCCTGGGCCAAACTGTTTCAACGCGGACAGTGTTACTTCCTGTGCGGGGTGCGGACCTCGCAAAGGCGATAGGCCTGGCGTCTGACATTTTCGGAAACGTTACGGCTTTGCGAGATCGCCTTCAGATCCTTTGTGTGAAGCAGCGGCAGAATATGCACCGCCGTGCCTATCGGGGTCCGCGGATTACGGGCGAGGTTATGGATGATTGGATAAGAGCGCACCCAGGCTCGATTCATCGCGATCAGGCGCAACACTTCTTCTGCGACCGCCCGCATCGCCGCGATACCCTCGACTTCGCGATCCGTGATACGAGGATTGTGAATAACCGCGGTGGCCACCACTTTGTTGGCGTCTCGCACTAAGATACCGCGCGCTTCGCGATCTCCCTTCATGGCCAGTTTCATGCGGTCCTTCACTGTCATGAACATGATCCGGCGAATCAGCGAAATGCGTTCCGGAGAGAGCTCGCCGGCCTCGGTGCGCTCCGAGTTAATTACCATCTGCACGTTGGTTGCCTTCTGTTCCGGCGTCTCGATCAGCATATCTTCGATGAATTCGCGGGCCAGCCAGGAGTCATCGATGTCCGCATCGGATACTTCTATGTGCTGCGCAATCAGCCAGGCATCCTCGACCGATAGCTGGGCGCGACCCAGCTCAGCCTCTTCAAAAAACTCGGCCGCGGCGTTGTTTCCGCGAGCGCGCAACTCTTGAGCGATTTGGCGCGCCCCACGCTCCTTTTCAAAAAACTCGCGGCGAGTTTCCCGTGCCCGCCGCTCGGCCTCGGCGGTGCGGGCCGGGTTCAGCAGAATTGCTTCGATAATTTCCGGAGCGCGGATCAAACGTTGTTGATTAAGGGTCATGAACTCGAGCAGCGAGGCATCTTTGGTCAGACGTGCCAGCAAGGCAATCGCTTCATCGGGAGTGTTGATGTTGTTGGCGACGGCTTCGTGAGTCTCGTGATCCGCCTTTTCGATTGAGGCCAGGTAACCCAGGACGGACGGCGCCGTCTCGTTGGCCCGGGCCACCGTCAGTAGCTCTTGAGGCTGTTGAGCTTCGAGCGTGGTTTGGGCTGCGCGAGCTACTTCCGGATCGCTGTCCTCTCGCAAATGCACCAGCGCCTCGAGCAAGTCCGCTTGCGGCAACGGCAAGAGTCCTCGCGCCGCCGCCGAACGGGCGGCTGGTGGAGCATTCCCCGAGATGATCGACTTAACGACTGGATTGGTCGAGGTAGGGATAGCAGGCATCTATTCTACTTATCAGAAATAATGTCGGTTGTACTCAAGTTGGAGGATCATCGAAACAGGTTTGCCCTCTTTAATGGCGGGCGTGAACTTGATTTGCTGGGCGGCTTCGATGCATCTCAGGTCGAAATCGGGAGCAACTCTTTTGAGCACCAATACGTGTCTGACCCGGCCATCAGCCGAAAATACTGCTCGTAACACTGAGGTGCCTGAAGCACCAACTCCCGAGAAATCCGGAGCCGGCTTACTAGAGATGCGAAGTCTGGTCTGAACCTCTTTATTGGTTACCATCGTCTCGTTACTGAGCGTGCCGGCATAGTAGTCGCGGTAAAAACGGAGCGCCTCTACCTGAAATTGCCAGTCTTCGGTCACCCGGCCCAACGCCAAATATTGTTCAGCGCTCTCGAGCGCAGCCTGGTAACGGTCTTGCGGTTTGACTGCCGGCCCCGGCGCTGAAGTGGTCACCATCAGTAACGGAACCGCAATCAGACTATGGAGACGAACCGTGACCGCCTTTTCAAAAGCGGTTCGAGCCTGTTCCTTTTTTCCGGCCGCGAGCAAGGCGAGGCCCAGAAGATGCCAGGCGGCGCCATCTTCGCGGTTCTTACTGGTCACGGCCCGAAGAGTTTCGATTGCGGCCGGATAGTCACCCTTCTGATAAAGTTCCAGGCCGCGGTCGCGCTCACTGGAGAGGGACTGAGATGAAGGTTGCTGTGCGCGGGCGCCAGGACTTAAGACTAATGCGAGCAAAAAGAAAATAGCGTAAACCAATAGTCGCTGACTGGATCGTGTCTTCATGAGAACGCTCGTGTCAGTATAGGTTGAAGTGGTATTGAAGTTCCATCCAGACGGACACGGGTTCGCCGTCTTCGTTTCGGAGATGAATGTGATGCGCGGCGGGCTGAGGCTAACCGGCTCCGTGACACTTCTTGTATTTCTTCCCTGACCCGCAAGGGCACGGGTCGTTGCGGCCTACTTTGGGTTCGCTGCGCACGACGGTCTTCACTTTGCCGGCTTCTTCGCCTGCGGCGGCGGCCCCCTGGTTCGGGCCGGTGAAATTCATCGAAGCGCGCCGCGCGGCGCGACGCCGCTGCAATTCGTCCGGCGCCTGCTCGGCAACCACCTGCAAATTAAAGAGCGAACGAATGGTCGTGGTGTCGATGCGATCCAGCATGGCCTGGAACATATCGAAACTTTCCTTCTTGTATTCGACCAGCGGATCTTTCTGCCCATAGCCAACCAGACCGATGCCCTGCTTCAAATGATCAAGGGCCAGCAGGTGGTCCTTCCACTGCGCGTCGATAATGTTGAGCATGATGATGCGCTCGTAGGTGCGCATCGCCTCTTCGCCGATCTGCTTTTCCTTGCCGGCGTATTTTGCTTTCAGCTTTTCCCAGATCAGCTCTTCAATCTCTTCTGAGCTCAATCGGCCAAAATCGATTCCTTCGGCGTCGGTATCGATGCCATAGACCGAGTGAATCTGGACTTTGTAGTTTTCAAAGTCCCATTCGTGTTCCGACAGGTCGGGGTTCACATACTGTTTAGTGAGATCGGTGAGCAGGTCGCGCGCAACCCCGGTTTCGCCGACCAGGTACTCCCGTTGGTCCGGCTCTTCCATGAGCTGGCGGCGCAGACCATAGATGGTCTCGCGCTGCTTGTTCATGACGTCGTCGTATTCCAGCAGGTGTTTGCGCGTTTCAAAGTTGCGGCCTTCAACCGACTTTTGCGCGGCGGCGATGCGTTTGGAAACCATCTTTGATTCGATGGCCACGCCTTTTTCCATGCCCAGCCGCTGCATCAAGGCCTTGACCTTGTCGCCGGCAAAGATGCGCATCAGATCATCTTCTAAAGAAAGAAAGAACCGTGAAGATCCAGGGTCGCCCTGGCGACCGGAACGACCGCGCAGCTGGTTATCGATGCGGCGTGATTCGTGGCGTTCGGTGCCGAGAATGTGCAACCCGCCGAGCGACACAACTTCCTTGTGTTCGGCCTCGACGATGCGCTTGGCCTTCAAAAACTCTTCTTGCCATTGCGACTCGGTCGCTTCCTCGGGATCGACTTCCTGCTCCTTCAAAAACTCCCGCGCCATGAAATCAGGATTGCCGCCCAAAAGAATGTCAGTACCGCGCCCGGCCATGTTGGTCGCGATGGTGATGGCGCCTTTGCGGCCGGCCTGCGCGACGATTTCGGCTTCACGCTCGTGATACTTGGCGTTGAGCACGTTGTGCGGAACTCCGACGCGCTGCAAGCGGCGCGCGATCAGTTCCGAGTTCTCTACCGATACGGTACCGACCAGCACCGGCTGGCCGTTTTCGTAACGCTCCTGGATTTCCTCGACGACGGCGTCCCACTTTTCGGGCAGCGTGCGATAGATCATGTCGGGATTGTCCCGGCGCACCATCGGCATGTGCGTGGGAATCACGATCACGTCAAGTTTGTAGGTCGAATGGAACTCAGCGGCCTCAGTCTCGGCCGTGCCCGTCATTCCCGAAAGCTTTTCGTACAGCCGAAAATAGTTCTGCAAAGTAATCGTTGCCAGGGTTTGGTTCTCGCGTTCAATCTTCACTTCTTCCTTGGCCTCGACCGCCTGGTGCAATCCATCGGACCAGCGCCGGCCCTTCATCAAACGTCCGGTAAAGTCGTCGACGATGATCACTTCACCGTTCTGCACGACGTACTGATGGTCGAGCCTGTACAGCGTGTGCGCCTTCAAAGCCTGCTCGACGCAATGCAGCAGCTCCATATTCGAAGGGTCGTAAAGATTGCCGACGCCCAGCAGCCGTTCGGCTTTGTCGACGCCGTCTTCGGTCAACACCGCGGAGTGGTTTTTCTCGTCGACGATGTAATCGCCGGTCTTCTTTCCTTCTTCGAGTTCTTCACCCTTTTGTAACTGAGGAACGATGGCGTTCGCCTGATAGTACTTGTCAGTGGATTCTTCCGAAGGTCCGGAGATGATCAGTGGGGTGCGCGCTTCGTCGATCAGGATCGAGTCAACTTCGTCTACAATCGCGTGATAGTAACCGCGCTGCACACAGGTCGAAAGATCGAACTTCATGTTGTCGCGCAGGTAGTCGAAACCAAACTCATTATTAGTGCCATAGGTGATGTCGGCGGCGTATGCGGTCTGCCGCTCGAAATCATCCATGTCGTTCTGAATACAGCCGACGGTCAATCCCAGGAAGCGATAGATCTGACCCATCCATTCCGCGTCGCGCGAGGCCAGGTAATCATTTACCGTAACCACATGCACGCCGCCGCGGCCGGTCAGGGCGTTGAGGTAAGCCGGCAACGTCGCCACCAGCGTCTTGCCTTCGCCGGTGCGCATCTCGGCAATCTTGCCCTGGTGGAGAACGATGCCGCCGATTAACTGCACATCAAAGTGGCGCATGCCGGTCGTGCGCACGCTCGCCTCACGCACCAGGGCGAAGGCTTCCGGGAGGATCTCCTCAAGCATCTCCTTTTCGCGACGTTTGCGGGCGTCTTTGTCGGTTATATCTTTGACGGCATCGGCGATCTGGGCTTTGAAAAAAGCCGTGCGCTCGCGTAGTTGTTCGTCTGAGAGCTTCTGGACCTGGGGCTCAAACTCGTTGACCTCGGCGATCATCGGGCGAATGACCTTCAGAAAACGCTCGTTGCTGCTGCCGAAAACTTTGGTTAGGACTTTATCGAAACTACTCATATTGATTCTCTCCGGCGTTCAGAGCTCCAGTTCCTATCCTGGCGCTATTGTCCAAGCGGCACTGTAGTCTCTAAACGCAATCTGAGATTGTACGAGAGCGCGGAGTCGCCAATCAAGCGGGGGTTCCTGAGGGTCGTGTCCTGCTTTGATAAGCGGTGTTCAGAGTACCGACTTAGTCGAGCTTTTGTTAGCAAGAAAAGAACCCAACTAAAGTTGGTACTCTAAACGCCGCTAAATGAGGACACTACTTTTGGCGCATCTTGCGCGTGATTCACGGGCGGGACGTCCGTGCCACGTTAATTTGGCTTTTGCGGCTTAAGCGGGGTGAATTTGATCGGCTCGAGCGTGATCTGTGTGGTCGAAGGCTTCTGCCCCTTCATGAACTCGAGCATAACGTCTTTGATTTTGGGAGAAGACAGGAAAAGCGGATCGCTGTGAACTGCGCCGTCAATGATGAGGTGAAAACTGTTGGAAAAACCCCGGCGCACCTCTTCGGCATTGCTGGGCGGCGTGCGCACGTCAAAAGTGCCGCTGATGAAAAGCGTTGGGAGACTGGTTCTGGCAGGAGCGCGGAACGCCTCGCCGGCATCCGGACTGCCCCACGCATCGCAAACATCCGGAAAAGGAAAGTCCATCATGTCGCTGAGCAAAGCCGTCTTAGCATCGCTAGCTATTTGTTTGCGCCGCTGGTCTGAGACACCCGAAGCACAATCCATCATATAAGCCATCGCCGAACCAACGCTGCGGGTCCGGCTAAAGCCGAGCCACGTTTGCGCGGCGCCTGAAAAATCACTTTTCGACATTGCATAATAACGTGCGGGCAGAGCAGCTTCGCCACTTCCGAACGAAAATACCGTCAACAACTGAATCGCAAACCTATTCAGCACAACCTTGACCGGTTGTTTGGTGCTCGGGTCGGTTATTTCAACCGTCACCGGTTCGCGCTCGACTCTCTCCAGAACCTCCTTAACCAATCCGAGAAACGAAGGAATGTCTTTGCTCAGATTGCCGTCCGCCTTAACCAGCGTGTCTATGTGGGCGAGGTGCTTTTGAATATTGCTCGGTAGTTTGATCGTGTGCGCCGGGCCTTCAATCCCGGCGAGGATCAATCGATCAAGACTCTTTTCGTGACGCTTGACGGTCGCGAGCGACAGATGCGTTCCGTAACTTATGGCCCAGAGGCTGATCTTGTTTGCACCGATGGCCTTCCGCAAATCTTCCAAATCGTCTGTGCTTTCGTTGGTGTTGTAGCCAAGCAAATCGACGCCCTGTCGTCTGAAGGCGTCCGCACACGCGCGTGATTGTTTTCGGAAGGTTTCAAGAGCGTCCTCGCGACTGAGCAGCTTGTCCGGCGCAAAGCCGACGGTCTCTTTGCAATCGAGATTGGGTGTCGCCAGGCCGACTCCGCGTTGATCCAGGGCGATCACATCGGCCACTTCGCGCATGGCCATGAACAACGGGAAACGGGTTCCGCGCGCGGCCCCAATTCCGGAGCCGCCTGGGCCGCCGGCCAGATACACGATGGGTGAAGCGGGATTCGTGGCGGTGCTTTTGAAGCGAACGAAGGCTATTTGAATTAAGCGGCTGCCCGGCTTTTGCCTGTTTTCAGGCACTGTCAACTCGCCGAATTCCGCATCGACCTTCTGACCACTGGCCGATTCAAAGACTCTCGGCGTGATCTTGAGATCCCCGGCCTTCGATTGCGCCAGCACTGTGCCGCTCAGACCCGTACACAGAAAAACCAGAGCCAGTACTTCAGCCTTAATATTCATTAGAATTCTGTTTTCGCAAACTGAAACACGATCCACGAGCATTAGTTCGTGTAGCTTTAGTGTGATTTCGTGGATCGAATGGCTGTGAACCTAAGCACACGATCCACGAAAGAACACGAATAAGAATTTTTGAGTAAAGCCTGGCAGCCAACCTCTCAATTGGAACCCAACCTGCTGACTTCATTGCCTCACCCAGGTGAAATCGAAATTGTATCCCTTCCATTTGATGTCTTTAATCTTTGCGGATTGGTCGCGATTGAAACATACATCGCCAAAGAATCGATACTCAAAGAAGCAGTCTGTCTTCGTCGGGTAAAGCTTAATATCTCCTGAATATAGGAAACCATTTCTAAGGACAACTTCCCCTTCAGTACCGTCGTCGCGCTTGTAGCGTCCCAGGAACTCTGCCAGATTTTTGTTCGGATTGGGAATGATTTGCGGGATGGTAAAGCTCTTCACCGTAGCTTCTTTTCCCTGCAGAATCTCCAACACGCCCCGGGAAATCAGATCGAACACGCCGGCGGAATTTGACAGGATGACAAATCCGTATTTCCTGTTGCGCTCAATTTCAAAATAAGAGCGATGTCCGTTGGTACTGCCGCTGCCGCTGAGCGTGGTTTCTCCCAGCAGATTTGTCTTTACCCCTTCACCGTACTTCGCATCCAGCACGGCCTCGCCGAATCTGTAAACGTCGCGGGCGGTGCCGTAAACCGAACCCGCGCCGACCAGAAACGAATAATTCTTGAGCGGAACATTAACCAGGCCGTTGGGGGAAAGATAGTAATCCTGGGCGCGGCGTTCCATGACCGCTTCGCCTTCAAAGTCGACTGAGTCGGTCATGCCCGCAGGTGTGAAAACGTATTCCTGAAGGAGCTGCGAATAGGGCTTTCCGGAAACGATCTCCAGGACGCGCGCCAAAACTGCGTAGCCCGCCGAACTGTAAAGACGTCCGGTCCCCGGTTCGAATGCCAGTTTTGCCAGTTTTACTTTTTCGATAAATTCCGCGGAGGTGTAAGCCACCGACTCGGCTTCAGACGGCATCACGCGGTGCGGAATGCCTGAGCGATGTCGCGCCAGCATTTCAATTGTGATCTTGTCGCCATTCGGAAAGTCGGGAAGGTACTTGTTGAGCTTGTCCGCGAGTGCAATCTTATTGCTTTCAACCATGCGGCTTAAGATCACGCTGGTCATGAATTTGGTAATCGAGGCGATTCCGATCCGGGTATTCAGTTGATTCGGAATCTTGAAGTCCGCATTGGCCAGGCCAAATGCTTTTTCATAGATTATCTTGCCATCTTGCGCGGCCAGCACGACACCGGAAAACTGGCTGGATTTAGCAAACGGAGTTACAAAGTCATCGATCTTTTTAGCTTTGTCGGATTGGGCGACAGCATTTTGCGAAAGTACCGCGCACAGCAACAGCCCCGCGCAAACAACATATCTGAATCTGTTCATGACGAAACACACCTCTACAGGATTATCGAAAACCGGTGGTAGTTGGGCCGGGGCCATCTTAATCGGTTTTGGTGAAGACGTCTTGACCGGCATTAGCAGGCTGGGATGAGACTAGCGTTTCCTCAACTGCCTTTCACAATAACTCTTGTTGTGCGTTCTTTCGTGTAGCTTGGTGTGATTTAGCGGATCGTTGGGCTCTGAATCCTGGGCGAACGATCCACGAAAACACACCAAATCTCACGAAGTAATTAATGCCTTGACGTTCTCAGTGTTGATTCGAGTCTTGTCGTTCAAGTGCGAAGCGCAAAAATGCGGCGGAATTCTGTGGGTGTCATGCCGGTTATGCGTTTGAACGAGCGCGTGAAATGCGTCTGGTCAGCGAAACCCGCGCTCAGGGCGATTTCAACCAGGGGCTCATGCGAGCTGAGTATTCGCCGGCGCGCATAGTCAATTCTTGCCACTCGCACGTAATCACCAACCGTGCAACGCTCAAACTGGCGAAAGACACGGGCCAGGTGAGTGGGATGAACTCCGGCTGCTTCCGCTAATTCCTGCAAGCCCGGAGGCTCAACAAAATTCTGATGAAGATACTCTTTCACTTTCTCGAGCCACGGCGGCGGCTTCCGTTCGCCTGTTGCCGCTCGTTGGCGCGATGCGGCGATCAAGAGTTCCGTGGCCAGACTTTCCAAGGCTAACGCGGAAAACACGTCTCGTTCGCTAAACTCCCGGTACATCCTCCCGGCCAGCCACAAAGAAGCGTCGGTGTCGAGCAGGACCGGCTCAGACAGTCGAGCTCCGTACTCTCTGACTTTGTCCAGGCGCTTGAAATCAATCTCGACCAGAAAATGTCTTCCCTGGTTGAAGTGCTCTTCCGCGTGGCTCACATCAGGCGGGTAATAGACGAGGGCGGTGGGCCCACGTTCAAAAAGGGTTCGAGCGATCGTTTCCCGGTAGCTTCCGGCCAACACCAGACAGAAGTGAGAAAGTTCGTGCGCGTGCACGGGCAGCGTGGCGCGCGACGAATACGCTTTTTCAGTAAACCGAAAACCATTCGCCGAAAGAGCATGCGATGTTTTCCCGTAAAACTGACCGGCTTTGAGTTTCAGTTCCATGCAATCTCAAGAGGGCAACGCAGAGACAATGGTTAACGCTTTGGTAGAGATACGCGATTCATACGCGAATGGTTCCTGAGATGCAAGTTTGTTGTCTGGGGTTGAATGAAGCATCCATAAGGATGGATCCGTGTCCAATCACATGAGCAAAGAGCAGGCTGGTCTGATAAGCGGCGTTTGGAGTACCGACTTTAGTCGGGCTTTGTGTCAGAGAAGAGAAGAACCCAACTAAAGTTGGTACTCTGTACGCCCGTGAAATCCAGACACTTCTGAGCTGGGTTTGCCTTGACAATCAACTCCGGCGTGGTTAAGTTCGCTTTTCGCAGAAAAAGATCTTTGTCAGCAAAAGTAGAGGCGCGGCCTTCAAGAGTAGCCGAGTCGGAGAACCTGAAGAGTTCGCCGATGACTCGGTCGAAAGGGAGAGGCCGCCGAAGCTCGCGGTTGTATCTTCAAGCTGCCCCGAGTTGGTTGCTGTGGCTAAATCCACAGGACTGTCACGCTAGTTGCGCACACTTCAGTCTGTGATTAAACGCTCCCAGACTAAAGTCTGGGCCACGATGCGTGGAGAGCTACGACAATCGCGCCGATGTTTTATGCGCGAAAAGTTTCTCGAGACTCGAGGGCCAGTCGTATGCTTTACGGCTGGCCTTTTCGTTTATGGAGGTTTCTTTCCCTCTCCCTTTGGGAGAGGGTTAGGGTGAGGGTTTTAGCTGCACTACAGGCCCTCTCCCCGGCCCTCTCCCAACGGGAGAGGGAGATGAGCGCACTCCAAATATGTCTCAATGAAGCCAACTATCATGAAATTCGGCGGCACGTCCGTTCAGGACGCTGACGCCTTTCGCAGCGTCGCCGGGATCGTGAGCTCGACGGCGCGCGCCCGGCCGGTGGTGGTCGTGTCGGCGCTCGGAGGCTTCACTAATGCGCTGCTGGCCAGCGTTGAGAGGGCCATTCGCGGCGACGCGCGCGCCGCCACCAGATCGTTATCCGGTGATCTGGAGCGGCATGTGACTATCGCCGGCGAGATCTTAAGCGAAGCAGCCCGCACCTCGATCGAAGCGGCGATTGCCCGCGCTCGCAGTGAGATTCGCCAACTGCACCGGATCATCGCCGCTCATCCCGTCACCAGCCCGGCGCTCCAGGACGAGCTGTTGGCGTTTGGCGAGCAACTTTCGGCGCAACTTTTGGCGGCAGTGCTGCGCGAGCACAACCTGGTGGCGCGATATGTTGACGCGCGTCGCTGCATTATTACCGACGACACTTATGGTAGTGCCGCGCCGCTGGCAGAGACCACGGAAGCTTGCCGGACTGAGTTGTCCCGAATTATCAAGGCCGGTGAGATTCCCGTGCTGGGTGGCTTTATCGGCAGCACGGAAAGAGGCGTGACCACGACCCTCGGCCGCGGCGGCTCAGATTATTCGGCCGCGATCATCGGCGCCGCTCTCAACGCGCGCGAGATTCAGATTTGGACCGACGTAACCGGCGTGCTGACGGTCGATCCGCGAGTCGTCACCGCGGCCCGCACGATTCCGATCCTGTCTTATCAGGAAGCCGCCGAGTTGGCTTACTTTGGCGCCAAAGTGCTGCATCCCAAGACGATTCAGCCGGCCATCGATCAGAACATCCCGGTTCGCGTTTGTAACTCGCGCGCGCCGGCGGAAGCGGGCACACTGATTGTGGCCGAGTCAGAAGCCGCACCGCAGACGGTCAAGGCCATTGTTCACAAGAACGGAATCACGACGGTCCAGATCACGTCCGCGCGAATGCTCGGCGCTTATGGTTTTCTGCGCGCGCTGTTCGAAGTGTTCGAGCGGCACCGGACGGCGGTGGACGTGGTGACCACGTCGGAAGTAAGCGTGTCATTGTCGATCGACAATCCCAGCACTCTGTCTCAGATAATTCCGGAGCTGGAGGAACTGGGCACAGTCGACGTCGAAGAGAGCCGCACCATCATTTCAGTTATCGGCGAGGGTTTGCGCAATACCCCCGGAATCGCCGCGCGCGTGTTTTCCACCATTAGTGACATCAATGTGTCGATGATTTCAATGGGCGCCTCGACGATCAACCTCACTTTCATGGTTGATGAAGCGCAGGCCGCCGAAGCCATCACGCGTTTGCACCGCGCCTGCTTTGAATTTGAAGATGAGGACAGTTCTGCCCAGCTTCTCGCCGAGGAGGTCCTGGTCTGAGTGCCGATAGACGTTTTCAAACTCACGCGCGAGCTAGTCGATATTCCCTCGGTAACCGGGGAAGAGTTCGAGATCGGAAATTCGCTGGCCGAATTGCTGAGCCGGCTTGGCTATCAGGTTACGCTTCAGGAAGTCAGCAAGGATCGAGACAACATCATCGCCACCACCAGCGCCGCACCGGTGGTGGTGTTATCAACCCACATGGACACAGTTCCGCCGCATCTCCCGGTGAACGAGGACGATGAATTTATTTACGGGCGCGGTGCATGTGACGCGAAAGGAATCATCGCCGCGCAAATTGCCGCGGCTGAGAAATTGCGCGCTGAGGGCGTCGATCAAATTGGTCTGCTGTTCACGGTTGACGAAGAAGCAACCAGCGCCGGCGCGAAGTTGGCGAATGAGCATCCGGTTGCGGCTTCGTCCCACTATCTAATTAATGGCGAGCCCACCGACAACTGTCTGGCCGTGGGCACAAAAGGATCGCTGCAGGTGGTTATTCGGGCGCAGGGCAGGGCGGCGCATTCGGCTTATCCGGAACAGGGCGAATCCGCCATCGAGAAATTGCTGGACGTGCTCAACGGGATCAGACAGATCGACTGGCCCATTGATGAATCATTCGGAGAGACAACCTGCAACATCGGAGTTATTTCCGGCGGCACGCGGGCGAACGTCATTCCGGACGAAGCCCAAACTACTCTGCAAATTCGTCTGGCGATTGACTCACAAACCGTTAAGCAATTACTGGAGGCTGCGGTGGGTGGGCGCGCGACGCTGGACTACAAATCTGTTCACGATCCCGTGCGACTCAAGGCCATCGACGGACTCGAGCAGACCATCGTGCGTTTCACCACTGACATTCCCTATCTCTCAAACTGGGGCACGCCTCTGCTAATCGGACCCGGCTCGATTCTCGATGCACATACCGAGCATGAAAGAGTAGCGAAAAGTGAACTATTGCGTGCAGTTGACGTTTACGCGGATCTTGCAAGACAGCTATTGAAGATGAAGGTGGGTCCGTCGGAGTGAGTTTCGTGGTTTTTGGTGTGATTTGGTGGATCGTATTCCGACTTAGGATAATCCACGAAATTACACCAAACGGCACGAAAGCAAATCTCCGAGAAGTCCCTTAGGATACTTAAGCTGCCTCCTGGTCTCACCAGGGAATACGAGGATGGTTGAGATGAAACTCGCGCTCATCGGATGCGGGGCCATGGGCCAATTGGTCGCGAAGCTCGCCGCCGAACAAGGTCATGAGGTCACGCTGTCGCTCGGTTCGCGCGATGCAAGTCGAGAGTTGGACGATCTTGCGAACTCCCTGCAGGGGTGCGAGGTGGCCATCGATTTTTCTGTCGCGGCCGCGGTCCCGAAAAACGTCGAAGCGTGCGCGCGCGCCGGATTGCCACTGGTTGAAGGAACCACCGGTTGGCAAGCGGGCCTCGATGAAGTTAAGCGAATTGTCGGAGCGGCCGACGCCGCCCTCGTCTATGGCGCCAACTTTTCGGCCGGAGTGCAGGTCTTCTATCGCATTGCCGCGCGCGCGGCCGAGTTGTTTCGCGCCCTGGATGCGTACGATGCGTTTATCGAAGAGGCCCATCACAAACGGAAGCGCGATGCGCCTTCAGGAACTGCCATTCAACTCCGTGAAATTGTCGGCGAGAAGCTGGGCCGCGAGGTTGCGGTAGCTTCGACCCGCGCCGGCTACATTCCCGGAACGCACCGGCTCGGTTTTGATTCGGCCGCGGACCAGCTTACTTTGACGCACACAGCCCGATCGCGCGAGGGCTTCGCCCTGGGAGCTTTGCTGGCTGCGCGTTGGATCGTCGGCCGAAAAGGGGTTTACGAATTCTCAGAGATCTTCGATGAAATCATCGGAAGTTCGCTCCGTTAGGAGCGAAATGTCTATAGTCTCGCGGCAGTCGTTATCTTGTTGAGCTCCGCCGGAGCGTAATCGCATTCCGCTCCGCCGGAGCTCGAAATTGAATTCGGGTCGGTAGCTATAAACATCACGCTCCTGACGGAGCTGAAAGCGAGAATCACCACCATGACGATGAAAGTTGATTGGATGCGCGGCTGCGCCACAGCCCTGGTAACTCCGTTTACGACTGACGGGGCGGTTGATGAAGCGTGTATGCGCGCACTCGTCGAGCGGCAGATCAACGGCGGAGTTCGCCTGCTGGTTCCCTGCGGCACCACCGGCGAGAGCGCCACGATGACCGAAGCCGAAGACGCTACGGTGATCGGATTGACTGTCGAAGTTGCTCGCGGGCGAGCGCGGGTGATCGCCGGCGCCGGCAGCAACGCGACCGCGGCCGCGATCGAGTATTCGCAACGCGCCCGCGATCTCGGCGCGGACGCCGTGTTACAGGTCGCTCCCTGGTACAACAAGCCGACGCAGGAAGGTTTGTATGCCCACTTTCGCGCAATTGCCGAAGCCGTCCCCGAAACCCCAATCATGCTGTACAACGTGCCCGGCCGCACTTCGTCGAATATTGCGGCCGCGACCGTCCTGCGACTGGCGCGGGACTGCGAAAACATCGTCGCGATTAAAGAAGCATCGGGAAACTTGACGCAGATCATGGAGATTCTGCGCGAACGTCCCGCGAATTTCTGCGTGCTTTCCGGCGATGACGCAGTCACGCTGCCCTTGATCGCTCTCGGAGCCGAGGGCATTGTCTCAGTTGCCTCAAACGAGATTCCGGACCTGATGTCGCAGATGACTGAATTCGCGTTGGCAGGAAAGTGGACCGAAGCGCGGGCATTGCATTACAGAATTTTGCCGCTGATGGAAGTGAACTTTATCGAATCCAGCCCCGGCCCGGTTAAAGCCGCCATGACGATGATGGGACTGCTGGAAGAAAACTTCCGGCTGCCGCTGGTGCCGATTCAGCAAAAGAGCCGCGAGCGGGTTCGTGAGGTGATTGCCGAACTTGGTTTGTTGGCCAGTCTACCGGCCACGGCTTGAGGTCAGAACCCGACTTGTCGGCGTAGCGGACGGTTGAAGATCAATTTTACTGACCTTTACTTAACCAAAAGATCAACCACCCGCTACCGCAGGTGGTTCTGACATTATGTCATTGCAAAAACAAATCGAAGCGTTGGCGGCGCAGGAGGCGGGCGCTTATTCAAAAGACGACTTCGCCCTCTTTACTGAATTCAAGGCCGCTCTCAATCGCGGCGAGATTCGCGCCGCCGAGCGCGACGCGAGCGGACAGTGGCATACGAACGCCTGGGTTAAGCTTGGTATCCTGCTTGGCTTTCGCATGGGAAAGATTGTCGAGATGTCTCCCCCGGCTACCGGTCTTCAGTTTCTCGACAAGGACACTTATCCGATAAGAAGGTTTTCCGCTGACGATCGCGTGCGGATTGTTCCGGGCGGGTCAAGCATTCGCGATGGCGCTTACATCGCGCCCGGCGTCGTCTGTATGCCGCCGATGTTCGTCAACGCGGGCGCGTACGTTGACGAGGGGACGATGATAGATAGCCACGCCCTGGTCGGCTCTTGCGCGCAAATTGGGAAGCGCGTACATCTCTCGGCGGCGTCACAAATTGGCGGCGTGCTGGAACCCGCGGGCGCGATGCCCGTGATTATCGAAGACGATGTGATTGTCGGCGGGAACTGTGGCGTTTACGAAGGCGCGATTGTCCGTGAGCGCGCGGTGCTGGCTTCGGGAGTAATCGTTACCGGTTCAACTCCGGTTTTTGATTTGGCGCGCGAGCAGACTTATCGCCGCAGTGAGAGTGGGCCGCTGGAAATTCCGGCCGGCGCGGTGGTCGTGCCCGGCGCCCGCGCAGTGCAAAGCAGGAAAGGACGCGAATGGGGTTTGTCGCTCTACGCTCCGGTGATCGTTAAGTATCGCGATGAGAAGACCGATGCTGCCACGCAGTTGGAGGCTTTATTGCGCTGAGATGGAAGTTCGTTGGGTCAGACTTCGACCCTGATCTTACCCTGAGTTCAAAAAGTACCTTTGGCAATGGCCGCAGATTCTTTAGCCGCGTTCACGCGGCTTTCCCAAAGGGTTACTAGACCGGGCGTTTTACGCCCGGGTCGGGCACGGTTCAGAATCCCAAAGCCCGGTTCAGCGGGCTTACGTCCGGGCTTTAGCCTTTATGCTGAAGCTGTTTGAATTGAAGCACGCTGGAAGCGCGCTAAGACTAAACGTCACTCGGCGTTACCCAGCGCTAAAAGCGCTGGTCTATCAACCCTTCGGGAAAGCGCCTGAAGGCGGCTGCATGCGAGAGTTGAGCATCTTGAATCATTTCCAACCACCTCCATTTCTCCGCGGGATTGAAAAGAGCATGATCCGAAAGATTTCGGATCGGGCCAAGCCGGGGAGTATCAGCCTGGGTCTGGGTGAACCGGATCTGCCGACGCCGGAAGTGATTCGGCGGGAAGCAGTGCGCGTCATTCAGGAGGAACAGAACGGTTATACCCTGCAGGCTGGACTGCCAACGTTGCGCGAGAAGATCGCTTCGGACTATCCGCACCTGGGTCTTTCCCCGGAGCAGATTATTGTTACCGCAGGTTCGCAGGAATCGCTCTATCTAATCTTAAGGACGCTGGTTGAAGAGGGCGATGAAGTGCTGCTGCCGAATCCCGGGTTCATTGCTTATCCGATGATTACCCAGATGGTCGGCGGCCGGGCCGTGACTTATCAATTGCCGGCCGGGAACGATTTCGGTTTCGATGTCGAGGATTTCAAGAAACGGCTTACCTCGCGAACAAAAGTTGTGATCTGCATCAGTCCCTCGAATCCGACGGGTCGAGCGCTATCTACCGGCGATCTGAAAGACATGGCAGACGCCGTCGCAGCGAGCGGCTCAAATGCTTTCATCGTCAGCGATGAAATCTATCGCGAGCTTTACTATTCGCCGGAGCGGCCCGCATCAATTTCAGAATTCTATCCGCGCACCATCGTCGTCAGCGGGCTTTCAAAGTCCATGCGGATGACGGGCTGGCGGATCGGTTGGCTGGCAGGTGACGAAGCCGTGATGCGCGCGGCCCTGGTGCTGCATGGATACGTGGTGACCTGCGCTTCCAGCGTTTCGCAAAAGACTGCGCTGGCGGCGTGGACTGAGGAAGCGGCCGTTTCGCGAGCTGAGATGCGGGCTATCTTTCATCGCCGGAGGGATCACCTGTTGGGGTTGTTGCGCGAGCAACTCGGTCTGCGCTGCATCACCCCGGAGGGAGCGTTCTACGCGATGGTTGATGTGAGCGCGTACGGCGATGATCTAAAGGTTGCCGAAGCCGGACTCGAACAGGGTGTGGTGACCATTCCCGCAGCGGCGTTTGGCACCGAGAGCAAAGGCTTTCTCCGTGTCTCGTTTTGCGCGGATGAAAAACGGTTAAGTGAAGCTGTGTGGCGTTTAGGTGAGGCCTTGAAGTCTCTTAGATGAAAAGAAGGATTTAGCTGGCATAACTCAGTCAAACATGACCGACTCAACGAAATTTCGCGTAGGCATTCTCGGAGCAACCGGCGTGGTCGGGCAGCGCTTCATTCAGTTACTGGAGTCGCATCCGCAGTTTGCCGTGACTGCCCTGGCGGCTTCCGATCGATCGCAGGGAAAGACTTACGCGGAAGCCTGCACCTGGCGCTTGCCCGGTGAAATGCCTGAGTCGGTCCGGGAAATCGTGGTGGAACCGCCGGCCCCGCCGTTGGATTGTGATTTTGTTTTCTCAAGTTTGCCCGGCGACGTCGCCGAGACTGCCGAAGAAGACTTTGCCCGGGCCGGGTATCCGGTGATCAGCAATTCCTCGCCGCACCGGATGGGCGCCGACGTGCCTTTGCTGATTCCCGAAGTTAATCACGAACACCTCGCGTTAATCGATGTGCAGCGAGCCAAACGCGGTTACGATCGCGGGTTCATCGTCACCAATCCTAACTGTTCAGCAATCGCGGTGGTGTTGGCCCTGGCGCCGTTGCATGCAAAGTTCGGTGTTACGTCGTGCGTCGTGACGACGATGCAAGCCCTTTCGGGCGCGGGTTATCCCGGAGTTCCTGCACTCGACGCCACCGACAACGTCATACCTTTCATTGGCGGTGAGGAAGAAAAGATCGAAGCCGAGACCCTGAAGTTGCTGGGCCGTTTCGGTGACGGAGCTATCAGCAACCCCGAAATGCTGGTGAGCGCGCAATGCAATCGCGTGAACGTTACCGACGGTCACCTGGCGGCGATTCGGGTTAAGCTCTCGCGGGCAGCTTCGTTGGATCAGGTGCGGAAGGCGCTCGAGTCATTTACTTCGGTACCCCAGGATTTGCAGCTACATTCGGCCCCGGCCCGGCCAATCATCGTGCGCAACGAAGTCGATCGGCCGCAACCGCGCCTCGATCGCGACGCGGGAAATGGGATGAGCGTGACCGTCGGCCGGATCGCCTCTGACAATGTTCTCGATTATCGATTTATGGCGCTGGGTCACAACACGATTCGTGGCGCGGCGGGTGCGGCGATTCTCAACGCTGAGTTGCTGGTGGCCCGAGGTATTTTGATCCATTGATCCATTGATCCATTGAACCCAATGAACCAATGAATCACTGAACCAATCATGACTTCAGTTGCTCTTATCTGCACGGCCAACCGATGCCGGAGCATCATGGCTCACGCAATCCTGGTCGATGAGGTCAGGAAAAGGTCGCTGGAGGTGGAAGTTTGCTCCGCCGGCGTATTTGATTTTTCAGACGAGCCGCCGCTGATTGAAACTTCGAACACCTGCCAGCAAAACAACACGCCGGCTCCGGAGAAAGCTCCCACCTGGGTGCGCGAGCTTCCGCTCGACTCGATCAATCGTTTCCTGGTGATGGAGCAGTATCACGCCGACGTGCTGGCTCGCGAATTCAGCGTTCCCGCGAACCGGATCACTTTATTGGGCTCATTTGATCCGGAGCAGCGCGGCGGCGAGATTGCTGATCCTTTTGGCCAGGGCAGCCTGGTCTATCAGCGCTCTTACCGGCTGATTCGTGACTGCATTGTTGGTTATCTGGATACAACTGACGATCTGACGTGATTTGCTGAGCGCCGTTAGGCGTGAAGTGTCAGAAGCCCGACCGTGAGGAAGGGCTAGTTTCCCAATCACAGTCGGGCTTCCGACACACCCGACGCTACCGAATCCGCAGATCGAAGGGCATCAGGTAAATCGATTCACCGTTCTTGACGCGGTCCATCATCCTCATGTAACGCAAGGCGCGCCGCGCGTCTTCCGGCAAAGCGGCCAGCAGCGCTTCCTGTTTCTTCATGTCCGTGTTCGTTTCGGTATCGCTGTCGCCATCGCCACCGGAACTCATCAGCTCTTCAAAAAAGCTGGGCGGCTGCGGGCGAATTACTCGCTGCACGCTCTTGTCCGCGGGAATGTTGGCCAGTTGTTTGGCAATCTCAATTGCCTTGTCCAGGCCGCCGTATTCGTCCACCAGGCCGTTATCTTTTCCCTGGCGCCCGGTCCACACACGGCCCTGGCCGATCGAGTCGATGTATTCGACATTCTTGCCACGGCCCTTGGCCACCTTGGGCAGGAACTGATCGTAATAGGTTTGCTTAATCAGCTCCTCAAACTTTTTGCGTTCAGAGTCGGTGAATTTTTCCGACTCGCGAAACATGCCGGCGTTATTCCCCCGCAGGACATATTCGTTGCTCACGCCGATCCAGTCATAGAAACCCTTAATCACGGGTTTGCCGCCGACCACTCCAATCGAGCCGGTAATCGTCGAAGGCTGCGCCACAATCTTGCTGGCGTTGCAGGCGATGTAGTAACCGCCTGAGGCCGCGACGTCGCCCATCGAGACCACCACCGGTTTTTTCGCTTTCAGCGATTCGATCGCGCGCCAGATAATGTCGGAAGCCAGGCCCGAGCCGCCCGGACTGTCGACGCGCAGCACCACGGCCTTGATCGTTTTGTCGTCGCGCACCATGTTCAATTCTCTTACCAGCGAGTCGGAACCGATGGTCTCCTGACCCGAGCCGCCAAATTGCGACCTGCCCGAGACTATGTCGCCGGCGGCGTAAACCACCGCGATCCGCTCGCCCTTATTCAGGCCCAGCGACTCCTGAGTGATCTCGCGGTAATCTCCGGCTTTGGTTATGCGCAGTTCGTCGTTCTCGCCGACGCCCAGTCGCTTCTTCAATTCCTTTTCGACTTCATCCTGATAAGCCGCGCCATCGATCAGACCGGCGTCTTTCGCCTGGGTGGCATTGTAGGGTGCGTTATCGATCAGCTTGCGGACTTCGTCGGGAGTTTTGTTGCGGGCCTTGGCGATGGCTTCGACGTAGCGGCCATACAAGTCGTCGAGCAACGAGTTAATAAACTCGCGGTGGGCCGGAGTCATTTCCTTTTGCGTGAACGTGTCGCCGGCGCTCTTGTACTTGCCGATCTGGTACATGTCCGGATAGATGCCCAGCTTATCCAGCGAGCCGCGGAAGAACATCACGTCGGCAGCCAAACCGATGGTAAACAGTTCCCCCGGCGG
Source organism: Acidobacteriota bacterium (assembly GCA_038040505.1). Classification (GTDB taxonomy): domain Bacteria; phylum Acidobacteriota; class Blastocatellia; order Pyrinomonadales; family Pyrinomonadaceae; genus UBA11740. Next base: position 12,999 of record JBBPID010000041.1, on the reverse strand, counting down.
CGGCACAAAGATCTTGTCGCAGGCGGTGGCGATGTAATAGTCCTTGTTGAAGCCGGTTTCCATATAGGCATAGACCGGCTTGCCCGACGTGCGAAAGTCTTCAATCGCGCCCCGGATTTCCTCGGCTTTGGCCCAACCCGCGTCCGAGCTGTCGATGTCCAGCATCACCGCGGTGATGCGTTTGTCGACTTTCGCCTTGCGCAGCTGCGTCATCAGGCTGCTGAGAGACTGCGGCTGCCCGCCGAAAAGTTTCCGAATGGGATCATCAGGAACGTAGTCCGGCAGCGGTCCCGAGACTTTCAGCGCCAGCACGCTGTTGTCCTTTACTGAGGGACGGTTGCCCCGAAACATCGAAATCAGAATTGCCGCCCCGATCACGACTAAGAGCGCGAGTCCGATTACGATCCCGGAGATCGTGAGCACGACTTTGCGAGTTGTTGACATTGCCATAACTGTTTTTCCTGTTTAGTTTCTGAGATTTTGGCCGGTATGAATACGGCCAGAAGGTCGAAAAGGTTTACGTGGGGGGCCATCTCTTGCTGCCGGCTCCCTATAGGTCCTCTAGGTCAAATAGGTCCTATCTCTTCACGATCCAGCCGCCGCCGATCACTTCATCGCCGCGATAGAAGACAGTGGCCTGGCCCGGAGTGATGGCGCGCTGCGGCTCGTCGAATTTCACCTGCACGCGGTGGTCGGGCATCGGCGTAATGGTCGCCGGCGCGGCGGTGTGACGATAGCGCACGCGCACCTCCGCGCGGACGGGCGAGGTTGGCAGGGTTGGCTCGCCCAGAGCGATCCAGTTTACCCCCGCAGCCGAGAACTCGTCCGCCAAAAGATCATCCTGGAGGCCGACGACGATCCGGTTTCGGGCCGCATCGATTCCGGTTACATATAGCGGCTGCGCCGCCGAGATCCCAATGCCGCGCCGCTGCCCAATCGTGTAATGATGAATGCCGGTGTGCGAGCCGACAACTTCACCACTCGGGTCGACAATCTCTCCCGCTCCCGGCAGACGATCCTGTTGTTCTTCCGCAGCCAGGTAACGATCGATGAAACCCGCGTAGTCGCCGTCGGGAACGAAGCAGATTTCCTGCGACTCAGACTTTTCCGCCACCGCCAGTTCGTTCCGGCGCGCGGCTTCGCGGGCGTCCGGCTTTGACAGCTCGCCCAGCGGAAACAGCGAACGCGAAAGCTGATCCTGGGTCAGCTCCCAAAGAAAGTAAGACTGATCTTTTTGCGGATCGCGGCCGCGCAGTAGTTGATAACGACTGGCGGACTCGTCGAATTCAACCCGCGCGTAATGGCCGGTGGCAACCTTTTCGCAGCCCAGGCTCGCTGCCAAACGATCGAGGGAAGCAAACTTCAACCGGCTGTTGCAGGCCACGCACGGAATCGGAGTTTCGCCGTTCAGGTAGCTCGTCACGAACGGCTGCACAACGTCGCGCTCGAACTCGCGCTCGAGATTTAAGACATAAAAAGGAAAGCCCAGTTCTTCAGCGACCCGGCGCGCATCGTAAACGTCATCGAGCGAGCAGCAGCGCGAAGGCAGCGGCTCGCCGTTTTCATCCACACTGATGCCGCGGCGCTGGTTCCAGAGCTGCATCGTAAAGCCGACCAGCTCGTGGCCCTGCTCGTTCAAAATTGCGGCGGCAGCAGATGAATCCACGCCACCTGACATTGCGACTGCGATTTTCACCTTTTTGTAGTTTCAGGTTTCAAGTCCCAAGTTTCAAGTTGCGGGGACACTTCTGCCACGCGCAGTGCCATAACTTGCGAGAGCCGTCGTGCAGTCAGTACCGGGAGCGGTAGCGACCGGGTTGCGGTAATTGCGAGAATCAAGGGGTCAGGATTATTACCCAGTCGCTACCGCTCCCGGTACTGACTCAATCGCGAACGAGCCAACAACCCCAAACTCGGCTCGTTTGCTGGCATTTCTTGACGAGTGTTAAGATTCGGATTCAACAAACTTGAAACCTGAAACCTGGAACTTGAAACCAAGGCAATGCCTGAACGAGCCATAGAAGAATATCGCATCGCCGACGAGCCCTATTACCTGCCGGTCGATCATGAAGTTGACCTGTTCGAAGCCGCGCATGCCGCGCACCTCCCGGTCATCCTCAAGGGACCGACCGGCTGTGGCAAAACGCGCTTTGTCGAACATATGGCCTGGCGTCTGGAGCGACCGCTGATCACGGTCGCGTGTCATGAAGATCTTTCCTCCACCGATCTGGTTGGTCGTTTTCTAATCGAAGGCGCAGAAACCGTCTGGCATGATGGGCCGCTGACTTCAGCGGTGCGGCATGGCGCGATTTGCTATCTCGATGAAATTGTTGAGGCTCGCAAAGATACGGTCGTAATCATTCACCCGCTAACCGACCATCGCCGGCGTTTGCCGATTGAAAAGCGCGGCACGATCCTGGAAGCGCCCGCGGATTTCATGCTGGTCGTTTCCTACAACCCCGGCTATCAATCAATCCTCAAAGACTTGAAACAGTCGACGCGGCAACGCTTCGTCGCAATTGACTTTGATTATCCGCCGCCGGAACTGGAAGCCGAGATCGTCGCGCGCGAAGGCGGTATCGACGAAGCCGCCGCTCGCGATCTGGTTTTGATTGGCCAGAAGGTGCGCAACCTGCGCGGGCACGGTTTGGAAGAAGGAGTGTCGACGCGCCTGTTGATTTACGCCGCCCAACTGATTGCCCACGGCATCCCGCCGATTCGGGCCGCCGAAGTCGCGATGTGCTCTCCGATTACTGACGATCGCGATTTGCAGCGAAGCATTCGCGAGATTGTCACGACAGTGATTTAGATCTGAGCATGTAAAGGACGCGCTGTTCTATGAGCCGCGTTCACGCGGCTTTCCCGAAGGGTTACTAGACCAGCCGTTTTACGGCTGGGTTAAAAGAGTCGTTCTACCGTAAGCCCGTTTCAACGGGCTTTTGGGTGAGAGGCTTTAGCCAGAGTGCTAAAGCGATTTGAGAAGCACGCTAAAGCGCGCTCAGTCGCTGGTGCGCGCACGCCTGTAGCAACTCGAATTCCTTTTCTACTGCGAACCAAAATCGCCCAGGAACTCCTGAACTTCTTTGGGAAGATCGTTTTCATTGCCTTTCGAGGCAAACCATCTGACTTGCTCGGTTAGTTGCATCCTGACGTAGATCGTTCCAGTCTTCAGATTTATCGCGTAGCCCGCTTGTTCGTCACCGCAGTCATGAGGTTTACAAACCTTGACCGCCAGATAGTCGCCTATCTCCTTGATCGGAGCCTCAACGGAGTACTCTCTGGTGAGCAGTTCGAAGTCTGTGCGATTTAGCAGACGCAGCAAAGGCGTGCGAACCTGAGGTTCGTTAAAAAACTTTTTGGTAATTCGGCCTTTCTTTTCAGTCGGATATTTGCCGGCCCAACCCCTCAAATGCTCCAAACTGCTTTGGGCGACAGCCGCACCGCTGAAGCAGAGCACCAGCAGCGACGCGATCACCAATAGGCGTTTTCGTATCATCAGACATTTCCCTTCCAAAATGTTTTGAGTGCTTTCGTTCGCGAATCCAACCGATTGACTCCGCGATTCGAACGCCGCCGATGCTATCACCTATTTGCGGCCAGGCGGCAATTGGATTCGCTTAGAGCAACCCTTATACTTTGAAAACGTCTTACTAAACAATTCGAAACACCGTGTCTGACGAAATCCAGGACGATATCTTAACCAGTCAAGTCGACGCCGAAGTAGCCGAACGCCTGCGCGCGGTGAAGAACCCGGCGGAACGACGCACGCTGGCGAACCTGCTCCGCGAAATCGGCAAGCTGCCGTTGGAACATACGCGGGCGGCCCTGGAAGTCAGCGCTTCGATTGCCGGGGTTTCTCTGCGCGCCAGCATTGAATTTCTGCGCGCCGTGCCCGGCGCGGCTCGAATTCTGGAGCCGGCCGAGTTGCGGACCTGGGGCGAGATTGGCCGCCGCCTAACCATGACTGATGTCGAAGAAGGCGTCAGCTTTTTGGCCACCGGCGTCTCGGAATTTGAAAAAGTCCCCCCGAGTGCGCGGCCGTTCGTGCTTCAGGTTTGCTCGCGGCAGATGATTCTTTCAGCGACGACGGCGGCAGAAACTTTTCGGGCCTCGGCCACGCTCGCGACTAGCGTGAATCAGGCGGACTGGCTGCGTTCGATCTACGAAGTCGCAGCCGAAATCTCGCGGCGATCAGCGAAGCACAGTGCGGACTTTCTGAGCGTCACGCCAAATGTTCTCGAGCGCCTCGAGCAATCTAAAAAGTTTAGCGGTGGGCGTCGGCCCGCCGATCTCGAACACCTGGCGGGCAGTAGCCCGCCTCTAAGCGACGAGTCGGCGATTGGTTCTGAACCAACCGGCTTGACCGGCGCCGCGATCGAATTAACCGCCGCGTTTGCCGAACGCGCCGGAGGCATTGCCACCGATGCCTGGGCCGGCCTGCCGGATGCAATTGCCGGTCTTGACGAAGAGATTGCCCAGAAACTGATGCGCCGCGCCGCAAGTTTCTTAGAGCGAGGGGGCGCGGCCGCGCTCAACGTGCTAATCGCGGGCGGCGACATTCTGCGCGCCTTGCCGGAATCATTTGACGACTGGATCGATCTGCTCTGGTCAGTCGCTTCGCACGGCAACGCCGGCCTGGTAGCTTTTGTGCGCGCCAGTCCTGCTTTCTTTCAGTCAATCACGTCGACGTCGGCGCGCACAGATGCTTCCGCTCTCGCCCGGCGCGTGATCGCCTTAACCCGCGATGTAGCCCGCGTCGATTCTGAGGCGGCGCTGGCCTGCCTTCGTTCCAGTGCGAAGGCGTTGCAGTCAGTTTCGATCGAGCAATTTGAAAACTGGGCGCGCGCCGGCCTGATCACCGGAGAGAGCCGGGCCCGCCGCAGTTATTACGCCCTCGAGACGCGCGGCAGCAACGACGCGTTGCGCGCGGGCGCCGAAGGCTTGTCGCTCGAAGGCGTGCAGCAGCTGCTTCGCCTCTATGTGGAAGGGTTGACCGGACGAACGGTTGAGATTGCTCCGCTGGCCGCGGTGCCGGTTGAGTCGCGCATCGGTGACGGCCGCACGATTCACTTGCCGGCAACTGTCGCCGAGTTCGGCGAGCCGCAACTGGATTTTCGGCTTTACAAAGTGCTGGCGGCGCACGCGGCGGGTCAAATCGAGTTTGATACTTATATTCGAGATACCAACGACCTGCGCGCTGCTTATCGAGCGCTGGCCGAGCTTTACGATCCAAAGAATGAAGACGAGCGAGATCGGTTTGCCCTGGATGGTTACATCCCGGGCAGTGGCACGGGCGACCCGCCCGTGACTCAGGCGCAAGAGGCGCCTGCCACGATTGACTATCGTCACGCACTCAACCTGTTTCCCCTTCCGGCGCTGGCCCGGCGCATCTTTGGCACACTCGAGAATGGACGCATCGATCGCCGTCTGCGCAAGACCTATCGCGGACTGGCCCGCGATCTCGATCTAATTCGCGAGCACTTACGGAATCGCCGGCCTAAGATCGTCGACTTGCCGCCTGCGCTTGTTCCTTTCGAATTGCTTTTTCAAATTACGATGCTGGGTGGGGCGCTCGACGACGCGCGTGAGTTCTACCGCCAGGTGGTTTCGGAGCTCGAGACAATCGTCGCTGATTATCTGACCGACCCGGCGGCCACCGTCGCGGACACGCTAATGGCCACCAGCCGTGTCTACACCCTGTTTCAATCCATTTCGATGGAAGACTCTGAGCAGCAAATCGAAGTTCCTGATGAGCTCGATCAGGAAGACGCGAGCAAACTGGCCCAGGAGATGGCGGCGCAGCGCGAAGCCAATCGACAACCGCAACGCCGCGACGCGCGCGAACTCTTCAACGCCTGGAACACGGACCAGGACGGCGAGTTTGATGAGCTCGACGGCAGTGAAGCCTGGGGCGAAGGCGAAATGCCGGAGCAGGATTTGGAGGCCGGCGAAGTCGCGTTCAATTACGACGAGTGGGACCGCGAACTGGTCGATCATCGCGTCGGCTGGTGTCGGGTTGTGGAAAAGAAAGTTAAGCGCGGCGACCGCGCCTTTGTCGACGAAACCCGCGACCGGCACAAGGGCGCCATTTCGTCGATTCGTCATCAGTTTCAGTTGATGAAGCCCGAGAATCTGATCAAGGTTGCGAATGAGCTCGACGGTGAGGACTATGATTTGAATGCGGTGGTTGATTTCTTCGTCGATCGCCGTGCCGACGGTCAGCAGTCTGAGCGCATCTATACCAAACGCCTACGCCGCCGCCGTGATGTGGCGGTGTCATTTCTCCTGGATCAGTCTTCTTCGACAGCGCGCACGATTGGGCGCCATCCTCTGCAGCCTTACACACATCCCGGCCGGCGCATCATCGAGATTGAGAAGGAAGGTCTGGTGTTGATGAGCGAGGCCCTGGAAGCCGTCGGCGATGTCTATTCGATCAACGGCTTCACTTCCGAAGGCCGGCGCAACGTGAAGTTTTATGTGCTGAAGGATTTCGGCGAACATTATTCGGATGAAGTGATGCGGCGCATTGGGGGTATTACTTATCAGAACAACACGCGTCTGGGCGCCGCGATTCGGCATGCGACGGCCCGGCTGGAGAAACAGGAGGCGCGCACGCGCCTGCTAATCGTTTTGTCGGATGGCCGCCCCTACGATCACGACTACGGCGACGCCCGGTACGCCCGCGAAGACACGCGCGAAGCGCTCCGACAGGCAAAGACCGCGGGCATCACGCCTTTCTGCATCACGATTGATCGCGAATCTGAGAGTGAGCTGCGCGATCTCTACGGCGAAGTGGGCTACACCATTATCGACGATGTGCTGACGCTGCCTGAGCGTCTGCCGGGAATCTATCGAAGGTTGACGACGTGATTTTTGCGGTGGTTGGTGTGTTCCGCGATGGACGCGCTATGGAGTGCGCTAACTTGTTAGCGCTTTCGTGGGCTGCGATTCGTCGCCGCCCGAAATCTTAAGTCCTTCGCACAACGAAAAGCGGCGACAAGTCGCCGCACTCCAAGAAGAAATCACGGGTCTTTTGATTTTTGACGGAACAAAAATGTGGCTGGCTCCGTAATTCCGCCTGGTCGAACATTTAGCAAATGCGCTCTAAGTCTTCCTCACTCGTGTTAATGAATCCGCTTCGCGTTCTTTTTTGCTTGGACACACTCATATCTCGAGGTTTGAATTTTTACATTAGTTGAGAATTCCGCCAGAGCATTCCTAATTTCACCGGAGAACCCATGATGAAAATCGCCAGACTATATCTTTTAGTGATCGTTGCCTTCCTAACCGCAACCAACGCATTCGCACAGCAAAATGTGCGGAAAATTGATCAATTGATGAAGCAGTATTACGACTACGGGCAGTTTAACGGATCAATCTTAGTCGCTGAGAAGGGCAAAATAATTTACGAGAAGGGTTTTGGAATGGCGAATATGGAATGGTCCATTCCGAATCAGCCGGACACAAAATTCCGCATCGGTTCCATCACTAAGCAATTTACCGCCGCTCTGGTCCTGCAGCTTGTCGAGGAAGGCAAGATCAAGCTCGACGGAAAGATTACTGATTATTTGCCCGACTATCGAAAAGACACGGGCGATCGAGTCACCATTCATCAACTTCTCAATCATACTTCCGGGATTCCAAGTTATACGAGTCGGCCCGGTTTTTTCGCTGAGAGCAGCCGCAATCCTTATGGTGTGGCGGATTTCATCAAAACATTTGCGAGCGGCGATCTCGAATTCGAGCCGGGATCGAAATTCAGTTACAACAATTCGGGCTATTCCCTGCTGGGTGCAATTATCGAAAAAGTTACCGGAAAGTCCTATGAAGCGGTTTTGACTGAACGCATTCTCAAACCGCTCGGAATGATGAATACGGGCTACGATCATCACTCAACGCTGATCCAGAAGCGTGCCAGCGGTTATCAAAAAACACGTGCCGGCTTTGTTAACGCCCCCTATCTCGATATGTCGATTCCATACGCGGCCGGTTCGATCTATTCGACCGTTGAAGACCTCTATAAATGGGATCAGTCGCTTTATGAAGACAAGATCCTTTCAGCCAACAGCAAGAAACTGATGTTCACGCCCGGACTCGGAAATTACGGGTACGGAATGAACATTTCCGACCAGCCGATCGGGAAAACGGAGCAAAAAACCAAGATCATCGGACACGGCGGAGGAATCAACGGTTTCAATTCTCTGCTCACCAGAGCGGTTGATAAAGGGCAGACCGTGATCATTCTCGATAATGTCGGCTTTGGAAATTATCAAGGCAGGATCACGAATTCGATCATCGGCATACTTAACGGGCAGCCGGCCGAGGCGCCGAAAAGGTCGATAGCCGAAGCTCTCTACAAAATTGCGACTGAAAACAATGTCGCAGCAGCCATCGCCGAATACCGAAAGCTGAAAGCTGAAAATTCTCAAACGTATGATTTTTCGGAAACGGAACTCAATACGCTTGGCTATCAGCTCGTCGGCCTGAAACGCACGAAAGACGCGATCGAAATCTTTAAGCTCAACGTGGAAATGTTTCCTACTTCGGCGAATCCTTATGACAGTCTCGGCGAGGCGTATCTTGCGGACGATCAAAAAGAGCTGGCCCTCGTGAATTACAAGAAAGCGGCCGAGCTTGATCCGAAGAACGCAAATGCTCTGCTGATTGTAAGACGGCTCGAAGGCAAGGAAACAAAGGTTGACTCTTCCGGCTTCGATGCGTATGTCGGTGAATATCAAGTCAACGCGCGCCTCACTCTGACAATCACCAAAGAGGGCGATAGATTATTCGGGCAACTAACGGGACAAGAAAAACTTGCGATGGAGCCTGTTTCAGATACGCAGTTCACGATCCCCGACGTCAAGGCGAATATTTCATTCGAGAAAGATTCTACGGGGAAGGTCGTCGGGTTGGTGTTATCGCAAGGCACGCGAACTGTTAACGCTAAGAAAATAAAGTAACTGCGTTTCCTGGTTCCATGAGTTTTCGTGACGGTTAGTGTGATTTCGTGGATCAAATCGCGGCGGGTGGAATATGATCCACGAACTCACACGAAACGCATGAAAATACAAATCGATCTTTAGTTACGCATTAACCCGCTCTCGCCTGACCACCCGCACGCCACCACGCCAGTCTTCATTGATGTCAAAGCGATAAACCTCGATATCCGAAGCGATGGTTTTCCCCAGGGTCGCGAACGAAGGATGAAAGCGGAGCGCCGGCGCGACCAGGTAAACCAGCGGCGATTCGTCGCTCAGCTCGCGTTCGCCAAACAACTGCGCCGAGCTGATGTGACCGCGACGGCGATGAGCTTCCACACGCCGCCAGTAGTCCACGCCCTGAAAGACATGCTCGCGGTCCTCGTTAACTTTTAGTTCAATCACTACCAGCCGGCCATCGTGACGCAGTGCCAACAAGTCGATGGGTCGTGCTCCGGTCGGCCCTCCGTGCGCCGTCCGAAACTGCGCGTGCAGCGGGGCGACAATTAATCCGGGATCCAGTCTTGAGATGTCGCGTCGCAGGATCGATTCGAGCCAGGCTTCGCCGGCGGCCCGGTAAAGCCAGTGCTTCCGATCACGACAACTCTCGCTGCGATAAATCTCGAGATCATGAAACAGCTTGGCCCAGTCCGGCTCGTGATATTCGTCAAGCAGGCGCCGGCGCGCGCCTTCGATGCCAAACCAGACGCGGTCCTTTTCCATCACCCGTCGTACGCGAGCGAACGGCAATCCGTGATATCGCAGCGTCTGACCGTGACGAGAGCTGACGACATCAATCGCGTCCGAGGCCCGAGCGATGATCTGCCGCACCTGCTCGCTGATTTCCGCTTCACTGACGGGCGGAAAGCGGGCCAGACGTTTGCGCCAGAGATCTTTTCTTTCAAACGATCTAACCGGCGTCACTTTCTCCCAGGCTTCGTCGATTTCCAGAATCTCAATGTTCCGGCCTAGCGATCGCCGCAACAACGCGTGACGCTGTCGCGCTCCTTCCAGGACGTCTTTCTCAACCACCAGCAATAACTTTTCGACAAACGGCCGGCGCGGTGATTGGCGGAGCCTTTGAAACCAGAGCAACGCCGAAGAGAAGAAGCTGTCGACGTTGCGCGCTTCGCTGAGCGCCACTGTGCTGGTGACGGCGAGGCGCGCGCGTGGCAGACGCAGAATGATGCGAGCATAACGGCCGGGCTGATCGCGCCGCATGCCTGGACTCAACACGGCCCGTTCGATCTTTGCGACGGGTAGTGGCACGGACTTAAGTCTCTGGTCTTCCGTGGCAGAGTTACAGACTAAAGTCTGTGCCACTAACTCCGCCAATCTCTCGCAGCGCGCCCGGCGGGCGGCGGCGATGCCGGCTACCAGGGCTTTAGCCGACGCGCGCGGCACCAGCTCGAGCGTCGTCATCTCGGCGCCCATGCGCCGGCTCGCTTTCAAAACCAGTTTATCGTCTGTGCCACTCCAGGCTCTGATGTGCCAGGAACGCGAGCCCTTCTCAGTCCAGGAGGAAAAGATCAGCCGCCGGTGAGCGATCGACAGGTCAAACTCGTCGCGGGCGAGCGGCAAGGGTGCGCCACCCTCCTGGGCAAAAAACCAATCGTTGTGCGAGCTGATGAATTCGACGATGAGGCTGAGAGCGCTTTCAATCTCAGCAACGTTATCCAGGTAGCGCAGCATTTGCCGGAGTGCGATTGCGTTATGCTAACATCGTAACCATTAAGAGAAATGTGGAACGAAATGTCTGAGAAACTTCAGGAAGTTCTGATCAGACTTGCAATACTCCCCTCCCTTTGGGAGGGGCTGGGGGAGGGGCGCAGCTAAAGCGACAACCCAGCCACGCACTGCGGGCGGGCTGAGCCCGCCCGCGAGCTTACTTGTTTAGAGCCTCAGTAACTTCGTCCCTCCCCTGACCCCTCCCAAAGGGAGGGGAATCTGAATGTTTCATCGACAAATTTACATTGAGTTTGTCGACGCATTTTTTCGAGAGCTTAGCAGCAGACTCTGATTCGCGAAAGTAAGGTTTTTTGCATGAGTTCAGTTTATCTAACCGGCGCTGTGCGGACTCCAATTGGCCGCTTTGGCGGCTCGCTGGCCGGCTGGACGGCGGCTGATCTGGGCGTTGCAGTCGCCCAGGAAAGCTTGCGGCGCGCCGATATTCAGCCCAGCCAGGTCGACGATTCGATCTGGGGTTGCGCGCGACAGGCTGGCGGCGGTCCCAACGTCGCCCGGCAAATCACGTATCGCGCCGGGGTGCCTGACCGCGTTCCGGCTTTCACGGTCAATCAAGCCTGCGGATCCGGACTGCGCGCGATCATTCTGGCGGCCGAAAAAATCCTGCTCGGGCGTGCCGACGTGGTGCTGGCCGGCGGCACGGAAAGCATGTCGCGGGTTCCTTACTTTGCCGAAGGCGCGCGCTGGGGAATGCGCATGGGTCACACCGAACTGGTGGACGGAATGTATCGCGACGGCTTCAACGATCCACTCTCGGGTTTGATAATGGGCGAGACGGCGGAAAAGCTGGCGAGCCAATACGAAATTTCGCGCGACGAACAGGACGAGTACGCTTTGCGCTCACAACAGCGAGCTGCAGCGGCAATTGTGGCCGGTAACTTTGCAGATGAGATTCTTCCGCTTGAGCTCAAAAACTCCCTCTCCCCTTGGGAGAGGGCTGGGGTGAGGGTCGAGGCTAAGGCTGCCGTAGGCCCTCACCCTAACCCTCTCCCAAAGGGAGAGGGGAAAGGCGATACAAAGTTGTTCGCCACCGACGAACACGTGCGCGCGCGAACGAAGATCGAAGACCTGCAAAAGCTGGCGCCGGTCTTCAGCAAAGACGGCACGGTGACCGCGGGTAATTCGTCGGGCATCACTGATGGCGCGGCGGCCGTCACGGTTTTGAGCGAGAAGGCCCTCAAGGAATCCGGCGCTGATCCACTGGCGCGGATTGTTGATTATGAAATCGTCGGCGTTCCACCCGAGATCATGGGCATCGGCCCGGTGCCGGCAGTGCGCGCGCTGTTGGAGCGCCAGCAGCTCTCGCTTACGGACATCGATCTGATTGAGCTCAACGAAGCGTTTGCAGCCCAGGTGATCGCCTGCGACCGCGAGTTGCAATTCGATTCGGATCGTTTGAACGTGAATGGCGGCGCGATCGCCCTGGGCCACCCGATCGGCTGCACCGGCGTGCGGATTACTACCACGCTGTTGCACCAGTTAAAGCAGCAACAGGCTAAGCGCGGACTGGCCACGCTCTGCATCAGCGGCGGCATGGGGATCGCCTTGTTGCTGGAACGGGTTTAGAGCGGATACTCCCTCTCCCTTTTGGGAGAGGGTTGGGGTGAGGGCTTAGCTCGTGAAGTCCTTTTTATCATGACGTTGAGAGTGTTACATCGCCGTTCTAAGCCCTCATCCCCAACCCTTCTCCCAAAGGGAGGAATGGAGATAGGCTGACACGGCCAACCATGCTGGTTTGTTAACGCATCGGACTGCCACGCCGTCTTCATACGGATGTAGAGCAGAAAAAGAGAGATTTCGGAAAGAGGTTGATAGTGAACAAAAGCAAAAAAGTTATCGGAGCTTCGATATTTGTCACGCTGGTCTTTGCGAGCCTGGGTTTAGCTTTTAATGGAAGGACGCAGACGCGCTCTCCACGTGCGGCGGCGGCGCCAAACGCGCTTAGTTATTTGCCCGCCTCGGACGCGGTGATGCTGGTTGATGTGAGGCGCATGCTGAACGAGACCTTGCCCCGCATCCTTGCCGGCGATCAGGCCAAACTCGCTCAGGCGAATTCAGAAATTGACAAGTTCAAGACTCGTACCGGCATCGACCCGCGAACATTCGACCGCGTAGTGTTGGGTGTTCGTTACGTCTATCCCACCCCGAACACGACCAGGCTTGAGACCGTCGCGATTGCCCATGGAACCTTTGACGCGAAAGGCCTGGCCGCCGCCGCGCGCATTGCCGCGAATGGAAAATATCGGGAAGAAAAGTATCGGGGCTCGACCATCAT
>JBBPID010000143.1:0-5850 GCA_038040505.1 Acidobacteriota bacterium | reverse complement strand
AGTGGTGTGATGAGCACCACACTCGAGCATAGAGCGAAGCAGCTCCGCGACGTACAAAAGTCTGGTGGTAACCAACCCACGAATATCAGCTTGATCAACCGTCGCTAATACTGGTCCCGCCTCTGTCACTGCCACGACCACGGTGAGCAGCAACCACTCGAACTCGAGTGCCCAGGATCACTATCGCCGCTTGACGACTGTCAGCCATATCAACGTCTGAGTGGACCGGGCGCGGCGCGAATTCAATCAACTCAGTAAGTAAACGACCTGTGTCTCGAGCTTCGTCGTGTCGTCGGTCCAATCGCCGTAGATTTCCCACGAGTATCCGCCGAAGGCGCGACCGGTCGCCGCTCGCCACGAATGAATCGCGTCATGTGCGGCACCGAGTTTGTCATAGCTACCAACATGAGTGGTCATGGCGACCTCGCCTGCGGGCGTCTCTGTACAGATTACCTCGCCTTCACCCTCAAAGGGCCGAATGACCTGAACGCCGAAGTCAATGTTCATCGCTACTTCACGATGAGCGGGATGATGGTAGAGGAAGCAATTATGCCCGTCGACTCGCAGGCCCTCATGGCGGCGGAGGAACTCCCAGACGAGATCAAGCGCCGGCTTCCAGATGCGGCCAATGTCTCGACTGAACCCGTGCCGCCGGACCACGGCGAGCGGCTGCGCGCTGGCCGTTTTGGTCACAACCTGACAATTCATAGAAGCTTCTCTCTTTGATTTTTCAATTTGGACAACGAAAGCTGTCGCACGTCAGAGTTCACCAGGCGGCTCGGAATCAATCCGCAATTCGAAATTCGAAATCTAGTGACCCCCGCCGCTCCGGTCCAACGGGTTACGCATTTTCTGTATCCTCAGCGAGAACGATGTCGCCCAACTACTACTTATGCGTCATGAACCATAACAACGCCGTTAACGATCTGCGTGACTCATGATACTCCCAAATCCGGTCACATCTATCACTCCTGGAAAACGAGAGTGAACACATCAAATCTACAATTTCCTAATTGCAGCTTGGGCAGGGTTTGGCCGGTGGTGAGCCATGGGAAGCACGCAGAACGCGCGCTATTTTTTCGGCTGGGAGCGAAAGCCGATTTGTTTCCCAACGGTAACCGGCGGCGACATCAGTTGTCTTATCGCGTCGAACACGACCCTGAACTGGCGATCATATTTGCCTTCCAATTCATCCAGCTTGCGCGCCAACGCACTGTTTGATGTCAGCATCTGGCGCAAGCGCACAAAGGCCCGAACCACTTGGACACTGGCTTGAACCGCCCGTTCGCTATTGAGGACGTTTGCCGCCATGATTGCGCCGTGTTCGGTGAAGACGCGAGGAAGCTTGCGCCTACCGCCTCGCCCTTTCTTTGATGTTGCAATTTGCAACATCAAACTCTTGAACTCTTCCTTGCTCAATTCGAACATGAAGTCTGCTGGGAATCTTTCGATGTTGCGAGTCACCTGTTGGTTGAGACGCGCTGTTGTCACGCCGTAGAGGGACGCCAGATCCGAGTCCAACATCACTTTCTCACCACGAATATAGAGGATTGCCTTTTCGATTCTTTCGGCCGGAATGACCCTTGAATTCTTCATTGTGACTCCTCCAGACGCGCATTGTAGCGGCGCATGATAGAGGAAAGGCTTGGAACGCGAAAGTAATGAAAGTTGCAAGAACAGGCCGCTCATCGAATCAGAGCCTCAGGGGCGAAATAATAAAAAGTTCTCGAGAAGCCGTACGCCCTCACCCCAACCCTCTCCCAAAGGGAGAGGGAGAACAGCGCGCAATCCCGACGCGGCGGAACCGCGCTCCAAAAACAAAAATGCCGCGAGGGTTAATCGCGGCATCTTCAAAGTAAACGCACTAGGCGTTGAAGAATCGAGCCCTCCGTCACGGTCGGGCTTCTGAAACTAGTCGTCAAGGTCGAAGGATTCCGCCGAGAATGTTGCCGAGTACGCCGCCGTTATTGCCTCGTTGGTAGCCACCGTTGTTGTTGTAACCACCATACTGGCGAAAGCCTGCGTCATAGCCCCGCACGAAGCCATCTCGAAAAGCCTGTGATGAAGCTTCTCTGAAATAGCGTGAACGCTGCGGGTTGTAGCTCTGCCCACGTTGAGCATCACTGGCGCCAGTTTGGATGCCGACCTGGTATCCCTGGTTCAGCGCCACCTGGTTGCCGTTGTTGTAACCACCATTGTTATAGGTGCCGTTGTTGTAGCCGTCGTTGTTATAGCCGCCGTTATTGTAGGTGCCGTCGTTTCTATAGCCGCCATTGTTGTAGGTGCCGTTGTTGTAGCCACTATATTGGCGGAAACCTGCGTCATAGCCCTGCACAAAGCCATTGCGAAAAGCCTGTGAGTTGGCATCCCTGTAATAGTGTGAACGCTGCGGGCTGTAGCCCTGCCTACGTTGAGCATCACTGGCGCCAGTTTGGATGCCGGCCTGGTATCCCTGGTTCCGCGCCATCTGATTGCCGTTGTTATAGCCGCCATTCTGGTTCCGGTTTCGCTCTTGCCAAATCCTACGATCCTGCGCTTGAGCAGTAGTGCTCATGATCAATCCGATTCCCAGCATTAAAGAGAAAGCAAAGATAGCTCTTCCGATTTTTCCGTTGTATTTAATTGTTGTCATTCTGAAATTGTCTCCTTGATGAAAGGGACAACAAGCTGTATGCCGTCTGACTGATAGAGATGAATCGGTTGTTCTAAAGGAGTTAGGCTGAGAGCCAATAAGAGCCCAGCCCGCATATCGTGCAACAAAGGCGCAGAAGAAGTGGGCGGTGGGCTGGGCGTAGTAAGCAGAACCCGCGCTACTTTTTTCCGGGCTGGGAGCGAAAGCCGCGTCGAACACGACTCTGAACTGGCGATCGTACTTCCCTTCCAACTCATCCAGCTTGTGGGCCAACTCAGCATTTGAAGTCAGCAACCGCCGCAAGCGCACAAAGGCCGGCACCACTCGAACACTGGCTTGAACGGCGCGTTCGCTGTTGAGAACATTTGCCGCCATGATGGCACCGTGTTCTGTGAAAGCGTGCGGAAGATTCGGTGAGAATTTTAGCGGGCCAAAAATATTGACAGGATTTACAGGATTAGCAGGAGGGAGACGGAAAAAGGATCCACGAAGACACACGAACCCGCACTAAGCAGAACGCTTGAGGTCTGATTCATATTGTTTCGTGGATCGTTTGGATCGTGAAAGTGCTGACTACTTTGGAGTGCGCTGACTTGTCAGTGCTTTGGGTGTCTTAAGTCGGCGGCGTAGCCGCACCCCAACTTTCCCCAGTAAGCCCTAGGCCCTCACCCCCGACCCTCTCCCAGTGGGAGAGGCAGAACTTTAGAAACCGATGGTTAGCGGTACCGGTAGGTGATGCGGCCGCGGCTGAGATCGTAGGGCGACATTTCCACGCTGACCCGGTCGCCGACCAGGATGCGGATACGATGCTTGCGCATCTTGCCGGAAATTGCGGCCAACACGACGTGGGTGCTGTTGTCCAGCTGGACTTTGAAAAATGCGTTGGGCTGCTTATCGATAATCGTGCCCTCTGCGGGGATTAAGTCTTCTCTGGCCAATTAGATTCTCCTTAGTTTGCTTTCAAAAAGGAACGAAACGTCTTCTCAACATTCACGGGCAAGATGCCCGTGCCACGTTAATCCTGGTAATGGTCGACCATGCTGACGCGCAGTGAATCCGGGACGACTTTCCAATTCGTCATGCAAAGGGCGCTGGGCGACAAGTCGGCCGTGCGCACGCGCGCGACGCGCCACTGTTTCAATTCCTCGGCGTAGCTCCAGCGATAGAAGGGACCGTCTTCTCGCCGGCAATAGAAAATGTTGTAGCCTCCCGGCGTCTCGTGACTTTGCGGATTTGTATAGACTCGCAGCCCGTTCATTATTGTCGACCTCTAATTTGAAATCCTTTATGTTTTTTGAGTCTTGGTGGTGATTGAAGCCCTGACCCCATCCACACCAAGACTCAAAGTACACAAAGATCATTACAGAGCTGGGACAGTCCGCGCTCCCCGCAAAACGCTTAAAGCGGCCTTTCCCTAACCCTCTCCCAGTGAGAGGGAACAAAGCCCGACTGAAGTCGGCACTCTGAAACGCTACGCTACTCTAAACCGAAATAGTTCCGAACGAAACCAAACCTTGTTTGACTTCTTCGAGGGCCACGCTCGTATTTTTCTTTCTGAGCGGATCGGCTTCGATTCTGGCCATGGCGCCCCTCATCAGTTGCTTGCTTCTCAAAGCAGCCACGATGATCAAGCGAAAATGTGAATCAATGCCCGGCCAAAGCTCGGTTGGTTCGACCGCGCCGGCCTTAGCGTTACTGGCCTTTGCGTTACTGGATTTGTTTCTTGCTGCCATTTTCCGCACCCCTTTATATGAATTTGAGCAGTAAGAAGACTGCCGGCAAAACTACGACGACGCCCATAACTATGTGCAACCAACTGAGAGCCGCCCGGCGGCAATTGGAGCATTTCATTTTCCAAACCGGCAGGACCGTGCCGCAGTTTGGACAGGACCAGATTATTTTTGGCAATCTAACACCCCTTGCTTCTTAACCGCTGAGGTTCGCTTCTAAGCCCCGCGCAACGAGCGTTTTCTTCCCCGCTCTCCGCTGATCAGCTGCCACATCGTCCTCGGCTTATTAAAGCGAACACGTTTGATTGAGCGCGCCAGTCCCAGGAACTGCAGGGTGCGAATGCCCCACCAATTGGCGTCAAGTTCGTACCACTTAAGCCCATGACGAGCTGAGGTCGGGTGCGCGTGGTGATTATTGTGCCAGCCTTCTCCGAACGTCAGGAGGGCCACCCACCAACTGTTGCGCGAGTCGTCACCGGTTTCAAAACGCTTCCGGCCCCACAAGTGTGTGGCCGAATTTACCAGCCAGGTCGCGTGCAGCGCCAGGGTCACGCGCACGAAGATGCCCCAAAGCATCACGCTCCAGCCGCCGAACCACAAGAGCGCCAAGGTCAAAATCACCAGCGGCAAAAAGTAGAGACGGTCAAGCCAGACGTAGAACCGATCCTTGGCCAGGTCCGGAACGTACCGATTGAGGGTGGCTTGATCAACATGTTGCGCCGAGCCGACCAAAACCCAACCTACGTGAGACCACCAGCGACCATCTCGCGGAGTGTGCGGGTCGCCGACTTTGTCAGTGTGGGCATGATGAATCCGATGAGTTGCCGCCCACTGAATCGGACCGCCTTCCAGCGCCAGCGAACCGCAAGTTGCCAGAAAGTACTCGACTAGTTTGGGAACCTTGTAACCCCGATGCGTCAGCAGACGGTGATAACCCATCCCGATTCCCAGACTGCCGGCAACCCAGTAGAGCACCACTGCAACCACGATCGCCTGCCAACTCCAGAAGAAGAGCGCCGTTACCGCTCCGAGGTGAAAGACTGTCAAAAAAACTCCGAGCCCCCAGTTGATGCTCCGATGCTCCCGGGCAGGTACTGCCTTAGTTCGCGCTTGGCTTTCCATCTCGATCTCCGCTTGCTCTGACTCTAACTCTAAAACCGGGGGGACTACTCTGGCTTGCCCTATGGCGAAAATTCACCGCTTAAACATGCGAGTGAATCAGGCGACGCATGCGATCCGCAAAGAGCACGTCAATCTTGCGCGGCTCGATAATCGCCGTCACTTCACCTTCGCCAAATTTCGGATGCATTAAGGTCTGGCCCCGGCGATAAGTACGTGCCTGATCGTAGGGCTCACCAGCTTTGTTCGAAGCGCGTCGCGTGGTGCCGCTCTTGTAGGGAACTCGCGAACCGCAAATTGGGCAACTAACCCGAGTGATGCGGCCCTTCTTGGTAACGGACGCGACGATATGACCGCGCTCTTCGCCAC